>JBCCIP010000113.1:0-1509 GCA_039111475.1 Pseudomonadota bacterium | reverse complement strand
CGTAGAAGTTACCATCCCACACACAAATATGTTGCTTACCTAAAAATTCAGACACAACACGTGGCTCGATGCCTTCAAAAGTTAAAGCAAAAGTCGGTGTGCGATAAGCTATACGCTCTAGATCATCAATACCAAATAACTTGATGCGTGGGTAATCTGCTAAACGAGATAAAAAGTGCTTACTTAATGTCATTTCGTGCTGTTTAGTCATAGCAAATGCAGCCGCGAGTTTTTCTCGGCGTGAATGACTATCATCAAGCTCACTAATTGCAGCAATGTAATCAACAGCATCAATTAATCCAGCTAGCGCTTCAAAGCTTTGTGTACCCGTTTCCCAGCGACCTGGCGCAACATCTTTTGCAGGTTCAACTTTATATGGTGTGAAACCTTCAAGGTGCTCACGTTTGCTCGGCCCACTCAATCGAGCCCCTCGTCGGAGGTGAGCGTGGACGGACGTGGCGCGGTCATCGCGCGTTTTTCTTAGTCTTTCTCCGCCGGGCTGGCCACGCTGGTTTCCTGTGAGCCACGGTCTTGCGACTCGGCACGGGACGCGGGCCTCGCGTCCCAGCGTCCCGTTAAAGACAGCAGAAACATGACTGTCAGATTTCCCAACATGATGGTTCCATACCGCACGGCAAAACGAGTGCCATCAGTGTCTGACAACCCGGCCAACGCACGCTCGCAGGCTGCGCCGCCCACGGCACCGACCAACACAAGCAGCGCGCCAATGGTCAGGAAGAATACTCGTCGAAACATCGCCCTATGGAGCGCCGCAGTGCAGGCGCACGCCGACAGTAATGGGAACAGGAGCCATAGTCCCGCGAGCACCAGCCAGTAGGCTTCGGCATCGATCGGCGTTTGAAATCGGATTGCCATTCCCAGTAGCACGCTGACGCCAGTCGTGGCAAGCAAAATGTCGCCAATACCGAATTGTCGAGTCTCGAAATCGCGCCCCGAACCGCCAACCTTCCAGCCTGGAATTGACAACAGGAAAAACAAAACGGATTGTGTAATCAACATGCCTCCCAAATTAATCATGAACTTTAACCACTGCTCATTGCCTTGGTGCTGATCAAGCAAGTAAGAGCCGATCAACCATGCCGCGCCTCTTAGAAGCAAACGTGGAAACGTTCTGGGGACTGCCGTGCACAACCAGCAAGCCCATGCGGTAATTCCGTACCACGAGCCCAGCACCAGCATCGAACTGAACATCGCCGGTGTGACACCGGGCATGCCGGGGGCAACTGTCCGTTCGGCGTATTGTCCATGAAGGAGGTAGACTCCAATCATCCACGCGATGGCCACAGTCGCTGTTCTTAGCCCCAGCTGTGGTGTGACGCAATTTGATTGGCTCATCGGCCGGACCAGTTCCTCAATTTTACGCGTGTGCAGCAGAAAGCTAATCCAATGCAGGCGTCTGTGATTCGTGTAAAGTGTGACATCGTGTTATCTTGGTAACAGAAATCGATTCTCACAATTCAGCAAGCATGGATGGTACCACCGAACCCG
>JBCCIP010000112.1:0-1527 GCA_039111475.1 Pseudomonadota bacterium | reverse complement strand
CTTCAGTGAACTTCTCTCCCGGTAGAAGGTTCTCAACCATGCCACGATGAACAACTCCAAACGCTCCCTGACCAACTTGCTCTGATATCCTCACTTGCTGCTTGTCCACAAGAAACTCACTCAGCTGATCAAGATCAGGAACCGTTGGTTGCTTTCAAAGAAATCGAGAAGACGGCACATGCAGAGAAGCGACTTCATAATGTCCGCATTGATTAAGACTAGATCCAAACACAATTTTCCTGAGGTATCTGATTTCGAAATACTGGGCCCTAGTATGTAGGACAAGTACTGTAAATCAAAAACATATTGTCATTTCGTCATTTTACACAAGGTCTGTTAACAGCTATTATTCTTCACCCATGAAGGGCAATGATGAAATTGGCAACATAGTTAGAACGTCCTTGTCCCTCGCCTCAGGACCAGGCAAAGCAACCCAGCCACCTCACGTATCTAGCAGGCACTGCAATATTGATTGGAAACATGTTCTTCACTGGGAGCTTGGTGTGAAGCGCATTGTATTCGGTGAATGCGGCCACGCCTGGCGGGTAGGGTACAGCTTTCTTAATACGCTGGCCGGCCCGTTTGATTTTCTTGACTCAAACTATCCGGTGCCTCAGCACATTGTCGAGGTAACGCACGATCTCATGTCGCAGGGGCGCCTGAAGCTCGATAAAACTGCCAACGACGACAAACGCGTTACCTTTCACGACTCGTGCAACGTGGCGCGCGCTTCGCGCATGGGGTCTAAAAGTGGCGGGCAATTTACCCTGCCGCGTGATGTGATCAAAGCCAGCTGCAATCACTTTTTCGATATGCCCGCAGATACCATTGGCGAGGCAACATTCTGCTGCGGTGGTGGTGGCGGATTGCTGACCGATGATCTGGTAGAGCTGCGTGTTAAAGGGGCCAAGCCGCGAATGCAGGCCCTTAAAGATGTGCATGAACAACACAACATTACACATATGGCTGCCATCTGCGCCATTTGTAAAAGCCAGTTTTCCAAGGTGCTGCCGTACTACGGCTTCGACATGGATCAGGTGATCAGTGTGCATCAACTGGTGGGTGATGCACTGGTGTTTAATAGTGATTCATAGCAGGCAGAGTTGGCAAGCTTTCGCCCATCGGATCGGGCACCTGAACAGACATTCAAAGGCGCAATGAAATGACTACTCCATGGAGTAAATCTGAAAAGGCAGACAACCATACGTTTCGCAAATTTAAAGATGGCGATAACCGCTGGAAAGACTGGACTGCGCAGATATTTGTTGCAGACGAGTCGCACAAGTGTCCGGTCTATGTGAATCGCACACCGCCGTGTCAGGGCAGCTGCCCCTCCGGTGAAGACATCCGTGGCTGGCTGCAGATTGCCAATGGCATTGAAAAACCGCCCGAAGGTGTTAGCTGGCAGGAATACGCGTTTCGACGTTCTACCGATGCCAACCCGTTTCCTTCACAAATGGGTCGTGTTTGTCCGGCACCTTGTGAAGCCGGGTGTAACCGCAATGAAGTCGATGACTTTGTCGGCAT
>JBCCIP010000111.1:0-1537 GCA_039111475.1 Pseudomonadota bacterium | reverse complement strand
CGCGATCATTGGCTCGTTGATCTTATCGAGGTCTACGACGAACTCGGCGACATATTCTGCATTCTCATCCGGCATGAGCGGCAAGCGCTCACCTGAGCGAATGTCGGCGATACGCTTATCCGCTTTATCGACGATTTACTTAACGACACTGCCAGCCAAGAGGATGCACTAGAAGAGTATTTCTGTGTGCCTAAATCGGGCGGTGGCGCTTACATCAGCCGTGCCCTTATCGATAAGGCTATGGTGCAACCCGACGAAAACGGCCAGCCCACCGTTGTCCACTATGCACAAAGCGCTGAGTGGAACCAGATGCGCCCCGACCTGCGCGCTGCTGATATTAAAGACTGGTGCAAAGAGGTGTTACTGCCACAGCTGGAGAAGTTAAACCCAGAGCAGCGCCACTGCTTAGGGGAGGACTTTGCACGTTCTGGCGATTTAACGTGTTTATGGGTTGGTGCAATACAGCAAGACTTAAGCCTTTGTGTACCGCTCGTGGTGGAACTTAAAAACATTCCCTACAAGCAGCAAGAACAAATTCTATTTTTCATCATCGACAGGCTACCCCGCTTTATTGGCGCGCAATTGGATGCCACGGGTAACGGTGAATACTTAGCAGAGCAAGCAGTTGACCACTACGGCGCGGGGCTTATCGAGTCGGTCAAGATCACCGAAAACTGGTATCGAGAAAGCATGCCGCCTATGAAGGCCCATTTTGAGGACTTCACCATTATCCTACCGAGTGACGCTGACATCTTGGATGACCTGCGCTCTATTCAAATTAACAACCGGGGCGTGCCTCGCATACCCGATGTGAAAACCGACAGTAAAAAACAGCGACATGGCGACGGTGCTATTGCCTGCTGCATGATGGTTGCGGCCAGTAAAATGGAGGGCGGTGAAATTGACTACATGAGCCTACCTTCCAAAGCCGAAAGGCGCGACAACCGCAACAATGACGACAACTACTCAATCCAACAAAGTGGGTGTTACTAATGGAAACCTACGAGCAAAACGGTACGCGCTTTCGTGTACGCGAACGCGGCCTTAAAACCAAACAAACCGACAACTCAGCACGCGTGGCGCAAATGCGACGCGAGTTTGCTGAGCATCCTAGTTCTGGGCTAACGCCTGCCACGTTGGCGGTCATTCTTAAAAATGCTGAACAAGGTAGCTTATTAGAACAGTGCTATCTGGCTGAAGACATCGAAGAGAAAGACGGTCACATCCAGGCTGAAATATTCAAGCGTAAGATGGCGCTGACCGATATCGATTGGCAGATAGAGCCGCCTGTGAATGCCACCGCCCAAGAACAAAAAGATGCAGCCAACATAGAGCAAATGCTGAAAGATGTGGAAGACTGGCACAACATCATATTCGGTATGGGTGACGCAATATTAAAGGGCTTTTCGAACATCGAATTTGAGTGGGGCTTTTACAATAACTTCCGTATTCCTGAGGTATTCGTGCACCGCCCTGCTACGTGGTTTCAGTTACACCACGACGACCAGGACTGCATTGCCCTTCGCGACCAAACGGG
>JBCCIP010000110.1:0-1546 GCA_039111475.1 Pseudomonadota bacterium | reverse complement strand
TCCGGCTGACCTGGCACGGATAAACTTTTATCATTGGGTGCTGGTAGATATTCCAGCCAGCCTGTCGGGGATTGATGAAGGGGCGGCCTCTAACGGGATTACGCCACGTGGCAAATCAGTGGGTCAAACCGAACAGGGCGTTGCCGGCATGAACGACTATACGGGCTGGTTTGCTGGCGATGCTGATATGGAAGGGGTTTACGGTGGGTACGATGGACCTTGCCCCCCGTGGAACGACAGCATTATCCACCATTATCATTTCAGTTTGTTTGCCCTAGATGTTGATACTTTGGGCCTTGAGGGCGAATTTACGGGTCAGGACGCGCTCCAAAAAATGGAAGGGCACGTGTTGGCTAGTGCATCACATATGGGAACATACTCGATGAACCCAGCTGTCACCAGCTAATCATAGGATATTTTACAGTGCTGCAAGTCCCGGGTGATCTCGCAAAACAGTCTACTGATCAGGCCTTTGAATTCCCAGAGGCCTCTATTATTTCTTATCAATCGAAGCAGAGAATGTTATCTGATTCGGTTTTAGTAACAAAGCCGACGCTTGTATTGGTATGTGCAGGCATTAAGCAACTCAATCCGCAGGATGGAGAAGCGTACTTAGAAGCACCGGCTGGTTCAGTTGTGGCGATGCGTTCTGGTACCCAAATTATGTCTGAATTTCACGGGCATGATGTCAATTACCAGAGCATTATTTTTTCGCTGAATCGAACGTTTCTCCGTGAGGCGGTTGGCGTTTTTGCAGAACTCGATACGGGTCCTCGTGTCGTCGTCTCTGCCCCATCAGCTCATGCCCTTCAGCTGTTCCAGCGATTGCCGATTGAACTCGCTGAGCCACTCCCTGATATTGAGCGACAGTTTAAGCTTCGTGAGCTTTTGATCGCTCTGATGAGTGATCAAGCGGTGCGTCACCTGATATTACGTGAGACATCTGATTGGGGGAATACGGATGAAGAGCGCCTTGTTTTTATTGTTACAACGCACTTTCTATCACCGCTGCAAGTTCCCGAATTAGCCAAACTTTGTGCCATGAGCCTTTCTTCATTTAAACGCCACTTCCAAACGGTTTATGGCACATCGCCGGGGAAGTGGCTGACCAGTCAGCGGCTGGCGCATGCGCGTTCAATGGTGGTTAATAGTAACCTAACCGTGTCAGAGATCTGCCGCGCTTGTGGCTATCGGGATGTGTCGAGCTTTGTGCGGGCTTTTCGAAGAAACTTTAAGGCTTCGCCAACCGAGCTGCGTTTGCAGCGGTAATGTATTGCTATTGTTTGTTGTTGACCATAGAAAGGTGTTACCGAATTAAAATTTCAACGGCCGTTAATCGCTCGTCCAACAACGCCATTTGATGTGGTGTCAGCAACCCTTTCGTCAGAACACCGGCACTATCCTGAATCTGAGCCAGCGTCTTGAAACCCGGAATGGGGATGATGGTGTCGCTGTAGGTCAACAGCCACGCCAGCGCCGCCTGCGGCAAAGTGTGACCCTCGCTGGTTAAAATCCCCCGAATGTCGGCCAAGAGCTCAAGCTGTTC
>JBCCIP010000109.1:0-1571 GCA_039111475.1 Pseudomonadota bacterium | reverse complement strand
GTACCGAACATTGGCAACCACTCGATTCAGATCTGCGTATGGCTGACACAGAGTCAAATGGGTCATCAGCAAGTGATTTAAGCCGCAAGCACGCAGAGCTTTTGGGCAGAGAGTTGCGCTCGCTGCGAAAGAATCGCGGCTGGACGCTCGCAACTCTGGCTGAGAAGGCCGGCTGCTCCCTTGGTTATCTCAGCGAGGCGGAAAGGGGCGAGCGAGCGGTTTCTATCAAGTTTCTGCGGCCCATTGCAAAAGCATTTGATGTTCCGTTGGGGTGGTTTTTTAGTCACGAAGATCAGCCCGATGCTGAGCGTGGCCTGATTGTTCGTGCAAAGAAACGCAAACGTATAGGCAGCGATGATGATGGCTTGTTTGAGGAGTTGCTGTCGCCTGATCTGAGCGGTTCGTTTGAAATGTTCCTGACTCAAATAGAACCGGGCCGCAATTCGAACGGTGATCTGCATCGCGGGGTAGAAGAAGAGGGTTACCTGCTGAGCGGTCAGTTAAGGCTGACGATTGACGGTGTTAGCTTTGTTCTGGCCAAGGGTGATAGTTTTAGAATTAACGGGCAACGATTTTCATGGTTGAACGATGGCGATGAACTTGTGCAGATTCTGTGGGTAACCAGCCCGCCAGTCTATTAAAGAGTTAGAACAATAATAATGTGGGGAAAACAATGAACGCTATCAGGCGAACAATCGTGACCTGTCTTGGAGTATTTTTCGCGTCGTTTTCGGCGACAAGCTTTGCCGAAACGCTGGACGAGAAAATTAATACCGCCGTTCAACCCGTTACTGATGCTGTAGCTGGATTTATTTTCTTTTCGGTACCAGTTGCTGGCGCTGACGTGCCCCTTATCGTTTGCTGGCTGGTGCTGGCTGCGGTTTTCTTCACGCTCTTTCTTCGGTTTATCAATATCCGTGGCTTTAAACATGCCATCAATATCGTGCGTGGGCGTTACACGGACTCTAATCACGAAGGCGAAATTTCACATTTTCAGGCGCTGACCGCTGCAGTTTCGGGCACTGTCGGCATTGGCAACATCGCCGGTGTTGCGATTATGGTTTCTTTGGGTGGTCCAGGAGCAATTTTCTGGCTAATCGTTGCAGGTCTCGTAGGCATGTCGACAAAGTTTGTCGAGTGCACCTTGGGCCTTAAGTACCGGCACACCAACCCTGACGGCACGGTGTCCGGCGGCCCGATGTATTACCTGCGTGACGGGCTAGCCAAACGTGGACTGGGTGGCCTGGGTAAATTTCTGGGTCTGTTTTTTGCCGGTAGTATCGTCATAGGCTGCTTAGGTATTGGCAACATGTTCCAGTCAAATCAGGCCTATACCCAGTTGCTCGCGGTAACTGGCGGTAGCGAAAGTTCCTTGCAGGGATACGGATGGCTGGTCGGTCTCGGGATGGCCGTTGTAGTTGCGCTGATTATTATTGGCGGCATTAAATCCATCGCTCGCATTACCTCGAAGCTGGTTCCGTTCATGGTGCTGCTCTATGTTGTCGGTGCGGTCGTTGTTATCACTATCAATGCCGATCAACTGCCGCGCGCGATTTCCGCCATATTCAGCG
>JBCCIP010000108.1:0-1795 GCA_039111475.1 Pseudomonadota bacterium | reverse complement strand
GCTACGACCGTGGCTGGAGCGATGGATTGCCGGTTGTCCCGCCGACTTCAGAGCGTGTGCTGAGAATGCTGGAAGGCACTTCACGTGATCCAAAAGAGGTTATCGGCATCATGCCGCCAAACCTCGTCGAATGTACAGTTGAGAAAATTGCAATCAATGCAGTCATGGCCGGTTGTAAGCCCGAGTATATGCCTGTTGTGATTGCCACTATCGAAGCCGCGCTCCAAGATAAATTCTGTATGCACGGTCTGCTCGCAACCACTTATTTCTCAGGGCCTATGGTCGTTGTTAGCGGCCCCATCACCAAAGCTATTGGAATGAATAGCGGCGGTAATGCCCTGGGTCAAGGTAATCGAGCCAATGCGACGATTGGCCGTACATTACAGTTGGTGGTGCGTAATGTAGGTGGGGGGATTCCAGGCGGCGTGGACCGTGCTGCACTGGGCAACCCCGGCAAATATACGTTTTGTTTTGCGGAAAACGCAGATGATTGCAACTGGACAACATTAGCTGAAGAACACGGCGTCACTGAAGGTGGTTCCACAGTTACTTTATTTGCCGCAGATGGTGTGCAAGCGTTTGTCGACCAACAATCGCGCCGCGCTCCGTCTTTGGTTAAAAGCCTGGCATCCTCTTTACGTTCAGTAATGCATAGCAAAATGGCAATGGCGGCAGATGCCTTTGTCGTTATTTCCCCGGAACACTCTGCGGTTTTTGAACGTGGTGGTTATTCCAAAGAAGACGTGCTAAAAGGGCTCTCACAGGAATTACTCATTCCTTATACCGAATTGGTACGTGGTGCTAATGGCATTGATGAGGGCATTCCTGATTTTCTTGCCGATAAACCCGAACAACGTAAGACGCAGATGATGCCGAAGTTCAGACCGGGTGGTTTGCGTCTTGTTCGTGCTGGCGGTAATGCCGGCCTGTTTTCAGCTATCATTGGTGGTTGGGCTGCCAGTGGTGAAACTGGTTCTCAACCTGTCACACAGGAGATTAAACTATGACAACCTTGCTCGATCCAACGGGCGAGTTAAACCCAGTGCAACGCGAGCTATTGCCGCGTCCTGCATCGCTTGAGGGTTTAACCATTGGTCTGTTGGATATATCCAAACCCCGCGGTGATATTTTTCTTAACCGACTGGAAGAACAGTTGAAAGAAATTGAACCCAGCATCACAGTCAATCGCTACAAAAAACCCACATTTGCCCGCCCTGCGCCAACGGCACTGAGTCAGCAAATCGCTCAAGAGTGCGATGTTGTTGTCGAAGCGTTGGCCGACTGAGGTTCATGTACATCGTGCAGTTTGCATGACATCATGAATTTAGAAGGTCGGGGTATTCCAGGCGGCTTTATTGCGTCAGAAGTATTTCGTGAAGCAGCAGACGCGCAAGGTAAAGCGCTAGGCTATGAAGCAGCCACTGTCTTTGTGCGGCACCCGATCCAGGATCGAACTAACGAAGAAATGCGCGAAATTGCAGAAAAAGCGCTGGATTCAGTGCTGAGTATGGTCAAACAGTAATTTCCCTCTATGTTGGGTTAGGACAATAAGTTCTAACCCAGCTGATACACCTACCTCATCACTTTCTATCCAAGTAGCAATGCGTCTCTGGAACGCAGGCTTGAAGTCTTCTCCTCTAATGCCACTGTAGAGACAGCAGTGCTGGGCTCTCTGAGACGGTGTACCCTGTACAATATTAGTGTAGCAGTTGTCTCATCAACCGTGACTGGAGTACCAGCCATGATCTCAGCTACCACTGCAGGTAAGGCTTGCTCTATAGCTATGCTCCCTGCT
>JBCCIP010000107.1:0-1803 GCA_039111475.1 Pseudomonadota bacterium | reverse complement strand
GCAGCACGATATCGGCGTAGCGCAGGCTATCTGTCATGGCCACATCATAGCCAACGGTGAACAGGTCTTCCTTGGCCAACGCCTGTAGCAACAAGTTCTGCCGCGGATGGACAGCAACGGGGTTGTGATTGTAGATAAACAGGCCTTTGATCGGTGGGTCGATATCTTCCTCAACAATATGCTCGCAAACGTCAAGAATATTCAGGGTGCGAATGGCTGGGTCTATCCACTCACTTTTCTTCAGTGACGCACGATCGATATTAAAGTACGACGAGGTATCGCAAATACCCGCGCCCCGGGGGCCAAAGTTTCCAGTTAACAACGGCAAGGCTATCAGCGCTCGAGTGGCAGAACCGCCATTGCGCGAACGCTCTATCGCTACGCCCATGGAGAGCGCCGCTGGTTTGATCGTTGTCCAATAATTGGCAAATAAACGAATGTCATCTGCCGCAATGCCACATACCTGGGCAGCTTTTTCCACGCTCCAGTTACGTGCTTCAGCCAGGAACTCATCAACCCCGCTTACGTACTGATCTAAAAATGCCTGGTCCAGGCCACCAGCCTCGCGAATCAAGTTGGCCACTGCGTAAGCCAGCACGACATCAGTGCCGGGATTGATTTGTAAAAACAGGTCGGCGTCATCAGCAATACGGATTCGCTTTGGATCAATCACCACCACCTTCGCTCCAGCCTTGCGGGCCTCGCGAATGGTCTTGATCAGGTGTAAGTGGCCTACGGTAATATTGTTCGCCCAAATCACAATCAGCTTTGACTCGGCCATTTCGGCATGCGCAATGCCACCGACATCGCCGAGTACGGAATCCCAGGCCGCGCCACTGGCCCCGGTACACAGAGGCAAACTATTCAACTGAGAGGCGCCCATATGATTGAAGAATCGCTCATCCATCGAACCGACTGATAACATACCCATTGGCCCCGCGTATTTCAGCGGCAGTATGGCTTGCGGGCCGTACACATCAATAATGGTGTTGAATCGTTCTTTAATGGTCGCATACGCCTGATCCCAGGTGATTGGTTCGAACTTCCCTTCGCCCTTGGCACCAACGCGCTGCATAGGTGTGCGAAGGCGTTTGTCGCCATGCACAAATTCGACCATCCCGGTCGCAACCTTGGTACAAATTTTGCCGTTGGTGAACGCATTAGTTTTAGACCCGCGCACACGGGTGATCTCGTCGTTCTTAATATCCACAGTTAGGCTGCAGGTATCAGCGCAATCCAGCGGACAAACGGTTTCTGCTTGAAGCGTGGTTTCCAGTGTCATGAGAACTAATATCGTCGCGTTGTAACGGATGGTCAATAGAATAGCGTTAATTTAGCAAAGAATAACTGCACAGGATTCTGCGCAAACAGGCGCGTACTGCGCAGGTAAAGCACGCTAAACTAGGGCAATGAGCAAGAATCTCAATAGAAGGCAGGCACTTGGTGTCCTGGGTGGCATGTTCTTGATGGGTTGTAGCGAAGAGCCGGATCCAGATCGATATAACCAAGACGACATTGCCTTGCTGGCTGCACAACAGCAACAAGAACTGGCAGCAAGTGGAAAAGGGCCGTTCGGCGTGCACCGATATCAAGGCTATCGTGGGTTGGCGGAACTGCCCTGGTTCGAGCTGAATAAAGAAGGGCAGCTCATCTGCGTGGACGACAGCATACCCAAGGCAATTGATGTGCACTGCCACCTGGGCATGTCGGTATTATTCAAGCCGCACCTGGATCTGCAAAAAAAAACCGCGCGCGTGAAACATTTACTCGATTGTGACGCCAGCAACCCAGGCTGTAAGCTGG
>JBCCIP010000106.1:0-1860 GCA_039111475.1 Pseudomonadota bacterium | reverse complement strand
GCATCCCCTCAACAAAGACTTCTGCCCACAACTTTAGCCTGATAAGCTGTGCCAACAGTACTTATCCAAACCGCCCAGTGATATATGCTTCTGTTAACTCATGATCTGGGTTAGTAAACACTTTCTGCGTATCGTTCACTTCTACTAGCTTGCCCATATGAAAATAGGCCGTGCGACTCGACACCCTCGCGGCTTGTTGCATGGAGTGTGTCACGATCGCGATCGTGAAATTTTCGCTTAACTCGGCAATCAATTCCTCAATCTTTGCGGTTGCTATCGGATCCAAGGCCGAGCAGGGCTCATCCATAAGTATAACCTCTGGACTGACAGCTATCGTCCTAGCAATGCACAAACGTTGCTGCTGCCCCCCTGACAAGCCTGTTCCCGGTTGGTGTAACCGGTCTTTGACCTCATTCCAAAGGCCTGCTTTACGCAGACTTGTTTCCACCACCTCATCCATCTCTGAACGTCGGCTCACCAAACCGTGAATCTTGGGCCCGTAGATCACATTCTCGTAGATGGTCTTAGGGAAAGGATTTGGCTTCTGGAAGACCATACCTACGCGTGCACGCAAAGGCACGACGTCTAATTTTGGGTCGTAAATATCAGTGCCATCAAGCTGAATACTGCCGGCAACTTTACAAATTTCAATGGTGTCATTCATACGGTTTAAGCAACGCAAAAACGTCGATTTACCGCAGCCCGAAGGACCAATCATGGCGATAACTTGGTTTTTAGCAATATCCAAGCTGACATCAAAGACGGCTTGTTTATCACCATAAAATACATCCGCATTGCGAATCGAAAACTTGGGGTCGTCGACGAAAGGCTGGCCTACGGTTTCTTGAATTTTATCGTGCTCGTGTTGTACAGAACTATTACTCATTCTTTTTACTCTATCGGAATACTTTGCTTAGCATGCGTGGCAAAAAATCGTTGTCGGCAACACAACGTTTACCAGCGGCGTTCAAGCTTCTTGCGTAACCATATCGCCAAGGTATTCATCGCAATCAGGAATGCGAGGAGCACCATAATGGCGGCAGAAGTGCGCTCAGTAAATGCGCGCTCGGGACTGTCAGCCCACAGAAATATCTGTACCGGCAATACCGTCGCAGGGTCAGTAATACCCCCAGGAATATCCACAATAAAGGCGACCATACCGATCATTAGCAGCGGAGCGGTCTCACCAAGCGCCTGCGCCATACCGATAATCGCGCCCGTTAGCATGCCCGGCATCGCCAAGGGTAACACGTGATGCAGGATCATTTGCATCTTGGATGCGCCCATCCCTAAAGCAGCCTCCCGAATCGACGGCGGCACCGCTTTGATAGCAGCACGGCTTGAGATAATAATCGTCGGTAGTGTCATCAGGGTTAAAACTAAACCACCGACTAACGGTATTGAGCGCGGCATCTCAAAGAAATTAAGGAAAATAGCCAAGCCAAGCAGACCAAAAATGACCGAAGGTACTGCAGCCAAATTATTAATATTCACTTCGATAAAGTCAGTAAAACGATTTTTCTTGGCATATTCTTCAAGATAAATCGCCGCTGCGACACCAATCGGAAAAGACAACACCAGCGTCACCATCAGCGTAAATAAGCTGCCGAGCATTGCGCCAAGAATACCCGCTTGCTCAGGTTCGGAAGAATCGCCAGAGGTGAAAAATACGGTGTTGAAACGCGTTTCGATATCATCTGTCTCGATCAGACTTGCCACCCAAGCGAGCTGTTTTTCACTCATACGACCGAGGAAAGGCTCATCGCCAGCCCCGCGATCATCGGGTTGAGCAGCAGCCCGAAGGCGGGGTAGAGCACGCCCGCCGCCACCGGAACGCCGAGCGCGTTGTAGAAAAAGGCG
>JBCCIP010000105.1:0-1893 GCA_039111475.1 Pseudomonadota bacterium | reverse complement strand
GCGCCCGAGCCACTCGATGAGAACGAAGCCGAAGCTTTTCAGAAGATTCGCGAAACCCTCAGCCAGAACGCCACGAATTCTGACAATGATGATTTGGTTTCCAGCGATCCATCAGAACTCGATGATCTTCAAGATTTGACCGTAGATGACGCGTCTGAAGAGTCGGGCTTTGACCCAGTGGACAATTCAACAGTGCATAATGTTGCGCCACCAACCGAAGGCGATGAAGGTGGCTCTATTGACAGCGTGAGACTTGGTCCCGACCATCTTAACGCACTGCCGTTGCCACTACTCATTGTTCGCAATGAGGAGGCGCTTTTCGGCAATGACGCTTTCACCTCTTTGACAGGGTATAGCGATATTGAGGCGCTTAACGCTGCAGGTGTTTCATCATTGTTTGGCGATGACACAATTGCGCTCGATGGTTCGACCCATTCAGGGGAACGCGGTCTTGCGGTAATTGACGCGGCTGGAAATGCAATTGCCGTTCGCGCGCATTTGCAAATTGTTCCTTGGCTTACGGGTACAGCGTTGATGTTTGCGTTTGAACCTCAGTACGAGGAACAAACAACTGAATCGCAAAAAGCTATTCCTGAGCCCGTCGATAATACACTTACAGACACATCTGATACGTTCAAAAATGCGGCGATTGATGAAATTGCCGAGATGCGAGCGATTTTGGATACCGCCACTGACGGCGTGGTGGTGATCGCGCAAGATGGTACCATTCGATCAATAAACAGCTCCGCCTCTGCATTGTTTGGCTATACCAGCGATGACGTCGTGGGTAAGTCGTTTTCGATATTGTTTGCCAATGAAAGCCAACGCGATGCGATGGACTATCTTGATGGCTTTTCTAACAACGGTGTGGCAAGCCTTCTCAACGAAGGTCGTGAAGTCCTGGCACGCGAGCGCAATGGTGGATTTCTGCCCGTATTTATGACAATCGGTAAATTGCCAACGCTGAAGGGGTATTGTGCCGTTCTTCGCGATATAACGCCCTGGAAACAGACCGAGCAGGCACTTGAAGATGCCAGAATGCAGGCGGAAGAAGCCTCGACCATAAAGTCTGAATTCCTTGCCAAGATTAGTCATGAGATTCGAACACCACTTAACGCTATTATCGGTTTTTCCGAGTTGATGAGCGAAGCTCGGATCAACGAAGATCCGACTTCTCTGACTGCTGTGGTCTGTGTGATTCTACACGTATACTAGTAATTAGGTAGTCTCATTGGCCCTCGGTCAGTGGTAGTGGAATCTGGAAACCAGGCCATTTAACTCCTGGCGTGGGCGAATCTTACGGAGCTAACGGGCAGCGATTAATCCTCGACAAATCAACAAATTCTGCTTTTTCTTCTGCTCCTATCTGATTGCGCATGATTTTTCGAATCGAACAGGACTTGCTTTCTGCTTCTCGTATGATCTACATGCAAAAAACATGCTGGATATGGCCAATAATAGAGCCGTTTTTCCACTCAAAATTCCGGCGGCATAATCCGCTGGTCCCTTCACGAAGCACTCCGTACAAGCCGAGCCTTCTCCGATTTTCATACTGCTCTTGTGGAGATCTCGAGCTAGCCGACGTGCAACTATGACATTGGTGACTCAGGCTGACTTGCACTTGTCATGTGACTCGGGGTAAGCGACACCGTGACAGCAGAGCATAGGAGCAAACTGTCGGCTGCAGCGCTGCATGCAGTAGACTACCTAAAAATCGGTTCAGATGCCACGACTCGATTCTAGAACGATACTCAACTCGCTCCCGAAAAAAATTAATAACCTTTTGCCGGATTTGAAGCAATAGCCGGATATGGACCTGATCTTTCACAACCATGGCACTGTTTATTACTTGCGCGGAGCTAATAAGTCGGTTATGTGAACCGATCCCAGTGC
>JBCCIP010000104.1:0-2015 GCA_039111475.1 Pseudomonadota bacterium | reverse complement strand
TGGTCTAGTCAATTCACACACCCACCTGCCCATGACGCTCTTGCGCGGCCTCAACGACGACCTCAGGCTCGACGTTTGGCTCGGTTATCTCATGCCGCTCGAGCGACAGTTTGTCACACCAGAATTTGTTCGATTAGGCACTCGCCTCGGCTGTGCTGAAATGATTCGTTCCGGCATCACCACCTTTGCCGACATGTACTACTTCGAAGAGGAAATTGCCAAAGAAACGGCCGAAATTGGTATGCGCGCTTTGCTCGGGCAAACGGTCATCGTTTTTCCAACGCCCGACTCCGAAACATATGAAGATGGGCTACAGCGCTGCCGCGAATTTATTGAAGGCTGGAACGGACACCCCCTTATTCAACCCGCCATCTCACCGCATGCCTGGTACACCTCGGTGCCCGAGCTCACCCAAGCTTGTGCGGATATGGCCCTTGAATATGATGTGCCTATCCACACTCATATCGCCGAAACAAAGCTCGAGGTCGATAACAGCCATCGGCTGAACCATATGCCGGTTGTGCATTGGGTGGCTGAACAAGATCTACTCAAAACGAAACTTCTGGCGGCTCACTGCGTGCACATCAACGAAGCCGAGATGTTTGCGCTAAAAGAAGCCAACGCAGGTGTGGCCCACTGCCCTACAAGCAATCTCAAGCTGGCCAGCGGGATTGCCCAAACTGGCCGCATGGTTGAACTGGGTCTAAATGTTGGCATCGGCACGGATGGCCCCGCTAGCAATAATGATCTAGACATGTTTGAAGAGACGCGCCTGGCCGCCCTGCTTGCCAAAACGGCCACTGATAACCCAACTACGCTACCCGCTCGCACCGCGCTTGAGCTGGCCACCATTGGTGGCGCCAAGGCGGTCCACATGAGCCACCTCACCGGCAGTTTGGAGATTGGTAAACGAGCCGATTTGGCGATTATTGAAATGGATGGCGTTCATAACCGCCCCCATTTTCACAACAATCCAGACGGTGTTTATTCTCGTCTCGTTTATGCCAGCAAAAGCAATGATGTCAGTGACGTGATGTGTAACGGCCGTTGGTTGATGCAGGATAGAGTGCTGCTAACCGTCGATGAAGAAACCGCCAAAGTTGAAGCGGCAGAAGTAGCTGCTAAGATCGATGCCTATGTTATTCAGCGGGAATCGAGTGTCTATAACAAGCTCGTTGCCCTCACGGGGGTTCAGCAAGAGGAAAGCTTTGAGGTTCAAATCAAGGTTCCGATTGCGGAAGACGGCCGTATTCGCGAGTGCCTAAAAACCGACCAATTTAAAATCATCAGCGCGGTGCATTACAAACAGTACGATCATTACTTCAGCTTTGATGGCAATGAAGATGATGCAGACCGTCTGCGCTACCGTGAAGATGATTACCTGGATGACACTGGGAAAGTGCTCAAAACACAAACGCGCCTAACGCTATTAGGCACAACTGCACGCCAAGAGTTTCCCAATGCTGTCATGCTTTCTCGCTCACGATTTTTGGCGTCAGCTGACCGCAGTCTACGCTTTTATAAAGAATATTTTGCCCCTGAATCAATCATCGAGGTGGTTAAAGATCGCCACCGCTGGCACATTGAGTATGAGGGGAAAGAACTTACCGTTAATTTAGACAAACTCTTGCAGCCAGCGAAGGGCAAACTCTACCTTGAAATCAAAGCCCGCACCTGGTCTCGTAAAGATTCAGAAGAAAAGACAAGCCTTATTGCTAAACTGCTTGCCTTATTTGAAGTTGATTTAAATCAAGCTGAAAAACAAGAATACGCCGAAATTGCCATGCGCTAATACCTCAGCCTTAAGGCAGAGCAGGGTGGCGTTTTCCCGCCCAGTGGCGCAATATGCACAGTTCTTAGCTGGTAAGCGGTTACTCCTATTTACAAATGACCTATGGATTGCCTATTATTTTGCAGTCTGGAGAAATGGGGATGAGCCATCCAAACATTAAACCAGCTAACTTAATATCACTATACGTATTGGAGTATCAATAATGCGTCATCTCTTTCAATCT
>JBCCIP010000103.1:0-2056 GCA_039111475.1 Pseudomonadota bacterium | reverse complement strand
GACGTATTGATTATCACATCAAGATCACGCTCACTTGGGATAGAAAAGACTGCCAAAATGAATCCCACGATTATACCGATTGCGAATCCTAGAATGTGGAAACCTATTTTCATGACGCCTAACACCATGTTGAGCGGGCGTGAGCGGAGGGTGGGTATTGCGCGAGAATTGCCGAAGGCAATGCGCAAAAGCCAGCCGCAGTTTGCGCTCCGTTCCAACTAATTGTTAGGGGGCTACGGATGATTGCTGCAGTTTTTATTTCTTACCTCCCTATTGTTCTGGGCGATTGTGTCTATATCTAGTTTGCAAATTCTATTCGTTGATTAGACAGAACCCATTGCCGAATGGGTCTGCACAATATGCAATAGATCCCCATGCGCCGGAATCACTACCTTCGACAGTTCCGCCATGTGCTTCCACAGCTGCAACTGCTTCTTCTATGTTTGAAGTGCCGAAGTCGAGATGAATAGGGCACCAATGACGACCATAGTCACGTCGTGTATTGCTGGCCTTGAAGGGCAAAGATCCTTCAGGTTTTTTTAACAGATAGATTCTCACGTTACCGGCATCCAATATTCGAATTCCGTGCTCATCATCTTCTATAAATGTGCAAGGTAGTGCACCACAGTAAAAGTCTTGTGCAGCGTCAAGGTCGGGGACATCTATGCTAATGGATACGTTAGCCATAGCCGCCTAACACCGTGTTAAGCGGCGAGTGGAGCAGAAGGTGTTTGCGCGATAATGGCCGAAGGCCATGCGCAAAAAGCCGACTGCGGAAGGAGTCCGTTTCAACAACTCGTTAGGCGGCAGTTCGTTGAGTCGAAGTTTTAATGTCCATATCTTGAGTACCACTATTTGCTTAGTCCTATGCTTTCCGGTACTTGATCGTTGAATGCCTGATCCCAGGGCAATATTAGATTTTTCATTTTACCACCCCCTGTAAAGGTTAATGTTGCTTGAGTTGTACCGGATTGGCTGGTGAAGCTATGAATTCTCTGAATCTCAGCCCAATTGATCTGATACGCTTTATAACGCCCGCCAAGTTCGAATGAAAACTTGACGCCATCACCATCGGCGTGTGCATGCATTTGGTAGCCGTATCCATCGTATCCGCCAGACCCGAAAATCCAATTTGCGGTCAAGGCACTGTCGTAAGCTTGAAATTGGTTTCTTAACTCGCGTCCAGCATTGTAGCGGTCGATTGCGACGCGAAATCTTCCAACGGCCAATAGATAAACTAGCCTGGCGGCTGCAATAAAAATGACGATTCCAACAGACAGCCACAACGGTTCGACGAACAGAATTAGCAACGAGGCGATGCCAATGAATACAATCGTTCTAGCGAGCATGTCAGCAATTTGTTTTTTGGCTAGTGCCAACAGTTGATCCTTTTTTTCCCTTTAAGATCGGCATCCAGTCCCACGCCGCCTAACACCAGGTTCAGCGGCGCTTTACAGCGGTGCGAGGCTTGGCGTAGCCAAACGAGACCGCAGTAAAGCGTCCGTTGCAACCACTGGTTAGGCGAGAGCGGAAAGCTAGTGCAGTTAGATTTGTGAAATGTTTGCTACCTAAATCCATGGTAAGCCTGTCTAAGGGTAATAGCTGGGCATAGTGTGCAGGAAAATGTTTCGGTGATGAAGTGTGCGTTCTAGTCTGTGGGTGTAAATGTTGCACTTTTTGGTTCGCATTTTTCGCTGACTGTGCAAAGTTTGGGTTCAACTCGGTAGCGCGCCTCGCAATCATTATGACCAACGTGACAGGTCGTTAAGATTGAACTTGTACGCTGTAACATGCGAGCTTCCTTTAGAGAAAGCACTGGCTTCTCGGTTATGGGGTTTGGGTTCGGCTTCGATGCGCAACCAGCAGCTATCAATAGACAGGAGCAGATGATCGCTTGAATAGTCGTCTTTTCTATCAGGCGAGAAAACATCGCTAGTCCGCCTAACACCAAGTTGAGGGGCCAGTTGACAGCGAGGACTGGAGCGGTAGCGAAAGGACGCAGCTGTCAACTGGTCCGCTCCAACTACTCGTTAGGCGTCTGCTGTGAGACTTGTTT
>JBCCIP010000102.1:0-2131 GCA_039111475.1 Pseudomonadota bacterium | reverse complement strand
CCGAATGCCAGGCGTCAAAGTTAGCTGTTACATAAAATGCGCCATCAGGTCTAGAACAATGCGCACCTAATTCAGAAAGCGATTGGGCGAGATAACGGCTTCTGACGCCGTGAATATCAGTGCACGTCGTAATGTAATCTTCTACGGCGGGCTCCTCAGAATAGGCATCGATGGCAGCAAATTGAACGGGCGCAGACACAGAGGACCATTGTTCACTGGCCACCACAACCAGCGCGCCCATTAGCTGCTTACCGAATTCGGTGTCGGGCAGTAAACCGATGCCAATGCGCCATCCACCCAATGACAGGTGTTTGCTGAGGCCGCCTACAACAATCGTTCCTTCCGGATAATATTGACTGATAGAAGAATGTATTTGCTGGCCATGCACAACGAGTGAGTAAATCTCGTCACTGAGCACAATGACACCATGTGTCCCGCAAACATCAGCAATACCCTTTAATTCCTCTGAGCTCAGCATTTGTCCGGTCGGATTGTTGGGGCTGTTAAGAATAAGCAATTGCTTATTCGAACGGGACTGTTGCAACTGCTGTTCGAAAGCAGTCACGTCAAATCTGTAGTTATCTTTTGCGCGCGCGGGTATCCAATGGACACGCTTACCCAACATATCCGCCTGTGGTGCGTAACTAACCCATGACGGAGTAGGTAGAAAAACATCGGCATCCAGTACCATTTGAATAGCATAAATCAATGACTTGCTGCCAGGCCCGACTATGGCCTGTTCCGCCGAGAAATGGGTGCGAATTCGATTTCGGTAGTATTCGGCAGCGGCACTTCGCAGTGCGGGCAGACCTTGTGCGTCCAGATAACTCTTCTGGTGCGCATTTTTCCGCAGCGATTCCTGAAGAATGGGGTGCACATCGAACCGGGATTCGCCAAAACCAAGGTGATGAACAGGGAGACCCTGTTGCCAGCGCTGGCGGACTAGCTCATTAATGCGCAGCGTTGGTGAGGGGTGCAAACTTGAAAATGGGGAACACAACATGCGCGGGGTCTCCCGAGAAAGCAATCGTGTGATAGATATTCTGATCAGCGGCTAAGCCGCTGACCAGGGTCGAGAACTACAAAGTCTAGAAGCTGTAGCTGGCCTTAAGGTAGTAAGAGCCACCTTCATAGTTGACCGGCGTTCGGCGCGGATACTGCAGCCCAACACTTTGGCGATTGGCAAAAACCCCGTCGTTTGGAATTTCATCCGGAAACTCGTCAAAGACGTTTGTCGCGCCCAACACTACGCGTGCATTGTCGTTAATCTGATAGCCTAGTTCTACATCCACAAACACAATGGAATCTATCTCGGCACTCTGACTGCCTGGATCACCGTTAATTGTTCCACGCTCATCAAAGTGCGAACCATAGAAATTAGCACGTGCCATAAAGTTCAGCGCGTCGCTAAAGTAGGTGTTGGCTGTTAGGGTAAAGCGAGTTTCAGGATAATTGTTTTCAATATCCTCAATTGTGCTATCGCTTACTGGTAACACTGGCCCGGCTGAAGTCTGAACGGCAGATTGATCCGTTACTTCAACCTGATTGTAGTTGAACGCGAAAATGACATCGGTGCGCGCAGAACTCCACTCAAGCTCGCTGGTAAGCACCACATCAATGCCCTTATGCTCAACATCCAAGGCATTGGTATAGAAGGAGATGGTTGAGCCAGGACTGCCGGCAATTGGAATATCGCCAGTTCGATATATTCTTCCATCAACCTGAATAAAGTAACCATCAACGGTGAGATCAACCGGGCCCAATGCTGTCGACACGCCCAAGCTAAAGCTCAAAGACTCTTCTTCTTCAAGTGGCTTACCACCTTCTGGTTCCGCTTCAGCGCTGGATGACGGTACCAGGCCTTCCAAAGTCAGATTACCGGTCACTCCGTCGAACGTTGTAATCACTGTTTCAACGTTTGACTGGCCCGGTGTTGGTGCGTGAAAACCAGTTGAAATGGCCGCGCGCAAATTGGTTGTGTCGTTCAAGCTGTAGCGCGTGGCAACTTTGCCATTCACTGTGCTGCCAAAGTCAGAAAAATCTTCGAAGCGCAAGGCATACTGCATTAGCCATGCGTCACTGACGTCATGTTCTACGTCAACATAAGCCGCATAGTTGTTACGGCTGTGTG
>JBCCIP010000101.1:0-2239 GCA_039111475.1 Pseudomonadota bacterium | reverse complement strand
GCTAAACTGAAGTTCAAAGAATAGCTGGAGCGACAGCATGCCGGGCTGGCACAGAAGGGGGGTCTATTCTCTGATCCGATCAACCTGGCGACAGGCGGCGTGCTTTCGATTCACGCCGCAAGAGCGACACGATTCCGCCCCGCATGCTTAGCCTGATAAAGACCCGCATCGGCACTCGGTAGCCATTCGTCGAGGTCGAAAGGCGTGTTGTCGAGCTTGTGAGTGACACCGATGCTGACCGTAAGTTGGATTTCTTGTCCTTTAAACATCAGGGATGAGCTCTCTACGGTTTGGCGGATGCGCTCTGCGGCATGCCAAATTTCGTCCACTGTTGCGCCCGGCAACAAGACAGCGAATTCTTCGCCGCCCAGTCGCGCCAGTGCATCACCATCACGGATTGATTGCTGGACGATCTTGGCAAAGTGCAAAAGTGCTGCGTCGCCCGCCTCATGGCCGTAGTTGTCGTTAACGGTCTTAAAGAAATCGATATCGAGTAAGAGCAGGCCGCCAACATTCCGATGTTCAGCGAAGGAATTCTGAGCCAAATCAAACAGTGCACGTCGATTAAGACAGCCTGTCAGCGAATCGGTGTTAGCCATCCGGCGAAGCGCGTCGGATTGTTCTTCAAGCTTACGGTTGGCCTCAGTAACCTCGGTGATGTCGTGCATCACCCCAACCAAAAAGACACGCCCGTCCTTCAGTGTAAGGCGGCTTTTCCGAGTGATCGTCTCCCGCGGCTCAGTATCTGACTTGAAGACCGTTTCGTAGGCCTCATCGACGTCGCCGGTCTCGAGCACGCGACGGTCTCCACCATTGCATTGTACCGCCTGGCGTTCCTTGAAAACATCAACGTCTAATTGACCGATCAGATCGTCTCGATGGACGCTGAATAAATCCTCGAATGCTCGATTAATCCACACATATTGCAGATCAGCGTTTTTCACCAGAACTGGATTGGGCAGGATATCCAAGATGCCGAATGGCAGGTCTGGCGTTGCGGCGAATTCGCTGTTTGGCATGGTTGTTTCATTTCCGACACTGGAAGGGTTTTACCTTTGTATCAGGTGAGTCCTTACTTTTTGTTGTAGTCATAGAAATTCTTGGCAAGTCAAAGAGCCTCTAAAGCCCTCAGAAAGAGGCGCGCATTATCATTGTCGACGCTGATAGTTGTCACGACAACGGCATCACGTAGTGGCCGAATTGGGTCAAAATTTGACCCCAACGCAGCCTGCGCTATGTCCGCTGTCGGCCCGAGAGCTGCCTCTCAGGCTGACCCAGCCCCCGAAAGGACCGCTCTCGAGCGCATTTCTGCCTGAAGCCGCATGACCAGGAAGTGCCAAAAGCCGAAACTAGTGACTTATTAACTGCGATAGAATTCAAGGACATTTGCCGCTTTGGGACCGACAAACACCTGGCAGATTGCAACCATCAAACTATATTAACGTTTGTCAGACTTGGCGATCTTGGGGACCGATAAATGAAGCCCCTGGACAATATTTCGAAGCTCATTCTCAAAATTCACGAAGCGGCTCACGAGCCATCACATTGGGTTTCAGTGCTAACGGCCATTAGTGATCTTGGTCTTGGTGAGCCTATAACAATAGCACGTGTCAATCTGACCTCTGACGAGCCGGGAATCGTATCAGCGGCAGGATATCCTGAGGAATACTTCAGTTTGATCGAAACCTTTGAGAATCCGAGTCAAGAGCCTGGTATACAAGCGATGAAATCGCTGAGAGAAGGAATAATTCTCACGCCGCCCGACGCACTAGATGAAAAACTTTTCGAAACTTCAAATATGTTTCGAAATGTATATTCTACAATGAAACTCTATCCCTATTATATACGAAGGCTATTCTCTCATAATGACGATGCATACTATATAGCTGCAAATCATGAAGAAAAAAATAAGAAAGTGAGTGAGAAATATCAAGATTTTCTTATGATAGTAATTGATCATATAGAATTGTCACTTAAAAATTCTCTCAACTTTAATATACTTTCCAATAATCATGTTGCTTCATTAGAAGTTATTCATAAACTATTTGTTGGCGTCATATTATTTGATCGTAATAGTAAAGTTTTATTTGCAAACCATGCGGCAGAAAAAATTCTGGAAAGATCAGATGGTCTTTGCATAAAGCGTGGAAAATTGGAGGCCATGAGGCAAAAAGAGACTTCAGAACTCTACAGACTCCTCGGCAAAGCACTCAGCCTATCAGATGGTCGGCCAAATTTC
>JBCCIP010000100.1:0-2392 GCA_039111475.1 Pseudomonadota bacterium | reverse complement strand
TGGGAGGCGTTTGAAACGGCCGTTTTTCGGCAGTGATATTGGTTATTACAGCGTAAGTAATATTAATACACCAATATACCAATACACCACTTCCGCATCAGCGTGGAGATACTGATTGAAGACCTCCAGCATTGCTGTTATTGAATGAAAGCCTATTCACCTACTCCCTTGATCTCAATCGACTGAATTAAAATATCAAGAGCGGTCAAATTAGGCGTAAAGGTATCAGCGGTTGCCTCATCAATAAAGACGGCGACTTCCGCATGGTACTGTTCCAAAATCGGGAAAAGTTCGTCGGGATCAGCTGGTAGTTCAGGCAGGGGAACCGCAAACTCGGGCTGGGTGAGCTGGGTCAAATCATAGGTATCCGGCAAAAAGGGGAGAGCAACAGGAATGAAGGCCCAAATGTAATGCTGGCCATCGCTGGTAAGGCCACGAAATTCGTAAAGTAGCCCTTCGTTGTTAACAAATGGAAAATTCTGCGTTTTATAAGTGATCGCACGCAAGCCGCTGAGCTGGTTGCCTGTTATGCGTTCTGTTTGTGATTGGATAATCAATGAGATGTTGGGGCCATCAAACTGATAAGATAGATCTTGGTTGAAAACGGCCGTTTCCACATCCTGCGCGTTTGTAATAATGACTTCCGACTCCGTTTGCTCAAGTGAAATAACCTGAATGCATCCCTGAACAACGCAAAACCCTCCATCTGCAAAGAAGAATGTGACCCTATCACCGTTTTCAGAAAGCGTCGGAAACAGCTCTGGGATTGTGTTGGGATCGAGTTGCAGTGAGACATGCTCAAAAACAAAACGGGCTGGTGTTGCCGTTGCCGTTGGTTGTGGGGAAGCTGTAGCAGTCGGGGTAACGGTTGGTTCTGGTGTTTCGCTGGGCTGTGGGGTGGCGGTGGGCTGTTGAGTTTGAGTAGCTGTTGCGGTAGGGTCAACAGCTTGCTCGGCAATCTCAGGGATACTCTGTTGCGATGTACACCCTATCGTTAGCAGGGAAATGATTCCTGCCATCATGATCAATTGGGCCTTTGTTTGATTAAATTTTTTCAATGATTCAACTCGTATTTTTGAGATTACTATTCAACAATCAGCGGCACAAACTCAAACTTTGTCACATCAACGAGCCCTAAATCTGAGATGCGCAGTTCAGGAATGACAACCAGCGCCAGCAAGCTCAGCTGCATGTATGCATTATTGAGTTGACACCCTACGGTTCTAAACGCCGCCATCATTCGGTCAGCCTTTTGAGCCACAATTTCTGCCCGTTCATCTGACATCAGCCCCGCAACAGGTAGCTCGACGAGGGCTAGCTCTTTGCCATCTTGGTAAACGACGATACCGCCGCCGACTTCGCCCAAGCGGTTGGCGGCCAGCGCCATATTTTTGCGGCTGGTGCCAGTCACGATCATGTGGTGGCTGTCGTGGGCGACTGTTGTAGCAATTGCGCATCGTTTGTTAAAGCCAAACCCCGTCACAAAGCCATTCACAACGTTGCCGGTGTTCCGATGTCGCTCAACGAGAGCAATGTGCGCCACATCTAAGCGAGGGTCCGCTTGAATACGGCCGTTTTCCACGGGCACGACTCGCTCTTCTAGCTTGGTAGGCGCTTGATTTTCAATTACGCCAATGGCTCGAACTTTCACCGGTTTGTTTTCAGTTGGCGCCTTGGCGACAAAATCCTCATTCGTTAATTCGCGGCCGAGCCGAATACTGTTTTTCGCTGAGTCTGGGTAGGTGTAGATGGGTAAATCAACCGTCATCTGTCCAGCTTCGGCCAATATTTCACCTCCGCTAACGACCATTTCAATGGGCAGCTTGACTAAATCTGAACTAATAATAATGTCTGCGTATCGGCCGGGGGTGATACTGCCAATATCTTTTTCAACGCCAAAATGTTCAGCGGTGTTGATGGTGGCCATTTGGATGGCTGTAATGGGCTTTAATCCCTGCTCAATGGCGTGGCGCACCACGCGATTCATGTGCCCATCGTTGATCAATGTACCGGGGTGGCAGTCGTCGGTGCAAAGGATGAAGCTACGGCTGTCTAATCCCATCTCCGTAATCGCTTTCACTTGGGAAGCGACATCATGCCACGCAGAGCCAAGCCGGAGCATCGCTTTCATACCCTGTCTGACGCGGGCGACGGCATCCTTAACCCGGGTGCCTTCATGATCGTCAGCTGGCCCACCAGCGACGTAGCCGTGAAACGGCCGTCCCAAATCCAGCGAAGCATAATGCCCCCCAATTGTCTTCTTGGCCTTCATCGTTTCCGCCATCTCAGCGTGCATTTTCTTATCATTCATAAAAACGCCAGGGAAGTTCATCATCTCGCCAAGCCCAATGATGCCGGGCCATCGCATAGCCTCAGCCACCTCCTCAGGTCC
>JBCCIP010000099.1:0-3150 GCA_039111475.1 Pseudomonadota bacterium | reverse complement strand
CCATGTGTTATCTGCTCCTGCAAAAAAGTTGAAGGAAACTGATCTAGTCGCTTGTGAACCCACGCAAATGGATTAAAAAAGGTGTGAGTCAACGGTTGAAAATAGATCTGTTAGCTAATATTATGATATTCCACTAATCGATTCAAGAATTTTTCAGGTTCTAATGGTGACCAAACATAGTTGAACTGTTGCAGAAGGTTCTGTTGAACTAAGCGCTGCGCGCAGGTAGCCAGTCGAAAAGTCCCACAAAATATGAAAACCGAATAGGCGAGAAGAAGAGTACTATCTCCATAGCAAACGTTAACAGAAGTAACGAATGGAGATAGACTCATGACAATCTTACGCCAAAAGATGGAGGAAGACCTGCAATTACGAGGGCTTGCCAGAGCAACGCAAGAATCATACCTGCGAGCAGTGCGGCAGTTGGCCGAATATCACGGTCGTTCGCCAGACCAATTAACGGAAGATGACATCCGAGCGTACTTTCTATATTTGAAGAATGAGAAAAAGGCGGCGCGAGGGAGTGTGACAATCGCGCTGTGTGGGATCAAGTTTTTCTACGAGAAGACACTGAAACGAAAATGGGGAGCATTTGACCTAATCCGTCCGGCGAAATCGAAGAAATTGCCAGTGGTGTTGAGCCAAGAGGAAGTTAAAAGAATATTGGGAGAGATCCACCGTCAAGATTACCGAACATGTCTAACGACAATATACAGTTGTGGACTCAGATTGCAAGAAGGGTTGAGGCTGGAGGTGAATCAGATCGACAGTGAGCGGATGATGTTGCACATCCGAAAAGGAAAAGGGGGAAAAGACCGTTATGTACCGCTGCCAGAGAACACGTGTCAACTGCTGCGCCAATATTGGGTGACGCACCGTCATCCAAAGTGGTTGTTTCCAGGTCGGAAGCGGTTGTGCGAAACAACAGGGCAAGATAAGACGAAGCCGATGAATGAGCGAGGGATGCAAACAGCGTTAAAGAAAGCAGTAGCTGAGCAAGGAATCCAAAAAGCGGTCTCGGTGCATACGCTGCGGCATTCATATGCAACGCACCTACTGGAAGAAGGGGTTAATTTGCGTCAAATTCAAACGTACTTGGGACACAATTCGTTACAGACGACGACGATTTATACGCATCTGACCCGAAATGGGGAGGCACGTGCAGCAACAACGATTAATCGCCTAATGGACGGTCTGGGGCATGCTCAACAGGTGACCCCATGGTGACGTTGGCAGAGATAGTTTCAGAGGTGGGGGATGAATACAGAAGCCAATATGCAACCCAATTATTGCCAAGCCATCGTCAAGCATTGACGGCGATTGAACAATGCCGGACCCCATGGTTGGGAGGGCATGTCTATTATTGTGAGTCGTGTGATGCGACTCATTATCAGTATCATTCTTGCCGCAATCGACATTGTCCTCAGTGTCAGTTTCAAGCAGGTGAGCAATGGCTCCAGCGACAACAAGCACGGTTGCTGCCGACGCACTATTTCATGCTGACATTTACGCTGCCGGAGCAACTACGTCCAATAGCCCGTGCCAATCAACGACTTATGTACAATCTGCTGTTCCGTTGTGCAGCGCAAGCAACGCAACAGTTGGCACAAGATCGCCGTCATGTCGGTGGGCAGATAGGGATGGTAGGGGTGCTGCACACATGGGGACGCAGCTTGGCATATCATCCGCACGTCCATTTTCTTGTCCCCGGCGGTGGGCTGGATGCTAATAGTCAGTGGCAAGCAACATCGCACAACTTCTTTGTTCCAGTCAAAGCGCTGTCCAAACTGTTTCGTGCTAAATTTCGTTATGAACTGCGAAAAACAGAGTTGTTCAACGCCATACCAACCTCAGTGTGGAGATGTGATTGGGTGGTCCACTCGCAGCCAGTGGGGCAGGGGCAACATGCCCTAAAGTATCTGGCCCCATACATATTTCGCGTTGCGCTCTCCAATCGTCGCCTTGTCAAGTTTGAGAATCATAAAGTCACCTTCCGCTATCGTCAATCTGACACAGGGCAATGGCGCTCATGCAGGCTCGATGCATTCGAGTTTCTACGCCGCTTCTTGCAACATGTGTTGCCCAAGGGATTTGTCAAAGTTCGCTATTATGGCCTGTTCGCGCCAGCCAAGCGTGCACAATTGGCACATTGCCAGCAACTATTGAGCATCACGACTGAGCCAAACAGTGTCTCTAACAATGAAGGGGATAGCAAACCAACTTACCAACCGCTGTGTGCGATTTGTCAGCAACCAATGCAGCTGATTTATACATTACGGCGTCGCAGTCGCTGCCCACCATAACAACGGTGGTGGCAATACGCTTCATCAATGGATGTGAGAACGCGCATCTGCTGGTTCTCCCTGCCAGCAGGTTGAACGACTGATGCGTTCTTATCAATCTGCTGGTTGGAACTACCTCATTCAAATGCCAATTTCTTGCGATATTGATCCTTGCACCGTTACAATGGACCCGCTGGTTGAGTTCGGCGGGTTCTAACCCTCAATTTTCTGGATAGCTTTTTCCCTATAGTCTGTCGATTCAACGGCTCAGTTCAACACTGATTATGCGGCGGCGTTACTGCCGCGCCGCATCAATCCTTTCTCGTTATGTGTGAGAATTAGGTGCATTCGCACTCAATTCTCACACATTTGCAGGTTTTACCGTGTCAGAAGGTCTCCATTTATGATTGAACTTAGCAGAAACCATGCCGGTTTCCATTAGACACAGAAAGCGACAGAGTCAGGAAAACACACAATGCACCACACAACACCACCTACCATTCACAAAGATCCACTAGAGGGCAAAATCATCTATGTCCTTGTCATGACGATTCTAGTCCAGTTTCTTTATCCGCTCTCGGTTGGTAATTCGCCTTTCGTTCAAATTGGCTTCCAAATGTTCTATATGAGCCTGTTCGTTGCAGGTATCTATCTGGTTAGCAACGATCGTCGCCAAATGATCGCGTTGATTATGGCTAGTTTGGCGTGGATCGTTGTCGGCACGATTTTTACGTTCCGCCCCGATCTTCAGTGGGCGAACTTAGTCGGACAAGTAAAACTGCCATTAGTGTCCTGACAAAGAGCATTCGAGTCACATGGGTTGTCAAGGCACTCATTGATATTAGAACAGTGGCTTCCGTTTCCCGTG
>JBCCIP010000098.1:0-3241 GCA_039111475.1 Pseudomonadota bacterium | reverse complement strand
AGTGGCGCAAGCACTATAACGAAGTCCGACCCCACAGTTCGTTGGGCAGAATGCCGCCCCGCTTGTTTGCGGAGCGGGCGGCATGAACATTAAACTGAACTCCCCATCTCGGCGGTGGAGTAGTTCTGGGGGTAAGGTCAAAGGACTTGGATTGAGGGAATGGAGTGGAAGGGCAAACCGTTGACGGAAATTTTATTTAGACAATTGTTGCCTATTAAGTGTTAGGCGACTAGCTGTGCACTATGCAACACCGATTGGAGCAGTTCTCCTAGCCTATTTGCAGGCGTACTGCATTAGCGTTGTATGGAGATATTCAGACCACTGGAATCTACTTGGTAATTGGGCATTGAATGAACTCACTCGTTCAAATTGGTTTGAGCCAACAATCTTCGTAAACGATCTAGCTATCAATGTCTTACTTGTGTTACCTAGCGCATTGATTATCGGTTTGGCTTTCCCCAAGAATTCTCGTTCCACTGCTTACATCTACGGATCTTCTCTATATTTCTTTTGCGTTCACTTTCCTGCAGTTAACCTTGGCTTCCCAATCACTATCGATTCAATATATTTGCAAGTTGTATTTTCTTTTTTGATTGCGCCAATTCTTATCGTGGAACTCACTAGGCGAATGAACTTAAATTTGGGTAGTTAGTGGATGCCTATGCTTCAATACGTATCTCTCATCTCACGAATCAATTGCCGCCTAACGTGTAGCTGGAGCCGCTCCTTACAGTCGCTCGGACACGTTGCCCTCGGTTTCGTTTTGCTTCCGCAAAACGCGCCCTCCCGCAAGTGCGGCTCAGCTAAGTGTTAGGCGTCTGAAGTAGTATCATCAGAAATCGGAGAGGGAACTTCGTATGCATATAATTCTTTTAGTGGTACTCGCTATTTCAGGTCTGGTCTGGGGAATAATCACATTACAACGCGAGATTCGTCGCAGGCAATGGCAGAAACAGAACACAACGCCTCTTTATTCCTTGGAAGACCCTAGAGAGCTTGCTGCCGTATTAGCCTTTGGGTATCTAAAGCTAGGCGGGGATCCCACAAACGAACAGAAAAAGACCCTAGTTGGCTATTATCAGTCTGAACTTAGTTATTCATCTAGTGATGCGAACGAGATGTATCGCTATGCATCTTTTGTAATTGGCACAGACGCGAATTACGCAAGTAAACTCCGCCAAATTACGTCACCATCCATACAGAAGACTACCAAAGACCAGAGGTCATCAATTTTGTCGCTGCTTTCTTCCATTTCCACAGAAGCAACGAACGATCAAAGGGTCTTCTATCGCGAACTAGAGGAGCTGTTTAATAGTGTTTAAGCAGACGCCTAACAAGTGCATGCAGTGGAGTTAGGCGTCATGAAAGTAGCTCCTGCATTTTTCGTCCTTTTAGTCCTGCTTCTCGGTAAGGTTACGCTGGCATCTGAATCTACCGACAAGCACATCAGTCAGAATACTGAGCATGGTGAAATAATCGTCTATAGATTGAGAGGGGGAAGCCGCCGCGAGATCCTAACGATCGCTCGCGAAGATGTTGCTGCCTTACGGAGTAACCGTCACATTCACTTATACGCTAAGCCTGGCTTGCGACGATTTATCATAATGCCAACCGGCGGATCTGCGAGTATTGAAGTGGAGGCAGGGAAAACGTACTACCTGAAAGTCACAAACAAAGTTCTAGATAGCCGGGTAGAGGTAACTGGCTCCAGCGTTGTACCTGTAATAGGCCGCACAAACAAAACCCCCCGATTCTTTAAGATGGAGGAGGACATCGCCCTGACCGAAATTAAGAAGACGAAGCGTGCAGTAACCGAGTATAGGTACTATGAGGAATACTATCCTGGAGTAACAAATTGAATTCGAGCATCGAAACTAAATCAGAGATGTTGCTGGCGCCCAACCCCAATGTGCAGTAGCCGCCTAACGTGTAGCTGGAGTCGCTCCTTGCAGTCGCTTGGACACGTTGCCCTCGGTTTCGTTTTGCTCCCGCAAAACGCGCCCTCCCGCAAGTACCGCTCAGCTAAGTGTTAGGCTGATTGGCATGGATCTGATAGCAACATTCCTTTCACTACTTGGCATCGATTCGCTTCAGAAACCGCTAGTTTTCGTTTCAATGCTTGTATGTTTCTTGGCGTTCTCAGCATTGGGTGTCCTCCTGTTCTTAGCAATAATTGAGGGGTACACGCAAGAATCACCTATTGGGCCGCTCGTTTTTCTCGTAGCGATCGGTTGTACCTTCTTTGGACTTTCTGCAGTGTGTGCTTACATGATCCGTCGTTGTTTCAAGTAGAAAGGAATGAGTGTGTTCATAAAACAGACCCGATTCAGTAGACGGTCTCTGCCACCTAACTTGTGCTATTTTGATCGCCGCCTAACGTGTAGCTGGAGCCGCTCCATTCAGTCGCTCGGACACTTTGCCCTCTGGTTCGTTTTGCTGCCGAAAAACGAACCAAAGCGCAAGCGCCGCTCAAGCTGGTGTTAGGCGTCAAGGATAGATCATCATGAACTGGGATGCGCTTGGAGCCATTGCCGAGTTGATCGGTGCGACGGGTGTTGTCTCGACTCTCGCGTACCTATCAGTTCAGATTCGTCGTAGTACCGCCCAAGCGAGATCTGATGCCTACATCAAAATGAATGATGTGGTCAGAGAATTCTCTTTCAGAATCGCGGACGATCAAGAGCTGGGAAGACTCGTCCTAAGCGCAGGAAAAGATTGGGATAGTATTTCCACGAAAGATCAGTTTCGGGTTCATATTTACAATATGCAGGAGCTTTCCGTATACGAAAGCTACTATTTCATGATGATCAACGGACAGATCGATGAAGAGACTTATCGCACTAGAGAAGAGCATATTGTCAGACGGCTCACAGCTCCAGGGGGAAGGTATTGGTGGGATAACTTCGCCTACAATGTCGACGTGCAATTTGTTAACCGCATAAACGAACAGATTAAGAACCAAGGATCATTGCCACCCATGGAAGACGTCGAATTTTTTGATCCCGATAACTGGGAAGAGTCCGATGACGCCTAACGAGTGCATGGACTGGACGGCTGACAGCAGTGTTCGTTTCGCTTCCGCTCCACTGCGCCTCTGTCAACCGCCAGTCATACAGTGGTGTTAGGCTGCGTGCGACATTTTCTGCTGTTCCCAGATGACAAGCGAAACTCCCAAGCTTCAACGTAATCAAGAACGCTAATCCTCCGCGCTCATCAATCGTTGCCTGGCGTTGCCGGCATT
>JBCCIP010000097.1:0-3250 GCA_039111475.1 Pseudomonadota bacterium | reverse complement strand
CGCCAATCTGATCACAAAGCTCAAGAATACTGCTGAATTTCTCAAGAGAATCAGCGAATGATTTTCTTCGTACCCACAGTTCGTGATTACCCGGTACAAATGTCACTACAGAAAACTTGGCGGTCAGGCTGCGAAGTAACTGCTCCAGCTTGGCTAAGTCGTCGCAGGCGTCGCCCGCCACAATCAGGCAGTCATCTCTGTAATTCGAATCAGACAAAGACAGCATGTGCTCCATATTATCTCTAAAATCAACGTGCAAATCTGATATTGCCAGTATTCTTGTCATAGCTACCTTTCAGCTAATAAATGGCTCGGTTCTCTTGAAGTTTGTAAGCCACACATTAATATGTCACGCACCTCGACTGGCACCAAGGATTATTAATGAGAGTATTCACCGAAGAACAAACCATGTTCCGCGACGCATACCGAAAATTTCTGGCGTCGGAGATTGTGCCTCATATGGAGCAGTGGCGAGAACAAGGTATTGTTGACCGCTCCGCATTCCAGAAAGCTGGCGAACAAGGCTATCTGATGATCTGGCCTGACGAGCAATATGGTGGCTTGGGTGACAACGACTTTCGTTTCGAGCAAATTATTATTGAAGAAACCAACTATGCGCGCGCTGGTGATTGGTTTAATACGCTTCACAGCAGACTGGTAGGCCCGTATTTTTCGCGATTTGGTAACGAAGAGCAAATGCAACGGTTTTTACCAAAATGCGTAAGTGGCGAACACGTGTTAGCCATCGCAATGACCGAGCCAGACGCTGGTTCAGACCTGGCTGGTATGCGCAGTACTGCCGTTGAAAACGATGATCACTGGGTACTCAATGGGGCCAAAACCTACATTTCGAATGGTATCAATGCGGATGTGATTATTGTTGCAGCCAAGACCAATCCTGACAACAATCCTCATGAAATGACCTTATTCGTTGTTGAACGGGGGATGGAAGGGTTTGAACGCGGCCGAAATTTGAGAAAAATGGGCTTGAAAGCCCAAGACACGGCGGAATTGTCGTTCAATGACGTAAAAATACCCAAGGAAAATGTGCTGGGCGAACCTGGCAAAGGTTTCTACTACCTGATGGATGGCCTAGCTGAAGAACGCTTATTAGGTGCTGTTGGCTATCTAAGCGGTGCGCAATTAAGCTTCGATCTGACCCGCGAGTTTGTGATGGAACGCAAGGCCTTCAACAAACCACTGTCGGCATTCCAGAACACGCAGTTCAAACTCGCCGAGTTGCGCTCTGAATTAGACATAGCTCAGGCATTTATCGATCAATGTGTTGTTGTTCATAATATGGGCCAACTCACCGCCGTTGACGCGGCCAAAGCAAAACTGATCACTTCCGAGTTGCAAGTGAAGGCGGCCGATATCGGTGTGCAATTGCACGGTGGCGCGGGATACATGGATGAGTACGCGATATCGCGTCAGTACACTGACGCAAAAATATCCACCATATACGCTGGCACGTCAGAAATAATGAAAGTGATTATTAGTCGTGATTGCCTTAGTGACGATTACATACCATTCAATTCGCGCAATTTTTGATCGCACCCGCTCTCCTACCCAGGCGCCAGGCGCCTGGACAATTTACGTTCTAGTTCGACAAACGGTACCCGACGAATGGCGTCTGTCAATATATTGGCTACTCTTTAGAGGTGTTTGACGTATTGGTTATAAGTGATTGTTTTATAAACAAATAATTGATCATTATTTAGCCGATCGTACAAGCCGATGTAACTCAAGGAAATACCAGACGTCTTGTTTGGGAGCACAAGAACACACGGATACATCGTTATAGCTCTGTTCACGCAGGCTCACTGCGGACTGTGCGCGATCGTTAGGAAAACGATAACGCTCCACCGCTTTGGCAATACAGACCAGGTTTTAGATGTATCCGGAACAACAGCACAGTCACAGCGAACGAATAGTCCACCTGGAAATAGGCGCGACTTCCCTGCAAGGTCTCGCCTTTTCAGAACTCAACAGCGTTCGGTTGGAACGCGCCGATTCCATTGATCTCAAATATTTCCTTAGTGAAGCGGATGCGGCACTAATCACCTCGTCCAGTGTTGAAGACACAGAACACCTACTTAGGGAAATTCGACAATCAGACGACTTATGGTCTATGCCGGTGTTCCTCTCGAACGCGTCAACTCACCGAGCCAATGAACTAAGCGACGGCATTGTCGAGAGCGTTGCTCAACTGAATGAATCAGTAAGCCATATCAACCATCGGTTATCGGAATTGCCTCCGCAGGAATTGCAGATGCCTACTGCAGAATTTAAGTTGTGTGCCTACCTTTACTCTCGCCCGGATAAGACTGTCTTGCCGGTGCGCGCACTGGAACAAACAGAGCTTTGGCGGTATCCACTGGTAGATGCATTTGGCACCAGCAAGGAACGCAGTCAAACTTGTCTGAGTGAGCTTGAACTGCGCGGTTTGATACACCCTAAGCGCCTAGTCGATAGAGTACGAGACTGTGCCTCTTGCGACTCAGCTCAGCTGAGCTTTATCGATGTCTGCCCCGATTGTCAGAGCATAGACATAGAAAACTGTCAGTTCTTTCATTGCTTCACCTGCGGTCATGTCGCTCCAGAGGCCAACTTCATTCGCAGAGACAGCTTGTGTTGCCCTCAATGCCAGGCCAAGTTCAAACACATAGGTGTTGACTATGACCGACCGCTGGAGGAATACCGGTGCCGCAATTGCAATGCGGCATTCATTGAAGGCAGCGTTATTGCGCGCTGCCTTGCTTGCGATAGCAGCAACCATCCGGAGTGGTTACGCTCCCGACGCGTCAACGAATTTGAGCTCACAAGCAGAGCCCGGTACGCGGTGCGACATGGCGAAATGCAAACCCCTTCGGAACTTGTTGACGATAGCCAATTCGCAAGCCCAGCCTATTTCTCTCAAATGGTTGAGTGGTTGCTTTCGCTATCAAAACGCTACTCAGATGAATGCTTCAGCCTGCTCTCTATTACCGTCGAAACACCGTCGGATCAACAAAGCATGGCTCAAGCGCAAAATAACGATGTGTTCTTTCGACGTATTGCCGAACTCACTCGCGAAACAGATCTGATCCACCGTCTTAGCGCACAGACGATCTGGATATTGCTACCCAAAAACAATTCCAAAGGCAGAGCGGACTTCGAGCAACAAACACTTGGTCTTCTTCACAGCGATGGATCGGGCTTTACAGGCTTGTCGATTTGTCTTCTTCTTCTTGTTGTTGCTTGCATGGGT
>JBCCIP010000096.1:0-3912 GCA_039111475.1 Pseudomonadota bacterium | reverse complement strand
GAGATGCCGGAGCTTGAACGCTGGGTCCTGCACAGGCTGGTCGAGCTGGACAAGGTCGTGCGCGAGGCCTGCGACAATTTCGACTTCCACGAACTCTTCGTCGCCGTGCACAACTTCTGCGCCACCGACCTCTCGGCTTTCTATTTCGACATCCGCAAGGACGCGCTCTACTGCGACCGCGCGGACGCGAAACGCCGGCGCGCGGCGCGCACGGTGCTGGATGTCCTGTTCGACTGCCTGACCGCCTGGCTGGCGCCGATCCTCTGCTTCACCACCGAGGAAGCGTGGCTGACGCGTTTCCCAGGTGAGGGTGAGAGTGTGCACCGGCGCGTCTTCCCCGACGTGCCGGGTGCCTGGCGTGACGATGCGCTGGCCAAGAAATGGCAGCGCGTGCGCCGCCTGCGCCGGGTCGTGACCGGCGCACTGGAGGTCGAACGGCGCGAGAAGCGGATTGGCGCCAGCCTGCAGGCCCATCCCAAGGTCTATGCGACGGCCGAGGATATCGCGGCGCTGGACGGCCTTGATCTCGCCGAAATTGCGATCACATCATCGGCGACGCTGATCGAGGGAGTGGCGCCCGATGATGCCTTCCGCCTGGACGATGTCGCCGATATTGGCGTGGTGCCCGGATTTGCGGACGGCCAGAAATGCGAACGGTGCTGGATGGTCCTGGATGACGTCGGTCGCGATCCCATCTATCCGGCGTTGTGCGCGCGATGTGCCGACGCGGTGGCGTCGGTCGCGCATGTGGTTGAAGTAGGCGGCTAGGCATCGTGTTTCGTTTGGCGCTCGTGATTGCCGCCGTGGTCGTCGTCCTGGACCAGGTATCCAAAGTCTGGCTGCTCGGTGTTATGGAAGCCAACGCCTACCTGCCGATTGAAGTGACGGGGTTTTTCAATCTGGTGATGGTGTGGAACGAGGGCGTCAGCTTCGGCATGCTGGACGTGGGTTCTGACATGATGCGCTGGATCCTGATGGCCTTCGCCCTTGCCGTCGCCGTCGCGCTGTTGATCTGGGCGCGCCGCGCCGGCGGAACGGTGCTGACCGTCGGTATAGGTTTGATTGCGGGCGGTGCGGTCGGCAATGCGCTCGACCGTTTGTTCTATCCCGTTACCCCCAGGTCCACGTGGCGTGGCGTCCACGGCGGAGCAAGCCGCCGCTCCGAGCAGCACTTCAGAGTCCAGCCCAGCAAAGGAGTTGGAGACGCGCACACTGGTTGCAACCAAGCATTGCGCGCTGGAGGTGTTCTGAGGTGATACAGACTTTGAATAAAAAGGGCGTACCTCTTTAACCAGGGTACGCCGCTATTGTAATGTTAATTTAATTAAAAGTCAACGTTGATTATGACAGTGAAGAAACAGTTAGATTATTACAACGTTGTAATAAAGCGTACTGCCCTTAGGTAATCGAAGGATAAAGATGGATTAACGATTGATTCGACTCGCTATCCAAAATATTCCCCCAGCGACTAAAAGCAGGGATAAAATGACAATGCTGATGACCACTAACTGTCGTGGAACGGTAATGCCGTCCACAGCTGGGCGATCGGGGTTGTCCAATGGAACGGCAGCCCCATCTTCGGGCATTGTTGTTGTCCCTGTTTTTTCCTGTTGAGTGGCTTCCTCGTCCTCGATAGCCTCTGAAACTGTTTGATCTTGGACAACAGATTCGCTCGCCGGGGCACTCACCACCCCTCCCAGTATAGCAATTTCATCGCCGGGTGTAGTTTGCAAGCTTAGGAACAGTCCGCCAATTGCCAAGGCACATACAAAAAGCGCTGCTAAGCCTGCCAGGCCCCCCGCCCAAACGGGCAGGGCAAAAAATCGCCGGGCCGGTCTTTCCGAATAACCAACATCGGCTTCTGAAATTGTAAATGGTCTAGGGGCTGATATATCGGGTAAGCGTTGCAACAAGTGCGTTGTTTTGCGTAAAGCCTCCAACTCTTGTCGTAAGTCTTTATAACGATTAAGCCCCTGTTGGACGAGGGCACGTTCTTGATCAGATACCTCATTATCGAGATAGGGTGATAGAAGATCGCGGATGTGTTCTTTATTTAAAATCGGTTTTGCATTATTCGCCATTGAGATTCTCTAACTATTAATCTACACTCTTCCGCCCTACTGTTCCAGACGATACTGGCTCGGTAAAAGTTCCTGCTGGGCCATTAATAAATCACGTAAGCGCCGACGTCCTCTGCTAAGGCGGGATTTAACAGTTCCTAATGGCTGATTAATGATGTCGGCAATTTCCTGATAAGAAAAACCTTTGACATCGCTTAAGACCACAACAATTCGCTGATCCTCGGAGAGCTGATTAATGTTGTGTTGGATCATATCACTCAACACTCGTCTCTGAGTATTCGATCTTCGGGTCGCTCGGTCTTGGCCATTAAGGTTTCATTATGCTCATCGGTCGTTTCCACCATATCTTCGAGAGATGTTGCTGGACGACGGCTTTTATAGCGGAGTTGATCGTAACAGGTGTTTGTTACAATTCTTAATAGCCAGCTCTTAAATGATCCCCCCCGGTATTGTTTGATGGCTTTAAACGCAGGAGCTCCAAAGAAGCTTTGGACTGGTGTCTCAAGCAATCTGCCGATGGAGTTCCGAATTACCTCAAACAAAGTAAGCAATTACTCTTAAATTTCTGTTTGACCAAAACTGAAAACCTCTCTATAGTCTGTTCACCAACTACGTGGTCACCCACTGTGAGCGATGATGGCATGTTGATTATGATAAGGTTCGCCCTAAGAGTAATGCTTCTCCACACCGCTTCATCCCTTCGATACACTGAGCAAGGCGACAATATTCCACCACCAGCCGATATTTGCTGGGAGCCGGAGATACAGCAGTCAGCCAGGCTCTATCTACTGGAGGGCAGTTGGAACGTTGACAACCATTGCATCACAGCCCTGCAGACCTTGACCCAGACAATGTTCCAATACGGATTCAAGATCTTCAACAAGTTTGCACTCAGTGCAATAACTTCAGTTGTTCGCGAGTTCAAAGGGAGAGTGAGTTGGAAGGCTGAGAAGTTCATAGATCTGTTCCATAGGCTCGCACACGAGCTCTTGCCACTGGCCGAAGAAAAAGATGAGCTTATTGACCAGATCTACCTTTACCGCATGTTCGCTTCGATGCGAAAGACCGCTGCACAAAGGTACCAGCCCCGATCCAAGATGACGTCAGCAAGAGTGTCATGTGACGGTCTGCAAGGAGAGAGGGAGGACGTGATTGCCACATTCATTGAACTTACTCGGTTGGTGTTCGTCAATCAGATGTACCTTGACCCATGCGTAGCTGGTCAGTATCATCCTACCTTGCTGTTGAACCTTTTCTTACCCTGCTTGGCTGACAAGTTTATTTAAATGCCAGAATGAGTCCCTCATGCTGCTATTCTTACATTTAATGAGCACAGGGCTGTAGCAGTTTTGATGAAAATGCTTGCCAAAAAATTGAAATTCATCGAAAAAAGTTCATGTTTCTAGTGCAAGCTCTGACAGGCAATTCTGCCACGTTTAGCCGAATCAATTTACATTTAGTTGAGTTCTAGTAGAAGAATAGTGCATGGAAACAGCACTCCCTCCGAGTAGAAACCCCTTAGACTCACCTCGGTATTTTTCTCTGTAGCATCATATTAGGGAGCACTGAAAACCTGTATCATATATACTTCAGTAATTGATGAATCCCCGCTTAATCATCTTTCTCTTTCCTTTCTGTCCTTTGTTTGAATCCCTCATTTGGACAGCCTCTTCTAAAGGAAGATGGGTAGTTGCCCTGCAACGTAGCAAGAAGAGAAAATTTGGTTTGGAGGAAGAAGTGAAACGCAGTAGATGAGTGTGGAAGAGTATGTGTGAATTTCGTACTTAGCTAGTCTAGCTCTAACGCCCTACTTGTAGAGCCACGATCAATG
>JBCCIP010000095.1:0-4476 GCA_039111475.1 Pseudomonadota bacterium | reverse complement strand
CGAGGCGCATTTCGCAGGTAATGTTGGACATATTGGCAAGGAATGCAACGAAGTGGTGATACTTTCTGGGCTCTCCCTGCGGGCGAGTCATACAAAACGCCTGCCTTCGTTGCGATTTTTGCCAATATGTCCAATATTGCCTGCAAATCGCGTCTCGGCAGGCGTTTTGTATGACTCGCTATTCTTCAACGAATTAACCGGACAGGACACTATCGCTCATCCACTCTTGCTGTACGGCTCATTGTGACAAACCTGGCTGAGGTATCAATTCAACTTGAGCCAATGATGGGCCGCGCACACCGGCTGGTCGAAAGTCAGGAATTAACGGCCACTCTGGCTCTGGCTGATACCTTGGCTGAGCAAGATGTACTGGAAGCCATAATCGATGACGCCAAACCCTTGGCGCCGCTTGACTGTCGCAACAAACACTATTTGTTGTCTACCCCGTTTCGCTACCCACCGTTGCGGCATGGGTCGCGGTTTGGTCGCAAGACAGAAAGGGGAATATTGTATGCGGCGCGGCAGATGGTTACCTGCATGGCAGAAGTCGCTTACTACCGATTCTGTTGGTGGCACGATATGCTCATAGCACCACCGAAGCCGATTGACAGTTGCCACACCTTGTTTGAATTCAGTTATCGGACTGATTCCGGACTGGATCTCAGCAGTTATCACCATGCTGAAATTGGCCCTTTGCTTGCCGACCCTGTTGACTACAGGTTGACTCAAAATCTAGGCTTGCGCTTGCGTGAGCAGAATACCGAAGTGCTTGTGTATCCGTCTGCCCGTTGTCTGCAGAACGGTCGTAACATCGCGATTTTCTCACCGCTGGCTGTGTTTTCCTCCGTGCCCGAAATGCCACAGACTGTACTCTGCCATACGCGCGGCGAACGAGTTTTTTTCGTCCAATCGGATAAGCGATATGAATTTTCGCTACAGGATTTTCAGGTAAGCAGCGTGTTGCCGCGTCCTTCGTCATAAACGTGCAGGCATTCTGCTGTAGGTCACGCGGAAGCATCACAGTCTTAATCAGAGGTTCCTAAGCAGCTCAGACTAGTATTCTGAGCATCAATTGACACACAGAGAAACCGTACTGTGAAAGCTCCTTGTTCCTTACGATTTAATATGACGGGCTCTGAAGAAGACCCGGATCTGCGCTCGCAACGCTACCGAGCCGTTATTGATATGGCGGAATACGCCGATCGAAACGGCTTCAGCGTTGTGAATTTTGAAGAACATCACTGCGCCAGTAATGGTTGGCTGCCATCGCCGCTGACAATGGCGGCCGCCACGGCGGCTCGTACTGAGAACGTGCAGATTGGGATTATGGCCTTGCTGGTAACGCTGTATGACCCGGTGCGGCTGGCTGAAGATCTCGCCGTGTTGGACTTACTCAGCGAGGGCAGGATTACGTTTATCGCAGGAATGGGTTACCGTGAATTGGAATTTCACGCACTTGATAAGCCCTGGCAAGACCGCGGCAAGTGGATGGATCATGTTTTGGAGACTTTATTAAGTGCGTGGTCCGGTGAGCCTTTTGATTATCGGGGCAAACAGATGCTGGTGAGACCAAAGCCTTATACACAACCGCATCCAATGTTCCTGGTGGGTGGTATGAGCGTGCATGCGGCGCGCAGAGCTGCCAGATTCGGACTGCCTTTTGCGCCTCCTTGTCCAATGCCTGAACTTGAACACGCCTATGACCAGGCACTTGAAGAGCATGGCAAACAGGGTTTCGTTTATACGCCGAGAGAAGACTTTAGTTGTTTGTTCATAGATGAGCAGCCCGACGCCGCCTGGCCGGAGCTGGGGCAGCATTTTCTCAATGAGGTTCAAGAGTACGCCGGCTGGTCACAGCCTGGTTTGTCCAGGCCTATGGAAATGACGGTGGAATCAGTGTCTGATTTGCGCGCCAGTGGCCTGTACGAGATCATCACACCGCAAGAGTGTATAGACCGCCACCGTCGCGATCCAGACTACCAGGCACTGCTGCATCCACTGTGTGGCGGTATTCCTGTGCGGCGGGGCTGGGATTGCGTGCGACTTTACGGTGAAAAAGTATTGACCGCTCTTAAGTAATTTTGTCAGTCTTTTAGCTTCGCAAACTTTTAGTGGGACCGAAACTTAAGCGAATGTTACGATAGTGTGGTCGGCTTTGATGTTTAATGAAAATCACGCGATTTGCTGTTAAGACCTTGTAGCGATTGACTGTGATCTATTAAATCACCGGCAACAACATGAATTACCGAATCCTTACATTCGACTATGCCTTTCACAAGCATAATTTTTGACTGCATTAACACTTGGCGACAGCGCTCTTGCAGGCTTTGCCAAATAACAATATTTATATTGCCGGTTTCATCTTCCAGAGTCAGGAATACAACCCCTGAAGCGGTACCTGGGCGTTGCTTACCAGTCACCACCCCGGCCACTCTGACAAAACGACCGTGGTTTAAATGCTGCAAATCAAGCGCCGTTTTGCAGCGTGAGAATGGCGTATTATGGCGAAGTAAGGCCATAGGGTGGCACTTGATGCTCAAGCCGGTGGCACGATAGTCAGCGAGTACATCTTGTACCTCACTTGGCGCAGGTAGCTCAATACCCTCGCGCAAATCACTGGCGGTTTTGGCCATTAGTTGTGTACTGGGCTCAATCGCGGACGTTTCCCAATGCGATTGATGTCGGTGACCACTTAATGCACGCAGCGCATCAGCACTGACCAATGACTCTATTTCCTGCCGGTTCAAGCTGGCTCTGCGCGCCAGTTCCTGTACATCAGCAAAGCCCTGATGCTGGCGTACTTGCTCGATACGAAGTCCAGCTTCCCGGTTAAACCCCTTGACCAGGCGCAAGCCCAAACGCAGTGCCGGTTGGGCATTCATAACGCCCGCTGAATTATGTTGCAGGTCCAACGTGCTGTCCCAATGACTGTGCAATACGTCAATCTCCAGCACTGTGATGTGATGTCGCCTGGCGTCCTGGATCAACTGTGACGGTGAATAGAAACCCATAGGTTGACTGTTTAATAGTGCGCAATAAAACGCGCTTGGGTAGTGGCATTTGAGCCATGCGGATACGTAGACCAGCAAGGCAAAACTGGCCGCATGAGATTCCGGAAAGCCGTATTCGCCAAAGCCCTTCATTTGATTGAATACCCGTTGGGCAAAATCCATGTCATGGCCACGGGCCAGCATGCCGTCGATGACTTTGCGTTCGAAATGCATCAGGTTGCCGTTTTTACCCCAGCTGGCCATGGCACGTCGCAATTGATCGGCCTCACCGCCACTGAACCCCGCGGCAACCATGGCGAGTTTAATCACTTGCTCCTGGAATATAGGCACACCGAGAGTCCGTTCAAGCACGACTTTGATTTCGTCGTTGGGGTAAGTGACGGCTTCACTGCCTTCTCGGCGACGCAGGTAGGGGTGCACCATATCGCCTTGAATAGGACCAGGGCGAACGATGGCAACCTCGATCACCAGGTCGTAGAACTTGTGTGGCTTGAGCCGTGGCAGCATCGAAATTTGTGCGCGAGATTCCACCTGAAATACGCCGATGCTGTCGGCACGGCTGAGCATATTGTAGGTAATCGGGTCTTCACTGGGCACTTTGTCGAAACTGAGCGGAACTGGCTGATAACTGTTGATCAGGTCAAACGCTTTGCGAATTGCCGTCAGCATGCCCAGGGCCAGGATATCCACTTTCAGCAAGCCCATGGCTTCAATGTCCTCCTTGTCCCACTGAATAATGGTGCGATCAGGCATTGCGGCATTTTCAACAGGTACCAGCGTGCTGACCGGGTTGCGGGTAATAATAAAACCGCCAACGTGTTGAGACAGATGGCGGGGAAAGCCGAGAATGTCGTCAATGCGCTTCATAAACAGTGTGGCCATACGCGAGCCACCTTGAATGTCTGCTTCGTCAAAGCGCTTTTGTAAATCACCTTTTCGGTCCCACCAGGCCAGTGATTTCGCCAACTGGTCAACAAACAAAGCATCCAATCCGAGCGCCTTGCCAACGTCACGAATGGCACTCCGAGGTCGGTAAGTAATAACAGTGGCTGCCAGTGCGGCATGCTCGCGGGTGTATTTACGGTAAATATACTGAATGACTTCTTCGCGTCGTTCGTGCTCGAAGTCAACGTCTAGCCTAAACTTGGAGCCTTCCAATCTATGCAACTGTCTACTTTCCGAGCATGGAGAGAAAGTTTTGAAGGCTATACAACCCTGATAAAGGCAGACTCAGAATGTGACCTCAAAGCCAGAAGACATTTAGTACGCTCAGCAATTGACACTTCATGGCAAGAATTTTGGACCAATGGAGGCTTGAAAGTCAGCTCAGATGATGACATAGAAGATATCTTGAATAAGATGTATGCATACTTAAGAAAGAAACGGAGTCCACTTTTGGACAGAAAGCTATTTTGTCAAAGGAATCAGCACCCAGGTGAAACCATTGATGAATACAGCAGCAAAT
>JBCCIP010000094.1:0-4566 GCA_039111475.1 Pseudomonadota bacterium | reverse complement strand
CCACCAACCATGCAATGCATGCTGTGCAGGACAGGACGGGTAGTATGTCTAGTCACGGTGTGCAACGAAACAGTAGCTAGCTATGTAGTGCTTATAAGCCAGCTGCTAGCTAATTTTGAGTAGTATAAACGCTTTGTTTTGCCTAATCATTGGATATTATGCGTTATATTTTGCTTTCAGTACTGCACGTGTAATCGACACGCATGCGCATAATTCTCACACATACAGTGTGTATCAAAACCTTACTCATTCTTGCCAACCTGTGTCCTACTTATTTCACTTTCCGCGGTACTTGTGCTGTCTCGAGCAGCGTCGACAACACCACACCGTTCATTTTCTCTAGGCACCTTTCACAGGATATAAATTCGCTTACAATCTTTGTTTAAAATACTATGCTGCTGGCAGGAATATTTAGATGGCTTGACGTTGGGCAAAGTGAGCTGTCGGGATAGAGCATCGCTTGGGGGGGACTGTGGCCAATGAGGCGGGTTAAAATAAGGAACTTGCTAAAATATGTTAAGTATTCCTACATATTACGTAGTGTGCGTGGGTAGCGATGGTTTCTCCTTGGTAGGTTCTGTGTTCGCTCGGCGTAGTGCTCCCGTGGGTGGCATGTCACTGTTAACTAGCTGCTTGCGCCCAATCCAATCAGCGGCTGCCCAAACAGTATTAGGTAGCACGCCCGGGCTGGCATAGAGCAGCACAGAGCGAACCGGAAGCCAAGCCTTCACATGCTCAGCATACAAGGTGTAGCCTTTAATATGGCGGGGTAGTTTTGTCTTGGCCACTACACTTGGCCTGTTGCATCGTTTTGTGTTGATGGTGGCTCGCATTTGGTAGTGAGCAAAACCAGATGTCGGCGCGGACGCACAATTTCGACAGTGAGTTGATGCCTTTTGGCCACATCGCTATGTTATCAATACTTACAATTTCAAGTGCACAACTATCGTAATCTATTTAAGATATATTGCCATGTCGTCAGTGCTACCACGTGTTTCCTTGCGTGCATATAGCTGCCTTTGCTCCGATCCGAGGGACGCACGTGTTGAGACACACTGAACAGTGCAGTTCAGGTGCCAACTAGGCTCAGACGGTTAAGGGACACAAGGGCCTGCATACGCTAACACACGATCGGCTGGCAACTTTCAACTGATCAAACAACACAATCCACTGAGAGTCTCCCTTGCGTTGCTCCCACAAGTAACGCACCCACTGCAAGCGAGCATATGCTGCTAGCGCAACACGTGCTCATAGGAATCTGGCTTGTAGGGGATACGTACAGCAGCTCATTATCAATATTGAAAATTTTATTAGACTAAAATTCATTGCATTCTAGTTCCCACAACTCATCATTGTACTTTCAATATTTTATCATCATCACCATCATCATCATATCCACTATACTAAAATCTGCACCCGCCGCGGCACCAAAGCAGTAGCCAGACACCGAACCGCACGTGCCCCTCCCACACGACATTCACAACTCACTCCATCTACCACCGCTTCAGCACCACTGGTAAGCTATCTTTAAGTCTAGCATCTCCATAGCCTGTTTTGCCAACACGCGAATTGCATGCGCTTTTCCGCGCTTCGAACGATGCCTCACATGATACGTACTCGGCCGTTGGTCATGCTTGCCACATCTCTGCTGTGCTAATATACCACTTGCGATCAGGTAATTGAGATATTTACTGCTACCAGACTGTGGGCCACATGCTTGGCTTTCCGCTACACACCAACAGCTGTGGCCTAGGAGCTTGCCAGTGCCACAGTCATGTAGTCGCCATGTTGCCCACGCCAAGGGTGACGCCATCAGCTTTGTGACTGAGACCGAGAACGCCTCGTTTATGGAGGCGGTCGACATTCTCGCCCGTGAGGCGGGAATGACGATGCCGGCGCGCGACCCGCAAGCGCAGGAAAAACAGAACAAGCGCGTGCAACTGGCCGACGCGATGGAATTGGCATTGCAGTTCTATCGCTTGCAGCTTGCAGCCGGTGTTGGCGCGGATGCCCGACAGTATTTGCTCGGGCGCGGGCTGGATGACGCCGCCCAGAGCCGTTGGGAAATCGGATTTGCCCCGGATGGCTGGCAGGCGCTGTGGGACCATCTTCGCGCCAAAGAGGTTGAAGAAGAACTGATCCTCGCGGCCGGTCTGGCCAAACCATCCAGCAAGGGCGGAAAGCCCTATGACACGTTTCGCAACCGGATCATGTTTCCGATCCGCGACGCACGCGGGCGCTGCATCGCATTTGGCGGGCGGGCGATGGACCCAGACGACAACGCCAAATACCTGAACTCTCCGGAAACGGCGTTGTTCGACAAGGGGCGCAGCCTTTACAATCATGGCCCGGCGCGCACATCCGCGGGCAAGGGGCAACCGCTGATCGTCGCCGAAGGATACATGGATGTCATTGCGTTGGCCGAAGCGGGATTTGGCGCTGCGGTGGCACCACTGGGCACCGCCGTTACCGAACATCAGTTGCAGCTGATGTGGCGCATTGCAGACGAGCCGGTGATCGCGCTGGACGGCGACACAGCCGGGTTGCGCGCTGCGATGCGGGTCATCGACCTGGCGCTGCCGCTGCTGGAGGCGGGCAAAAGCCTGCGCTTTGCGCTGATGCCGGACGGCAAGGACCCCGACGACCTGCTGCGGGCCGAGGGTGCTTCGGCGGTGCAGAGGGTCCTGGATAATGCGGCTCCGATGGTGCGCCTGTTGTGGCAGCGCGAAACCGAGGGCAAATCTTTTGACAGCCCGGAACGCAAGGCGGCTCTGGACAAGGCCTTGCGCGAAAAGATCAAGCTGATCCGCGATCCGTCGATCCGCTCGCATTATGGGCAGGAGATCAAGGATCTGCGGTGGCATTTGTTCCGGCCGCAGCGCAAGCCTGGACCGGGCGGACGCAAATCGGGACGGGGCTGGTCGCCGGATCCGGCGCCGCTGCCGGACACCCGGGCCTCATTGCTTGCGGTTGGCGGCGAACACGCCCAGCTTCAAAAACGCGAATCCGTCATTTTTGCCATTGCGATCCGCACACCGGAAGCGGTGAATGCGTTCGAACAGGAGTTCGAAGACATGGAATGCGGGTCAGCGCAATTCGATGCGCTGCGGGGGGCGCTGTTGAACCACGCCGCGGATAATCCCGATGACCTAACGGATCAGATTGATGCGCGACTTGGCCCTGAGTTTCTTGAAAACCTGTTTGCGCAGGACCATGTGGCCCAAAGTCCCGGCGTGCGCCGCGCCGGAGATGTGGAGTTTGCAACGGCGGCCCTGAAAGAGGAATTCACCAAGCTTTACGCACCAAAAGGCTGGAACGCGGAAATGTCCGAAGCGCGTGAAGAGATCGCGCAGCGCGAAGATGAATCGGTGACGTGGCGGCTGGCCCAGGCGGCAGAGCAACGCAACAAAGCGGTTCGAATCCAGAACGAAGACAAGGCGGAATTTGAAGTTGCGGACAACGGTGTTCGAATCGACAAGTCGGAACGGGACGCGTTTTCAAGTTTGCTAAAAGGAATCACAATCGAACGGAAGCGCAAGTAAATGCGTTTTCCTAAGGAATCGTAAGAAAAAAACGGGTAAACGGGTGGCCGAATCACTTGTTCGCCCTATTGATTCGTTTTCTACGAATCACCCAGCCCTGCAGGAGCATTGAATGGCCGCCAAGGACACCAGCGACGATCGCAAGCCAGAAGACCAGGACGACGAAGTATCGCTCGACATGAGCCAGGCCAACGTCAAAAAGATGATCGCCGAGGCCCGAGAAAAAGGCTATATCACCTACGACCAGCTCAATCAGGTTCTTCCGCCCGATCAGGTCAGTTCCGAACAGATCGAAGACGTGATGTCGATGCTCAGCGAAATGGGCATCAATATCATCGAGGATGAAGAGGCTGAGGAAGAAGAGCAAAAGGGCTCGACCGAACTGGTGACTACGGACACCAATCGCGAGGTGACGCTGGCCAGCGCCCAGACCGAAAAGCTGGACCGCACAGATGATCCGGTGCGCATGTATTTGCGCGAAATGGGGTCGGTGGAATTGCTGAGTCGCGAGGGCGAGATCGCAATCGCCAAGCGCATCGAGGCAGGCCGGAACACGATGATCCTGGGGCTGTGCGAAAGCCCGCTGACCTTTCAGGCGATCACGATCTGGCATGACGAATTGCTGTCCGAGGACATTTTACTGCGCGATGTGATCGATCTGGAAGCCACCTTTGGCAACCAGATGGGCGAGGATGGCGAAGTCAGCGAACCGGTTGTCGATACCTCGGCCGTTCAGGCCGCCAAGCCGGCCAAGGACGAGACCCAGGAACTCGATGCCGACGGCAATCCGATTTCCAACGACGACGATGATGACGAAGACGACCAGGCCAATATGTCTCTGGCCGCGATGGAGGCTGCTCTCAAGGATCAGGTGCTGGCAACGCTGGAACGCATCTCGACCGATTTTGCCCAACTGAGCGAAATGCAGGACAGCCGGATCTCCGCGACGCTGAACGAAGATGGCTCGTTCAGCAAAAAAGACGAAGAGATCTATCAGTCGCTTCGCTCGGAAATTGTCGAACTG
>JBCCIP010000093.1:0-4594 GCA_039111475.1 Pseudomonadota bacterium | reverse complement strand
GCATTAACTTCGTTATGCGAGCTAAGCGAAGGCTTCGAAGCTTACATGAGCAGCATAGGAGCTGCTACATCGAGGGGTGTTTTCGTACGTTACTGGTGGTTGATGTCTTACACGGAAGCTAAACAGCCAGGCATATAACACTGTGTTAACCGGCGAGTAAAGTAAGCGCGGTTTTTGCGTGAGCGGTAGCGAACAATCGCGAAAAGCGTGATTGCTTTAGGAGTCCGGTTCAACAACTCGTTAGGCGTCGTTCTCCATATCATCTCAGGCCGATCCTTAGTTAATAGATAACTATTCTGAATCTCGGTCTGTGCCATCACGCTTGTAACAAAAAGACATTGTTGGCTTGATCTCAATCCAACCTTCAGGGGGCATGTGCCCATCTTGCCCGATTGCTTCTCGAAACTGTGCTTTTGTTTCCTCTGAAACTTCGATGTTTGTCCAGAATGGCTCTGTTAGTGAACAGTAGCCGTTCTCAGTTGTCCAAATGCGCTCAGGCGCATCGAATTGATCGAAATGGAGAAGCCAAACGTTGTTTTCTAAGGGCTGATACGAATAAGTAAAGACTTGTGTATCCAGACCCTCCACTACAGATGTAACTGTATTGTCCTTGTAGATGAGAGTTGCTCGCGTCGCGAAAGCTTCCATTCGTTTTTCGTCATCGAGTTTGAGTTCGGCGTCATTTAACTGATTGACTTGTTTGAACGTTGCATAGTCTCCGATCCACGTTCCATTGAGCCATGCCAAATCTTGGGCGTGTGTGGCTTGAGCGAGAACTAGGATGACAACCTGGAAAAATCTAACCATGACGCCTAACACCGTGTTAAGCGGCGAGTGGAGCAAGCGGCGTTTGTGCAAGAATGGCCGCAGGCCATGCACAAAAAGCCGATTGCGGAGGGAGTCCGTTTCAACAACTCGTTAGGCGTCGTGCTAGTCACTTTTCCACCACACTTGTTCGGATGTCATAATTTGATGGAACTTACGTAGTCGCTCACGACAATCCCATGCTTCACCGTTAGCAATTATTTCATCTGCGATAGCTCGCACTGCTGGGTTCCATTCTTCAGGGAGCTCATGGTAATGGTAGAGGCCAGCTTTGGTGCCTAAATACTCTTTAAGCGCTTCTTTTGCGAAAATAGCCCAATCTAAAGAATCGAAACCGCCATAGACCTCTATGAAATAGAGGCGATTCGCGTTTGCCACCAGCAAGTTGGTCTCGTAGTAGACGTGTGCCTCTTCCAGTGTAAGTGATTCTGGCTCCAAGCATCCTTTGACGGCGATGCTCGCAACGTCGACCTCCCCGATTCCCAAGGCTCGCTCATCCAGGAAGAAATCCATCGCGCCTGTGGCTTGTTCTAGTAGTGCGAGTTCGCGAGTTTGTCTGAGCTCAGCGACTACCAGGCCCAGGCCGACCAGGACTGCAATGCCAGTTAGTATTTGGACCCACGCTAGTAGCCTGTCTGCCATATTTGTCTTCATTGCTTATACCCTGATAGCACTGATCCAGACGCCTAACACCGTGTTAAGCGGCGAGTGAAGCAATTGGGTTTTGCGCACAGAATTGGCGAAGCCAATGCGCAAAAGCCGATTGCGGAAGGAGTCCGTTTCAACAACTCGTTAGGCGGCGTTTTCGTTGATGTGCGAGATCGAATACTAGATTGTCTGTTATTCATGGATCTGACTAGATTCCTTCACTACATTGTCCGTGTTGTCTGTGGTTTGGTGAGGTAACTCTCTTACAACGAGTCGATTTATGTACCGATAGTAAGGAATTGCGCACGAAACGAAAATCAGGCCAGAAATTAGTATTGCGAATGGCCAACCTGCCCAGACGCGAATCAATTCGTATAAGCCGTAAATCGCCGCCAGACATAGTGCCATGGGCAATGTTGATAGTAGTGAGGAACGACCAGTCGAATGCCCGCATATTGCCTCGCACGAAGCGCACTTCGCCGTTTCGAAGGAGTAGCCCTCCCCAGAAAACGTGTGTTCTGGAAATTCAGCCCCACAGTTGGGACACCTGTATCGATGCGCTTTAAGTACCATCCGCACTTGGGGTCTCGCCTAGCCGCCTAACACCGTGTTAAGCGGCGAGTGGAGCAGGCGGTGTTTGCGCGATAATTGGCGAAGCCAATGCGCAAAAAGCCGACTGCGGAAGGAGTCCGTTTCAACAACTCGTTAGGCGGCGTGCTCAACCACATGACGGCAAGGATCTTCTTGTTCATTTATTGCTGCTCATTTCGCGAATAAAGGGTCTTGCTGTTATAGCGCCGAGTACGATGCATGTTGTGTCCATGGCAAAGAAGTACAGAAGGTCCCAACTACCTAGCACACTTGTGTCCTTGGTTAGCATGGTATGCGAGTAGCTAATTATAGCTATGCCGATTGGATATAAAATGGATCGCACCAGGCTCACAATTGCGAAGGCAAATCCACTTACGAACCCCAAGAAAAAACCGACCAGGCTAACGAATAATCCCATACCTGAGTAGGGATTAAACGAATCTAGAGCTTGGTTTATTTCCTCTTGCGAGAGCCCACTGCTATACAGGTAGTCGAACCACAGGTTCATCAAAATAGGTACGACTAACTTAGTCACACCCTTAGCGATAATTAGTGCGAGACCAACACCTAATAGTATGCGTATGAGTTGGTGGCGACGTTGAGAGTGGATCGCGTTACCTTGCACACTATTTGATCGTCTAACCAAGCGGCCTAACACCATGTTAAGCGGCGAGTGGAGCGGGCGGCGTTTGCGCGATAATGGCCGAAGGCCATGCGCAAAAAGCCGATTGCGGAAGGAGTCCGTTTCAACAACTCGTTAGGCGCCGACATCGTTATCCTTAACATGTCGATGAATGATTTGGATCTCATTTAGATCGTCTATTGGTGCGCCTTCTATGGCAGAATCAACCCAATCGGGTAGGGGTAATGACGGTTTAGTAGTTCCGAGTTTCCACCAAGACTTCGCGTATTCGTTGCCAAAGTAGCACCGAACTACATCTCGTATGGCATTTTTGCATTCGACGAATACACCGGTCTCGGCCAAGTAACATTCACGATAAATCACTCCTGAAAGCATACTATAGAAGGCGTTGGTACTGAAAATAGTTGCAGTCCGCTGATGGGTTCTGTGGTTGGCGGTATACATAATGGATCTATTCCGGATTGTCCTCAATTGAGAATTCTTCGAATCTCCCGTTCCATAAGTCATCGCCGTGAGTGAATACTTCAAGACATTCGGGAGCTGCTCCGTTTGTCATGAGCATCGCTCCTAGCCCATTTGGTACCGAAGGCATTTTAATTTGACCCTCGAGAACAGCGCTAGTTTTGCGCGAACTGCGGGGGATGTTCAGTTTGAACTCTGTGTACAAGCCTACGCCTGTATACTTGCGGCTTAAAACACGCAGTTCAGAAACTTCTTGGTCGTTTAAGCCGAGTCTAAGAAGGATTGCTCTTTCTAAAGCGTTGGCCAAGATATCACCAGGTTTGAGCAGATCCATTCTTAGGCGCCTAACACCATGTTGAGACGCGCTTGACCGGCGCCGACCGGAGCGGTAGCGCAGGAAGGCGACTGTCAATGCGTCGGCTCCAACTGCTCGTTAGGCGTCGAAGGAAGATACTTGCAGCACGCGTATAGGAGAGCAGAGCAATACCTTTAACCATATAGGGCCTTGCATAAAAGCTGGATCGAAGGGTGCAGCTATCGGCTAAGACAACCATTCAAAGAATGTATAAGCACCTGCCAAGATTAACCCAGCTATTGCAAAGCAAGACAAGAAGAAAATTGCTTTACCCAGAGCCCCCAGTTCTTGCGCTTCTTCTGGAGGAAAGAAGCAATCAGGTTTGCAATAGACCTTGGTAAACTCGTGCAATTCGACCTCGGACTCCCCTGTTTCTAGAGCTTCGTTAATTGCCGCAGCGAGAGATCGTAGCCCCTCTCTATTGCCAACAATTCCATCTTCATACTGAGTGGAAACTCGGCCGTAAGTAAGTCTAGTAGTCGAGTTCGGGGTACTGTTACTCATGACGCCTAACACCGTGTTGAGCGGCTGCCGTTAAGTAGGCACGAGTTTGCCGCGAGCGTAGCGAGCGAATTGCAAACGAAGTGACTACTAGGCAGTCCGTTCCAACTGCTGGTTAGGCGTCGAGCCTCAATTGTGGCGAGACTGCCCAGTCGATTGTGAGACTGTTGAGTTGTGTAATTGGTTGGCGAACTGAGCACGATGAACTGGTCCCTTAGCCCTAAGGTTATTTTGAACATACCTCAATGCTTCTAGCTGGGAAAGCGGCGAACGAGCTGATTTGGAAACAGCCTAGCGCTGGCCACCACTGTAAAGGCATTAGTTTTGGTGTTGATTGGCAGAGTTAGAAGGCAAATGCCGTGGTGTTGAAACTGAAAATCCAAATAGAGCGAATGGAAGCCCTGCCTCCCTGGAACACCATCTTCCGGCGCCTAACACCGTGTTGAGCCGCGCTTTATAGCGCGGGAGTTTTGCGCAAGAGTGGGCGCAGCCCACGCGCAAAAGGAGCGGGCTGTAAAGCGTCGGTTCCAACTACTTGTTAGGGGGCTACTGAACAACTTATCAGGGTG
>JBCCIP010000092.1:0-5852 GCA_039111475.1 Pseudomonadota bacterium | reverse complement strand
GCGTCAACCGCGTGGTTGCCAACTGCGATCCGACGTCCCATGGCGAGATTGAAGCAATGCGCGCAGCAGGCCGTGCCCTCGGCACTTGGGACCTCTCAGGATGCACGCTCTACGCCACTTGCGAGCCCTGCAAGATGTGCGTGGCGGCTATGTATTGGGCCCGGATCGAACGGCTCTTCTATGCCTGCCGGCTTGCGGACGTGGCGGCCCTTGGCTTCGATTTTAAACCTCTTGCCGAGTTGGTCCGGAGCGATGTGGGCTCTAGCATACTGCCTGCCGGACAACTCCTCGAGGAGGATGGTCGGGCGGTACTCGCACTGTGGCCGAAGCAGCCGAGCTTCGAGGCATGGCGACCTCATCAAAAAACATGACCGCGGACAATTCTCTGTGTTGGCGATTGGCCGGACCCTTTTGATGTCCGGCCATCGGACTGAGCCGCCGTCACTACCGAGGCCAAGGATGTCGGGTGAAGGGCGCAAAACGCGCAATTTGTCCCCGCACCATGGATCCTTGTAGGACCTGATCCGCTCCGGAAGGTTGCGCTTCTTTAAATCAGCCCAAAAGCCAAAACCTGGAAAACTGAGCAAATCACCACGCCGGAAAGTCACCGGGCAGTATTAGACTTTGCCGCCGACAATCTTGCTTAAGGTGATGAGGATATCAGTGAGCGCCCGGGCTAGCTCCATGGCAGCGACTGGAGAGAGAGCTAAGGCCCCGTGATATGGCGTGACATGGACCTGCGCCTGATCTTGCTTACCCTTGGCATCGCTTTCAATGCGCTGGGGAACAACGCAGGTTACGCCAAACGTCATGCTTAGTGCGTCGCCGTACGACGCAGTTCTTTAGATTGTCGCCGTCGTGGCGTCGCCTCTCCGAGGCGCACGCGACGCCCCTTGCGGGCCCCGCGCTGCGGGTCCGAACCACAAGGGCTGAGCACGAGTGCCTGAGCGACGATGTGGCTGTGCTGGAAGTCCGCTGCGAAAACTTCTCTGCTTTTCATTTCCCTGATCTACCGAAAATTGCAGGGAAAACACGCTTATCTGGAGCAGCCCTACTCCGCTGGCGCCGAGTTTTCTATTCTGGATCAACGACAAAAGGGGCAATTTCCCTAAGCAGCGGATCAGGGAAAACAGGGAAGCCAAGAGCTTAAACAGGGACCATTTCGGCCCGGAGACGCTCACGACAAATACGCATAATGGCGACAGCCTTGATCCTGATTTCCTAGTAAACGCTCGTTCTTGACCCGGCGACTGAGCGCTACGATCCCGAGGCCAAGCCATCAACCGGCTCTGAGACCTTGTTTGACCTCTACCGCCGTTTGATCGGCGGTGACGCGTTGATCGAACTCAAGGATCATGTGTATTGCTGATTTGAGGGTCATGTTTTCTGCTGCCAGTAGGAGAGCCTTAGTTTCGTTCATTGCCACAAAGTAAGGGCTATGCCGTCCGATTTTGTACTGGGCGTGGACCGCGTTGTTGAGGAGCGCCAAGAGCACAATCGCAAGCGACCATCAGAACGATCATTCGTGCCGCCATTACAAAAGATTCGGTTTCTTGTACGGCGAGCGCGCGCCAGTTGTTGCTCTCGTAGCTGCGTATTTTCCGTTTGATTGTTTCCGCGGCAATAATCCGACCACCGAATTAAAGCGTACTGCCGACTATGACCACGACATCCAGAACTGAGGACGCGTCACGCCTCGATCTTTTCTCGTATGGCCTATTGGGACTGCCGTTAGCAGCCGGGACGCTGCCGGTATATCTGTTTGTGCCCACCTTTTACGCTGAAGATTTGGGGCTCGGTCTTGCTGCTGTGGGCGCGGTGCTATTTTGGATGCGGCTTCTTGATGTCGCCACCGATCCGATCATCGGCTGGCTGAGTGATCGCACACCCGGACAGTTTGGCCCCCGCGCGCCCTGGATCGTCCTGGGTCTTCCAATTACCGCGTTCGGCATTTGGCTCCTGTTCAGGCCACCTGAGGCTGCGGGGCTTGGCTACCTCGCAGCGTCCAGTGCGATCCTCTATATAGGTTGGACTGCGCTGGCAGTCCCGTATGCAGCCTGGGGTGCCGAAGCGAGCCCTCGTTATAATGAGCGTACGCGGTTCGCCGCCTGGCGGGAGGGATTCGTCGTTGCCGGTACGCTAATCGCCGCCGGGATCGCCAATAGCGGCGAGGCGCTTGCCGAGGGGCTCGGACGTCTGGCGTTGGCAACCGTAGTTGGGCTCGCGATTGCCGGTGCGTTGCTCCTATTCCGTGCACCCCGTCCGGTCTACCGAAGTGCCGGTGCCGCGATTGAGCACACTCAATCGCAACAAGGGTGGCGCGCGGGCGCTACGCTTCTGTGGGAAAATGGACCTTTTCGGCGTCTTCTGCTGGCTTGGCTGCTCAACGGTGTCGCCAATGGCCTGCCCGCGACGCTCTTCCTTCTATTCGTCACCTACAGGTTGGACGCTGCGGATCAGTCAAGCCTATTTTTGCTCATCTATTTTGGAGTCTCAGTCGCCGGATTGCCATTGTGGATCTGGGCGGCCCGCCGATGGGGGAAGCACCGCGCATGGAGCGGTGCCATGATCTGGGCCTGTCTTTGGTTTGCGTTGGCACCGTTCTTGGGGCCGGACAACCTTGGTTGGTATGCGGCACTGTGCGTGGGGACAGGTCTGGCGTTGGGCGCCGATCTAGCGTTGCCACCGTCGATGCAGGCAGATGCTGTCGATGCCGAAACCGCTCGAACAAAGACGGCGCGGACCGCGCTCTACTTTGCGCTTTGGGGAATGGCAACGAAACTCTCACTTGCGCTAGCTGTGGGTATTGCGTTCCCGTTGCTCGATTGGGCAGGTGGTGCTGAGGAAGGTGGCTGGATGCTTGCGCTTCTGTACGGCGGCGTTCCCATCGCCTTCAAGGTTGCAGCCATCACCTTGATCGCTCGTCACGAACTTGATGAAGCGGCGCACGGCAAGTTGCGCGATAGGATTGACGCTGGCGTGATACCGCCACGCTAGTAGTGGTCTATTGACGAAACGACACTTTGTTCACAGAACAGCCGATGGGTATACAAGAATGCTTCAGCCTAGTCTGGAGAATGATGGCACAGCCGCGAGTTCTTTCGGTCACCTTGCTTGGCTTCTGACCTCGGGATGACCATTGTGCAAACGATTTTTGCTGTGATTCTTGGATCGTGCTTACGATGCAGTCTCAAGATTTCGACTGCAGCGTTCGGCTATGATGAACTGACAGAAGTCTCGCAATAGCAAGGCTTACAACTCTCCCTGGAGACCGGAGCAATAGGACATGCGGATTACCCTCGAAGGCAGGGTGGCGGGTCGTGACCAGTATGAGCGTTGACGGGCGGTCCGGACAAACCGTGAGGCGGTCGCTGACATAACGTAAGTTCGTTTGCGGCACTGTCGCCGAGAAGCGTGCGCGAGCAATGTCTCCCTTTGGATGCAAACCAGACGTCGGGGTTATGCCTTCCGATGTCCGCTAATGACCCAAAGCAGACCTCTTCAGTCGGAGATCGACCAATTGAACGGGGGCACCGAACTTTAAAACTACGGTCTGTCGCTATTGAACATGCTTATCGCAACCTTCCAGGTGCCGTCCGCTTGACGTTTTAAGATATTGAGAAACTTGCCCTGCTCATGCGGGTTCGCACCTGAAATGGCGAATGTCCCAACTTGATAGGCAAGATTCCCCTCTTCCCCATCTGGTACATGCACACCAAACATGTAGACTCCAGGGAAGTAAAAGAGTGACAGTCCAGGAGGAGGTCAAGAGCAAAATACGCACCGTGAAATGCTAGTACCCCTTCTCTATACACGAAAACCAAACAAAGATGGAAGATTTCCATGACAGTTCCTGGCAGAATCCTTTTAGCTCAGTCTAACAAGACGTATTCCTACAAGCACCAGTGTTCCTGATTGTCTTTTACAGTCTAAAACAGGGGAAAATATCCGATGAAGCAAGGTCTTACCTGACTAAGCAGCTAGCGTTTAGCATGTGGCTATCCAGGGTCATGATCTTTATCACTGACGACTGCATGCTCTCCCGTTTACATCTGCAAATCTGCTATACTTTCCATCGCCTTCTCATACAAATCAAGAAAGCAAGAGGGAAAGTGTAGCGCCTGTTGCCTAGATATCCAGCCTCCAACAGGATGATATCTACCTCCCAGTTACTTCGAAAGATGCATACAACAATCAAGAGTACCGTACAGAAATATGGTATGGTAAGAACCAAACGCAGCAAACTAAGATTAATGGTCTCTGGACCCAATACAACGACCATAATATTATACTTCAGTTGACTCCAAAAAGGTATGACAATCACAACGTCAGTGTTGCCATATTGATAGGTTGTCAGGCACTAAAGGTGCAAGCATTTGACACACCGGCATGAGTTGAAGAAGTCACAGAATTTCCTGCCTTGCCAGGTATAATGCTCCGAGCATGTTCAGCGCCGGTACTATTGGAATTCCAGCGCTAACAATGTGCACACATTACAACATTACGGCTCGTATCTGTAGCTTTGCAAATGTCATAGTCTTCACAGCCATGACATCGAAGTACACAAATGTCACAGGAATGGAAGTGGTACTTCAGTACTACAATAGTACTTTCAGGTCAACGTGATGGACACTGTTTTTTTCTGAGCCATTGGAGTTTGCAAGAACATCTCTCCTACATGAGTTGCAAGTTCAATACTAGTAGGGAGGTTATGCAGGACGTTGGCAGAACGCGTACGTGAGTAATCACAGGCGTTCAAGTGATTTTCGCACACGATCGAGAAAATTGGGTATGCTGGACGTTGTCAGCCCGTGGGTGGAGATTTTGCGCACGCGATCACGAAATGTTCGAAGTTCAAGTTTCAGATGCTGCTGAACCACTCACGTTGGCCGATCCGTGTGTGAGCCGCCCAGTGCACACGATAAGGATTTTCAGGCGGTCGGACACAATATCCTGCAAAATTAAACTTGACCGGACACGTCGTCCCCCCCGCGCATCGTATGTGTGGCGCAGCACATCATGTAGCTTGATTTGGCTGGACACAGTGTCCGATTGTCACATTTTTCGTCGGTCACTGACACCATTTGGCCGGACAATGTCCGATGTCTGGCCGTTATTTCGTCCACTGGCCGCCACACGTGTGATCATGGCAACTCTTCCAACGCGTGTCTTCGAACCTCGGACCCAGTCGCGGCTCACACGCGCAAGACACACGTTTTCCGTCCTGCATAACCTCCCTAGTATCGGTATTAGACAGCTCCATACAATGTTTGCCACACAACAGCAACAAATTGACAATACTATAACGAAGGCTGGCAGCTAAAGGCATGCAACTCGTACCTGCACGAATCTTAACACTTTCAGTTTATTTTTCGTCGTATATAACCATTAAATATGTGCTTCGATGAAGGTGTATCATAACAATTCCATCCGCAACATGTCACAACCAATTTACAATTTCTGCAGCAATCGACTACAATCATGGTTCAAGAAGAAGAACGAACTGACCGAGTCTTTTCACTAATTTACTATGCCAGCGAGATCAGGCTCACCGAGTCACAGCATCACTCAACGCCTGCCGCGGAAGCGCAGCAAGAACATGCTTTGAGTACAAAATACCAACGACCAGAAAGCACTAGCACACGAAGTTTTTTTTTTTTTTTACTATATCCACATACTCTAATCAGAATGGTAGAGGCACTGCGAGAAGCAGCTGAGGTGACTACATGCACAATGACCGTCGATTGCAATCGTTTCTTCGAGAATTGTGCGACAAATGTTCATAGCCTGCTACAGATCACTGGTGCTAGTAATAAAATATCCACATGCAGTACTGGACAGCGGTTGTTGGC
>JBCCIP010000091.1:0-6073 GCA_039111475.1 Pseudomonadota bacterium | reverse complement strand
GATGGTCTGGTTCAGCGAAGCGGTGTAGCCGTTAGTGAAATCGACGACTTGATCTTTGGCTGTGTCTCGCAGGTAGGCGCGCAATCCAGCAATATTGCTCGTGGCGTGTGTTTGTCTTCGGTGCTTGGCGAGCAAGTGCCAGGTACGACAGTTGATCGACAGTGCGGCTCGGGACAGCAAGCCATCCATTTCGCGGCACAAGCTGTCTTGTCCGGTACACAAGATGTGGTGATTGCTGGCGGCGTTGAGAATATGAGCCAGGTGCCAATCGGTGCCAGCATTATTGATGGTGCTAAAGCCGATCATGGCGTTCCTTATGGTAAGGCTATATCAGAGCGTTATCCGGGCGTTCAATTCAATCAATTTGCTGGTGCTGAAATGCTGGTGAAAAAATACGAACTTACCGGCGATGAGCTGAATGAATTTGCGCTGGCAAGCCATGTTAAAGCCAAGCGCGCCGTTGAAGAAGGTCGCTTTGACGGAGAAATCATACCCATTGAAGTAGAGTTGGAAGATGGTTCGCTGGAAATGCATACCCAGGACGAAGGCATTCGTATGGACGCTACGATTGGCGCCATTTCCGGCCTACAACCGATGGCAGAGGATGGTGTTTTGACCGCCGCCAATGCGTCACAAATTTGCGATGGTGCGGCTGCTGTGATGATTGCCAGCGGTGAAGCATGCAAACGCCTGGGCTTGACGCCATTGGCGAAGATTGTGGCGATGAGCGTGATAGGCTCTGATCCGGTTATCATGCTAGAAGGCCCAATTCCGGCCACTAAGAAGGTGCTGGAAAGAGCCGGCATGAGTATGGACGACATTGATTTGTTCGAAGTGAATGAAGCCTTTGGTTCCGTGCCATTGTCATGGGCAAAAGCGCTTGATGCCGACCTGGACAAATTAAACGTTAATGGTGGGGCGCAGGCGCTTGGGCATCCTTTGGGCGGCACTGGAGCGAAGCTAATGACGACTATGGTGCATGAGCTTCACCGCACGGGTAAGCGCTATGGCTTGCTGGCTATTTGTGAAGGTGGCGGCACGGCAAATGGGACCATTGTTGAGCGCGTAACAACTGTAGACTGACGCCGCGCTGCACAGTAAGCCCTGATCGGCGGGCGTCTCTATCTCAGCAGGTACCGTGCGCTTGGTTGGACCTGGTCGCTCAGACGGCTGTCAAATCTTTAAGCACTGTCTCAAAAGATGAAACGGAGCGGTCAATATTCTGCAGTTTGTCCAGCCCAAACAGGCCCAACCTGAAGGTTTTAAAATCATCACGCTCATCGCACTGCAATGGCACGCCAGCCGCTATTTGCATACCTTGAGCGGCAAATTTACTGCCGTTTTGAATATCGCCGTCGCTGGTGTAGCTAACGACCACACCGGGTGCCTTGAATCCTTCAGCGGCTACGCTGCGTATTCCATTCGATTCCAACACCGCACGAATTTTTTGTCCAAGCTCAATCTGCCAGGTTTTGACTTGATCAAAGCCCAGCTCCGCCGTTTCCTGCATTACGGCGTGGAAGGCGCGTAAGCCATCAGTGGGCATTGTTGCGTGATACGCGTGACCGCCGTTCTCATAGGCTTGCATAATGCCGTGCCATTTTTTCAGGTCGCAGGCAAAACTATCGCTTTCAGTTTCTGCCAATCTCGCGAGGCTGCGTTCGCCGAGCATCACCAACCCACAGCAGGGCGATCCGCTCCAGCCTTTTTGTGGCGCGCTGATCAGTACATCAATACCTAGCTCAGCCATATCCAGCCATAATGTGCCAGAAGCAATGCAATCGATAACCAGAAGGCCGCCCACCGCGTGAGTTGCCTCACTCAGCGCCTTGATGTAAGCGTCTGGCAAAATCATGCCTGATGATGTTTCTACGTGCGGCGCAAAAACCATTGCAGGCTTTTCCGAACGAATTGCTGCACAGACCTCATCAATCGCTGCGGGCGCGAAGGGCGCTTGCGCGTCTGCGGATGCCTGGCGAGCTTTCATCACGGTATGCGATTTAGCGATGCTTCCAGCTTCCAGGATTTGTGTCCAGCGGAAGCTGAACCAACCGTTTCGAACCACCAGGCAATGCTGATCGCGCGCAAATTGCCGGGCAACGGCTTCCATGCCAAACGTCCCACTACCCGGCACGATGACGGCGGCTTCGGCCGCATAAACATGCTTCAGCGTGCTTGAGATGTCGCGCATGACTGATTGAAACGACTGCGACATGTGGTTTAACGAGCGATCAGTGTAAACAACCGAATACTCTAACAAGCCGTTGGGATCTATATCGGGTCTAAGTCCAGCCATGTGCGTCACTACCGTGGTAAAAAGTGCCGGCAGTGTACTTGAGAATTAGCTGCAATTCATCCATGAGATGAGCTTGGAAGGAAAAAAGAGGCACCATTGGGATAGAGCCCAATTGGTGCCTTTCGTTTAGTCGCGAATGCGTTTTGTAAGGTCTTTTATCGCCTTACGTAGCCGCTTAGCCTGCTTCTCAAAATCTTTAGAAGTAGGAACGTCCGCTTTTTTGACTACTTTCTCAATTTGATCCAGCAGCTTTTCACCCCGCTTTACCAGTGACTTCTGGGTTGAGGGTGCTTCCTTGCGTGCCTTTTCAATCGCTTTTCTGGCGTCTTGCAACTGGCCTTGCACTTCCTCGAATACTCGAGCGTACAAACCAAGATTGGCCAGCATCACGCGGCGAGCATTGCCAGATAACTGTTCAATGCTCGCACTTTGCGTGGGCTTAGCTATTTTTTTTTAGCTGCTTTCTTCTTAGCAGCGGGTTTCTTCTTAGCGGCTGGCTTTTTCTTAGCAGCCGGTTTCTTTTTTGCCGCTGGCTTCTTTTTAGCGACTTTTTTAGCCGCCGGCTTCTTCTTGGCAGCCGCTTTTTTCTTAGCAGGCGCTTTTTTCTTGGCCGTTGTTTTCTTCTTAGCAGCTACCTTCTTCTTAGCGGCTGGCTTTTTCTTAGCCGCTACTTTTTTCTTAGTAGCTGCCTTCTTTTTCGCTGCCGGCTTCTTCTTGGCTACGGCCTTCTTCGCAGTCGTTTTCTTACGAGTGGTAGTAGCCTTCTTCCGAGTGGCCGCTTTTTTTGCGGTTGTTTTCTTGCGAGTGGTGGATTTCTTAGCGGTGGTTCTCTTTCGTTGTGCCATTGTGGGTCCTCTATGCGAAAGTAGTCAGTATTAATGGTTTAGATTTATTCGCGCACGACTACTCGATACAGCAGAAAACCAGACAGTGCATCACACAGCGCGCTGGGCGCAAGTGTGCGCCATTTTTCTTCAGGATTCAAATGGCTGTATTACCAAACTTTTGCGGTTATGATTGGCGTGTCGAATAAGAGGAAATAACAATGCAACAAACTCGCGGCAGATTTTCTTCTCGAATTGGTTTCGTGTTGGCGGCTGCAGGCAGTGCAGTTGGTTTGGGCAACATATGGGGATTTCCAACCCAGGCCGCCAGCAACGGTGGAGCAGCCTTCCTGCTGGTGTATTTGGCTCTGGCGTTTTGTCTTGCTTATCCTGTACTGATGACCGAGCTCGTTATTGGCCGCTACGCTCGTGGAAACCCGATTACTGCGCTCACCGCCGTGTCCAGCAATGCATTGAGTCGCATGTTGGCACCAATCATCGGTGGCTTCGGTATCATTGTTGCCAGTCTTATCCTCAGTTTTTACTGCATTGTGGGCGGCTGGATGATGTCGCATTTTCTTGCGGAGTTATTCGGATTACTAGGGTTTTCAGAAGCGGCTGGCTGGCTCGGAAGCTTTTCGTTTAGTCGAAGTTTGGTCTTTACTTCTCTGTTTATGCTGTTGACTGTTCGGATCATTTCGCAAGGTGTGGAAAGTGGCATTGAACGATGGTCTACGCGTTTAATGCCGTTGTTGCTGGCAATGCTGGTTCTGCTGACTTTGTATGTACTCACCATGGACGGCGCGATGGAAGGTTTGCGCGTATACCTCATTCCGGATTTTTCTCGCGCACTGTCGCCGTCACTCATCATCAAGGCCTTGGGCAGTGCCTTCTTTTCTCTGTCTCTGGGCGTTGGCACAATGTTGATATACGGTTCGTATATAGACGACAGAGAAAGCCTGCCCAAGTTAGGCACCCAGGTGACCATTATTGATATCAGCATTGCGGTGCTGGCCGGCTTCCTGATTCTGCCAGCTATGTATGTAGCGCTTCATAACGGTGTTGAGATCTTTTCCGAAAACGGCTCGCTGATATCGGAAGACACCTTAATCTTCACCGTGCTGCCAGCATTGTTCGACAAAATTGGTCTGGCCGGTGGTTTGGTGGGCACATTCTTCTTTTTATTGATGAGTATCGCGGCACTCACTTCGTCTATATCGATGCTTGAGGTACCTGTCGCCACTGCCGTGGAAAACAGCTCGTTGCAGCGACGTGTGGCGTCTTATGTGGTCGGTGGGGCGATTTTAGTAATCAGCATTACAATTATCATGAACTTCGAGCAGCTGTTTGGCGCTGTAATAGCATTTACAACTCGCTATTCTCAGCCATTACTCGGCATGTTGATTTGCATCTACGTGGCCTGGGTATGGAACCGTGGTGAGGTGTTGCAACAGCTTCAAAAAGGCTCGCCCGACATAGAGACCAGCACCTTTTGGCGAATTTGGCCGGCTTACATAAAGTACGTATGCCCACTCGTGATCCTGATAATATTTGTTCAATCCTTTTAGCTCAGATTACGCGGTAACAAGTAATCTGCGCTTACGAGCGCTATGCGGGTCGAGTCGGGAAAGCTTGGTTCTTGCCCTGAACCTGCAATGTACGCAGGCTCAACCTCAGCGGCAATGTCAGCCATCCGTCCAGTCATCGATGAACGGTAAACTTGGTGAAAGTGTGACGCGGTTCACATAACCCGCTTTGTGATACCTTCGTGTTCGATCCTTCTAGCCAGGCATTTGGTAAGCATGCCCCCAGAAATCACCTTCCGTTGATACGGTAGGAGTAAATTCGTTCCAATCCAGCTGCAAGCCATCGTAGCCATATTCCACGGCAATACCACCGGGCCCAAACACATAGAAGCTCAGCATATTATCGTTGCAGTGGCGCCCTAAGGAAGACAGCAGCGGCAAGCCGGCCTGATTGACACGGTCGAGGCAGGCGCCAACTTCATCGATACTAGTGACTTCAAGCATCATGTGCACGATACCAACCGGACTTGGTCCGTTGAACAAGGCAACGCTGTGGTGTCTTGGATTGTTTGCGTGCATGAACATAACGCGCATTTCCGGTGCACCCTCAGCAGGTGCAGGCAGGTGCAAATCATCGCTATCGCCAAAGCCCAAAACGTCTATGTAGAATGTGTGGACTTGCTCTATTTCTGGTGCGGGTAGCACAACGTGTCCTAGCCCCATATCACCGGTAACAAAGCGTGAAACACCTTGTGGTGATTCAAACGCGACACTGCATTCTCGCGGCGTGGTACGACCGTGATACAGCTCCAAACAATTGCCTGCCGGGTCACTAAAGCGCACAAATTCTGTAACGCAGCGAAGTGCTGCGTCTTCAGCTGAGCCTTGTTGCACAGCAACTCCCGTGGCGGTGACCTTCTGAATCAATGCGTGATAATCGTCTTCAGACGCCGTTTCCCACCCAGCGGCGAGCAGCCGGTCGGTCTCTCCCGGCGTAGCCATAAGTCGAAAAGGCGCATCATCGACTTTCAGAAATGTGCATGCCTCAAAATCACCCCGCGGCACATTCATGGTGCCAAGCACATCGGTGCCGAAGCTGCGCCAGGAACCGATAGTTTGTTCGCTTACGTGAAGATAACCTAGATTTGCAACGCTCATATTTGTGTCCTGTGCCTGATGTCGTCGTAAGGAAATACAGGCCAGCATTGTACAAATAACGAGGCTAAAAACACGTGAAACATGGAACAGAAATCACGGTGAACCCAGCGTTCTGATTTCCGCCGAATTGCACCACGAAACTTCGCTGCTGGTCTATGCTTTATCTTATAAGCCAATAATTTAGTCTGCACGGATGCTGAAAAATACTAAATAAAACATATAGATGCATCCGCTTCTTAAAAATCAGCTGGAATTCATAGGTTTGCACG
>JBCCIP010000090.1:0-6396 GCA_039111475.1 Pseudomonadota bacterium | reverse complement strand
GACATCAGGCAGTTCGCTTAGGCGGACTGCGGTTGCTTTGAACTCATCAGAGTATTTGTAGGTTGTTCTAGGGCCAGATTTTGGCATGTGTAGACTCCTTTAACGTTAGTTAAAGGTGTCCACTAAACCGTAGGAAGTACCACCTCCGTTGCAACATATTGTTAGGCGTCATCGAAGACACCGTATTCGAAACCAATCCCAGCTTCGTCGAAGACTTTCGAGGCTGACGAGAGAAATTGTGAGGCGATACCAGTTGCTTCATGTTGAAGTACTATTCTTACGACTGTCGGCATAAGAACACGATCTGGATATTCTTCGGCGAATTGTCCGTCGAGTATATAGGAGAGGTAACTGTTGAGCTTTTTTTGGAGATCTAGCGTTCGGGCACCAGTTAGCTCCAGAGCTTGGATCACAGTGAAGTAGCAAGTCCCTTCTTTGAGGCTGATAGTGTCTATTTGGTTTGGTTTTTCAGTGCCGTAGGATCTCCCCATGACGCCTAACACCAGGTTCGGTTGCAACCACTGGTTAGGCGGGAGCGGAAAACCAGTGCCGTTAGAATTCTTAAATGTGTGCTACCTAAATCCATGGTATGCCTGTCTGGGGAATAGCTGAGCTTAGTGTGCAGGAAAATGTTTCGGCAATGAAGCATGAGTTCTAGTCTGTAGGTATAAGTGTTGCACCTTTAAGCTAAAGCTAATTGTCCCCCTGCCTATAGTCAGAAAGTTTAAGTATTTGCAACCACAAGGACTCCCAAAACTATCTCTAACACGAACAGAATGCCTACAACCACGAGAGCGTATTTTGATGCGGTACCCCAACTTAGACTGTACCCGTTTTTCAGGATTAATGTTGGCACGATGAATGCCAAGAACAGACCGAGTGCTAGGGTGAGAAAGTTTGGATCAACAGCTAAGTTCACGAAAAACATCAATATTGCGGGAACCAGTACGAATGCGATAGACATAAAGCCATCAACTTCGATTTTTCGAAGTGCCGGAATAAATCTAAAAGATAGGTACACGGCGAGAGCGCCAACAAACCACGGAATCATAAATCCCTCCCTCCTTGGAGTAGCATTTCTATGCCGCCTAACACCGTGTTAACGGGCGAGTGGAGCAAGCGGCGTTTGCGCGATAATGGCCGAAGGCCATGCGCAAAAAGCCGATTGCGGAAGGAGTCCGGTTCAACAACTCGTTAGGCGGCATTTTGGACAAGGTTATTACTACCATGCGACTACGAAATGTTCATGCCAGTGCCATGTATCGTATTTAGCGAGTTCACATCGTAATTTAGAAATTCCTCAGGTGTTGATTCAATCGCCTCACGAAAGTCATCGCTAAAAGGCGCGGCCTGAGATGCCCACCACTCTGCGACTACTGGATTCTGAATATAGACGGCCAAGATTCCACGATACTTATTCCATAGATTGTCTTCGATCAGTCCCACTTTGTGTTGCGAATAGATCTCTTCAATTCTGGAAGATAAAGACCCCATCATCCAAAGAAATCTCGCCCTATCTTCACGAGATAGATCGGTGGTTTGTAGAAAACCATCATTTAGAAGTCGTATTATTTCTGGATCCTGCATGCCGATGGTGTACCAGTCGGTCATTGTACGGATCGTGTTGAGTCGGGATTCGGATCGTTGTGCAAGTGTGTTCTGCCGCACTTGGACACCCAAATAAACTAGGGTTATTAGTACTCCGATACCCCCGAGAAACTCCCCGATATTAGAAATGTTTTCTAGCGTCAATTCATTTTCCTTTTGTTGGCACTGACCCTTGATGAATCTTTGCGATGACGCCTAACGCCATGTTAAGCGGCGAGTTTGGGTGGCGGTCTTTTTGCGCGACCTTAAGGGAGCAATAGCAAAATGGCTGACGCACGAAGGAGTCCGTTTCAACATTTCGTTAGGCGAACTACTCATTGCTACGGCCTGCCTTCCTATGTTTCTCAATGGTACGCAACACATCAGATAGGCCGATTTTTGATGTGCCGTGTGTTTGATTAGTGAGCGCGATCATCTCTCTTTGTGTCATTGTGACCCCTACGTAACATGGGGTAGTTGATAAGTCTGCAATAGAACCCAACCCGGTCGATAAACCGGAAAAGTAGGCCATAGATTCTAAAAAACTAAAGTCTTCTAGTTGAAACGAAATCTCTGGTTTCCAATCTCCGCTGGACTTTCGCCTGTGAGGGTAAATTGTAAAAGCATCGCGATCACAAGGGAAAGCAGAGTTCAGCATATGAAGTAGTCCGTCCGCTAGCTCTTCGCTTGTTACTGTTTTTCCTGCGTGCATTAGGTTAACTGCGTTAGCCAGATTTTCGATCGTAGGCAGCTGTTTTCCTTCCAGACAGTATGTCAGTTCTTGATCGAAACGACGTGCTAACTCCACGGAACTTGCGAGTCCGTAGAGGAAGGCGCTATCAATGTCAGAACCGTAATCCGGGCTGCTGTGAAATTTGATGTCAATTTTCTCTACAGCGTAAGACTCTGCTGCTATTAACAGTAGGAACATGAACGGTATTGGCAATTTCACGGTCCGCCTAACACCGTGTTAACCGGCGAGTAAAGTAAGCGCAGTTTTTGCGTGAGCGATAGCGAACAATGGCAAAAACCGTGATCGCTCTAGGAGTCCGGTTCAACAACTCGTTAGGCGGCGTCCGTTGATATCTAAGCACGGCTGAGTTCTTTAGAAAGCACTAAGCAGCTAAATTGACGATCATCGATATTTTCTTTTGACCACCATACGATTTCTGAAAACCCGTTCCGATACCAAAACTCAAATGCCTTCAAATTTTCAGCATAAACATTGAGTCTGATGTGTGAGATTACTTTCGACTTTTCAAGAAGATGAAAAACTGACGCAGCGACTTCCTGCCCGTAGCCATTGCGTTGATCCTCGGGGTGCAACACAAGCATTGGAATCCAAGCGACATTGTCTTTTGGTGTGTGTATTTCCAATTGAAAGTAGCCTATGACTCTACCGCTCGCTGTGGATATCTTTCGAAGAAAGAACTGACTGTTAGGCCCTGCATCCCCTTGTAGTCCGTCTCGATCCATAAGGGCTTGGTATTCATCGAGTGGGTACGTCGTAAAGGTGGGGTCGTGCTTTCCAAGGTGTTGATTTGCCTCGAAGATGGATTTCAAGGTTTCTGCTTCCGTTTCGTAAAACTTTGAGAAGGAAAGACTGTTGGTTGTCCATGACTCCGGAATCATTGATAGAGCTTTAGCCAGCCGCCTAACACCAAGTTGAGCTGCGCGTTAGCGGGAGAGAGTTTTGCGCTATACTGCGCGAAGCGCATGCGCAAAAGGAGCGGACGGTAATGCGTCGGCTCCAACTACTTGTTAGGGGGCTACGGAACATTGTTAGTAGGGCCACGTTAACTCCATTTGTTTGCCGTAGTTCGTTGCTCTCCACAATCCCTTAATTTGCCGTACTCGACTATGTATAGATTCGGCTAAATGATTTGTTTGGTCGAGATAGGGTAGTGACGTAGATAGTACTGATTGATAGCTGCTAACAGGGGCATCGTTTTTTACGAGTACCTGGAACGGTCCAGCGATTTGTTCCGCTAGAAGGATATCGGTTCCTGAGCAATTTGAGCTATCAAGATTAGCCCCTTCAGCAACGCAGCCCCAGAAGCCTTCTTTAAGTGGAATCTCAGACTCAAGGACGAAGTGCGCCAGATCGTGAAACAGGAAACTCCTCGAATTTAGGTGTTTAGTTTCTGTTGATCCATCCGATCTGGTGATTGTTACTTGGTGTTCTTCATCGGAGAGTTTGAAAAACTGAATACGCATGCTTAGCCGCCTAACACCGAGTTGAGCTGCGCGTTAGCGGGAGAGAGTTTTGCGCGATACTTGGCGAAGCCAATGCGCAAAAGGAACGGACGGTAATGCGTCGGCTCCAACTACTTGTTAGGGGGCTACTAGATGGCGCGGCTGGCTGACTATTACGAATTAGAAACTTCATTTTTACCGACCGGCCTAATATGAGCGTAAGCGATTGATATGGCCATAACTGTGATAACTGTGGCCACTGGTTCAAGAAGAAAGATCGAAGCTGGCACTAATATGATAAAGGGCGTAGTACAAAGAGCAATGACCAGCGGGAAGATTAGAACTACCATCAGCATGATTCCTTGATGTGGACGAGTTAGTTTCCACGAACCTTTGATAGAGACGAAATCTCCGATAGCGATTCCTGGAAGGCACAAGGAAAATCTAGACAGGAGCCAGATTGCTATGGGAAGTGTGAGCAGTGCAGCTCCAGCTCGCGACAACAGGAATTGCAGGATCGATATTGATCCGAATATTCCTATAAAGTAAGCAAAGAAAAACAATTCTCTTGAGCCAAAATTTCGCAATCCAAATTTAGGAACGGTCTCTGGTATCAGAGTGACTCGGTGAGTAATGAGTGCGATAAAAGCTTGGAAAAAGAGTAGAGCGAGATCTGCTAGTGGGATGACCAAGACATTTTCATACGTCCCTGATATGGCGAATGCAAATAAGAACATTGCTATGAAGGGTAATGACAACGACGTGACTATCAGCTGCCAGTGATTTGAACATACCAGCCAAATAGCTAACGTGATATTTCTGATAGTAAAATCCGTCATAGCCGCCTAACACCATGTTGAGCGGGCGTGAACGGACGGTGGGTATTGCGCGAGAATTGCCGAAGGCAATGCGCAAAAGCCAACCGCAGTTTGCGCTCCGTTCCAACTAATTGTTAGGCGGGAACTGAATATTCTTGCAGTGTGAATCACAATGGGCAGAGTCCTTTGATGGCACTGAGTTTACCATCAGCTATTGGGTCGTTGTCTAAAACGAAGTATGCAGTAGGTTAAAAGCCCCCACGAAAAGCCACATACCAGATAAGCCCACCAGCGAAACCTAAAATAGAACCCACCGAACCTACCTAATGTTTCGATTAGAGTCAGCGGTGCCATCAACAACGCAGTGAGCACACTTAGCGGTAAGTAGGCAAAATTCCAGATAAATCCGCCGCCATCAAAAGCTCTCATCGCAACCGTAAAAGTCAAAAGTACGGAAGGGAACATAGCAACGCCGGTAAGTGTTCCGACGACTAGTGATATTCGTACGATGTTCAACTTCCGCCTAACACTGCGTTAACTGGCTGCCGTTGGCCGGCGCGAGTTTGCCACGAGCGTAGCGAGTGAATTGCAAACGAAGTGACGGGTAGGCAGTCCAGTTCAACGGGTCGTTAGGCGTCTGCTGAAGGATCTATTTTCTCCCGCAATTTGCTAATTGGTATGTTACCTAGCGTCATGATTCTATCGCCCGAATAGCTTGCGGACGCCTTTTGTCGCGGGGGAGTCCCTATGAAGAAAACGATTGCTCCTTCACCGTGGTACGTTTGCTTTTCGGGGTACATATTCATCGCAGAGTATTCATCACCTTCCGAGTACTGAAAATTTGAGCCGTCAGATTCTTTTAGGATTTCATCAATCCTTGCACGAAATGAACTGTCAGGTTGTTCTTCATATGAGACGAGCATGATGACGCTCGACATTGCGATTTGTTCGTCGATCGAATATTCAAAGAAGGGTTTCGATAAGGATACCGAATTTGGACCGATTTCCGCCGAGGAGTCCAATATGTCCCAATCAACCGTATCGCCAGGACTAAACCGAACGGACATCAGTACGCCAAAAACTAGGTATCCGATGCCGAAGAAAACAATCGCAAATCCCGAGCCCCAAGCTAAGCCTTCCTTGAATTTCTGAAGAAGCATATCTAGACGCCTAACACCACGTTGAGCCGCTGCCGTTAAGCTGGGCGCAGCTTTTGCGGGAGCGAAGCGATATGCAAAAGGTGTGAACAGTAGGCAGTCGGTTCCAACTACTAGTTAGGGGGCAGCTGAAGTATCTTTTCCTTTGGTGCATCTAGGGGCTCGCTTTGACCGTAATAGCAGACTTATCGTCTTCGCAACGATAGTAGTCTACGTGCTCAATAGACTGATCGGAAACAGCATAGTTTGCACCAATTTTAACGCTGTATATTGAGTGAAATCCGAGACGGTTGTTCAAAACGCTCTGAGAGGATCCTTCGGATTTATCTAAGGGATAGTGTTTGGTTTGTAGGAATTTGCAACCTTGAGGGAGTTGCGACTCATACCATACGGTCATTACCCCGTCTGGCCGTTCTATTTTTTCTTCAGACGTTACCGTTGAAGATAGTGTCACTAGGAGGGATAAAACTGTGGACCCACTGATTATCAACGCACGCCGCCTAACACCGTGTTGAGCCGCGCTTTATAGCGCGGGAGTTTTGCGCAAGAGTGGGCGCAGCCCACGCGCAAAAGGAGCGGGCTGTAAAGCGTCGGTTCCAACTACTTGTTAGGGGGCTACTGAACAACTTATCAGGGTG
>JBCCIP010000089.1:0-6564 GCA_039111475.1 Pseudomonadota bacterium | reverse complement strand
CCGGTTATTAGCGCAGTTTTCATTCGTTGTTTACCGGCCACCTGAGTTTGTTAGTAGAGTTTTATCACACTTCATGGATCATGCAATGCATTGGATTCTTTGAAGAAACAATCTCACGACCCGTTGGCAAAGTGTAGACAATAAATTGCGTGATCGCGCCGCGTGTGATGAGAATTTGTACCAATTAAGCGATCAACATCACGGCTGCAAACACGCATTCCACTCGCCTATTGTTAAGCTTTCGCAGTGAAGAACATGGGCAGGACACAGATCATCTTGGTGCGCATCTGGAAGCAAGTATTCGCGACTTACACCGGGCAACATTTGTTGTTAACAGCGACTTCAAAACTCCCATGCGGATAATGCTGGCCTCCATTGCTGCTACGCTAACTTCGCCCGGTTGGCGGCTTCAGCAAGTACCTGATTCGATAGATTGATAAACGCAACGAAACTTGAGTCCGCAGCAATGCGTTCCTGCACAACCATTTCGGCAACCGTGGCCTGAAGATCTTTCACGTCTTTCGCGACAGACTCCGCGGCCAAGTTGTTTTCATCCATGGCTCTACGCAATTGGATCAGCTCATCTAAATAAACGTCAATACGATCTTTTCTAGCTTGCCTGCGTATACGAACCAAAGCTACCATTAGACTGGTGAGCGCTACCAATGCAGTGACTATAAAAGCCAACAGCTCAGCATAGCGCTCAAGATACCCTGGCGCATCACGATTGAAGTAACGTGTAGCACCCGGATGCATCGGCAGATTTAGCAGATTCTGTCGTTCGTCATCACCAAACTTCGAATCAGCAAGTGGATAAATAGCGCGAATCTCCGGCATTTTTTGAATTACGCTGCTCGTCACCTCGTAGGCCTGGTTTACATCCAGATCGGGCCTTGCAAGCAATAATGTTTGTACAGCGAGAGTAAGCGTTGGTTCTTGGCCAATAGACTGATACAAGCCCTGAGGAATAATCGCGGGGTCCAGGTTTGGAAAGCGAATGGCAATGCCTTCTACCCAAGAGCCTTGTCCTAGCTCATCGATATTACCTAGCCCCACTAACTCGAAGCCCTTAAGCCGTTTAAGCGCATCTGCCGACAATATGCCACCAAACACAACGTAAACATCCGGGTCTCTGCCCAGCGGCGAGTCCATTAGTTCGAACTGAGTTTTATCAGGCAATACGCCGTCAGCAACTAAACGCTCAACCAAAGAATACCCTGCGCTGCCCGGGGGACCGGCATATAGGGAATGTCCAGCCACAATATCTTGTAGATACGCGCCTTTATCCGCATCGTCCGTCATCCCAGGTTTTGCTATAACGTGGAGAACGCTCGGATAAAGCGACAAAAGTACAGCCATATCGGTAGAAGGTGTCGCTGGCTGCTCAAGAATTGCAAGGTCAATCTCGCCTTGTCTCAGTGCGGCAGACAGTGAATTGGAATCATCGAACTGCCGCCTGCTTACTGTAAGCGAGCTTTCGTCATTAAGATCATCGGCAATGAGTTTTGATATTTGAGCGCTGGGTTCTACCGCTACCCAACCGATAACAAGCTTATCGTTTGACTCACACCCTAGCAGCAAGATGATCGTGCTCAGTACAAAGAAGGATCTCATTGCTCAAAAAAACGGTCATAGTTTTTCTGCGCCGACTGCAAGTTTGAAACTGGATTTCTGTCCCAAACGTGTCGACCATTGGTGAATCCAAACGTTTCAAACAACAGTAGCTCGCCATTCTGAACAGCGAAATTCTCATAGTCCGGGCAGGTCAATTTGTTTTTTGCCAATGCAATAGCGCACCAACCACTGAACTTCGGCAGGTATTGCTCGGGGCTGGCTACAAATAACGCGAGGTTTTCTGGGCTACTGAACTGGTGCAGTAAGCCATTGTATTCTGTGCTCCAATCGGCGGATCCTTTCGCTGCTCGGTTCTCGGTATGATAGGCAACCAGATCATAACCACCTACCGCAATGCCATCGGGCGAACACCGATTGGAAACATGACCAAAGCCAGTGTCGCTGGCGTTGCTGCCGAACGCCAGCATCAGCAAGCCCATTGTGACTAATATTCTTAAGTTGGATTTCATGGATTCGATTTTTTGTGCTGGTGTTGTCGGTGTTTGGACGCTTCTGCCGTGGCTAAGTTCAGTGTATCGAACCCTGACCCGCGGGTGTAGCCAGTACTGGCGCACCATTTGTGCACTTGCAATTCAGCAAAAGGCACCATAACAGGGCTGCACAATAATACAAAAGCTGGTGTTCGCATCGGCTGTGTGTAAAGATTTCAGCATCCCATGTCGCACATGATTCTTCTCTTCCGCAGAATCGCTGTCGATTCTTAGCAAAAGGACCACGGCTATACCCTGGTAATAGGCAGTACTTATCGCTACTAAAACAAATATCGTTAGCCAGGTATCCCAGTATTCAACGCCAGCACAGCTTGGCGCCCGTGCATCGTGGCCTGCGTTTCTGAACCTTAGCTTTTCAGGCAAGGATGGTGTATCACGATTGGAAAAGTCACGTCACAAAGGCCCCTTGTATGTGCAAAAGGCGTTCTATCCAGAGACGGCGGATTGGGCGCATGTTTATCTGCTGCACCCACCGGGAGGTGTCGTTTCAGGCGATACGCTGGAAGTCAGTTTAAACCTTATCGAAGAAGCCAATGTGCTGCTGACATCGCCTGGGGCTACGAGGCTTTACGGTGCCCGGGCAGATGCGCGCTGCGACACGCCATTACCACAACGGGTTGTAAATACGCTGGAAATTGGCACTGGAAGCTGTATTGAATGGCTGCCGTGCGAAACCATAATCTACAACGGTGCCAGTGTAGAGCTCGAAACAAACATTTCGCTCGCAAACGATGCGCAATTTTGCGGATGGGAAGTTTCTTGCCTTGGACTTCCAGCCAGCAACGCACCATTCATCGCAGGAGATTTCAGCCAGCGATTCTCTATTTATCAAGCGGGAAAGCCCGTGATTATCGACAGAACGAGCTTTGATGCGCAATCAGACTATCTCCGAGCTCGTTGCGGCCTGAATCTGCATCCCGTATTTGGCACTTTAATTGCAGGTCCGTTTACAGAACAAAATGATGTTCTTAAGCGAGTGATTGAACAACTGCAGCATTTTAACTCACAACAAAACGAACCTGAGTGCTCGGTAACTAACTTAAACGAATTTGTTGTGCTGCGCTACCTGGGGCCATGCTCGGAAACAGCGAGAAAGCTGTTTGTCGGCGCTTGGCGTATTTTGCGGCCGGCCCTAAACGGCCGAGAGGCAATTGAACCGCGAATTTGGGCAACGTAAATACAGCCATGGACGCCGCGCAATGGTAGCCACGAAATGAGGCCAACAACCGATGGAACTTTTGCCAAGAGAAAAAGATAAGCTACTAGTAGTTGCTGCCGGAATGCTTGCTGAACGTCGTTTGAGCAGAGGCGTAAAGCTCAACTATCCAGAGGCCGTGGCACTGATCACTTTGGAAATAATCGAGGGCGCACGTGATGGTAAAACCGTTGCTCAGCTGATGGGAGAGGGCCGCCATATACTGTCAAGAGATCAAGTAATGGAAGGTGTGCCGGACCTAATACATGAGGTTCAAGTAGAAGCCACTTTTCCCGACGGCACCAAGTTAGTTACCGTGCATAACCCCATTATCTAAATTCAGCAGAGATACCAACAATGAGTACAGCGCTTATACCAGGGGAACTGATAGCGGAAAGCGGCACTATCGAAATCAACCCAGATCGTGCAACCATCACCATTACGGTGGCCAACAGCGGCGATCGACCCATTCAGGTCGGTTCCCATTATCATTTTTTTGAGGCTAATCCATCACTGAAATTTGACCGCACAAAGACAAGGGGCTTTCGTCTGAATATTGCTTCTGGTACCGCAGTGCGTTTTGAGCCTGGGCAGCAGCGTGAGGTTGAACTGGTCGCCTACGCTGGCGAGCGCAAGGTTTTTGGTTTTCGTGGCGAAATTATGGGGCCGCTCCAGTAAACACTGCAAATTCTATCACTAAGGACACATCAAATGGCGACAATTGACCGCGCCGCTTACGCGCAGATGTATGGGCCAACAACGGGGGACAGGCTCAGGCTTGCGGATACGGAACTGCTTATTGAAGTAGAACAAGACCACACCCAATACGGTGATGAAGTAAAGTTTGGTGGTGGCAAAGTGATTCGTGACGGAATGGGCCAAAGTCAGTATGCCTGCGCTCTAGTCGCTGACCTGGTGATCACAAACGCAACCATTGTAGACCACTGGGGAATCGTTAAAGCCGATGTTGGCGTCAAAGAAGGTCGCATTGCTGCGATTGGCAAGGCGGGCAACCCTGACGTGCAGAACAATATCGATATTGTGATTGGTCCAGGTACGGAAGTATTGGCAGGAGAAGGTCAGATCCTAACGGCTGGTGGCATTGACGCACACATACATTTTATTTGTCCGCAGCAGGTTGAAGAAGCGCTGATGTCTGGTGTGACCACTATGATAGGTGGTGGTACAGGGCCCGCTACCGGAACCAACGCCACGACGTGCACGCCAGGCCCATGGAATATTGGGAAAATGCTGCAAGCGACGGACTCAATGCCAATGAATTTTGGTTTTTTGGGCAAGGGCAATAGCAGCCTTCCCGTGCCGCTTGAGGAGCAGTTGGTAGCGGGCGCCTGTGGATTGAAATTGCACGAAGACTGGGGCACAACGCCGGCCTCTATTGATAACTGTCTTACGGTGGCCGAAGCATTCGATGTTCAGGTAGCCATTCACACTGACACACTGAACGAAAGTGGTTTTGTAGAAGATACGCTGGCCGCGTTCAAAGGCCGTACTATCCATACATACCATACCGAAGGCGCTGGCGGCGGCCATGCACCAGATATTATCCGTGCCTGCGCGGAAAATAATGTTTTACCTTCGTCGACCAATCCAACGCGACCCTATACGCACAACACAGTTGACGAGCATCTTGATATGTTGATGGTTTGCCATCACCTGGACTCAAGTATTCCTGAAGACGTGGCATTTGCCGATTCGCGCATTCGAAAAGAGACCATCGCCGCGGAAGATATTCTGCATGATATGGGCGCTTTCAGCATGATCGCTTCTGATTCACAGGCGATGGGTCGAGTGGGCGAAGTGATTGTTCGAACCTGGCAAACCGCACACAAGATGAAACAACAATTCGGACCGTTGCAGGAAGACAATGAACGCAACGATAACCTAAGAGTTAAGCGCTATATTGCAAAGTACACGATCAATCCGGCAATCGCCCATGGCATTGCTGACGACGTTGGCTCTGTGGAAGTGGGTAAGCTGGCCGATTTGGTGTTGTGGAAACCGGCATTTTTTGGCATCAAGCCCGCAACAATCATTAAGGGTGGTTTTATCGCGGCGGCACCCATGGGTGATCCTAATGCCTCCATCCCAACGCCCCAGCCCGTTCATTACCGCCCTATGTTTGGTGCTCTGGGAGCCTCGGCCACCAGTACCAGCATTACTTTCACTAGTGCGGCAGCGCTGCGGGCTGGCGCACTGGAACAGCTTGGCACTTACCGTAACTACGTCGCGTGCAAGAACACGCGTAATATTGGTAAAAAAGATATGGTATTGAATGCGCTCATGCCGGCAATCACAGTGGATTCACAAACCTACGAGGTGCGCGCCGATGGGCAGCTGCTGACCTGTGAACCTGCCACCGTATTGCCGCTAGCGCAGCTGTACTCACTGTTCTGAACTTAGGGATATATGCTACAAGGGTTTCAATGTATGTTGGAAGTTCGCCAAAAAGCGCCAGCTAACTATTCAGGTTTTGTAGACGACACCATCTACCTGGACCACATACAGCGTGAAAAGGCCCGCTTAAAAGTGACCAGTGTCAAAGGTGAAGAAGTACGCTTGTTTCTCGAACGCGGACAGATACTTCAAAGGGACGAAATATTGGTGAGCGCTTGTAAGCGCTTTATTCAGGTGAAATTAGCGGGTGAGCCCGTGATCACTGCGTCTACCGATTCCTGGCAGGACTTCAGTCGTGCTTGCTACCACCTGGGAAACCGACACGTACGTTTACAAATCGGCGAGCTTTGGTTGCGTTTTTTGCCTGACCCGGTATTACTTGAACTTGTGCAACATCTTGGGCTTAGTGCCGAGCAGCATCAAGCGGAATTTGCACCAGAGTCTGGCGCTTATGGTCATGGGCACGCTGGCAAGGCGGCACATCATGCAGACTCTCACTGAGGCAATGAACGGCCAAACCCCACTTGCGCTGATGCGGCTACTGCAACTAAGCAGCTCCAATTTACCGGTGGGCGGATATTCTTTCTCGCAGGGCCTGGAATACGCGATTGACGCCAATTGGCTGAACTCGCCTGAAGACGTGCGGACCTGGATAGAACAGGTTTGCCTGGCTACTCTATTGCACAGCGACTTGCCTCTGATCAGCAGGCTTCATAGTGCATATCAACAACGGAACTGGGATCAATTCGACCACTACAACGATTTGGCGCTGGCCATACGAGAAACCAAGGAACTGTTGCTGGCGGATTTAGCCATGGGTGAGGCCCT
>JBCCIP010000088.1:0-7426 GCA_039111475.1 Pseudomonadota bacterium | reverse complement strand
GGCAATATTGGACATATTGGCAAAAATCGCAACGAAGGCAGGCGTTTTGTATGACTCGCCCGCAGGGAGAGCCCAGAAAGTATCACCACTTCGTTGCATTCCTTGCCAATATGTCCAACATTACCTGCGAAATGCGCCTCGTTGTGATGCTTTCTGGGCTCTCTATTTTCAACGAATTAACCGGACAGGACACTAGGCACGACCACGCATGGCGTCACAATACTGCGCAACCGACACCAGACCATCAACCGATCTCATTAATTCGAGCGGCGCTTGTTCAGCGAATGCCCGATTTGGTGTTCTTAGCCAATGCTGCAGATTCGTAGTATCTCCTCCCATCAAGGTATGTACAGAGCGATAAATTCTCAACACAAGCGCCGCCAGGCGTCCGGGATTTTGCTCCGGGTCAATCTGCTGGGTTTGGTACATGCGTGAAAGCGTCGTTCTGTTAACGCCAAGAATGGCCGCCATCTGCTGATTTTCCAGAGACATCGCTTGTTGTGCGCGCAAAAGCGCTTTTGCCAAAACGGATTTTGCATCGGGTTGAGCCTGTTCCATACCTGCCTCACATTAGCAAACGAATTGTGGTTATTATACAACATATATTCAGTTTATGCAGCATATACACATGCAATATAGGCGTAAATGACATGATACGTGCTATGCAAGCACACCTTGCTTCAAATTAGTCGCGATTTCCTCGCTTGAAAAACCAAATTCACGCAATACTTCGCTGGTATGTTGGCCAAGTTTCGCAGGTGAATTTCTAATCTCAGCATGGCTGCGACTGAACCGGGGCGCAGGTGCTGGTTGCCACACCTCACCATCATCGAGGAAGGTGCCCCGCTGTCGATGATGCTTATGATGGCGAACTTCTTCCAGCGACAGTACCGGCGCGTAACACGCATCGCTTCCTTCCAGCAGCTCGTCCCATTCGTCACGAGTTTTTTGCTTGATCAGTGCCGCCATTTGTTCTTTCATCGCCGGCCAATTACCTATGTCGTATTGATTTGCAAACTCGGATTCTGCAGCCGAACCCAGCCGCTCAAGGAGCTCAGAGTAAAATTGCGGTTCTATGGCACCAATTGACACGTACTTGTTATCAGATGTTTCGTAAATTTCGTAGAAATGCGCGCCACTATCCAACATGTTCGTGCCCCGGTGGTCGCTCCAGAAATTGGCCTGGAATGCCGCGAACACACTGGTCATCAGCGTTGCTGTACCATCTATCATTGCTGCATCAACGACCTGTCCTAGCCCGGAGCGCTGGGACTCCAGAATTGCCGATACCATGCCAAACGCCAGCATAAGCCCTCCACCACCAAAATCACCAACCAGGTTCAGCGGTATCGCCGGCTTTTCGCCAGCTCGCCCTATCGCGTGGGCAGCGCCGGCCAGAGACACATAATTAATGTCGTGGCCGGCGGTTTGGGCCAATGGACCACTCTGCCCCCATCCAGTCATGCGTCCAAAAACCAGTTTCTCGTTACGGCCCAGGCAGACATCTGGGCCCAGCCCCAATTTTTCCATCACACCGGGTCTGAAGCCTTCCACCAGTCCATCCGCGTTGTCGATTAAACGTAATACGGTTTCAACTCCCTGTTTACTTTTTAGGTTAATGCAGACAGAGCGCTTACCGCGATTAAGCAAATCCAACTGAGGTTTGTCATGATCCCCAAACGTTCCGCCTCCCGGCCGATCGATACGGATGACATTGGCTCCCATGTCCGCAAGTAGCATGGCCGCAAACGGCGCTGGCCCTAGACCAACGATCTCAATAATAGTAATGCCGTGTAAAGGGCCCATAGGATTCACCGGTTTAACTGAAAGAAGGTGCGCAGAATTGGAACAAAGGCGCACACTGTGCGCAATAATTCTGACGTGATAGCAATACAAGGCCGAAGCCGCTGCAGTTTCCCATTTCAAAACCAAGAATACGGTAAACTGGGGTTTTGCCAAGTAGCTGAATGAGGCTTTATTGATGTCAACAAGCGAGAAAGTATGGGATTCCTTGATTCAGGGTGCACTGGTTTTTGACGGCAGTGGCGAGCCACCCGAGCTATTGGATATTGCAATAAGTGATGGCGCCATTGTTGCGAAAGGTTCAGTACTGGCACCTCAAATGGCCAAAGAAGTCATCGATGCCGAAGGCCAGTGGCTTATGCCGGGCCTGCTAGACATACACACACACCTGGACCTGGAAGTGGATTTAGACCCAAGGCTGACTGAAGTGGTTCGCCATGGCACCACAACGGTTCTGGTAGGCAACTGCAGCCTTGGCACAAGCTTCGGCCAACAAATTGACGGGGATCAGAACCCGATTGTTGACTGCTTTACGCGGGTAGAAAACATACCCAAGCCTGTGCTCAGAAAATGCGTTGACGCCGTCACCTGGAGTTCGCCCGGCGAATACCTGGATCATTTTGATGATGTGCCCTTGGGCCCTAATGTTGCCGCCTTGTTGCCGCATTCCATGCTTCGCATAGAAGTGATGGGATTAAAAGACAGTGTTACCCGCGACCCAACAGAAGCTGAGCTTGAGGAAATGTCTGCGCTGCTCTCTGATGCCATGGACCAGGGGTATGTAGGAATGAGCACCGATGGCTTGCCATTCCATTTCCTGGCGTCCGAACCATACACCGACCAACGCATTCCGACGCAGTTCGCCAAATTTGGTGAGTTAAAGCGCTTATTGCAAGTAGTTCGAGACAAAAACCGAGTATGGCAAACCACGCCCATCATCGAGAACCGCGCGAAAGCTTTTGTTTACTTTGCGCTAACCAGCGGCCGCTTGTTTGGCAAGACCCTTAAGACCTCTGCGCTGTCGGTCATGGAGTTTGTACTGATGCCTAAAGCCAGCAAAGGGTTTCTGGCTTTTGCGAAATTAATGAACAGCAATTTGTTCAAAGGCAATATGCATTTCCAGTCACTGGCGACCAATTTTCGAGTGTGGTCCGACGGCATTGTCAGCCCCTTATATGAAGAAATGGATTCAACCTGCCAACTCATCGCTAAAGAATACGATGACGTGGAAGGTCGCAAAGCCTTGCTAAACGACCCTGAGTTCGTTGAGTTGTTTCGAAAAGACTGGCACCACGGTCGCCAGGGCAGAAATCTTGCCCACTTTAAAGCCCAGATGGGCATGCCAGACAGCCTGGTGATTCGCGATCTGGTGAGAATGGTGTTTGACCGGGCACCAGTGGACATCTGGAACGGAGAAAACATGCAGTCGATTTTCGATCGGCTTGAGCGTTTCCAGTCTGGGCAAATAGAAGCTGCACGCAATGAAGAGGAACGAGCTTCCTTTGAGAAATTCCCATCACCTATAGAAGACGATGCCAATTTCATGTTGCACCTGTTGCGCGAGCACGACCGCAACTTCCGCTATTGGGTTGACGTAGGCAACGTCACTAAGTCGGCCGTGAAAGAGCTGATGATGCATGAACAGGCCTTGCCTGGCTTCTCTGACTCTGGCGCGCACATTACCAACATGGCGTTTTTCGATGTCAACTTGATGGCTCTGAAACTGGGTCAGGAAGACGGCGAAGACAGCGTTTCGAAAGTTGTTCATCGTCTCACACGCGAGCCGGCCGAATTCTTTGGTTTGGATGTAGGACGTTTGGACATAGGCGCGCAGGCCGACATCACTATTGTCGATCCAGAACGGTTAGCGCAGTATGATTCGAACGACAACCGCAAGATAATTTATCGCGAATTGTTTGAGCACGAACAAATGGTCAACCGATCGGACGGCGTAGTATCTCGGGTGCTTATTAAGGGCGAGACTGTTTGGCAAGACCAGCAGTTCTCTGCTGCTCTCGGCCAAAAGAAACTAGGCCGAGCGTTAAGAGCCAGCAGTCGAGCGCAGTAGATAACGCAATGCGAGAACCTATTGAATACGTCGTTGATATCGGCGACGTAGAGTTATGTGTGTATGAGTGGCCAGGAAACGGTGACCCTATCATGTTGTTACACGCAACAGGATTTCACAGCCGCTGCTGGAATGAAGTGGTGCTGGGCCTGCCGGATCAACATGTGTACGCTGTAGACATTCATTTTCATGGCAGAAGTTCAGACAATGGTCAGATCGACTGGTCGCTGTTTGCTCGTGATATCTGCACTCTGATTAAGCGGTTGAATCTTCGCGAAGTAATTGGCGTTGGTCATTCGATTGGCGGACACTTAATAACACGGGCCGCCGCTACTCTTCCGGACCACTTTAAACAGCTGGTATTGTTAGACCCTGTCATTATGTCTGCAGAACGCGGCGAGCAGTCCAAACGCAATACCACCGGTTTAGTCGCTGCTGACCATCCTGTGGCGCGTAGAAAAAATAATTGGCGTGACGCTGACGAAATGTTTGACCGTTTTGCAGAGCGCGAACCGTTCAAATATTGGAAACGTGAGGTGTTACGCGATTATTGCGACTATGCATTACTGCCCGCCGATGAGGCAGGGTTGCGTCAGTTAGCCTGCAATCCAATTAATGAAGCGTCGTTCTACATGAACAGCGTCAATCACTTCGATATTCTTGGCATACTCGGCGATGTCCATGTTCCTACGTCGGTTCTTAGAGCGCCACCAGGTGATGCGCCAGAGATGAATTTCAGTGCTTCCCCAACCTGGCCCGAATTGGCTACTGCCATGCCGATCGCGAGAGATGTGTACCTGGCGGATATGGATCACTTTATTCCGATGCGCTCACCAGAGCTGGTCGTTACATACATCAACGAAGCGTTGGCTGACAGGTGGCAACACGCTTCCCTCACATAGACTCAACGACTGTGCTTGCGTCGTAGTCTTGCAACCAGCTCAATTGTCGAGGTATGGCTCGCGGCAGGGCTTTGGTTACCAGGGAAAGTGCACGATAGGTTAGCCAGCGCCGCAGCGGATTGCGCATATGAAAAAGTTCTGAATTGCTACGCGAGACCCTCTGCACTTTCGAACACCGCTTAATCCGAAGTTTGTGCAGAATATCAAACGCATGCTCTGGTCTATCTGGAAAACGCGCCAACAAATCAGCCAATACATAAGCATCTTCCATTGCCAAGGCTGCACCGGCACCCAGGTTTGGTAGGCTGGGGTGACAGGCATCACCGATCAATCCTATTCTTCCAATAGACCAGCGTGCCATAGGAGTTCGAGTGAATAGCCCCCATTGATAGGTTTCCTGCATGGCCGCTAACAGCAGTTCAACATCTTCATGCCAACCCGCATAAGTTTGCCTAAGCTCCTCCCGGTCTCCTTGTGCCATCCAGGACTCATCACGCCAGTCAGCACTGCGGCACTGCGCAACCACGTTAACACAGCGCCCGTCTCTCAATGGGTAAATGACAAAGTGCGCGTCAGGCCCGAGAAAGACACCGGCAGCCACGGGCCGCGGTAACTGTGACGCATCGATCATGGCGCGGTAGGCAATATTGCCAGTAAACTCGGCCTTTTGATCACCGAACAATTGCTGCCTTACCGTGGAGCGAATACCATCGGCCCCGATCACTAGATCGGCCCGCAACTGACGACCGTCGTCCAGACTCACAATGGCCACGTCTTTCTGTTGCGCAACATCCGCTACCGAAGCACCCCACTCAACGGCTGCACCCTGCTCTGTAGCAGAATCCAACAACATCGAATGTACGTCGGCACGATGCGCCTGGTAATGCGGGCAGTCGCTCTGATCGTTGTTTGGGGCACCATTGATGACTATGCGGCCTGAAAAAGCCTCGCGGAAATGCAGTTGTGCGGGAACCGATGCAATGGCATCGAGCTGCGCGCCCAATCCCAGCGCCCTTAATACTCGCGTCGCGCACGACGGAATCTGCAACCCTGCGCCTGCGTCAATAGCTTGCGAAGAGCGCTCCAGCAAAGTGACTTGTGCCCCGCGTTGGCGCAAGGCCAATGCAGCACAACTTCCAGCAATACCGGCACCAACAATAACTACATTAAGTTGGCTCAGCGGGGTCTTGATCACTACGTATCCCGAAAGCTTGGCGCGCGCTTTTCGAAGAACGCGCTCACGGCTTCCACATGGTCTTCGGTTTGCGTAAGCAGTACTTGATGGCGATCTTCCATGGCCATCGCTGCATCCAGGCTGGGAGCATCGACACTGAAATTCAGACATTCCTTGGTCATTCTCAAACCCATTGGGGTGGTTGCCAGCATTTCATCGACATAGACTTGGGCCGCCTGCTCAATCCTATCGCGCTCGACAACTTCTGAAACCAGATTCACAGCCAAGGCACGCTCGGCATGAATAAAGCGCCCAGTCAGCAAGAGTTCGGAGGCTACAGAAGTGCCAACCAGCCGTGGTAGAAGATAACTCGAACCCATGTCGCAACCAGTCAAACCAATCTTTATAAATGCTGCGTTCATTCTGCAGTCCGGTGTGGCAATACGAATGTCAGACGACAAGGCAAGCGTGAAACCACCGCCACAAACAGCGCCATTCAGCAAACTAATGATAGGCTGCGGACAGCGGCGCATTGCTTTCATAACATCGGCAATATCCGTTTGGCCGTCATAGAATGTTCCGATCGACGGCTCGCGATTGGAAAAATCAGACAAATCAGCGCCCGCACAAAACGCTCTGCCGGCGGCTTTCAAAACCACTACGCGCACTCTCTTATCTCTGCGCAAATTCGCGAAGTAGTGACTTAGATCTCGCGTCAGTCCAGAGTTTAATGTATTGAGCGACTCCGGTCGGTTCAATGTCAACCAATCCACACTGCCCTTCTTTTCAAGCAGTAGGTTTTGATATTGATCTACAACTGACTCATTCATTTCAATCATTAATCCCAGGTAAAATTGTCACACTCACGGGTCAGCCTGAATAAACTCGCCATCCTGCCAAATCACCCGCGGCTCTGGATTATGGCCCAAAACGGAGCGTTCTCTGGCATATCCCAGGCAGTGCGACACATAGTGTACGCCATCAATCACTTTGTTCCTGTTTCGGTGTTGGTGGCCGTATACATGCATTGTTGAGCCGAGGCGACGGATCTGTTGATCTATCAAGCTGCAACCGGCCACACGGCTGAAATTGAAACTGGGTGTTGGGTCTGAATCAAACGCTGGTATCAAGGCGTCATCATGGCAGAAACGATCAACATGTTGCTGCTCATTAAAAATGAGCTCGCGCCTGGGTAAGAAGTGGCTGACACTGATGACGGGCATGTCGTACTGTCTAATGTTAGCTACGTTAAGATTGGCAAAGTAGTTTGCTACTTTTGCGGGTGCGCGCTGCCATTCCAGCGGCCACTTGCAGTAATACTTATCCGCCCATGGAGAATTCCCCCAGTCTTCTCCCTCTTTCTTGATTCTGAGGCTGTGCGGGTCGCTGTCTTCAGTTCTATACCAGGAAAACAAAGGAACAATTGTGACCTGGCCCGCTGCTGCCATTACTTCAAATGGGCGTGTGCGAACGCCAATC
>JBCCIP010000087.1:0-7620 GCA_039111475.1 Pseudomonadota bacterium | reverse complement strand
CTGACTGCTGAACAGTTTTGCGCGTACTGTGGTGCGGTACTCCTTGGGTGTGATCGATGCGAATTCTTTGAACAGCTTGGTAAAGTAGCTTACGTCTATGTAGCCCACCCGGTAGGCAATTTCCTTGATGCTCAGGTTGCTGGTTTGCAGTAACTCCTTGGCCGCATCCAATCGCCGGTGTTGCAGATATTGCAGGGGCGTCATATTGGTGGCGGACTTAAAGCGCCGCGTAAAGTTGCGCTGACTCATACCAAACAACTCAGAGAGTTTGCGCATGGAGATGGCTGCCTTGTTGAGGTGGTTCTGCATCCATAACTGGGCCTGCAGGACCACTTCATCTGGATGGTTAATATTTTCTTCGGCATTAAAGCTGAGCCGATCAAAGGGTTGCCGGACCTCATGTGAGAAATGCCGCGATAAATGTTCTGAGACCTCGGGGCCGAAATAGCGGTGCACGTGATGCAGTGTCAGGTCGGTGAGGGCGTTGACGCTGGCCGCGCAATAGATCTTCCCAGCCGTGGTAATAAAATGCTGGCGCTTTAACTCAACCAGCGGATAGTCCTTGGCGAACTGCTCAAAATAATACCAGTGGGTCGTGGCTGGCTTGTCATTCAATAAGCCACTTTCGGCGACGAAACACACACCGGTACCAGTTGAGTTAATGATCGCGCCATGTTCGTATTGCCAGCGTACCCAATCCACCAGCGCCACATTTTGCTTTACAGTAGGACGTGGGTTGCGCCACATGGCCGGCAGATAGACCATATCGAACACATCCTTGCTCAACCCTGCATCGGCCTGAAGCGATAGACCAGAGGGCAGCAGGGTTCTCTCCTCAGTAGGCGATACCTTGATCAACTCGGCGCGTTTTTCGATGGCCGAACCGTTATGAGACCTCCCAGCCGTAGCACCCGATGTTGCTATCTGCGTGCGGACTGCCTGGTTTGCCGCAAAGAACAATTCGTAGGCATTGGTCAGGCTGGTGGCCAACATGTTTGGGGTTATGACGAAAGCGACACGCATAGGAGTTTGAATTCTATATAAAATTACGGCTATGTCCAATTTAGCCTATTAAATGGCGATATTGCCATACTAATTAGGGCAATATAGCCATATAATTGCCATATTACCGTAATATTAGAGAATATCGAAATGGTTCGTCAGTAACAGCGAACCATTTTTTTGGAGAATATCATGACTCGTCTACCCGTGATCGTAGGATTTGGTGGCTACAACGCCGCTGGCCGTGCTTCATTCCACCACGCCTACCGGCGTACCGTTTTGGATAGCCTGGATAATGACAAGCAGGTTAAGACATTGCTGAGCCTGGCCAGCATTATGAAGTTGGTGGACTACCAGGATGGGGCATATATTGACCAGGATGGTGAACAACTTAGCGCAGAGCAGGTTGCAGAAAAGTACCGCAGTACAATTCTTGAGAACACCTTAATTCGGCGTATTCACGAAGGATTGTTCGATGCCGATCATGTGCCTTCAACGCGCGATATGGAACTTAATTCCAGTGAGGCGACCACGTTCAAATTGCGTCGTCGAGACTTACCCAACCCGGTTCCAGAAAACTGGCAAGTTGAAACCATTGATGATCGCGAAGTGCAGATCACCGTGGATGGCAATATGTCGGTCAAGATGCAGTCGTTCCGTAAACTGGAAGTGCAAGCCGCGGGTATTCTGCCGACTGGCTTTGAGCCCGCTGCCCAATACAGTTCGCGCTTTCATCCACGCGGTCTGCAAATGGCCATCCTGGGTGCCTCAGATGCAATCAATTCCATGGGCATTCCCTGGCAAACCGTGCTGGATACAGTCGACCCAGACGAAGTGGCCAGTTTTGCCTGTAGCGGTTTAGGCCAAACTGATGAATATGGTATTGGCGGCTATATGCAAGCCCGTCTGCGTTCTGATCGACCTTCTTCAAAACAGATGGCTCTCGGTCTCAATTCCATGCCGGCTGATTTTGTCAATGCCTATGTCTGCGGCAATGTCGGTACCACTGGCAGCATGTCAGGTGCCTGTGCCTCATTTTTATACAATTTACGACTGGCAGTAGACGACATCGCTGCTGGTCGCCATCGCGTGGTTATCTGCGGTTCCAGCGAAGCACCGGTTAACCCGGAAGTGCTGGAAGGCTTTGCAGCCATGAGCGCCCTTGCTACCGACGATCGACTCGCCAAGCTTGACGGCGCAGAAACAGCCGATCATCGCCGTGCGTCTCGACCATTCGCTGAAAACTGTGGTTTCGTCATGGGTGAGTCTTCGCAATATTTCATTTTGATGGATGAAGAATTGGCGATGGAGCTTGGTGCTGAGATTTATGGTGCTGTCACCGATGTGTTTGTAAATGCGGATGGGTTCAAGAAATCTATTTCGTCTCCAGGTGCGGGCAATTACATCACCATGGCAAAAGCGGTGGCATCGGCCAAAGCCATTGTTGGTGAAGAAGCAGTGCGCGAGCGCAGCTTGATCCAGGCGCATGGCTCCAGCACCCCGCAAAATCGCATAACTGAGACCATGATTTTTGACAAAGTGGCAAAGGGCTTTGGTATTGAAAACTGGCCGGTAACTGCAGTAAAAGCGTTTGTTGGGCACCCATTGGGGCCTGCCAGTGGTGATCAATTGGCCAACACACTTGGTATTTTTGCTGACGGGATACTGCCTGGAATCAAGACGGCTGAAGGTGCGGCCGACGATGTTTTGGACGAAAAACTAGATATTATTTACCAGGACAAGAAAGCAGATATTGACGTGGTGTTCCTGAATTCGAAGGGGTTTGGCGGTAACAACTCCACGGCAACTATTCTGTCACCAAGCGTGGTTGAGAACATGCTGAGCAAACGCTATGGCGCTGACAAAACCGCGGCCTACCTGGAAAAGCGCGAAGGCGTAAGAGCCGTGGCACAAGCCTATGATGAAGAGGCCTGCAATGGCGACCTCAATGTCATCTATAATTTCGGCAGTGGCATCATCAATGAAGAGGAGTTACAAGTTAGCGACGAAAAGCTCTCTATTGCTGAATTTCAAACAACGGTAAATCTGAATTTGACCAATCCTTACGCCGACATGGTCTAGTTGCCGCGTGAATGAATCGTTTTGGGCGGGGCTGCCCCGCGAATTAGTACTGACAGGAGCTCACGTTAAACTCGAGCCCCTGCAAACATCTCACGCCGAGGGGTTATTTGCCGCTGCTGCCGATGGCGAGCTGTGGAATTTGAAATATACAACGGTACCAAATCGGCAGGAGATGGCTGCTTACATTGACGAGGCGCTGGCCAATCAGCAAGACCGGCGTCAGCACCCATTTACCATTCGTCGTACCAGTGATGAGAAAATCGTAGGCTGCACACGGTTTTACGACCTTGAGCCGCATCACCGAAACCTGGCGATAGGGTACACCTGGTATGCGCAATCCGTGCAGCGTACTGCCCTTAACACCGAAGCCAAGCTGCTCCTGCTGAGTCATGCCTTTGATAATTTAGACTGCATCAGTGTGGCGTTTCACACGGATAATCTGAATGAGCGTTCGCAGGCTGCAATAATGCGCCTCGGGGCACAAAAAGAAGGGGTGTTACGCAATCACAAACGCATGCCAGATGGACGAATCCGCCACACCTGGTGTTACTCCATCATCGACAGTGAATGGCCAGCCATCAAAACACGGTTGACCGACCGACTGGCAATTGGATGAAATTATCTAGCTTGGTTTCGGGCTTGTTTTTCAGCCCGGTTCCCAGCCTGGCGTGAATCTCGGTTCCTCAATTTAAGAATTTTTCTCGCGCTGCTTTTGCTTGTCTTGCAGTTTGGCCTGTCTGTGCCTGTTGGCAGCGTCTCGACTGTCAGTACCAATGTGTGATTCACCACGCTGCTTGGACAACTGCACCTGCTTTTCACGTTCTTTGAAACGTGCTTTTTGTTCTTCCGTGAGGCTGGCGTAGCATCGTGGGCAACTGACACCAGGGATATAATGCTCTGAGCGCTTGTCCTGCTCAGTGATAGGGTAGCGACAAGCATGGCACTGGTCGTACTGGCCTTTTTCCAGTTTGTGGTTGACTGAAACCCGGTCATCAAACACAAAGCACTCGCCTTGCCACAGCGTGTCTTCTTCCGGAACTTTCTCCAGATAATTCAAGATCCCGCCCTTTAAATGAAACACCTCGTCAAACCCCTGTTGCTTCATAAAAGCGGATGCCTTTTCACAGCGGATGCCGCCAGTGCAGAACATAGCTACTTTTTTGTGTTTGGCTGGATCGAGGTTGTTGTCTACGTAATCTGGAAACTCGCGAAACGTTTCGGTGTGCGGGTTGTGTGCATGTGTAAAACTACCGATTTCATACTCGTATTCATTCCGTGTATCGATCAGCAAGGTCTCGGGATCGCTGATGAGCGCATTCCAGTCTTCTGGCTCAACGTAGGTTCCCACCACCTGGTTTGGGTCTATGTCAGACACGCCCATGGTCACAATCTCCTTTTTTAATTTCACCTTGGTACGGTGGAAGGGCGGGGTAGAATGATATGACAGCTTGGTATCGATATCAGCAAAACGCTGATCGCTGCGCAGCCATTTGAGAAAACCTTCAATCGCGTCAGCGGTTCCGGCGATGGTGCCGTTAATGCCTTCCACGGCAAGCAACAAGGTGCCGCGAATCTGACGGGAATCGAGTTGATGAAAAACGGTGTCGCGTAAATCGACGTAGTCTTCCAGGGAAGTGAACTTGTAGAGCGCGCACACTACGATTGGCGAATCGGAATCGGCGCTGATTGCTGTATCAGTCATAATTTGTGCAAGCCGGAGCGTAAATCCGGGGCAGTTTCAATCAGGTGGCGTAGTGTCTACCAGGGACGGCAGGTTTTCAATTGCAGCAACAACAAAAGAGGCAAAAGTTTGATTGCACAAATCCTTGTTGCTACTCCCAACCGCGCTGCCAGCTCACACTCTCAACCAACCAGCTTGCTTCATCATCCTCGCGGAGAACAATTGAGAAACGGTGTGTGTCTGCTCTGAGTCGGGTGCTCTCATCGAGTAAGTCGGCCTCTCTGGCGGCCATGGCTGTTGATAACTCCACGGTAGCGATTTGATCCTGAACTTCCAGGGAGCGGATGGTGCTGAAGATATGGATTTTTTGATTGCGGATGTATTGCAGCTGAACTAGGCGCCGAATGGCTTGTTTGTCATTGCCCTGATGGTCAGCGTAGTCGTCGCTGATGTGCTGCATAAAGTCTTTTAAACTGCGTGCCTCAGCAGCCAGCTCAATGGCCTCCAGTGTTTGCTTAACCTGTTCCTCGGGAGTAGTGACCGTTGATTCAGAACAGGCTGAAAGCACAATACAGAAAAGAATAGGCAGTAAATAGTTCTTCATAGCAGCAGCGTTCGAATATTATTTATTTAGGAATTGCCTGAATTATACTCCCCGAATGAATTATCTTAGTCATCTATATTTTTCCCAACGGACACCCCTGTCCATGACCGGAAACCTGATGGGTGACTTCAAGCCTTCAAAGGAGTTACAAGACAGATTGCCGAAGCCAGTCTTAAGTGGGATCGAAAACCACCGCCTGGTTGATCGTCTCACCGACAAATATCCACCAGTAAAGGATTTGAAACGGCTATTTTCACCAGGGAGACGTCGATTTGCAGGTATCGTGACTGATATCGCCTTCGACTATTACCTGATCAAACACTGGAATCTGTTCGAAACTCAGGAGTTTGAACCATTTGTACAGCAGTGTTATGCGGGCTTGGAAGATTGTCTGCACTGGATGCCACCACGCATGCACTACGTGGTCAGCAGCATGATCGAGCACGGTTGGTTGTCGAATTACGTGTCACTCGAAGGCATCGCCCGATCTATTGACCAGGTGAGCAAGCGCATGCGCTTTGAAAATAATATGGCAGGGTCGATCATTGAAATTGAACGAAACTACGAACAAATAGAGCAGGTTTTTCTGACGCTTTTCGCCTTTCTCAAAGAGGAAGTCGAACAGGCAGCCCTGGAACGGTAAAACCGCGGTTTCAGAGCCTCTATGACGACAAAATAAAGCCTTGAAAAAGCGCTAATAAAGTCGCAAAAAACCCGCATATTTCTTTGACAGTTGCGGGTTCAATCTATATGATTCGCCCCAAATTTGACACAACATTTCGTCTGTTGCTGTAACGGCTTTTAGCGCTGGGAATTTTCGCTCAGCAAGGCGTAAAAACAACACAACAACAGGCAGGATCAGCGAGGTTTATCATGGCTGTACAAAAGAGTAAAAAATCAACGTCTCGACGCGGCATGCGTCGTTCTCACGATGCGATGGGTGAGCCAACTTTGTCCACCGATTCCATGACTGGCGAAATGCATCGTCGTCACCAGGTAACTGCAACTGGCTATTACCGTGGCAAAAAAGTAGTAAACGTTAAAGAAGCAAACTAGTAGCAACCCTGCTAATGTTGTAAAAGGCCTCGCTTATCGAGGCCTTTTTAGTTTGCATGTATACTTGCTAGATGATGGACAAAGATAAAGTAACTACCATTGCCATCGACGCAATGGGCGGTGATTATGGCCCCAAGGTCACCGTGCCATCATCCATTGCTTTTCTAAAAAAAGCGAACGGCAAGGCAGCGCATCGCATTATCCTGGTTGGCTTGGAGGAGGAGCTGAATAGCCTCATTCAGGAGCATGGCGGCGAGAAAATGAAAGCCAAGGGCTTGTTGTCAGTCGTTGCCGCCAGCCAGGTGGTCGAAATGAACGAGCCTCCCGCGCTGGCGCTCAAAAAGAAGAAGGATTCTTCCATGCGCGTCGCAATTAACCTGGTTAAAGAAGGCGCCGCACAAGCCTGTGTGAGCGCAGGTAATACCGGGGCCTTGATGGCCACAGCGCGATTTGTCTTGAAAACCATTCCCGGTATCAGTCGGCCTGCGATTGTTTCCAGCATGCCTTGTCAGGACACCAGCACCACGGTGCATATGCTGGATTTGGGCGCGAATGTTGATTCCAGCCCGGAAATGTTGCTGCAATTCGCCATTATGGGCTCAGTTATTACCGAGTTTGTGGATCGCAAAGTGTCGCCTGAAGTAGCACTGCTGAATGTAGGCGCAGAAGAAATTAAGGGCAGCGAAAAAGTTAAAAAAGCCTCTGCCTTGTTAAGCGAGAGTAGCCTGAATTACGTTGGCTATATCGAGAGCGATGAAATCTTTACCAGCAAGGTCGACGTCATTGTTGCTGATGGCTTCGAGGGCAATGTGGCGCTCAAGGCCAGTGAAGGTACGGCTTCGATGATATTAAGCGTGCTCAAGGAAGAATTTACCCGCAACTGGTTCACCAAGTTACTGGGTGCAATGTGTTCTCCGATCTTTGCAAAAATGCGATCTCGTCTCGATCCGCGACGTCACAATGGTGCGACGCTGATCGGGCTCAATGGTATCGTGGTAAAGAGTCATGGCGGCACGGATCAGTTCGGTTTCCTGCATGCGATCGAGGAGGCTAGCCGCCAGGCAGAGATGGACGTTATCGGCCACATTAGTGAAGAAATAGAAAAATTAATGTAATCAATAATATAAGTAACTAATATAAAGTAAATTAACTTGTCATTTTCAATAGTATTTCAATGTCAGGGCTCGCAAGCGGT
>JBCCIP010000086.1:0-8981 GCA_039111475.1 Pseudomonadota bacterium | reverse complement strand
GTATTTCCAGGTCAGGGCTCTCAAGCGGTAGGCATGATGAGCGATTTGGCCGAGCACCATGCAGAAGTGAAAGAGCTGTTTGTTGAAGCCTCCGACGTTTTGGGTACCGATTTATGGGCTATGACCCAGGAAGGACCCATTGAGTCACTGTCACAAACAGAAAATACCCAGCCAGCATTGCTGACTGCAGGTGTTGCCGCCTGGCGTGTATGGCAGAAACTGGGCGGTGGCAGCCCGAGCATGATGGCCGGACACAGCCTTGGTGAGTACACCGCGCTGGTCTGCGCTGGTGCGTTGTCGTTTGCTGATGGAGTGGCCCTGGTGCGTGATCGAGGTCGGTATATGCAGGAAGCCGTACCAGTAGGCGAGGGCGGTATGGCTGCCATCCTGGGCCTGGAAGACCAGCAAGTGCGTGATGTATGCGCAGCTGCCGCACAAGGCGAGGTATTACAGGCGGTCAATTTTAATGCGCCCGGACAAGTAGTTATTGCTGGCAGCGCTAGTGCCATTGAGCGTGGTATTGAACAGATGAAGGAAGCGGGTGCACGACGTGCTATGCCATTACCAGTCAGTATTCCAGCGCACAGCAGCCTGATGTCAGCAGCCTCAGCCCGTCTGGCGGAGCGAATTGCTTCGGTGGATATCAGCATGCCGACTGTTCCTGTGTTGCATAACTGCAACGTACAAACCGCAGACAGCACTGATGCAATCGCTCAAAACCTTGTTACCCAGCTGGATTCACCAGTGCGATGGGTAGAATCCATAGAATCTATGAGCGCGTCGGGCATCGACACGTTTATTGAGAGTGGCCCAGGCCGCGTCTTGGGTGGCATGATTAAGCGCATCGCCAAGGGTGCCACCACCGCATGTATCGAGAAAGCCGACGCCTACGAGGCGTTGATTAACGCTTGATTCTGCACGTAAATTAATCGGATTCATTGAATCGCAGAACACCAGATTGGGGAATTTATGTTTGATTTAACAGATAAGGTCTGCCTGGTAACTGGCGCCACACGTGGGATTGGTAAAGCCATTGCACAACAATTAGGCGGACAGGGTGCCACCGTAATCGGAACCGCAACCTCAGAGGCCGGTGCAGAAAGCATTTCGGCTGACTTGAGTGCGGCAGGCATCAATGGTGAAGGCCGTGTATTGAATGTTACTGACGCTGACTCAGTAGACAGCCTGATTAAAGATATTGCCGAAAAATATGGCGCCGTTGGCGTATTGGTCAACAATGCAGGCATTACCCGCGACAACCTGATGATGCGCATGAAAGAGGAAGAGTGGGATGACATCATGTCAACTAATCTCAAATCAGTGTATCGGCTGTCTAAGGCCGTGCTGCGGGGTATGATGAAGGCGCGTACAGGACGCATTATCAATATTACTTCGGTGGTTGGCGTATCCGGAAATGCAGGCCAGGCCAATTACTCAGCAGCGAAAGCGGGCGTTATCGGTTTTAGTAAATCGTTGGCACAGGAAATTGCCTCGCGCGGAATTACCGTTAATGCGATTGCGCCGGGCTTTATTAATACTGATATGACCAAGGCACTCACGGAAGATCAGGTTGCTAACATGACCGCCAATATCCCTTCGGCCAGGTTAGGTGAGCCAGAAGATATTGCTGCCAGCGTGGTATTCCTTGCGTCGGATGAGGCCGCGTATTTAACCGGCACCACGTTGCATGTTAACGGCGGAATGTACATGACCTAAATGGCAAATTTTGCCCCCGATTAATGGCGTTTTTAGGGGTATATAAATTTGCATTATAGTGACGTTTTTATATAATGCGCCACGAACAATAACCACCATTCAAGACGTTTCTAATGGCTGTTTTGAGTGGTACACTAGTTAGTCAATCGGCAAGTCAATCAAGTGAGATTTTGATTCAGTAAAGTCGGTTATTTATAGCTCCCCATAACGAGGTAATCAGAATGAGCAGCATTGAAGAACGTGTAAAGAAAATTGTAATTGAGCAGTTGGGTGTTGATGAAGACAAAGTTGTGAACAGCGCATCTTTCGTTGACGACCTGGGTGCTGACTCACTGGACACAGTTGAATTGGTAATGGCTTTGGAAGAAGAATTCGAAACCGAAATTCCTGATGAAGAAGCAGAAAACATCACCACAGTTCAAGAAGCTATCGATTACGTAAATAACAATAGTTAATTACATAATCAGACGTTTTAAAAGAATTGTACGAAGCCATTACCGTTAATTCGGTAATGGCTTTGTTATTTCTTGATGAGAGATTTTTATCTCAACTCGAATTCAAGTCCCAGACAAACAGTTCGAAGATTGAACGCAAAACTCTCCTATAATTGATATTCCAACACAAACCAGCATCAGTAGAAAAATGAGTAAACGCAGAGTTGTGATTACCGGCATGGGGATACTTTCCCCGGTTGGACTTACCCTGAAAGAAAATTGGGATAATATTTCCAATGGTGTTAGCGGTATTTCCAGAATAGAGCGGTTCGACCCGGAAGGATTTCCCTGCACAATTGCTGGTGGTGTGCCCGATTTTGATCCAGGCAACTATATGCCGCCAAAAGACGCCCGCAAAATGGATCGCTTTATCCAGCTCGGCATGGCAGCCAGCCTGGATGCGTTCAAAGATTCTGGCCTGGAAATCACTGAAGAGAATGCCGAACGTGTGGGCGTGTATGTTGGGTCTGGAATTGGGGGCATCGAAACCATTGAGAACGCCACTAAAACCCTGATGGACAAAGGCGTTCGACGTGTATCTCCGTTTTTTGTACCCAGCTCAATTATTAATATGATTTCCGGGAACTTGTCTATTTCGCTGGGAATCAAGGGACCAAATCTGTCCATGGTAACGGCCTGTACCACTGCTACCCATGCCATTGGTGACGCAGGACGATTAATCGAGTATGGCGATGCTGACGTGATGATTGCAGGTGGTGCGGAAGCCGCTATTTCTAAAACCTCGATCGCTGGTTTCGGCAACGCCAAGGCGCTGTCCACCCGTGACGTCGATCCCCAGCTGGCTTCTTGCCCATGGGATCAGGAACGCGATGGCTTCGTTATGGGCGAAGGTGCTGCCGTACTGGTGCTCGAGGAATACGAACATGCCAAAGCACGTGGCGCCCGCATCTATGCGGAACTCGCAGGCTTTGGTATGAGTGGCGATGCCTACCACATGACCTCGCCAAGCCCGGGCGGTGAAGGCGCAGCGCGTTGCATGGTGAATGCCATGCGCAACGCAGGCCTAAACCCGGGTGACGTGCAACATTTAAACGCCCATGGCACTTCAACGCCGCTGGGTGATGCCGCTGAAACCGAAGCGGTGAAAAAGGCATTTGGCGACCAGTCTGGCAGCATTGCTATCAGCTCAACAAAATCCATGGTAGGGCACTTGTTAGGTGCAGCCGGTGGTGTAGAAGCGGTGTACACAGTTATGGCGCTCTACAACCAAGTGGCTCCGCCAACTATCAACTTGCACAACCCATCAGAGGATTGTGACCTGGATTATGTGCCTAATACGGCTCGCGAGATGCAAATCGAGCACGCGCTCAGCAACTCCTTTGGCTTTGGTGGCACTAACGGTACATTGGCCTTAAAGCGCTTTGTATAACCCAGTCAAGCAACGCTTCGGGTAGATGCCCGACACCGTAACGGCAAGCATAAACGGCCGCGCAGCTGATCAAATCAGCATTCAGGATCGCGGCCTGTTGTATGGTCAAACCCTGTTTGAAACCATTGCAGTGGTTGACCAGCAACCACTTCTGCTTGGCCCCCACCTGCAAAGACTTCAGTCTGGCTGTGATGCATTACAGATAGGGCTCGATTCGGACTTACTCACAAAGGAAGTCACAGAGTTCTGCCAGCAACAAGATGCTGAAAAATGGGTGCTGCGCGTCACGCTAAGCATGGGCGTTGGTGGCAGGGGCTACAAAAACCCCGATGCACCTGAACCGGTCAGAATTCTGAGCCGACATTCATACCCAGATCACCCCAGCGAACTATGGGAACAGGGCATTACCCTGGGATTGGTTGATGTACGCCTTGCCAGGCAACCTTTGCTCGCCGGTATTAAGCATGGCAATCGTTTGGAGCAGATCATTGCCCGTTCGCAGTGGCAATCTGGCTGGCACGAAGCCCTGGTTCGAGACGATCAGGACCATGTTATCGAAGGCACGCAATCAAACCTGTTTATCCGAAATGGAGAGCAAATTTCGACACCAGATTTGCGTAACTGCGGGGTTGCCGGGGTGATGCGAGAACAGGTCTTGCAAATCGCCAATAAAATTGGAGCAAGCACTCGGATTGTGTCATTATCAAGCGCTGATATCATCGCTGCCGATGAGGTGTTTTTGAGCAATTCCCTGGTGGGAGTTTGGCCAGTTAAAACCTTCATGGATCGCCAGTATGATGACTTTAACGCCTGCCATAAATTGTTGAAATTACTACAAGAAGATGGGTCTGTTCCGACTATTTAGATTAACGTTTTACGCCGTATTTCTGCTGGCGCTGGGCATTGGTTATTTTGTCTATATCCAGGCCCTCTCCAAACCGCTTGAAAATCGTGAGCTGCAGCTCGAGATACCCTCAGGCGTTGGTGTTTCCTGGTTGGCCAATCATTTGCAGAAGAAGGGCATTATTGATAACAAGTTTGTGCTGCGGGCCTATATCTGGATTAATCATCGCGATATAAATATCAAGGCCGGCGAATACACCCTGGTGGATGTGGAAAGCATCCCAGAGCTGGTAGATAAGGTTAACCGAGGACGGGTGATTCAATATGCTATCACCCTGATTGAGGGCAAAAACTTCAAGGAATATCTCGCTCTACTGAAATCCCAAAAGCTGTTGGTGGATGAACTGGAAGGCATGAGCAATGAGCAAATCATGCGCGCTGTTGGTTCTCCTGGTTGGCACCCTGAAGGTCAATTTGCGCCGCAAACTTATTTTTTTGAAAAAGGCCAAACCGATCTGGATGTATTGAAGCAGGCCCACCAACGACTAAAGGATGTGGTTGAGAATGCCTGGGCTGAACGCACTGATGCGGTGGAAGTAAACACACCCTATGAATTGCTGATCCTGGCCTCGATAATCGAAAAAGAAACCGGTGCGGCCATTGAGCGCCCCATTATCTCAGGCGTGTTTAATAATCGCTTACGGATTGGTATGAAGCTGCAGACTGACCCAACTGTGATCTATGGTATGGGTGATGCCTACGACGGGAACATCCGGCGTAAAGACCTCACCACAGACACCGAGTACAACACCTATACGCGCTATGGCTTACCGCCAACGCCAATTGCAATGGCCGGCGAAGACGCTATTTTTGCGGCAGCCAACCCAGAAACAACCAAGGCCCTGTATTTTGTGGGTAAAGGTGATGGCACGCATTATTTCTCCGAAAATCTCAAAGAGCATAATAACGCGGTGATCAAATACCAACTGGGTGGCAAGCCGCGCAAGTTCTCGTCTTACGACAACAACGAAGACAAATCGGGTTAACTGCAGTGCTCAATCGAGGCCAATTCATCACCATAGAAGGGCAGGATGGGGCAGGCAAATCAACCAACCTGGCGGTTGTAGAGCGTCTACTAAAAGATGAAGAGATCGTCTTTGTTAAGACGCGCGAACCAGGTGGCACCGAGTTTGGTGAAACGGTACGCAATCTCATCCTGCAGTCCGATGACAATGCCTTTGGCGATTATGCTGAGCTACTCCTGATGTTCGCCGCCCGCGCGCAGCACATTGAGGAGGTAATCGAGCCGGCACTTGAGGCTGGGAAATGGGTGCTCTGCGATCGCTTCACCGATGCAACCTATGCCTATCAAGGCGGGGGTAGGGGAGTGCCATTAGAGCGCATCGCCGAGCTTGAAAAAGCCGTGCAGGGAACACTTCGCCCTAATCTCACCATCATCCTGGATGTGCCTGTTTCGGTTGGTGAGAAACGCGCTGGTGAACGCAGTGCAGCTGACCGTTTTGAGCAACAACAACTCGATTTTAAACAGCGCGTGCGAGACACCTATCTACAAATAGCTAAGCAGGATCCAGGCCGCGTAAAGGTGGTGGATGCCAATCAACCTCTGGGCGAAGTCGAACTGAGTATTTCAAAAGTCTTGCTGGAATTTTTGCAGGAAAATAGGGGCTAGCAGGGACGCGAATAAGAATAATGGCAAATTTTATCCCTAACATTCACCCTTGGAACCAGGAAATTTGGCAGCATCTCACCAATGAACCTGAGCGTGCCAACCATGCCATGTTGTTTGCAGGTAACCGGGGGCTGGGTAAGCAGGAATTGGCCTTTGCCCTGGCTCATTTTGTGTTGGTGGATAACCATAGCCAGTCGGAATCCTTGTTTAATGCTGGTTCACACCCGGATTTGCACACCATTATGGCTGAGTACCAGGTGGAAGAGTTGGGCGAGGATGCATTGCTGGGAAGCTTTGCGCGGCGCTATCTGGAGCACCATACCGGCAAGCCTAAACGCACGATCACCATTGAGCAGATTCGTCGCCTGAACCAGGCGCTCAACACGCATCCACATATCAGCAGTCATCGAGTCGTGTTGATCTTGGGTGCTGAAAATATGAATCGCAATGCGGCAAACGCTCTGCTGAAGAACCTGGAAGAACCACCCGCGAACACTTTGTTTATTATCGTCAGCGATGAAGTCTCGAAACTGGCAAAAACAGTCCGCAGTCGCTGCAGCCTGGTTACGTTTAGAGCGCCGGATACGCAAACCGCGCAAACCTGGTTGGAACAACAGAAAGTGATGCCCAGTCATGAGGTCGTGAATCACCTGGCGATGGCCAATAATCATCCATTGCGTGCCCTGGAGCTGTATGAGAGTGGCTATATCGAGTCGTTAAAGGCAGTGTTTACTGATGTGAATGGTCTATGGAACCAGCGCAAAGAACCCGTTCAAGTAGCCAAGAATTGGCAACAAATTGGCGGGTTACAATGTGTCGAGATACTGCAGAAACTGAGCACAGACTTGCTGCGTAATTCTCTAAGCGACAACCCGTGTACTGCGTATTTTCCAGTGCAGGAGGCCTGGGTGAAATCGGTAAGCAAAAAGCTGTGTCGCGAGAAACTGCTGGAGACCGTGGATGCCCTCAATTACGCCAAGCGAATGCTCGCAACCACGGTAGACGAGCTGCTGGTGCTGGAAACGGTATCCAATCAGTTCCGCAAGCTGCCAGCTTGATTAGATGATGCACTATTTAACACATTGCCCAGAAACTACGCTTGAGAAACAATGAATTAAGGAGTATAAAGTTGCTGTATTTCATTGATTTGGGGTCGACATGAACGATATGGACATTAAGGATCGCGAGCGCAGCTCGGTGATCTCAATTGCCATAAAAGACAAACAAGCCTTGTATATGTCTTATATGCCGTTCGTAAAAGACGGCGGTTTGTTCGTGCCCACCAAAAAGGACTACAACCTGGGTGACGAGATGTTCCTGTTGGTTACGGTTATGGACGAAGTGGACCCAATCCAGATTTCCGGCAAAGTGGTGTGGATAAGTCCGCCGGGAGCGCTTGGGAATAGACCGCGTGGGGTAGGGCTGCAATTTGTTGGTGAAACCGCAAAGAAAGCAGCAAACCTGATTGAATCCAAGTTAGGTGCCTCCATCTCTCTGACACGCAGCACCCACACTATGTAAACTCTCGGCGCTTTTGATTCAAAAGCGCATCTAATCCATCCAGTTCCAACTTAGCTATGCAAATAGTCGATTCACACTGCCACATCAATTTTGAGGAATTGCATAAGCGTTTGTCGGAAGTGCTGTCTAATGCCAGGCGGAACGATATATCGCACATGCTGTGCGTATCCGTGAACCTGGAGGACTTTCCCCAGGTGCAGTCACTGGCTCACGAATATGAGCACATCTTTGCTTCCGTCGGCGTACATCCTTGCTACAAAGATGTAAAAGAGCCGTCCACTGAGGAACTGGTAGAGATAGCGCAGGACCCTAATATTGTGGCAATAGGGGAGACAGGCTTGGATTATTTTCGTGTAGAAGACGAAGACATGAGCTGGCAACAAGATCGCTTTCGCCGGCACATTGAAGCAGCAAAAATCACGAACAAGCCGTTAATTATTCATACGCGAAATGCAGCGGATGACACTATGCAAATCCTTAAGGAAGAGGGCGCTGATCAGTGCCGAGGGGTGATGCATTGTTTTGCTGAAGACTGGGAAGTGGCCAAAAGGGCACTTGACCTTGGGTTTTATATCTCTTTTTCCGGAATCGTCACATTTAAAAGCGCGGCATCGGTGCAGGAAGTCGCACGTAAATGCCCTGCTGATCGAATTTTGGTTGAAACTGATGCGCCATACCTGGCACCCGTACCGCTAAGAGGTAAATTGAACGAACCGGCGTATGTGCGACACACGGCACAATTTGTGGCCGATCTTCGCGGTATGCCTTTAGCCGAACTCGCAGAAACAACCACCAGCAACTTTTTCAGTTTATTCAGCTCTGCGGCGCACTAAATCACAAAAAATAGTCATTTTCAGAGAAAAATAGCGAAAATGGCAAAAGGGCGGATACGCCACAAAAATTATCAATAAACGGCATTCTAGCCGTTTTTTTTTCGTCTCGCTCTCGTAAATCTTGCAGGGCTATGACCCGTAAACAGATCTGAAATTCACCACAGCAGACGTGTAAAAAACCCAAATTGCTCTAATTGTTCCTGGGCCCAGATTTGCGCATGGATTTAACGCTTAGCCTGGTTTTAGTATGCGGCACGTGCGTGGCTGCATAAGTCTGCAAATTCTCTCTAGATCAATGCAACTTTTCCTTTGATATATTAATTGAGAACCGTTTTGTAACTTTATAGGGCCTATATAACCATTTTTTCTTTTAAACAGAATCTAGAAAATTACTATTTTTTGTGATTTAGTGCGCCGCAGAGCTGAATAAACTGAAAAAGTTGCTGGTGGTTGTTTCTGCGAGTTCGGCTAATGGCATACCGCGAAGATCGGCC
>JBCCIP010000085.1:0-9135 GCA_039111475.1 Pseudomonadota bacterium | reverse complement strand
CGCAATCTGATGGCGTAAGCCAGCGGTTTCTGCTGAGCAGATCCCCGCTAACAAGAAAATTGATGCCGTGTTGCCACTGGATTTACAGACAGTTACCAGCTAAAAATGCGCATTGGTCGACCTGACCCTGATCTCCAAACGTGCTCGGAGGCTTCAGCAAAGATGTCATCAATTTGAAAACGATTGGCTCGCGGAAGCTAGTATTTGACCTATTGAATGACTGACTCTTCAGCGTGCCTGTCCCTTTGAATGCACCCCATTGAAGGCAGCGGTCCCATAGAATATTGCTGATTTTTCAGAGTGCCTGTCCCATTGAACGTTAAAATCGCTAAAGTGGAGCTGAGTAACTCAATTTGCCTAGAAGCAGAACTTCGATAAACAGCAAATGGCCGCGCTTTATGACCGTAGTTTGATTCATAAGTGTCACTTCAGGCCGATTGCAATCCAGTGCCAGCGTTTAGATTGCTTCGTGCTATGATCAAGCGTTCTGAACCCAGCCAAAAGATATGCCTAGAAATTTCACATGGTTGCAAGCCTAAGCCAAAAAGAGCTATCTAGTGTCGTAAGAATCGGGCAGCTAGCTCAAGAGTGTATTTCAGAAGAGCATTTTGGCGCCATCATAAATCAGGAGATGCTGAAGCTGTTTTCATCTCGATCCGCTGTGTTCATGGAGTTTGAGCAAGGAGGACCTGGGCTTGAATTTGGTAGTACCAGCTCCTTTGGAATCGACCAGATGCATTCCGACCGTTACAGTTCTCATTTTCATCGAATGGATCCCTGCTTTCAAGAATTTGAGGCGCAGTATGGGCAAGGTATTCTTCCGATTGTGTCTACCTTCCAGGTAGTTGACAGTAGACAAGCCTACGAAAATTCCAGTTATTATCAGGATTTTCTGATCCCGACGCGAGTTCATCAGAGCGTCATCTTCGGTTTAGGTTCAAGTAAACAACTTAATGGCTTGATTGGCTTGCACCGAGACAAAAACCAACGCGCCTACAACGAAAAAGATCACTTGATTATTCAATTGATTACGCCTTATCTGTCAACGGCGATAATGTATCGTAACAAGCAGAGAACACTGCAGAAACAGAATGCTCTGTTTGAACTCATTCTGCAATCGTCTAATGTAAGTGCGTACCTATTGCTTAACGAAAACTACACCTGTGTGGGGTCAGGTGGGGCGATTGACAAAGTGTCCCCCGGTGGATTTGATTGCGCACATGATGTATTGGGTGTATCAATAATTCAGCTTTTGCCGCTGCATACGGTGACGACAATTCGGGATGCAGTAAACGCATTTACCAACACAGAGTGCTCGGGTTCTTCTATACAAATAGCGACTATCGGTAATGACCTACGCGCCAGCATGGTGCGCGGTGAACAGGGTGAACTCACGATTTTGCTATCTTTTCTTAAAAGTGATCTTCGACTGGTCACGGCTGAGCTTATGCGTGCCTATCAATTGACGGCCCGGGAGGTTGAGCTTGTGAGCTTGCTTGAGCTGGGCTTATCAAATCCCCAGATTGCGCAGATAATGAGTATCAGCCGCAAAACTGTTGAGAACCACCTCACTCATGTTTATGCGAAAACAGGCACACATAATCGAGTGAGTCTTCTGAGGCAACTCTCGGGGTAAGTCACTCCCCGTTTGAGTATAGGGGAGCACCCCTATTGCAGCGACTTTGCGCTGCTTTCATGATCGGTAATCGAACATTCCAGACAATCCATTCGAGGACCAGCATGAAAGCTAAATTTTTTGTTCGGGCAGCTGCCCAAGGGCTGGCTGGTGTCGTTCTCGGCGCGCTATCTGCGAGCTACACACTGGCCCAATCCACGCTTGAAGAGGTTATCGTTACCGCCACAAAACGATCGGAGTCAATGCAGTCGATCGCAGTCAGCGTTTCCGCTATTTCGGGCGATGAATTGCAAGCGCGGGGGGCCACTGAATTCTTCGATTACGCGATATCGATTCCAAACTTGTCCTTCGGGGCGGCCACAGACGGTGTTCTGGCGGGACGGTCCATATCTCTTCGTGGAATTCAGGGCGCCAACACGACTGGCATCTACATCGACGATACCCCAATTTCAGAAACGATCGATCCAAGAATTCTAGATCTCGAACGAATCGAAGTACTGCGCGGCCCAACAGGCACCTTGTATGGCGCGCGCTCCTTAGGTGGGACGATCAGGCAAATAACACGTAAGCCGGATCTTGAAGAGTTTGGTGGCAACATCCGTGCGGGCATTTCGAGTACAAACGAATCAGATGATCTGAATTACATCCTTTCCGGTTCGGTCAACACGCCATTTAGTGATAATGCTGCGGCTGTGTTCTCAGTATTCTATGAAGATAGAGGTGGTGTTTTTGATCGCGCAGTGGGGAGCATCGCCGATCATCTCGGCGCTCCCGCCACACTTGCTGGCGCTCCAGACTTTATTAACGAAGACGTGGACGGGGAACAGACCTTAGCGCTACAGGCCAAGTTTTTAGTCAATGTTAGTGACGCGGTGACCCTGGAACCTCGCGTTATGTACCAAAAAACTGAACTCGACGGCTTTCCATTGGCCGACATAGACACTGAAAATTTCGTTCAGAATAGAGATTTCGATACAGCTGAAGGCGGAGAAGACGAGTGGACCCTGTTTTCACTCAATGTAAACGTCGAAACGGATTATGGCACGTTTACATCGGCCACTTCATATTTCGACAGGGAAACCTTTGAATTCGAAGGATCTGGTTCCTTCATAAACTTCCTGCAAGCATTGCCCGGCGATGCAGGAGGCTTCGGACTATTTGACGTTATCGGTGTAATTCCGGTGCCCTCTCCAATTTTCCAGACCCTTGAGTTTGAATCGACCGTTCAAGAGTTTCGTTTCGCTTCCAATCACGACGGCCGAGTAAACTATGTGCTTGGCGCCTTCTATCAGGACACAGATGACAACGAAGCGTTCCAACCACGAAACTTTGCTACTGGACTGGAAGCAAACTTTGCGAATCTTCAGCAAACCCTGGGTATTCCTGGACCACTGACTGACATTTGGCCATTCGGCGACTTAGTGTTTACTTCCCACCGACCGTCGCAAATTGAAGAACTGGGTGTGTTTGGCGAGCTCACTTTTGATCTCACCGATCAATGGACTGTGATTGTCGGCGCACGTTGGTATGACACCGAGGTGACTTTCTCGGAAACTCAAGCGGGGCTGGCCGCTGGCGTGCCTTTGGCCAATGATGTTGACCTATCCACCGTCGCTACCACGACTGGCTCGCAGAGCGAAGACGGCGTTATTTTTAAGGCAGCGATAGAATACCAGGCAAGCGACAACTTGTTTTTTTATGGCCTGTTTGCGGAAGGGTTTCGCCTGGGAGGGGCCAATGGTCTTATTCCGAATACGCTCGGCTGCCCGGAAGACCTGGCAGCCTTGGGGCTGGAGGGCTTGGATACATCCAGCTACCAGTCAGACGATTTGACCAGCTATGAGATAGGGCTAAAAGCTGATATGACGCCAAGTACACGACTAAATGCCACTGCATTTTATATTGACTTTGATGGCATTCAGCAGCCTGTTCAACTGGCATGTGGTTTTCAATTTGTTGGAAATTTTGGAGCCGCTCGCAGCCAAGGTATCGAACTCGAGTTTACCGCACAAGCGTCTGACAATCTCGCCCTGTCAGCCAACGTGGGCTATACGGACGCGGAGTTTACTGAAACGGTTTTTGGTGGCGCGGTAAACACAGAAGGCGACCCTCTACAATTCGTACCAGAGCTTACGGCCTCCGTCAGTGTCGATTACACCATGCCTAATGTTTGGAATGATATGGATTTCTTTTTTCGTACGGACATTCACTACGTTGACGACAGTCTAAGCCTGGTCAACGGAATTCCACGTGACCGCGAGAGTTATGAACAAGTGGGTTTACGTTTAGGGCTGCGAAATGAGCGCTATACAGCAACATTATTTGCTCGAAATCTCACAGACGATATTGCTAATCTCGCGGATAACCGATCTCTTGCGGCAGAGACACCAGGCCGCCCAAGGTTCGTTATCAGCAGACCAAGAACCATTGGTGTTGAGCTCAACTACGCGTTCTGAGATTGAAGCGAGATGAACAATATGTCGATGGTTCCTCTCAAAGATGGCAACGAACTCTATGTAACTGAACTAGGATCCGGTACGCCATTGGTACTCATTCCGGGTTGGGCCTACACCGCAGACGTATTTGATAAAGTTATGCCTTTGTTGGCAGAGAGCTTTAGAGTGATCGCGTATGACCCCCGCTCTCACGGGCGTTCCTCTCTAGCCATTACGGGAAATACGTATGAGCAACACGGTGAGGACCTACTGACTCTGATACAACACATGGAACTAGACTCTTTTGTATTGCTAGGCTGGTCGCTCGGAGTATACGACGCGTACGCCTTTTGCCGTCAACAAGGACTTGACGGCGTGCTGGCTCTGATAGCGGTTGATGAATCGCCGATGATCCACAAGACGTCAGATAATCCATGGGGAGAAGGCAGCGTTGACGAGGTCGCTGGATTAGTTAGTACCGTTGCAAGCGATCAGTACTTGGATTTTTTCAAGGATTATATGTGTGATGGCTTTGTAGGAGACGCGCCAGAGGAACTTGTCGAAAAATTCGCGGAACATGCAAGTAAATTGCCTCCATCGCTTGCCTCGGGTTTACTGGAAGATGCCACTCGCTATGACTTTCGTCAGCTAGCTTCGGAAATCGCCCATGATATACCAGTACAGAACATTCTCAGAGAAGAGTGGTCCGCAGACGCTTTGAATTGGATTAGGCATAATCAGCCTTCTGCTCAGAGTGTCGTGCTGGGCGGCCACTTGATGCTCCTAGAGTTTCCTGATCTCTTCAGTGAAAAAGTATTGTCTTTCCTGAATGCTAGTCTCTGACAAGTCGGTACCAAAGGTTCGAAGTTAGAATCACTAGAGCTAGTTGCAATATCTCTCCTTACTGTATGACCCAGCCATGAATCGGGAATAGAATGCTTTTCGCGGTGTAAGTTCTTTATAGATCGCTCGCCGCGAACATTTGTTCCGCCGAAATATGGGCAGATTGTACGCTGCTAATAAATCCTGAAGTTCCGCTTTTGGCCGAGAGCGGCCAGTGGCTTCTCGTAGACTGAAGGGCAGCTTTTAGGCAATGGCGCTATTTCAGCTCAGTAACCTAAATCGCCAGTCTGGATACGAATCTTGGTTAACTGGATTAAGCGATCGGTATCAACTAACAAAGCAGCAATTGACTTCTTCAAACTTGGACTTCAGTAACTTGAAATGGTCAATAAGCGGCCTTTAGTGACAATATTTGTCACTAGAAATCTGTTTGGGTGCGAGCGTTATCGAACTATCGAGACTATGCCAGCAGGCGCTACCAACGCTCGTCGTCGAATCGGTGCCGTTGACACTCGTTCGCATACCGTTCGCTCGGTGGACTCAACCTTTGGCCTAGAAACTGCAGATGGCTGTGCATTATCAACCTAAATGTGATGGAGGTCGCGCCATGAGCACTCTTACAGTTCCACAATGTCCACAGTGCTTGCAGGCTCTGCACTATCAAACGGAGCGCCGCTATAAGACTCGTGATGGATACATCACTTTTCATGCTTGGCTCTGTTACGAATGCGGAGACGGGCTTCTTCCGAAGTCCTTCCTTTTTTTGAGAGATATGTATCGTCAGCCTCTGTCTGATAACCGGCCGAGTGCAAGATTAGTGATAGCCGACACGGGGAATGACGATCAACATACTCCACCACTATTGGGCGTAATCGCTTAAGCCGTAAAACCAAGCTGACTGTCTGCGATATATTAAACCACGGGGTAGGATCGGGTATTTCGCACCGTGTTTTTGGGAGGCCTTGATGGCCCTCGCTGGCGAAGCACGCTCAATAATAAGAACCGCGGTACACCCTACGCAGAATCACACTTAGAATACAGTGCAAGTCCTGCGGTAATCACGCAAATGGCGAACCAATCAATCCATGAGTATTGTTCTGAGTTATAAATTGAGCCAATCACCACGGCCGCAATTGGCGTGGCCAAGAATATTGCCGACATTGATATTGCCGAGACTCTAGCGAGCAAGTAGTAATAGGCGATGTAGCTTACTACTGAACCAACCGCGCCAAGATACATAACGCCTATAATGGCCCGAGGAGTTGACTGGCCAACTATCTCCAAGAAATCGGCGGTAACAAAAGGTGTGAGGCAAATCAGCCCAAACAGCACGGAGCCATTTATTAGGTTTAGGAGAGGTATCTCGAGAGTTGCGCACTCTCGTGTTCTCACAATACTCAGCGCGAAAATAAGGGCTGAGGCGACACATGTTACTAGGCCGATGCCGTTCAATCCGCCACTCTCTAGCTGCGAATTAGACAATAGAACTAATCCCAAAAAACTGACCGTCAGCGGCAATAGTTGCGCCCACTCGGTTTTTTCAGGCGTTCCAGATAGCGCGGTCAAAGCGAGTACATAAAATGGCATCAGTCCGTAGATAATCGCGTACACCCCGGAATGCAAGTATTGCGAAGACCAATACGCTATTGGGCCGCTCGGCACAATCCCGATGCCCGCCCAAAAATAAGCTCTGTAGTTTTTCTTGAGCGCGAGGTTAGGCGAGCGAATGATTTTCCGAATGAGGCTCACCAACGCTAATGCAATAGCTAATCTGATGTACATTGCGCCGAACGCAGAATAATACTCAACAGTCTTCTTCATCACCAAAGGCATAGATGACCAAATCAGAAAAACCGCGGCATACGCTGGCCCTATAGAAAACGCCGTCATCATCTACATCAACAGCAGCACTCTTACCTCAATGCTCCAGCGATCCGGTGCGCTCAGGGGCGTGTGCAGACTCTTGAAGGCCGAGTGGGGTGTAAACCGGGCGCAACCATCTTCCAAAGAGTCATAGCCCTTTATCAACAGAATTTCATCCCTCATCATGTTGCGGAAATAGCACCACCGTTGGGTCGAGCGAAACAGGAGCTCATAATTTTCGCCTGTGCGGTCTGGATAAATCACGTCGCAGGCAACTAAGTCATGCCGATCAATGCTTCTGGCATCGGCCAGCGCTAGTGGTAAGCGCAGCACCGGTTCTGTAAACGCACGCCATACATTCAACTGAATGCCTCTACGTCCATTAAGTGGGTGTGCGTTTTGAATTCCGAATTGATCAGCGAATAGCCTCTGAGCGGAATTCTCTGTGTAATCATTATGAACTCTTGGTGCTGGTTTTCGATGTGTCGCACTGCACTGGGTAGTTCGCACAGTAAAGTCTATGGCCTTTAGCCAATAAGGCCGCATTACACGTTGCAGAATATGCAAGGTTTCCGGGATATAGATCTTTTCGATGTTTTCTCTACTCTCGAGGTTCTCAAGTACCGTAGGCGCATTGAGTAACTGGAAGCCTTGCACGTCGATTGAAAACACTTCATCTGTTGCACGAGCGTCCTCGATAATCACTTCATGACGACGGTACTCGCCAGTGGATGTAAAAGACTGGCCCGAGTTGCTCATCCTGTAGGCGGGCTTGCCCGAGTAGGCGTGAAGAAACTCCAGTTTTGCAGCGACCATTGGAGCCTTGCTTGTAACCGATTGATTCCACGCAGTCTGGGCAAGACCGTTGACGACAACAAATGATATTATTTCTGCCGATAAGATAGTTTTTGTTTACTATGATTCCTGCATCACCTCATTTGCCATCCCTGGACAACCTGCAAGTCTTCGAGGTGGCCGCCCGTCACTCGAGCTTTAAGCTGGCCGCCACTGAGTTGAATGTCACGCCCGCAGCCATCGGGCAGCGAATAAGGAAACTCGAGGCACAGTTGGGAACTGAATTGTTTGAACGGCGAGTTCGTGAGATTCGCTTAACTGGGCCCGGCAAGGAACTGTTTGACGCCGTACAGGAGGCCCTAGGCCTGATCGAAATAGGGCTTGCGAAAAGCAAGCGTCGTGACTCCAAAAAAGTTCTTATCATCAACACAACGCCGGTGTTTGCAGATCGATGGTTGCTCAATCACCTAAAGGACTTTAAGCGTCAGTTTCCACACATCAACGTGCAGGTTATTGCAGACGCCCAATGCTCTAACTTCGCCGGCATTACTCCAGAGATCGCTATTCGATTTGGATTGGGACGAGCGAGCAACTGTAGTCTCACCGCACTCGTAGACGATGAATATATTCCGGTATGCAATGAAGATATCGCTAATATTCTCACCAACCCTAAGTCAAAAAAGAAGGGCACAGAGATTCCACTGATACACTGTGATTGGTTGTCTGCGGGTGGATCGGCGCCAAGCTGGAAACAGTGGTTGGACAAATTCTCGACCAATGTGAAAATTGATGTGACCGGTCTAAGTGTATCGCTGGAATCGCTCGCTATTCAGGCGGCCCTTACCGGGCAAGGTATCGCCTTGGTTCACCGATTACACGTCAAGAATGAGTTGTCAACGGGAGCACTGATTAACCCATTTCCTGCGGATTGGACGTTGACACCCTCACTAAGGTATTACTTTGTCGAACCGGATAAGCACAAGGAGCAACCAGCGGTTGTCAGCTTCAAGGCTTGGTTGATGGATCGAATCGCTTAAGTTCGCGGGGCCAACGTGATATCCATCCATACCTAAGTCCTGATGGCGGAGCGCCAATATACGCAATGAATACGCTGTTTATGAACGCTTACTCAATTAAGACGATAGCTACGTTGTCGAAATACAGATCCGACGGTGATTTGATCCAATCAAAGGTACAGGCATAGATCTATACTAGACCGTTACTAGCGAGACCAGCGTACGCAAAGGGACTACGCAAAGGGACAGGCACATCTTTTACGCCGATCTACGCAGAGGGACATGCACCGATTCATACAAGGGATACGCAGAGGGAGGCACCGACTCATATAAGACTCATGCAAGAGAGGCCAGTGTGGAATCCTCATCGTTTGTGTTCACTCTTGGCGTCGAGAAATGCTGCCGTTAACAACAAATAGACAGAATCCAACCCGGTTCGAGTCTTAATGTGCACAGTGGTACGAACGTACCTCCTACGAAGTGTGAACAGGGAATTATATTGTTGAGAGCTAATGCGCTAACGCGCACCGATTCTTCTTCGCGACCT
>JBCCIP010000084.1:0-11499 GCA_039111475.1 Pseudomonadota bacterium | reverse complement strand
GGTACTTCCTACGGTTTAGTGGACACCTTTAACTAACGTTAAAGGAGTCTACACATGCCAAAATCTGGCCCTAGAACAACCTACAAATACTCTGATGAGTTCAAAGCAACCGCAGTCCGCCTAAGCGAACTGCCTGATGTCGCTGTTCAAGATGTGGCCCGGTCACTTGCTATTCATCCCTTCATGTTGTCTCGTTGGCGTAAAGACGTTCGGGATGGAAAACTAATGGCTAAGAAGGTCGACTTAGATAAAGACGTGGCGGCAGAGTTGAAAGAACTGCGTGCAATGAAAAAGAAGTACGAGCGCTTACAGCTCGAACATGACATTTTAAAAAAAGCCATCGAGTACACTTCCAAACAAAAAGCGACATCTTCAGATTTATCCAAGCGCACCAAGAAGTCTTCCCGGTGAAAACGATGTGTGAGTTACACAACGTCAGTACCAGCGGCTTCTACGCCTGGCGTAACCGGCCTCGATCACGTCGGTCTGTGGAAGACGAACACTGGCTAGAACACATCACGTCTGTGTTTAACTGCTCTCGACAAACCTATGGCAGTCCCAGAATCTTCGAAGCTTTGAAACAACAAGGGCACCATATAGGAAAACGTCGAGTTGAGCGTTTAATGCGAGAAAACGGCATTCAAGCCTGTATGTTTCATCTCCACAAACGATTACCTGGTTTGCACAAATACTTCACTAAAGCAGACAACCAAATTCATGATTTAACCCTTGAACGACCGGATCAGGTTTGGGTAGGTGACATCACTTATCTCAAAGTCAGGGATCAATGGCGATATCTGGCGACTGTTATGGACCGCTATACAAGACGAATATTGAGTTGGTCGATCGGACAGGAGAAAGGTGCTGCTGTGACGGCCAAAGCACTTAAGCAGGCTTTACGTACACGAGATTATCCGACCGATCTCATCTTCCACAGTGATCGTGGGACTGAGTATTTGGCGGCTGGGCACAGTGATGTGCTAAAACGGCACGCGGTCCGACAGAGCACAAACCGCCCAAGGCGCATGACCGACAATGCCTATATGGAATCTTGGAATAAGTCTTTGAAGTCTGAGATGTATTTGAGGGAGACGTTCAATGATGACCGAACCCTACACAAGGCTATCCAATCGTATGTCGACTTCTACAACCGAGATCGGCTACATTCGTCACTTGGATACGTAAGCCCCATGGAGTTTGAAGCAGGATGCAACTAACCAATTGGTGTCCACTTTTTCGTAGGAAGTCCCGGTTTGACAGCGGTCTTCGTTTGGCCACGCCAAGCCTCAACCCTCTATCAATCCCCGCTGAACATTGGTGTTAGGCGGCTTGAGTAGATTTTTTATCACGTTAGGTTTGATCTGGTTGTTGATTTTGGGAGGCTGCTCCACTAAACATCCGCAAGTTAGAGGATTGAACGAACTAGAGACTGCTTACAACCAAGCAAATCTCACGGAAGCCCAAATCGTCGCCATTCGACCTATTTTTATCGAGGCAATCGAGGAAATCAAAACGATGGCAAGCCGGGAAAGCCTACGGCAGACTTTGCTCGATCAACGCAGAATTTCAAAGAAATCTCTGCGGCAAATGGAACTAGCATTACAGAAGATTTATCCTCTTCTAGCCACTGATCAAATAGAATCCTTCAACAGGTTTAGCTATCTAATTCTGAACCTCATTACGAGGCGCAAGACTGACATCTACACAGAATCAGCATTATCGCGCACATCTCCAATGCTCTTTTACCATCGCGATCAAAAAAATGAAGGAGATTGCACAAATGGAAAAACAAACTGCTAGGTCATTCCAAGCACCGCCTAACGTGCTGTTGAAACGGACTCATTCTGCGGCTTACCGTTGCGCAATGGCTTACGCCATTCTGTGCGCAAAGCCGCGCCACTCGCCGATTAACATGGTGTTAGGCGGCTAGTAGTTGGCGATTAGGCTTTTCCTGGCAATCGTTACCGGAGGGTATCTCTTAGCTATTGGAGCATACGCTCTCTTCTTCTATCAATCGCTTAGCATGGAACATCTTTCATCGATCCCCTCTCCAAATGGACGGTACAATCTCTCGGTCTGCAATTCGCAGACGGACAATGTTCCAAGCCACCACGCGCCCTACAGCACACACGTATTTTTGAACAAAATACCCATTGCGGATCAATACTGCATCGGTGATGTTGTATATGCAGGAGGATGTAATGGATTCAAGATCAGGTGGGCATCTGATTCCGAGCTTGTAGTAACATGCGACTCCGAAGACTACATAGAGACCATTACAAGGAAGATTCGTGGTATCTCAGTTCAAGTTATCACTAGATAGAAAGCCGCCTAACGAATTGTTGAAACGGACCCCTTCCGCAATTGGCTTCGCTAATTGTGCGCGCCAACCCCGCCTGCTCCACTCGCCGCTTAACACGTTGTTAGGCGACTAGATGAGAAAAATCGACATCTGGATCGACGAACTAGACACTGAGTTGGAAAGCAAATGTCCTTGCTGTAACAAGCCGAGCTATGAAGGTGAAGGCGTTGTCGGATGCGCACAAGGTGAGCTAGCTTACTACGGCTATCGCTGGACCGAAGGTCATGAGGTCAGATTCACTTTGGGGATTGTCGCTCTAGAACTCAACGGTGACATACGCCCAGGTATGGCAGTCGTTTCGGGGCACACTGACAACGATTCGTTGATCTATACCGTAAAAGACCCCCATTCCTCACCATGGACAGATTCGGAAAAACTAGGCCCAATCCTCACGCGACATCAAATATTGGAAGAGAACGTCTTTCCTGAGTTGTTTGCATTTGTCGATTCAATCACCGCCAACGACCAAAGGCTGTCGAACCGAATTCTAGCCAAAATCGAGGAATCCGATGACCAATAAAATGGATAGCCGCCTGATAAGTATTGGGCGGATGAACTGGCCCTATTTATGAACAAAGAAAATGCAGAGCAGCTGAGCCTTCACATTGTTGCAGTCCATGCAATGGTGAATGACATAGTGAGATTCACTAAGGAAAACAAAGGAGAGAAGGTCTTTGATAACTTAACCCTCCATGCAGGAAAAATAATGGCAGCTCTCTACCTCGACATTGGTGATGATCTTTGGAAAATGTATCCAGAATTCAAACCTGAGGGAATCGGTGGTAACTACGAGATAACGGATGAATTCTATGAGAAATACCTTCTACCAGGCGCGTTCTCCAATGACTGACTCTGGCCAGGCATCAAATTCTGCATTAAGGCTTAGTTCATGAGTCGCGCTGCAAGGATTATCAGTCCCCGCCTAACTAGTTGTTGGATCAGAGCGCAAACTGCGGCTGGCCTTTACGCATTGCCTTCGGCAATTGTCGCGCATAACCCATCCTCCGTTCACGCCCTCTCAACATGGTGTTAGGCGGCGAGAGATACGTTAACAGTGATTGAAGACACTACTAAATTGAGCAAAGACGAGGCGCTACTAATCGGTGAGCGCATTATAGAGGAACAGGACGTCGGTCGAGCCCTTTTTTACGGATTAGGGGCCTCCTTAGCATGCATCATGCTCTGGAATTTCGCTGTGTTATCAACTGGTTTGATCATGAGCTACTATGGCTTAATCGTTGGGGTAATTGTCGGATATTCGATCAAACTAGGAGGTAAGGGGCTAACGTTCCCTTACCAACTAATCGCTTTCGCTTATTCAGTGATTGCTTGCATTCTCGGGAACTTCGCTTCGGTGTATTTCACTTTCGATGGGTTAGTCATTCCATACGATGATCGCTACGAAGTATTCGTTGAAGCAAGTGTGTACTAAGTTGCCTTGTTTGGAGTGAACTACGTCGATGCTGGCATCTGGATTATTGCTGGCGGGCTTGCATCCTACTTATCAAAGAGATCTTTAGAACGGCATGAACGATTCGCGATCTCCGTATTCCGCATGACGAAAGGCTAGTAAAAAATTCAAACAAATTTCCGCCTAATAGTGTTAGGCGTCTAACTTATGCTTCCCGATCTGCACGTTTGGATATTCACTGGAAACAATGGCTCAGGTTTCCCGTCGGGTGCATTTGACTCTCTTGAGATTGCAGAAGACTGGATATCCGAACACAAACTGTCAGGGACTCTAACAGCATACCCTCTCAATACAGGGGTATATGATTGGGTTGTTACAAATGAGCTCGTTGGTGATTCCGTAACGTCGAAATATAGCCCCGACTACGTGTCAAAATTTTCTTCGGCAATGCAAGATCACATTCACTATGAAAATGGAAACGCGATTGGCTAATTCACACACTGATGATGAAAACAAACACCGAACGACGTCTAACCAGTTGTTGCAGCGGACTGCTTACCCGCCACTTCGTTTGCATTGCTTCGCTTTGCTCGCGCAAACTGCGGCTGACTTTTGCCCATTGCCTCCGGCAATTGTCGCGCAATACCCATCCTCCGTTCACGCCCGCTCAACGCGGTGTTAGGCGCCTGAGATATACCATCAAGAAATAGGGATGATTATGCTTTTCAGACTCGTGACCATAACTCTATCGATTCTCTTATTACTCGGCTGTACTGCACCACTTGTGCCAGTCAAATATAGCCAAGAAGCTCTTATCACATCCTCCTTGCCTGCATATATCGAAATGAATACTGGAAAAGTTAAAGGTTATTCCTCCAGCACACTCGTGTACGCAGGGGGTGTTTTCGTTCCTGTAAATTCAGGCCCAAACCCAAACCTTCAATTTGGACACGAAGATCAAAGTGTATTCATCGAATCCTTAAAGTCGGAATTGGTGGGGTTGGACATCATCGGTTCGCTAGCCGAAGATCCTGAAAACAGCTTAGGAATAACAGTAAATTTTGTACAAACAGAACACTTTCCAAATATGCAGGAATATAAAATTATTGCCACGCTTCTGCTCAGTTTTGGACCTTTGGTGCAAGAACACGTCTATGAAGTTCTTTCATCGGAAGGAGATTCGTTCTGGAAAAAAATAAACACCAACGCGGCACAAGGAAAGGAAAAAGCTGCTCAAAAACTGATTGATCAAATCATTCCGCACATTGAGGCATTCATCGGAGTAGTCTTGGATACACCAACCAACGATCTAAGAGCCTGAGAAGACTTAAACGTCCTATCGTGAATCACGACTATTTCAAAACGACACCTAACGAGTTGTTGAAACGCCGATTGCTCCACTCGCCGCTTAACACGATGTTAGGCGGCCGGATATAGATCTTCGATGAAGCTGGTCGCTAAGATTATTTTTTTCGTTTTTCTGTTCAAGCTTGGATTTCGTCTATGGGATGGCATCCAAATAGCGGAGTGGCAAACTATTGCACCATGGCTTAACTGGTCAGCAATACTCTTGGGATATTTTGGGCTTGGATCGTATGCTTTTGATCGTCCTCTGATGCCTCAGTGGTTTTGGACTCTGGTTTTCTTTTACGTTCTACTAGTATTTTCCTGGCAGCTTATGAATGGCGGCCTCTTTGTATCGGGGTACGACACATTCGAAAAGGGTATCGTGTTCGTTCAATACCTCTGGGAAACGTTACCACTCCTTCTGCCAGCCTATGCGTTGTCTCGAATGACCGTGCTGCCCAGTAACACGAAAGAGGTGTAACTTTTCACAATGATTTATGGGGTCCTCAATCTAAGCGCTGCTAGCTCATTCAAGTCAGCGCCTAACGAGTTGTTGAAAAGGACTCGGTACTTCCTACGGTTTAGTGGACACCTTTAACTAACGTTAAAGGAGTCTACACATGCCAAACTGGCCCTAGAACAATCTACAAATACTCTGATGAGTTCAAAGCCCCACTTAACACGGTGTTAGGCGTCCAATAGATGTAGTGCTAAAAAAGTAGCACTTCCACCAAATCTACGCTAGGATCTCTCAAACACTACGACGTAATGGGGAGCTTTCTATGCGTTATAGAGTTGAATCCGAAAATCGAATAAATCTAACCCCAATGTTAGATGTCGTTTTCATCATGCTGATCTTTTTCGTCGTCACAGCCACCTTTGTTAACGAGCAAGGTCTAGACTTAAGCGCGCCAGAGCCTCGTATCAAACCACCCGATCAAAAAGAGAAAACTTCGGTTCTCGTTAGAATCGAAGCGAACAACCAACTAATCGTTCAAGGGAAATTTTCGGACCCAAGGACCATTAGGGCGCACTTGGAACGTCTTCATGCTCAAAACCCGGAGGCGCCATTAGTAATCGACGCACATCCAAATTCTTCAGCAGAATCAACCGTTCTTGTTATAGACTCTGCACGTGCATCAGGCATAGAGAATATCGCATTTGCAGAAATCGCAATTTAGGCGGTGTTGCGAATGGCCGCCCAACGAGTTGTTGAAACGGACTCCTTCCGCAATCGGCTTTTTGTGCATGGCCTTCGGCCATTTTTGCACAAAAGCCTTTTGCTCCATTCGTCGCTTAACGTGGCGCCACGCCCGTAAATCGTAACTCGATGGTAGTCGGAGCAAAAAGAACCATCTCCATCTATTCGAGCACTTCTGTGTCACTGATGGTGGGCGTTCTTCACTATTTTATTGCTCGTGCAGTGAACAACTTTGCAGAAGTGTTTGATGAGTTTGGGGCCCAGTTACCATGGATTACCAATCTGCTGGTTGAAGGTTCCTTGTATTACTGGATCGTGCCTGTCACTGTAGGGCTCTATTTTCTCGCGCACCACTTCGGTTATTTCAGCCGTTCCGTGACCTACCTAATTTCATCTTTAACAACTATTGCTAGCATCATCGTATGCGTGTTCGCATTGTATCTTCCAATTTTTCAGCTTGGTGCGGTAGTGCGATGAGATTGGTTGCTCTAAGTTATTGAGAGCAGCAACTAACGAGCAGTTGTAGTGTCAAGGTCGCTTCTTTATCCTGCTCATCATGATTCGAGCGGCAAGAACATTTCGTCGTCGCCTGACGACTAGTTGGAACGGAGCGCAAACTGCGGCTGGCTTTTGCGCATTACCTTCGGCATTTTTTGCGCGCAACCAAGCCGTTCACGCTCGCTCGGCATTGCGTTAGGCGGCTAGGTGCGTGCCTTTCACACCGGTACACCTTGGACCAGCGGTACTACTAAAGGCTCTTCTCGGTGCGAATTTCAGCTTCGTCGTCTTCGGCGGTTCACAAATTCTCATAGACCTTGAACCACTCGTACAACTCTACCGTGGCGCCAGCGTTATTCATGGCCATTCACATTCAGTTTTGGGCGCCGTTTCCATTGGCATTCTAGCTACCGTATTGGGTAAACCAATCGGACAAGTCTTCCTTTTATTCCTAAAGTATTCAGACACACACATTTCCTGGAAAGCATCCGCGACTGGCGCATTTCTTGGGACGTTTACGCATATTCTCATTGATGGCGTGATGCATTCGGATATGGCGCCCTGGTTCCCTTTCACGACTAACAACAATCTTCTGGGCTTGGTATCCGTTGCTGATTTGCATTACTTTTGTCTTGGTGCCGGAGTCTTAGGGCTGGGTTTATTGGGTATTCAGTCCTATTTCAAAAACAATTCATAAGGTATCCACGCATTTCTCGCGTATTCCGATTATCTTGCAAGAAACTGCAATTTGTACTGTAGCCGCCTAACAATTGGTTTGAACGGAGCGCAAACTGCGGTTGGCTTTTGCTCATTGCCTGTGGGCATTGTCGCGCAAAATCCACTCGCTACAATGGTCACCTCAACATAGAGAGGCGTCGCAATGAATGAACCCCAAAATCAATGGTTTGCAATCCAGTGAGCGATCATTGGGAGTTCTTTCCGTGCCAAATGGGGGAGAAAACTGCCTTTATCTTCTACGACCATGGAATTCGCGAAACGATAGATTCTTTCCCAAAGAATCAACTGGTACGTTTCGACTTAGCCTACAAGTCGCCCAACGAACATGGCTTCCCAACCGACGACGAATTCGAAATTGCTAAGGCACTGGAAGATAGAATAGAGAGTTTCATGATCAGTAACGATGGGGCCTACGTCGGCCGGGTGACCACCGCAGGTCATCGCTACTTCTATTGTTTCACCGATATTACCGAAGAACTGATACGACCTTTCTGCGACGAGCTAAATGTTGAGACTGGCTATTACCTAGATCACCGCGTAAAAAACGACCCAGAAAAGAGTGGTTATTGGAAAGATCTTTTCCCAACGGAAGATGATTGGCAGATGATCCTTGATTCCAGAACTGTGGAAGCACTAAAGCACTCCGGAGACACCTGCGAACTTGAGAGAAGAATCGAACACTGGGCATACTTCAAGTCGAAGGCGGATGCAAAAACCTATGTCGCTTGGCTTGAAAGTCAGGGGTTTTCGTTAGAATCTGTCAAGCGATCCAAGCCGTTCTTTGGTGATTGGAGGGTACGCTTTTATCGGCTAGATACGCCTGAGTTGTACGCGATAAACAAGGTCACCTACAAGTTACGGCATAAAGCAATCGCGACTAATGGCAAGTATGATGGCTGGGAAACTAGCGTGGAAAAGGAGTGAAGCTCTAAATCGAGCCCCAACTATATGGCACCTGATATATGGCACCTAACGTGCAGTTGAACCCGATACCTGACTGTGAGCTTCTCTTTGAATAGCCGTGGGTGTCGACCGTTATGACCAAAATCAAACTTCTCGACTGGGTGCAGGTTGGTGGCAATATCGCCATCTTGATCGGGTTAGTTTTTGTAGCGATCCAGCTTTATCAAGACAGACAACTTAAATCTATTGAGATGTCCGCTGCTCAATTAGATAAAGCACTGCAGTTAAGGCTAGCGTTGATTGGCGAAGAGTCTTTCCGGGTATTGAACAAATCGATGATTGAAGATGTGCAACTTACGCGCGAAGAAGCGCTTGTACTTACCCAGATCTATTCCGCAGAGCTCCTTCTATACGAACAGACTCTATTTATGCAGCGATCCGGTTTGTGGCCAAAATATGACGTCGGCATTCCCATTTCCATGGCTACTGATCCAGGTCAAAGGTGGTTGTACGCCAATTTTGAAACGCTGCCCTTGTCCAGTTCGACCAAGAACATCTGGAAGAAAGCACTCGATACGGGTACGTATGATCACATGTTAAGGGATATAGTGGATTCAGTTCGATCCGATGAAGCTGCAGAATCTCTTCGTGAGCGGGTTCGCAGGTTTAGGGAGCGTGTCAGAGATTCTTCCAGTGAATCATGAGGATATAGATAAGGGATTCTAATCTTGAAGGTTAATCAGCCGTCAGAAGCTGAGAAATTCAATCAATGATGCAAACCACCACAAGCCCTCTACAAAATGGCTGGAACGAACGCCTGCCCCAGGGTCTCTTTTCGCTCGCGCCTAACAGCCCTGCCGCAAGTGCCGCTCGATTCGATCTTAGGCGTCGAGATGATCGCTAAAGCGCGTCGAAGCCTTAAATTTTTGCTCGGTAATCTCTTATTGTCTGGATGTGTTTCTGCGCCGTTGCTGGAATCGCAATTAGGTCCTTTTCAAGGAAAAGCGAAGAACGAAGTGATTCAGGCACTCGGAACACCCACCTCAACTAGAACTGATAGGAACGGTTTAGAAGTTCTTGTCTATGGAGAACGTGGCCTATTCAAACGCCCCGATTGTGTGGCAAATTTTCATATTGAAGGCGGCTACGTGAAACGCTGGAGTTGGAGCGGTCGCCGTTGCCAGACTATTGCCGAAGAAGGACTCCTAGAGCGTAAATGACTTAAGATCAGGATCTCTTGTGATAGACCGACCACATGCTCAGTCCTCGCCTAACTTAGAGTCGAACCAGTCTGGCCATTCGTCGCTGCGTTTGCGATTGGCTCGTGACGCACGCCGCAAACTACCCCAGTTTCATATGCGGCGTCGGTTTAACATATTGTTAGGCGGCTAAGAGACCTGTATCGGGTAAGGAAGGTTAAGCGTGGGCACAAAGACTTGGACAGCCTCAATTGATGGAGTAGAAATTAAGGTTACCAATCACTTTTCCGTACTTGGTTGGGAATCTTGGGAATCGCTATCCGTCGGAGATAGGCTGGTCCAACGAAACGACGGTGGAATGTGGCGACCATCATCCTTTCTATCTACGAGAGTCGAAACTCCTTATGGCATCAAAGAAATATCAGCACTGATCGCAGGACTTGGCTTCAGCGTGGGATGTCACATATTCTCAGATGGTGAGCTAGTAGCGGGAGACACAGAATCAAAACTGAACGCCCCAAGCCCGGTGGAGTGGGACATCGCTAAAACTAAGGGCGTTGCTCATTTTCTCTTGCTGCGTGGTGTGATGGGGATGGGGGTACCCTTCGCGTTAATGCTCACACTGGTCAATGTGATTTCGGGTGATCACAGTATTGGGCAATCCGTTCTCATGTTTGTGATAAATTGCATTTTGTTCGGGTTAGTAATGGGTTACTTCCAATGGTGGAGTTTCAGAAAACTATATGATGAATAAGCTTTGTCACACAAGATCCTGCACATCATGAATCGCGCTGCCATATCATTCCGCAGTGCCCTAACAAATATTTGCAACAGACTCATTTGCAACAGCCTTGTTCGGCGTAGGCCAAACCCTTCTCGCTATAATGCGCACCCGAACCTAGTATTAGGCGTCAACGACAACATCAACCAGGAACAAATATGAAACGCACACTGTTAACGGTCTTTTTAACGCTGATCAGCTCTTCGGTATTAGCAAGTCCCGGGTTTCTAGTTAGTGCCGAGATCAAACATAAGAACGAAACGATTGGCAGCCCAGCGTTGCGGATTGCGGCTAACAGTACTGCATCCGTCAAAGTGAGCGGCTCGTACGATTTAAAGATCAATCTCAAGGTCAACGATGAAAACTCCGTACTTATTTCCACAGACATCACTGTTGGGGAAGAGTCACATAGCCCATCGATGCTGGTCGCGCTTGATCAAGATGCCAGCATCACTGTCGGTGATATGACACTATCTTTGGTTGTCGCGAAATCGACAGAATGAGTCTCAAGAATGCGTCACAACGGAGGCTGACTGCGGCTTTCGTTTAGCAACGCTAATCCTCAACCCGAGAATTTGGTGTACGGGGTAGTTTCTGAACGAATTGAAAAGGGGCAGGCTCGTGGGCTCTATCGAAATGAGCCAGAAAGTCAGACCATCTACAATTCTTGCCAGGCGAGCAATTCATCTTGTCGAACAAAGCTTTGGATGGCTGCGTGCTATGATCCAGGGTTCCACTGACGTTCGGGAGTTTCTGTTATCAGCTTCCTAAAAGATGTACGCAGATACGGGGTATTCCTGTTTGTTCGCGGTAAGATTCTGCGCCGGTTAAGGAAGGTCATACAGGTTATGCGCGTATCGGGACGCCGACTTGGATTATCGAATGATGAACCCCCTCGCACAAACAAAGACACAATAACGCGCATTCTTACGCAGCAAGAAGTTCTGGAAGGTTATACCGCGTTTGGTAAACACCTCACTTTTGACTTTATTGAATCTGCATTCTCAAGAGGCGACATCTGCAACGGGGTACTTGTGGATGGACAATGGGTTGGGTTCG
>JBCCIP010000083.1:0-11822 GCA_039111475.1 Pseudomonadota bacterium | reverse complement strand
TTGTTGCAAAGCGCGCCGGCACGGGTTGTGTCGCTGAGTTCGGCGGGCCATGGTGTATCACCTGTATTGCTGGACGATCCAAACTTCGAGCAGACAGATTACGACCCATGGGTAGCCTATGGGCAAGCGAAAACAGCGAACATCTGGTTTGCCAACGAATTGAATCGCCGTTACGCACAGCGCGGCATTAATGCGACCGCCTTGCACCCTTGGGTGATTATGACTGATCTCAGCCGACACCTGACCGAGGAGACGCTGGCACCGGTGATGGAGCGCCTCAAGGAGCGCGGTGAGCCCACAAAAACAATTCCACAAGGTGCTGCAACCAGCGTTTTTGCGGCAACCGCCCCAGAGCTAGAAGGCAAAGGCGGCTTGTATTTGGCCGACTGTCAGGTGGTTAATGAAAACTCAGCAGCGCACATTCAGTATGCGCCACACGCGTTTAATGAAGAAAGTGAAGCGCAGCTGTGGTCGTTGTCTGAACAACTATTGGGTATTACATTCGGCGGGTAAATACGCGCCCAGCCATTCATCACTTTTAAATCTGCCGTGCTGCCGTTAATATCGCGAATAGACCGATAACAAAAAGGTAGTAGCTATGGCATCTATACCCCAATCCGGCGGTGGCAGCGCCTGGACCAGTCGTTTCGCCTTTCTCATGGCGTCGGTGGGCTTTGCCGTTGGGCTAGGCAATATCTGGCGTTTTCCGTACGTCACCGGTGAAAACGGCGGTGGCGCCTTTGTTATGGTGTATCTGATTTGCGCTGTTTGCATCGGCGTGCCCATTCTAATGGCCGAGATAATGATAGGTCGGCGCGGCAAACAAAGCCCGCCTGGGTCTATGCAAAACGTAGCGGAACAGGAAGGCCGCAGCAGCAGTTGGCGCTGGGCCGGTAACCTCAATCTAGGTGCTGCGTTTCTGATCGAAATAGTCTACTGCGTTATTGCGGGCTGGGTTTTGTACTATCTGTATCAAGCGGCCACCGGTGGCTTTACCGGAATGGACAATGTGTTAGCCGAGCAAAAGTTCAATGGCCTGCTGGGGTCTACAAGCACTATGTTGTTTTGGACAGCTGCGGGTTTGGCGATTACCGGATTCATTGTGTATTCAGGTGTCAACAATGGCATAGAGCGAGCGGTGCGCGTATTGATGCCAACGCTATTTGCGCTGCTGGTTATTCTGGTTATTTACAATGTATTCGCTGGCGGCTTCAAAGAAGCGACCGACTATTTGTTCAGCGTTGATTTCAGCAAAATCGACGGCGGCGTGTGGTTGGCTGCCGTTAGCCAGGCGTTTTTCTCCATGGGCGTTGCCATGGCCGGCATGATGACTTTCGGTTCGTATCTACCCAAAGAAATATCCATAGCTCGTTCAGCCGTAATCATCATGTTTGCCGATACTCTGGTGGCCATACTGGCCGGCCTGGTCATCTTCCCTGCTGTGTTTGCCAACGGTCTGGACCCAGCGGGAGGTCCTGGTTTGATATTCCAGATCTTGCCAGTTGCTTTTGCACAAATGCCGGGTGGCTACTTTGTCGGTTTGCTGTTCTTTGTTTTGTTGTCAGTAGCAGCCATCACTTCTATGGTAGGTTTGATCGAACCTCTAGTTGCTTGGATGCAAGAAACGCGCGGTGTGAACAGGCACAAAGCGTCAATGCTTATTGTTGGCGGCATTGGCTCGCTTAGCTTATTAAGTGTGTTAGGTTACAACAGCTTGGCCCATATACAGTTGTTTGGAAAAGGCTTGAATGACTCCATGAGTTATTTGTCTGACTCCATTATGTTGCCATTAGGTGGTTTGTTGATTGCGGTGTTTGCGGGGTGGGTTGTGTCGCGGGCGGCCGCAGCGGATGAATTGAAAATGGACAGTGGGGCATTGTTCTCTGCCTGGCATTTTATGATTCGGTATGTGGTGCCGGTGGCGGTGGCGGTTATATTGTTTACTGGGGTTTCTGGGTAAGGGGGTGTCTGGGTTGGGTTCGCTCTGAGGTTTTAAGGTTCTGAATCGGCCCTTCCTTAATTACACTTTAGTTGGTGTTCGATGCACTGTATTAAGAACACCATCACCTCAGCCCATCAAACCACAAAGAAAGCCCAGAAGTCCTAACTCTTCACAGCTGAGTTCGCAAAGGCAACGCCGTAGTATCCTTAATCTTGGTTACTGACACATGCGAATGAAATTCACGAATGTTCGGTAGCTGCGCCAGCTGTTGTCTAACGAATTGCTCGTAGTGGCGAATGTCTTTGGCCACAATTTTTAACATGTAGTCCATCACACCGGTCATCGTGTAGCACTCCACAATTTCCGGAAACTTCGTCACCGCCGCTTCGAAGGTATCCAGTGCGTCACCGCTACTGTTGCTGAGTACAATGGACGTGAATACCACAATTTCCATGCCCAGTTTCTCCCGGTCCAGCACGTGCACTTTGCGACTGATAAGGCCAGCTTTTTCGTATTGATTGATGCGTCTCCAGCACGGTGACTGGGACAGATTGGCCTTGGCCGCTATGTCGGCGGTGCTGAGGCTGGCGTCTGTTTGCAGCAGTTCGAGAATACGAATATCGGTTGCGTCTAGTTGCATGAATAAAATAACCAATAAAATACATTTTAAAGAAATTATAATTCAAAAAACCGACGAAAGTGAGTGATATAGGCAGGAAAAACCACTTTTTTAGGCGTAAGCTTTAGGAATGCCCACGAACTGATCCCCTGAGTGCATAAGAGGTTCTTAATGGCTGCACATAAAACGTCTGCTCGTAAGATTTCCTTAGACGATAAATTCGCTCACGATGCAACGCGCGCGTATATGACTGGCATTGATGCCTTGGTGCGATTGCCTATGTTGCAGCATCAGCGTGATATGCAGGCGGGTTTGAATACGGCGGGTTTTATTTCCGGTTATCGTGGTTCGCCATTGGGCAGCATTGACCAGGCGTTGTGGAAAGCACAATCGCATCTTGAACAGCACAACATCACGTTCCAGGCGGGTGTGAACGAAGACCTGGCCGCAACCGCGGTGTGGGGCAGTCAGCAAGTCAATTTATATCCGCAGGCCAAATACGACGGTGTGTTTAGCATGTGGTACGGCAAGGGTCCGGGTGTTGACCGCAGTATGGATGTGATTCGCCACGCGAATGCGTTTGGTACGGCCAAGCACGGCGGTGTATTGGCGATTGCGGGTGACGATCACGCCGCTAAGTCTTCTACGCTGCCGCACCAGACCGAACACATGTTTATGGGTGCCTCTATTCCTGTTCTTAGCCCGGCCAACGTGCAGGAAGTGTTAGATCTTGGTGTATTTGGTTGGGAGCTGTCGCGCTACTGTGGCTCCTGGGTGGCGATGAAAGCTATTACCGAAAACATGGACTCGGCGATCTCGGCAGAGATTGATCCGAACCGAGTATCTATTGTGGTTCCAGAAGACTTCCAGTTACCGCCCGAAGGTGTGCACGGTCGGCTTGGCAGCACGCCGCTGGAGCAGGAATACATCATGAACAAGTACCGCATTTATGCGGCACGTCATTTTGCGCTGGTGAACCGGCTGAATAAAATCATGATTGATAGCGCCAAGCCAAGACTGGGCATTATTACATCGGGCAAATCGTATCTTGATGTGATGCAAGCGCTGGAGGATCTGGGCATTGACCAGCAGCTGGCCAGCGACATTGGGCTGCGGGTATTGAAAGTAGGTATGAGCTGGCCACTGGAGCCAGTGAGCACGCACGAGTTTGCCAAAGGGCTAGAAGAAATTCTGGTGGTGGAAGAAAAGCGCAGTGTGATCGAAGACCAGCTAACCGGGCAGCTGTACAACTGGCCCGTTGCCGAGCGGCCACGTGTGATTGGCGAGTTTGATGAGTACGGCAATGACTTGCTGGTGAACTTCGGTGAGCTCACCCCGGCAATGATTGCCCGCGCTGTGTCAGCGCGCATAGCACGTTATTACGACAGTAAACACATTCGCGATCGCCTTGCCTTTCTTGAAACGAAAGAGCGTACTCTGGAAACACCGCGCGATACATTGGACCGAGTGCCGCATTACTGTTCTGGCTGCCCGCACAATACGTCAACGGTAGTGCCTGAAGGCAGCCGCGCAGGGGGTGGTATTGGCTGCCATTACATGGTGACCTGGATGAACCGGGAAACGCATTCGTTTACCCAAATGGGTGGCGAAGGCGCTCAATGGATAGGGCAGGCACCATTCACAGAAGAGCACCACATATTCCAGAATCTGGGCGATGGCACGTATTTTCATTCTGGCTTACTGGCGATTCGCGCGGCCATTTCTTCGGGAGTGAACATTACCTATAAGATTCTTTACAACGACGCCGTAGCAATGACTGGCGGCCAACCGCACGACGGCCCACTGACCGTGCCAATGATTATTGATCAGGTGCGCGCGGAAGGCGTGCAGGAAATAGCATTGGTTAGCGATGACATTGAAAAGTACAACGGAAAGCTGACCACGTTTGATGGTTTGACCAAAGACCACAGAGACGACCTTGATCACGTGCAGAAACGTATGCGTGATGTGCCAGGTACGTCGGTGATCATTTACGATCAAACCTGTGCTGCCGAAAAAAGGCGCCGACGCAAAAAAGGCGTAATGGATGACCCGGCTAAACGCGTTTTCATCAATGAAGACGTATGCGAGGGTTGCGGTGATTGCAGCGTAAAGTCTAATTGCCTGTCGGTACTGCCGAAAGAAACTGAGCTGGGTAGAAAGCGGCAGATTGATCAAAGCGCGTGTAACAAAGACTATTCCTGTGTGAAAGGTTTTTGCCCAAGTTTTGTTACCGTACACGGCGGCCAACTGAAAAAGAAAAAAGCCGTTGGCGAATCAGCGGAATTTGCAAACTTGCCCGAGCCGCCCGCCGTAGTATTTGATAAGCCCTGGAATGTGTTGGTTACCGGAGTAGGTGGTACCGGTGTGTTGACCATAAGCGCCATATTGGCGATGGCTGCGCACATTGAAGGCAAAGGTGTGGCCACCATGAACCAGACCGGTTTGGCGCAGAAATTCGGTGCAGTTGTAAGCCATGTTCGAATCGGTCACCAACAAGAAGACATTCACGCTGTGCGCATTGCCGCCGGTGATGCCGATGTATTGCTGGGATGCGACCTGGTGGTTGCCAATGCCGATGATGCGATTGCGAAATTACATCGCAACCGTTCGCATGCCGTGGTTAATGATTTTGAAGCGCCCACCGCGGGCTTCATCCATGACCGTGATATGCCGTTTCCAGGTGAGGCCATGAAAGCTTTGCTGCGCCAGGAAGTGGGTGATGAAAAAACGCATTTCATAGATGCTTCAGCAATTGCCACCGGATTACTGGGCGATTCGATTGCCAGCAATTTATTTCTGCTGGGTTATGCCTATCAACTGGGCCTGATACCCGTAAGCGCGGAATCCATCCAACAGGCAATAGAGTTGAACGCCGTGGCGATTGAGTTCAACATGCACGCGTTTCTGTGGGGGCGCCGCGCCGCGCATGACCTGGACGCGGTGACCGCCATTGCGCAACCGAAACAAACTCCCGAATTCTTAACTGAATTGGATGACGTGATTGAATGGCGTGCTGAGCAATTACGCCACTATCAAAACAGTGCTTACAGCGATCGGTATAGGCAAACGGTAGAGCAAGTACGCGCTGTTGAAGCGGCATTTGGAAACCATGAGGCCTCGTTGCCATTGACCGATGCCGTAGCCAGAAATCTGTTTAGGTTGATGGCTTATAAAGATGAGTATGAAGTGGCGCGCCTATACACCAATGGTGATTTCAAACGCCGCATTGAAGAACAGTTTGAAGGCGACTACAGGCTCAATTTTCACCTTGCGCCGCCCATGCTGTCACAACGTGATCCGGAGACTGGGCATCTAAGAAAGCGTGCGTTTCCACAGTGGACACTGCAATTATTTAAACTGCTGGCGAAGTGTAAAGGTTTGCGCGGCACTGCGTTCGACCCATTCGGCCGCACCGCTGAGCGAAAACAGGAGCGAGAAGCCGTAAAACTGTTTGAAGCCGATGTGTCGAAACTGCTCACCGATTTACACGATGGCGACTATCAAGCCGCGATAGAAATTGCGCGCCTGCCCTCGCACATACGTGGTTTTGGCCATGTTAAAGAGGCCAGTATCGCGCACGCGGAACAAACCCGTCTGAGCTTGTTTGATCGTTTTTATGGGCGTGACAACAAAGTAGTGCGCATTCACGTACAAGACGCTGCCTAATAACAGCGAAAAGTAATAAATCAGGACAACAGGTTGTAGAAGTAGACATGAGCTTGCAAACGTTAGAAGTAGCCAGCAAAGCGGATTTTGATGGGCATGAAAAGGTAGTGCGCGTAACAGACGCGGCCAGCGGATTACGCGCGATCATCGCTTTGCACAATACCAACTTGGGCCCCGGCCTGGGTGGCTGCCGAATGTATCCCTACGCAAACGAAGAAGTGGCGTGCACCGACGCGTTGCGTTTGTCGCGTGGCATGAGCTATAAAGCAGCCATGGCCGACTTGCCATTAGGCGGTGGTAAATCAGTTATTATTGGTGACCCAAAGATCGATAAAACCGACGCCTTGTTTGAAACAATGGCACATGCCGTGAATGAGCTGGGCGGCCGATACATCATTGCCCAAGACTCAGGTACAAGTGTTGCTGACATGCAGTTAATGGCAAAACATACCGAGCACATTGCTGGCGGAGACCTGCTCAGTCATGCCGATAACGCCGGCAATTCGCTGGACCCATCGCCAGCCACTGCGTTGGGCGTGTTTAAGGGCCTTGAAGCCGCCGTTAAATTTCGACTTGGTGGAAAAAGCCTGAGCGGATTGAGTGTAGCGATACAAGGTCTGGGTAACGTGGGGTTTGGTCTGGCACGCTATTTGTTCGATGCAGGTGTTGAATTGTTTGTGCAAGACATAAACGCAAAACAGGTACGCCGCGCGGTGAGCGAGCTGGGAGCCACTGAACTGGTGGGCGATCAAATCTACCGCCATAAAGTAGATGTTTTTGCACCTTGTGCATTGGGCGGAGTGATTAACGACAGCAGCATCTTGCAACTCAATTGCCGATTGATTGCAGGTGCTGCCAACAATCAGTTGGTGCGCGCCGATCACGGTCGGCAGCTGGCCGCCAGCGACATACTGTATGTTCCAGACTATGTATTAAATGCAGGAGGAATCATTTGCATTCATCACGCTCGAATAGGCAGCACATTGGCTGAGAGCAATGAGCACGTAGCGAATATTGGCGACACTGTGATGGAACTACTGCAGCGCAGCAAATACTCTGCTGTTCGCCCTGAGCGCATAGCAGACCGCATGGCCGAAGAACGCTTCAAGCGCCCCTCGCCAGACGTGGATGAAGTTGCCTAGCAAAACAGCGCGTTCGTAGTGCCCATTTTAAACTGGTTTAGACTACGAGCAGAATTCCAGTATTTTGTGCTACGTGCCCGAATCCAGCGTGCCTGTGGTATAAAAGACTTCGTTTTACCGACAACAGAGGCTGCGCATGAGCGAGAAAATACGCATGGCTTTGCAAGTCACTACGAACTCTATTACGCATGCACAAGCGCGCAATTGCAAAGAGTACCTGGCCTTATATGGGTATGAGGGATTACAGCTGACCCCAGCTGCTATTGAAGGGCCTGGGCATAATGTAATCGGGTTAGCGTAAACGTTACCGGTGGCTCTGCTCTGGCAAAAAACGAACTCCAACGGTCACTACGAAGTAAGAACCGCCGGGCGAACGGTGCGCCTGTATAAAGACGGTGTATTTCACAGCCATTACAACCCAAACCTGATCGTAACCCGCGGCGTTTGGGACTTGCTGGTATTACCCGCTTTGCTTCATCCGAGCGGAAGTATTCGTAATGTGTTGATGTTGGGTGTTGGTGGGGGTGCCGCCATCCATCTTCTGCAGCATTTCATAAAACCACTGCACGTTACCGCAATAGAACTGGACGAAGTTCACCTGACAATCGCAAAGCGGTTTTTCAACGTGGATTATCACAATACCGACCTTGTACACGCTGATGCCATTCAATGGGTAAGTAGCCAAGCGGCACGAAAGCGGCCACCGCAATTTGATCTGATTATTGACGACTTATACGGCGAAGAAGACGGTGAGCCACAGCGCGCAATACAAGCCGACGCAAACTGGGTGCGGCAAACTGGCCGATTACTTGCCGATGATGGCTTGCTGGTTACCAATTTCGTCAGCCATCGCGAAGCACGCGATGCTTATGTAAGTAAACGAGCGCGACAATCCAGACGATTCAAAAGCAGTTATCGTTTCACGAACCCGAATTTTGAGAACGTGATAGTGGCCAGCAGCCGGCAACACAACAACCGGCGCGAGTTCAACAAGCGTTTGTTGGCGCAAAAACATTTACGAACCGAGTCGTATCAAAACAGCTTTAGTATTCGCAAGATGAGATAGCACTTACCTCATGGAATTTAAAAATCATTGAGTGGACTCAACACGCCACGCCCACCTCGATTTAGCACGTGGGTATAAATTTCAGTGGTTCGGATATCAGAGTGACCCAATTGCTCTTGTACGGTTCGAATGTCAGCACCGCGCTCCAGCAGGTGAGTAGCAAAACTGTGCCGTAAGGTATGGCACGACGCTGGCTTGTGTATATTTGAGTTGCGCACCGCTGTTCGAACGGCGCGCTGAACTGATTGCTCACCCATATGATGCCTGCGCACCAATGGCCGACCATGCTCGTCTGTGCGCTGATCTTTACTTCGACGTCTTGCAGGAAACAGATACTGCCACCCGTATTCGAATGGCGCTGAGGGGTATTTCCTTGCCAGAGCATAAGGCAGATAAACCCCGTCCCAAACATCCGCGAGTTTATCTTCCTGCCAATACAGGTTGACTTTCTCGAACTGCAATTTCAATGGCGCCACGCACGCTTCAGACAATGTGGTAATGCGCTGCTTGCGACCTTTTCCATCACGCACGTACACCGAGAGCCTTTCAATATCAATGTCTTTCACGCGAAGCCGGCACGCTTCCATAACACGCAACCCCGACCCATACATGAGTTGAGCACACAGAAATTGTTCGCCCTCCATATTGGCAAGCAGCGCTCGTATTTCTGTCGCAGTAAGCACTACCGGCAATTTAGTTGGTGCAGAAGCGCGAGTGTAGTCGCCCAGGTTGGAAAGCTCGCGCCCATAAAATCGCACATACAAATAGCTGAGCGCATTCAAAACTGTTTTCTGAGTGGAAGGACTTACATTGCGTTTAACCGCAAGATGCTCAAGAAACTGAGCCACTTCACGTGAACCAAGCGCTTCAGGATGCTCAAGACCGTGAAACCTGACGAACTGCAAGGCCCAGTACACATAGACCTGCTCAGTACGCTTAGAATAATGACGCGCACGAAGATGCTCCTGCAAACTGCGGACAAAATTGGATGACATAGCACGTTCCTTATGCTGACGAATTTAAGGTAACATAGATAGAAACAAGCTGGCAAGTTAGTAGTGAGCTACTAGAAAAACAAGGTGCCAGGTGTGGTATGACGTATTAACGTGATTATCTATATGGTTCAGCGATTCAAAAGACAACATCGTTAGAAAAATTAGAGAGTTATGAAAAGAAACCCGAAAGAACCCATCGCGGATACATATCACACCGACGCGTTGGAACACGTCATCTCGACGTATACTTAACTGTTAAATGTCAGTTCTCAGATAGGAGAGATCTATGAAGAAAATAGTTTTAGTTTGCACCGTTCTGTATTCATCGACCATATTTTCAGAACCTACGAAGAATACGCAAGCTATAAGCTCGCATGTCTATGAATTTCTGGCGGAAATGCAGAGCACTTCGACCGAGAAGCACTGGTGGGCAAAGAATGGCAGTGACGATGGACATATTCAGGAAGTTATGGGTTGCTTGCATAACGCTGGCGAACGCAACGTAAAGCAGGGTAAGGTCGTGAAATATGTTAAGTCTTGCATGAAGAAAAAGGGGTGGGACTACGAGCCTGTATAAGGAAGGTTGCGTGAAGTTTTGACATTTAACAAGGCGGTCAAGTACGTTCCAGCGCTGCGCGCTTCCACCGGACGGTTTAAGCTGCGCTTAATCCGCCGCTTACCGCGACGTTATGTGTCAGGCTGCAAGTTAGGAGTGGCGCTCCAGCTTACCACTTCCGTGCCGCTAATCATGCTGCTCACTTAGCCATCTGGGTGCTACTTTCCCGTCTTTGAGTTTACCCAATTGATGTGGGCGGCAACATCGCGGAGATAAGCTTGCGCGCGCATTGACCGTGCCAAATTCCCTGGCGGCAACCTAAGCATCTGCGTGCTGTACTTGTTCAGCGCGAGGCCTTTGGGTAAGCTGGTGCTATCGGCATAGCTTTGGAGCAGTCATTTGCACTCCACACATAACAAGGCGGTGAAGTCGCCTGCTACGCAGGCTGGGACGCCGTACAGCTGCGCTTTCCGGCGCCCCTTACCGCAACGTTATGTGTTTGGAAGTTAGGATATGGGAAGCTTTGCTCTAAATATACTTGCTGGGATTATTATCGCTACTGTTACCGCGATAGTGACTGTGCGCCTATCTATTAGTAGGTTTAGAGAAGAAAAGTGGTGGGAAAAGAAAGTCGAAGCTTATGAACGCATAATTGAGTCCCTCCACGACTCTCAAAAGTTCTCTGCAACGCATTTAGATGCGAGCTACGAAGGAAGAGAAGTATCAGAGGAATATGATGCTGAGTTACGCAAGAATTCGAAATTAGCAAACGCAGAAATCCTACGAGCATCAGACGTGGGAGGATTTTTATTGAGCGACGAAGCCCAGGATCGGCTACAAATTCTTCAAAAGGAAATATCCAGCGCCCAAGATTGCCCAAATTGGCAGGAATACCTGGAAATGGATTACTCCGCGACCTCTTCTTGCCTTGTAGACATCATCTCTATCGCCAAAAAAGATCTTAAGGTTAGCAATGGCAACACATAACAAGGCGGTGAAGTCGCTCACTACGTTCGCTGGGACGCCAAAAAGCGCTGCTTTTCGGCGCCCCTTACCGCGACGTTATGTGTAATGCTCTGGGTGTTATGATATGAGTCCAAAGCCCGCCAAATCACATGACTTTGTGGCAAGTATTTCTTTAGCCCTTATGACAGCCCCCTTATTGGGCTACATGTATTTGCTAGTAGTGGTACGCCACGATTTCTCACTGTCGCTATTCCTGGGTCTAGAGTTGTTGGGCCTGATAGCTCTAGGTCTTGTGATAAAGTTCGTGCTAGAGCAGCACAAAAGCTAGGTCATAGCAGCATGAGTCGCAACACACATAACAAGGCGGTCAAGTCGCTCACTACGTTCGCTGGGACGCCTTACAGCTTCGCTGAACGGCGCCCCTTACCGCGACGTTATGTGTAATGCTCTGAGAGTCGAGAAATGAACGTAGAGCCCGCCAAATCACGCAACTTCGTGGCAAATATTTCCTTAGCGGTTATCACAGCCATTTTACTAACCTATATGTATTTGCTCGCGGTGGTGCGACACGACTTCGCGTTGCCGGAATTTGTGGTTCTGGAGCTGTTAGGCCTGGTAGCTCTAGGTCTTGTGATAAAGTTCGTGCTAGAGCAACGTAAAAGCTAGGTCATAGCAAAATGGGTCGCAACACACATAACAAGTCGGTGAAGTCGCTCACTGCGTTCGCTGGGACGCCGTACAGCGTTGCTGCCCGGCGCCCCTTACCGCGACGTTATGTGTTTTCCAATAATCAAATGAGAATCTATTGAGTAGTATCCAGAACCGCCTCGAGAAAATACCCAGTAGTACTTGGGAAAGTGCTGGCAC
>JBCCIP010000082.1:0-11995 GCA_039111475.1 Pseudomonadota bacterium | reverse complement strand
GGACAGACTTATCGATCCATTCGCAGTCAAAGTTGAATGCCGTTGCAAGAAAGCTTAACGAACGACCCAGAAAGACGTTAGACTTCGAATCACCGGCAGAGCGGTTTAATCAATGTGTTGCATTGACCGGTTGAATCCGCAACCAAAAGCGGAACTTCATTATTTTACTGCATTGTTCGACTAGACTCCCGTGATCATTCGAGTCTACATATTCACGATTCGTAGTCCCGGACTTCTTAGTCATTGATCAGCTTTGATCGGCGGAGTATTCCTTAACTACTTCCCGCTTTACCTTTGAATTTGTAGCTGCTAGCCTCAAGTATGTAGGACCTATCCTAACGCAAAGAGTATTTGCTATGCTTCGAGTTGCGTCGAACTGCGCAAGAGTGGCAATCAGTCTGTTGACGTTCTTCGTTTTTTTTGCCCAAGCCGATGAAAAGATCGAGCTGTTTGGTAGTTTACCGCAGGTTAATTCCATGGCGATTTCGCCGGACGGTAAGCACCTAGCCTTTATTCTCTCGATGGATGGAAAACAAAGATTAGCTGTGGTCGAGCGAGAAACGGGGAAAGCCGTCGGCGGTTTTCTATTAGCCGACGAAGTAAAGGCTCGTCGCACGTACTTTGTTAATAATGAGCAAGTGATTCTCACCGCGTCGGATACTAAGCGACAGATCGGCTATCGCGGTAAATTCGAATATTCTGGCTCTTTCGCCTATTCGCTTTCGAGCAAGAAACCGACCTTGCTGTTGGCGAAAACCGAGGGCTTGCACCCTGCCCAATCCGGACTTGGCGATATTGTCGGTTTGATCTCTAACTCGCATGTCCTGATGCCCGCCTATGTAGACAGCGTGAGCGCAGAGTATGATCTTTTCAAGGTCAGTCTTAAGTCAGGGCTTGGCCGAAGATTCAAATCGGGTCGTGCCGCAACTAAAGACTGGTTTGCTAACCGCGAAGGCCAGGTAGTTGCGCGTGAAGATTTCAAAGCAAAGTCAGAGCAACATCGCATCTATAGCTACCTTAATGGCAAACCAGAGCTGGTATACGAAAATAAAACGGCTCGCCCAACCGCCAATTTTTTTGCGGTATCCAGCGACGGTGAACAGCTGGTTTTCAGCGATGATGATGGCGATGCGGATGCGCTCTACAAGCTGAACCTTGCCTCTGGAAACATCACAGGGCCTTTTGCCAAGCTTGATAACCGAACCATCGATCATGTGCTGCGCGACAATCGCAGTCAACATATAGCGACAGTATACGGTGGTCTGACTCCCTTCTATGCCTTCACCGAACAGAGGATGCAGCAGCTCTATCAGCGTTTGCTGAACACCTTTCCCAACAGCTCGGTACATTACGTAGATGCTACCGATAACTTCGAGCTAGTAATAGTCAGGGTGTCGGGTAACTACGTTCCGCACAGCTACCTGCTTTTCGATACTAACAAAGTTGAACTGGAATTACTTGCCAGTGGCTACCCACAGCTGACTGTGGACGATTTAGGCGAGGTTCAAGAATATACTTATCAATCCCGGGACGGCTGGAATATCCCCAGCGTTCTAACCTGGCCACGCGCTAGTACGAAAGAACGCGACCGTGAAAAGCTGCCGCTCCTAGTTATTCCCCACGGTGGCCCCGAAGCGCATGATCAGATACGGTTCGACTGGCTGGCACAGTATTTTGCCAACAAAGGCTATCTGATCCTGCAGCCGAACTTCCGTGGATCAGACGGCTTTGGACGCCAGCACATTATGGCAGGCAGGAAACAGTGGGGGCAGAGAATGCAGGATGATGTCAGCGATGGGGTACGACAATTGGTAAATGAAGGAGTGGCTGATGGTGATCGTGTTTGTATAATGGGGGGATCTTACGGGGGATACTCAGCGCTTGCTGGCGGTGCTTTAACGCCGGAGCTGTATCGCTGTATTGTCAGCATTAATGGCGTCGCCGATTTGCCAACTAAAATGAATTGGGTTTCACAGCGTTATGGATCCACCCACGTTGTTTATCGGTATTGGCAGGAGCAAATGGGTGATACCAAGACAAATGAGAAAACTCTGAAGCGTTTTTCACCCGCAAGATTGGCCCACTCCTTTTCCAGCCCTGTATTGCTGATACATGCTAGGGACGACACAGTGGTTCCATTTTTGCAAAGCAGAAAGATGCACAAAGCCTTGAGAAAGGCCGATAAACTCTCCGAGCTCGTGAGCATTAAAGGCGAAGATCATTGGCTGTCCTATGCCGATTCGCGCAAGCGGGTTCTCATGGAAGTAGACCGTTTTTTGACTAAGTACAATCCGGTTAAGGTTAGCGGACAAGCAACTACCTCGCACTGAGGCTCACTTACTCATTGCTAACTGCCTTGAGCACGCAAGTGGTATCGATATCAATTAAGGGCCGAATGCTTGGTTGACACAGTAGTCACAAAATCGTTACCAATTGTGGCTGATAGCCGCCAATATTTTCTCAAACGCCAAAGGGCAGCTTCTAGGCAAATTGAGTTACTCAGCTCCACTTTAGCGAATTTAAAATTCGAATAATGGAAGACTACGCTCTTGCAAATAGTTCTCATGCGCCGCCAAAGTTACAGGTACAATATTCACTCGGTATAACTCGGCGCAATAACAATGTCCATTTATCTACGCGACGGCGGAGAAATCACCATCGACGCTTCGGAGTGCCGTCGTGAGTACAGTGCCATCGCCAAACAATATTTTGAAGTGTGGTACGTGAAAGCGCGTCCGGTCGGCAAATACCATCCGTTGCACGATGGGCAATGGATACCGGCGACACAACTCACGGCGGATCGTGGCTGGAAAGAAATAGAGCGCACGGTCACTCGGTTGCAACGTCGTCGAGCGTAATCGAGCAATCAGTCCGACACCTGCACACGCGGTTTGAGTGGCGGTTTAGCCACGCATCATCGTCTATGAGACCCCTCGGCACTATTTCTCTGGTGTTTGATTTTGATATGTTCTATAAGGATACTTATAGAACACAGCGGTTAGCACCGCGGCGATAATCGATCGAAAAACACCCAGCCAAACGGCAACCATGAGCACCGATTTCGAACACACACTGGCACAACAGGACGCGCTCTCGGAGACTCGCCGTGACGTGGTGTCGAAGCGACGAGACTTTCAGCCACAGATTCAGCCGCCAGGTCTCAACGCCACGCGCCACACCAAAGGCTCGCACACTGAAAAAATGCATCGCTATCGCGATCGCTTGTTATCGGCCCTGAACGGTCGCATAGATCCGGAGCTGTTTTTGCGCCTGGATGAACGCACCCAGGTGCGATTGGGCAGCATCGCACCCAATACCGAAATCAATCAGTACGCGGATCTGTGTGGATACGTCGAGTATTGCGTGCGTGAGCAGTTAATACCGTTCCCAGTCTCAGATCACGGTTTGGATGCGTATTTGAGCCACCGAATGGCTGAAGGCCTAAAACGCAGCACACTGGATCGCTGTGTGGCCAGCCTGGCCACCTGGCACAAAGTGTGTGAGCTCGACGACCCGCGTTTGTCATTTGCGGTACAAGCGCGCATCGACAAACTCAAACAGGTCAGCGCGTCACGGCCGCACCAAAAAGAAGGCTTGCGTGGGCATCACTTGGTGCAAGCCATCGCCGTGCACGACCCGGATGTACTAAGAGACGCTGCCGACCTCGCCCTCCTCTTCACCGCGTTTGAAACGCTGTGCCGGCGCAGTGAATTGTCGGCGCTGTCCTGGACCGACCTGACGATCGAACCCAGCGACGGTTCTGGTTTGTTATTCATTGCCGATTCAAAAACCGACAAAGACAAGGAAGGTGACTATCAATACATCTCTCCAGTGACAGTACAGCTTTTGAACTATTGGCAGCGTCAATCCGGGCAGTCCAAAGGGGCTGTTTTTAGGGGGATCTACAGTGACGGTCGACTTGGCACCCGACTGAGCCACTTAGGCGTTGCCAGGGCGTTCAAACGCATTGCCAAGAAAATTAGCATAGACCCTTCCATGATAGGTGGCCATTCAACGCGCGTCGGTGCGGCTCAGGAAATGGTGGAGCAAGATATTGATGCGGCCAAGATCATGCTGGCGGGGCGCTGGAGCAGTCTCAAAATGGTGACGCACTATTCGAAACGCATCAATGCCAAGAAAGGCGGCATGGCGGAACTGACCAGTCAGCTGGGGTGGCAGCCCGAGAAATTATTGGAGGCGTTTTCGACCAACGAATAACTGGAATTTTCGAGTTATAAGTACAACTAATCTATGGGGTAGTTACAAGTGCCTGAACTGTGTCCCGCTCTACTCCTTTTTGTCAATAAGCTCGGGCTTCCGAACAAACAACGGTCTCCAAACTTCTTCGAATTTAGCTGTTTGGCTAGCAGTCATTTCAAATGAACAGCCAATAGTCTGTTCCACGAACTTAACCAATGACGCACCCTCATATACGGGATGCAATATGCCTTCATGACTCCAGGTCCACCTGGATTTTCTATTTTTCCACTCCTCAAATAATAGGTCAATCCAGCGATCTTCCCAGACATCAAACTGAAGCACACATCGCCGATTCAATCCATGCAAAGGAATTAGCTCAAATTCTATTTTCTCTAATCGCTTTCCATCAATCTCAACTATCAGTCGTTCGCAGACAATGTCTGATACGCGATGTTTGATGGCCTTACTTCTTTTCTTAATCCCACTCAAATAGTCATTCAAGAATTCGTTATTTGCTCTTGGAATAATAATAGTGCCTTTCCTTGTTATCAATTCTCTTCCTCAATTAAATACGTCAGCCTAAAATGATCTACTGCGACGTTCGCCTCTTTCCTTTTGTTCCGCCTTGCTATCGCTAGCATCATCACCTCTCTGCCTATTTCTACCTCTCTGCGTCTTGGTGTTTTTCGACTGCCTACTAGTGGTGACTTCCTTCTTTCTCGTAGGTCCTTTATTTGCCTCTTTTCTTCCTCTCGCACGATCCGGATTGCTATCTTTCTGGTTTTGACCGTTACCCTCTGGACCACGGCTTCTAGCTTCTCTCCTACGATTCCTCTTCTCCCTTTGTTCGTTCTTTCTCGCTCGATCTTCGCGATTCGCCTTATCAGACCCACTCGCTGCATCTTTACTGAGGCCTTCACTGGCTTGATCTTCGGAGCTCTGTTCATCTCCATCGCGGTCATTACCTGACTCTTCATCAGAAGTACCTTCAGAAAACATCCCAGTAACAGTAGCGATGCTTGGATCCAAGCATGGATAGTTTGGACACTCAGTTTGCTCCGGACCAGCAACCGCGGGCACATGCAACGCAGCTGCAATCGCCGTGCCCACCGCTAATGCTCCCGCATTGACAGCCCCGAAAGTGACGCAGCCAAATCCTAAAACTGACCGAACAAAATTTCCATATGTAGCGGAGCCAGTAGTACCAAATATAGTAGTTGTACAAACAGACGCAAAATTCTGACCAGTTGGATCAGTATACTTCAGCGGATTGTTCAATACATAACTATACCGGTTGAAATTTTGCAAATCGTAAGCAGCTTGCACATCCGGATCAGGACTTACAAATCTCGCCAACAACGGATCATAAGCCCGCCCATTCATATGAATAAGTCCAACGGAATCCACATGCTCATGGTCCGTAAAGCCCCTATCAGTGATTAGCGTCGCAGTTGCCTGGTCGACAGAGTTGCCAGTCCAGTCCTGCCGTTCACCCCAGGGCCCTATGCCAAGCTCGATGAAATCACTGGAATTCCCCAATTCGCCCGTTTGCGCAACGATCGAGCCAAGATGGTCTCTATGCAGATAAGTGTAATAGCTGTCACTAGAAGCTCCCTGCTCCTGCGTGAAGATCGCGAAATCTCCAACATAGTGCTTATATTTGGTAAGGTCTCCGTCCGTCACCTTCTCCGTCGCACCAAGGTAGGTCGTGAATTCAGTACCTTCTTGCCGCTCAACTCGATTCTTGTCGGAACCATAGACAAAGGTAACGGTTGTCCCTGAACCCGATTCTGAGATGACTGTAGGTTTACCAAACGTTGTGTAGCTTATAGTTCGGTTGTCACCACTGACCATTTCTCCTTTATCATTGTAGTTGTAGTTGGTTGCGGAGGCCCCGTTTACGACGCTCGTCAAGGCATGCGGGCGCAAAAGATTGCCTCCAACAAGATCTCCGTAATTAAACGTACCCGGTGTAGACAAGTTCGATTTCAAATTGCCGAGGATGTCGTACGTGAAATCAGTGTTACTAGCGCAGCTACTGCTGCCGTAACTCAGCCCCGTCAGTCTGTGCAAGTCGTCATAGCAGAAATTCTGTGTTCCACCGCCTGCACGTTTGTCTTTACGCTGCTTAAGGTTGCCAGCAACGTCGAAGTCATAGTCATGATCCTGTGCAGTAAAACCGCCGTTTGACGCAACAATGGTGTCAACCAACCCGGTCTCGGGTACGAAGGCTTGGCTGACATCAATTCCGTTTCCTAGCGAATAATCGGTGATCTGCCCTCGCCCATCATTGTCCGTTGCCTGCCACAAAACTTGTTGAGTGATCGCACTCCGATACTCTGAAATGGCGCCGTAGGCGTTGTAGTGCATAGCCAGAGTAAATCCAGTACCGGGGTAAGACTGGCCCGCTTCTCGGTAATAGTCGTCATAGTGCGTTGTGGACGTGAAGCTACTGCCATCAATGGTGGTGGTGGTACTGCTCCGCAGGCTTTGTTCGTTATAGGTATAGGACTCTTGATAATTTCGAGCTTCGGTGTCAACGCCAACAACGCTGGCCAGTAAGCCAATGCCGTCTACAGCAGAATCAAAGTTCCAATTGTGAACTTGCGGCACTCCGGTAGCGTCATCCGTACGCTGTGTTGTTCTGCCTAAAGCATCATACTTATAAAGGGTTACTTGACCCTCAGCATCTTCCTGCTCACTCAACAAATCCAGTGAATTGTATTGATAATCAATTACGCCCATATCAGGGTCAGTGAGCTTAGTCTTTCTCCTTAATACGTCGTACTCAATCGCGGTTGTAATTGACATACCATTGGGATCAACTTCAACGTTCCCCAGGTCTCCTTGAGGTGTGTACTCGTATGTAATCTGGGTACCCTGATGATCCTCCACGAGCCTTGCACGCTGTCGCGCGTCGTAATACACCGTTCTGGTCTTTCCTAATGCATCCGTTTCAAGGATCGAACGCGCACCCTCGGTGGATGAGCTGTAACTATTGGTAGTGAATGAATTATTTGCGAAGTCCATTCGCTTGATGCGATTGACTTCGTCATAGAGATAACTTGTAGTTCTCGATGCGATATCAGATGCTAATTTGTGTCCTGCCGTATCGCTATTGATGATCCCATCTCGCGTGTAAGTTTGCGAGGTATAGATATAGTCTCCATCCAGTCCTCTGTTTCTCGTCCCGACCACCCGATCACTGGCATCGTAATAGGTCCTAACTGCACTGTTACCAGTGAGCTTGCTTTGTTCATAGTATCGAGTGTTCGTATTCCAGGGAGAAAAACAGCCGTTGCATTGCCGGTAATCAAATTCCTCGACTGTGCCATCGGAGTAATCAATGGAATCAATGCGCCCCAAAGCATCATAGCTGTAGTTAGTTACTAAATTGTTTATATCGGTGGAACTGCTTAGATTGCCGAAATCGACTTCAAAGACATCAGTCGAGCTGCCAACCTCTGGTCGAGTCGTTACGATCTCCCTTATCCCGAAGTTGTCATATGTTTCATTGTATGCCGTAGTGCGTGTTGTGAAATCTAAGCTGTCATTGGCCGTACCTGACGTTGAATTCCAGCTTTGGGCTTCAGACGCCAATCCCCCATACAGATTGTAGGTGTACGTTTTTGTCCAGCTAAGAGTCTCGTCCGTTGCATTTGGTTCACGCGTTTCGGTATGCAGTCTGCCCGGAATTGAACCGGCGCCACCTCCCGTGGCGGGGTAATAGCTGTAGTCGGTTTCCCTAAGTTCGGTGTTTGCTGACGCTGCACCATCGTCTGCGGCAAAATGCGTGACGTTTCGATCTTCCACGAGCCCAAGAATCCACTTGCCTGATGTTGTTATGTTGGCAATGGCGCCATTGTGCGTTTCTAAGCCACTAGTCCCAGAGGAATCGCAGAATTTTGTGCCAGTGTAAACGGCTGTACCGTACTCATCCACATCGTCGTTCGCGGAACTATTCGTTGCTAGTACCATTTTTGTGGAGAAGTTGGTCGGCTCGTTGCAATTCGTATAACTTTGCCCCGACTGAACATAATCCACTTTGGTGTGTAATTCTTGGCCGTCGGTTAGCTCCGATATCGCCGTGTAGTCGCTTAGACGGTACGGAAAAAAGTGGGGGCTGTCATAACCGCCGGCGCTCGTATCTTGGTCATCTTTATAAATTCTAACTTTCCATTCAACACGACGGTCGCGAACGACCGTGTCGTCCGCCGTTCCGGCCTGCGTTGAAACGGTCTGTGTTTCCCTCAGAAGACGGCCCGCTAAATTGTAGTCCTGCACCGCTTCCTGCGAATACTCACGTGATGTAAGACGAAAAACATTTGGCTGAAGTACATCGCGTGTGTCAACCTTTGCAAAACCCAGTGAGCCATAACCTGTTTTGTGGAACATCCCGTCTTCGTAGGACATTTCATAGTCCCTGGTTCCACCGGCGGCATCGCCCACCTCGTAACTAGCGACTGCGCGTGGAGCTGAATGTCGCCTTGATAGATGCGATGTTGACATTTCAACGGTGGTAAAACCGCCATTCAGGGTTACGGTGGGTTGGCTTGTGTTCGAGAGTCCGTTGTATGGCGCGCTGATTGCAGATTGGCTGTAAATTGGCCCAGCCTCAAACGTGGGCTCATAGCTCGCATTTCGATTAAAGGGGTCCATCGGGCCATAGCTGATATCAACATCTGCCCCTTCAATCGACGAAATGCTGACTATTTCATTATTCGCGTTATTTACCTTTATGGTGCCAATGTTATTAGCTGGGTCCATAAAGTAGTTCGCTACGAAACTGTGGTAACCGCCATTTCCGTCGTTTATGGCCACGTCAACGTACGCTTGAAATGCGCCAAGAACATTGTATTGCTTGCTGGCGTAAGCGTGGAAATTAATTCCTAGAGCATTGGTAGGAATCCTCTTTGCAACAAGATCAGGTAATCCATCACCATTGATATCTGTGACCACCGCCCACAATTGCGGTTGACCACTAGCGCTTGACTGCGAAATTGTCATCTGCTGGCTATATGTCTCTTCAAACGCATCGCCAGTAGAAAGAGCAACTGTTACAGTCCCACTATCCGCAACCGTCACCATGTCCTGCAGGCCGTCACCATTGAAGTCTAGTAGGTACGGCGGTATTCCATTCATAAACGAGATTGAAGAGTTGTTACCAGCGGAACCGAATCTCCATGACGTATCCACTGATAAAGAGGACGAACCGGTATTTAGAGCGACAGTACCATTTATTGCAACCAAGTCTGGCAAACCATCACCGTTGACGTCTCCAACATTTGTATAGCTGAAAAAATCAGGAGTGTTTGATATATTCAGCCAGGAAGCGAATGATGAAAAGCCCGAACCGGTGTTAATTGCAACCGATACATCGTACTTCTGCCCAGAATGAATAGTAATGTCTGATGGGGATAGCGCAGGGTATCTCAGCAAATCGACCAACCCATCACCATTGAAATCCCGGAATGCTAACCTGTAATTCACGCGATTTGTGTAGACGCCCGATATATGCGTATAACTAACCTGATAGCTTAGATCGTTTTGGTTTGGTATCTGGTAACTCGTCGCACCGGTACTTTCAACGAATGTTGATCCAGTGCGTAGAAATGCTTTAGCACCCTGTCCACGTGCTCCCGGGGATACAAGAAAGATATCGTCCTGACCGTCCCCGTTTAGGTCTAAAATGATCTGTGCTGCCTCTTCCCATTCTTTCGTGCGGCAGATAGATTGCGTAGAACCACCCTCAAAAGCAGCGCACTCTTGCCAGCTTCCAGCAATAGCGTTAGGCAGTGATTCTCGAACAGAAGAACCATTTTCTACCCAATATAGGGTGTCATCTGATAGCCCGATTACGGATTGCTTTAAGTCGCCAGTGAAGGAACCGACGTTTGTATAGGGACTGTAGGCTGCAGTGGACCACAAAGCAGCACCCGTCACGTTCGGCTCCAGCACGTCGAATTCGTCGTGGAAGTAGTAGTCTTCTATCGCTGGTACAGTCGCGCCATCAAAGAATCCTTGAATTTCTGCCAGCTCATTCTCTGAGGAGGACCAATCAAAAACTGTTTCCTCCGCACAGGAAGTACTCGATACGCCACCAAAACAAAGCTTGATGCTGGCTATTCGGCTGGTGGAATTTGGATCATCGTATACGGATCCATTGTATGCTTGGCCAATCACCTGATAGTCGAAGGTAAAATTTCTAATATCGGTGTTCTCGGAGCGAATCCGTATTCGATCCAGGCGCTGGTCTTCGAATATTTTTGAGCCGGCGCTGTATCTCAGAATATCGTCGGGACGGGCCTCATACTCAAATAATATTTCTTTATTGGTGCTGTTGTGAGAAGTGGCATTTTGCGTGTACAGGATTCTGTGCAGCTTGTGAACCCCACTGCTTATTCCGTTTGTGTATTCGTAAGTCACCGCAAGTTGCGCTTGTGTCTCAATCTTCTGCAAATGCCATTCATATCGTTCATTCGAGCTCGAACTTATTCGCGTCGCGCCAACACCGCCGCCATAGTGGAGCTCACGGCCATCCCGCAGTTGCACGCGCCATTTGACGGGTTTGCCATTATCTGTTCCGTCAACCCAGATCTTGCTATAAATCTCCGACTCGGTTCGGTATTCATTTGATCCAATCCGCACCAATCTCTGGCCATCCAGGCAATACTTGTAGTTATCATTGTCATTGATTCCGTCGTAATATCCGTCCCGTATCAGAGTTGCACGGCAACGAGTAATCATTGAAAGCCCTCCAATCGACCATCCCCAGCCAAGTACGCCATTGCCTCTATTGCTGTTGTAGTTCAAACTTAACTCCGGCTGCACACCATCTATTCCCGGCGGCACTTCAATTGGAATAACGTAGTTTGCCGAACCGTCCTTGGCGACACTGAATTGACCCCTTATGGCCCCATAGAAGGTATTACCACTCAATGTATCGTTGGCAGGATCCACTGCATTACCGGAAAAAAGCAGCTCAGTAGTTTGGTTCGTACCATCTTGAACCACCAATGGAATCAATGTGTCTCTTGGCGCAGCGACAACTATGTCTAATTCACCGTCGCCGTTATAGTCAGTCAGTTGAGGTATCGTGTCTAAGCGTTCAAGGCCCGCTACGGAAAGGTCGTTATCAACTAAGGGATCATCATAACCTTCAGTCGGCGTTGTTTCCGAATAAACAACATAACTGTCCTCCGTTTGAAACGGTATTGCGAACAAACGCCCCAGCGGTGCAGTAGCTACTTTGCTATTGGCCTTCAGGTAGACGTCATCAATGCCGTCCCCATTCAGATCACCCACATATACCGCATGTGAGCCCTCCGAAAAAGCGTTGACGTTCGCTGCACTCAATGCCAAAAGTATTGACACACAGCGGAATGTTTTGGGGAGTACAGACAAACTAGCCAACATAGTTTCTATCCTTGTAAAGGCGACTGATTGAATCTAAATAATTGATCGGCGTTCAATAGGTGAAATAGACGTCGAAATGTGGCGGATTAATCCAAACTTACGTCTACAAAAGTACAAAACAGGCCGCCAGTCCCGGTGTAGTTAATCGTTATTGGTAGGTTGGCTGCTTTGGCAGTCAAGATCGCAGGAAACAGGGCGTCGCCCCAATGTGAATCAGGGTTGGGATCCACCGTAATTCGGCCTAGTGGGCACGAAGCTGCAAAAAGTGCCATCTAGAAGCGTAACATCATTGGGTAGCAAATAGCGCAGCGCGTGATGCTCGAGAGAGGAGCACCTCACAGATATGCATGGCTCAACTGGTAGTCTCTAAGGTTCCCTG
>JBCCIP010000081.1:0-12546 GCA_039111475.1 Pseudomonadota bacterium | reverse complement strand
TAACATCATCGGCTAACGCCTGTATGAATTGGAATGCAAGTTGGGTGCTCATCTCTCATCCTTGAAAGTACGTGGGCCACAATAGTGGGAATCAGGTCTGTCCGTGCAGACCATACTCTTAAATTTTAGCCCAATATTTCGCCTTTGCAGCCTTCATATGTGCACCCTGTCGGCCGCATTTTATTGTCCTAGATATGCGTTGCCAGGCCCCCATCCACCTCTATGGCGGCACCATTGACGTAACTGGCTGCTTCCGAAGCCAGAAACGTGACCATCGCTGCAATCTCTTCTGGCTTACCATAGCGACCCTGAGGTACACCGCGCGAATTTCCTGCGAACACTTCCTCTTTATCGCGTTCCGTCGCCTCGGCCACTTCTTGTGCAGCGCGCTCCCACATATCGGTTCTGATCAAACCGGGTAGGACCGAATTAAATAGTACGTTATCAGCCGCGTATTTTTTTGATAAGGCTTTCGCTGTTGCGATCATGCCTGCTTTAGTGGCGGCGTAGTCAATCAGAGCGGCATTCGGGTATTTACCAGCGCCACTGGCAATCATGATCACTCTCCCCCAATTTTGTTTGCGCATTCCTGGCAAGCAGTGTCGCGTGCAACGCACGGCCGACATAAGGTTCAGCTCAAACAGATGTTGCCAATCTTCATCTTTCATGTACAAAAAATTTCGCGAAGGACCAATACCAACGTTATTCACCAAAATATCAATAGGGCCGTGGTCGTCTACCTTGGCCAGGAGATCGGCAACTGCTGCCGCGTCGCTCATGTCAGCCACGAAGCCATGTACAGATCCATTGCCAGTTGGTGGAGCATAATCGGTAAGTTCCGCGATTGCCTCTTCACCACGCGCGCAAAAGACGACGCTGGCACCATGGTCTGCCAGCATTTTCACAACAGCGTTGCCTATGCCCAGACTGGCTCCAGTCACTAAGGCTCGGCGGCCACTCAAATCAAGGTTTAACATGCAATACAGCGCTCCATAAAAAACAGTAGGCGCTACGATAGCAAAATGCAGCGCGCCCCGCATGAATACGAGGCGCTGAGTAACGCCACAAGGACTGCGGCACCGGCGCTTTCTTACTGTTTATGACTCAGCAGATACTTTCTTGTAGGTAAGTCCTGCGAGAGCTGCACCCGCTATTGGCGCCAGCCAAAACAACCAGAGCTGCGACAAAGCCCAACCGCCGACAAACAATGCCGGGCCTGTACTGCGCGCCGGGTTGACTGAGGTATTGGTCACAGGAATGCTGATCAAATGAATCAAAGTGAGACCCAAACCAATAGCCAGAGGCGCAAAGCCAGCGGGAGCGCGACCATCCGTGGCACCTAAAATGATCATAAGGAACATGAAGGTCATTACCAGTTCAATGATCAAAGCCGCAGTAAGGCCATAACCACCTGGAGAATGTTCACCATAGCCATTAGATGCGAAGCCTGCTGCGACATCAAAACCACTGGTGCCGCTGGCGATGATGTACAGAACACCTGCACCAGCAATAGCACCAGCTACCTGAGCCGCAATATACGGTCCAAGTTCGGAGGCCGGGAAGCGGCCGCCAACCATCAGGCCGACCGACACGGCAGGATTTAGATGGCAACCTGAAATATGGCCGATTGCGTAGGCCATCGTCAGTACTGTAAGACCGAAGGCCAGGGATACGCCCAGTAAGCCAATGCCCACGTCGGGGAATGAAGCGGCAAGAACAGCGCTGCCGCAGCCGCCCAGTACCAACCAGAATGTGCCGATAAACTCAGCCGCCAATTTATTCGAAAGTTTCATAGTATGCTCCGACCGTCTTGAGAAAGCGTATCCTTGCAATAAGCTGGCTATTCCACAATAAGAACAAGCCTCTGTTTTTACATTGTTTACATTGCCGCGCAACGCTTCGCCACTGTTAAAATGGCGCGCTTGAACCTCTGGAGTTATTGAATGCTACTTGTACAAAATTGGAGGCAGCTGAGATGGACGCCCGTGATATTGATGGTTATTTTGTTCTCGCAGTCAGTAAGCGCTGAGGGGGAGGTAACTCCTGAGACGGTTGAAGTGGCGGCTAATCCAACCTTGCAGACATTCTCTAGCCTGTTGAAAGCCAGGCGTGACAAAAAAGCCGAGCTGGAAACAATAAAGTCTGCATTGTCCAGTGCTACTGACGAAGTGGAGATAAAAGCCCAGAGGGAAGAGGCAGATCAGTTGCAAGGTGAGCTCGATGAGCTGGAAGAGCAAATTGGCATACTGGCGACTGGCGTTTCGGCGGCGGAGTTTGATCTGGCGGGTGGGCAAGCAATAGATTTGCAGGGCGAGCTAGAACAATTGGTGCAACCGTTTGTGATTATGTTGAAGTCTGCCACTGAGGAGGCCAGGCAAATAGAGCATCTGAAACACAAGAAGCTCACTGCAAAGGCGCACATTGGTATCGCCGAAAAAGCACTGGACGGCGTTGAGTCCCTAAACGGTGCTGAGCTGGATGAAGAGATTGCGACTGAGGTGGCATCCATCACAGAGGCGTGGCAGGAGAAGCTTGCTGAAGCGACTGATTTGGAAGCCACTATAGAGCATCAGCTTAACGCCAGACTGGAAGCGCAACAGAGAGAGTCTGAAGAGGGTGGCTCTGCCTTTGGCGACTTTTTCAAAGACAGAGGCTTAAGCCTGTTGATGGGAATTGGCGCGGCCACTATTGTCTTCACTTTGTTGAAACTGTTGGGCTCGGGTTTTAGTTACGCCAGGACCCGAGGAGGCGTGCAGCGAAGCTTTAAGGTGCGGCTGAGTGCACTGCTGTTCAATGTGTTTAGCGTTGTAGCCGCTATAGCCGTGATGCTGTATATCTTCAATATGCGCAACGACTGGTTGCTGTTGGGTTTGGTAGTACTGCTGTCCATCGCCATTCTGTGGATGGGGCTTAAAATGCTGCCCGATATGTTGGAGCAAATTACCTTGCTGCTGAACCTGGGCGCTGTGCAAGAAGGTGAACGCGTGATGTTTGAGGGCGTGCCCTGGTTGGTGAAGAAGCTGGACTTTTATACGGATTTTGAAAACCCGGAATTGGCGGGCGGTACGTTCACGGTACCCGTTCGAGAATTACTGGGGTTGCACTCCCGCCCTGCAGCACCGGATGAAGCCTGGTTTCCGAGCAGAACAGGTGATTGGGTAAAAACCGAAGACGGTACGATTGGCAGGATCGTTTTTCAAAGTCCAGAGATGGTTCAAATGGTGGAACTGGGTGGTGCGCGCCACACTTTTTCGGCCCCGGCGTTCTTTGAGTCGGCACCTACCAACCTGTCGTCTAATGCCAGGGTGGAAGTTGAGTTTGGCGTGTCCTATCGACATCAAGCGATTGGTGGCACGGAAATTCCGGAAAAACTCACTGCGTTTGTTGAGAAGGGCCTATTAAAAATGTTGGACCGAGACGTGCTGCTAGACGTCAATGTGGAGTTGCTGGCCTGCAACTCATCATCGCTTGATTATGAAGTTGAAGCTGATCTGCACGGCAGCGCAGCGGATAGATACGAAGACGTAGAGCGAGCGTTGACCCGATTGTGTCTTGAGGCCTGCAATGAATTCGGCTGGGAAATTCCGTTCCCGCAGTTAGTGGTGCACAAAGGTGCATAGACTTGTTCAGAGGCTCCCTAGTACACTGGTGTTTTTTTGAGGAGCGAACTATGGTCAACAAACTGAACGAACTCACTCCAGAAGAGCAGCACATTATTTTGCATAAAGGCACCGAGCGGCCTTTTACTGGCAAATATGATGATTTTTTTGCTGAAGGCCATTATGTTTGCAGACAATGTAATGCGCCCTTGTACCGTTCGGCCGACAAATTTGCCTCCCACTGTGGCTGGCCAAGCTTCGACGATGAAATAGAAGGCGCGGTGAAACGTGAACCCGATGCCGACGGCCGCCGTGTGGAAATTTTATGTGCAGCATGCAATGGTCATTTGGGCCATGTGTTTGAAGGCGAACGCCTAACCGAGAAAAACACTCGTCACTGTGTTAATTCTGTGTCGATGAACTTCGTCGCCGCAAAAGAATAATAGTAAGAATATATGTGTGAAAAGGGGCTAACAAGGTCTGAATCGAAGACGTTTATCGTTGCCGCCGCCAGGCACTTGCCGCCATTGTTAGCGCCTGAACAACGTCTGTTTGGGTTTGCTCACCCGAGAATTCGCGATACAGCGTGCAGACGTTGATACCTATTCGTTCAGGGTCCAGCCAATCGCTAAATTCAGCCAGCGGAATGTCCAGTACAGCTTGGTCCAGTGGCATACCGGAATCAAACCGCTGACGGGCTTCTTTTTCAATGTGACGAAGGTAGGCTGCCACGTTTTTAACCCCTTTTGCATCTGTCATTGGACCATGCCCTGGCACTATATGCTCAGCGTTCATATCCAAAATCAGGTCGCAGGCCTTTAGCCAGTTGGCTATCGGCCCTGCCCAAACAATGGGCGTACCGTCAATGAATAATACGTCGCCGGTGAATACGGTTTTATCCGCGGGTACCCAGGCTAATACATCGCCACCAGTATGTGCCGGGCCCACCTCAATAAGCTCTACGGTTTTGTCGCCCACTGCCAACTCTGTTTTTCCGCAAAAGGTTCGTGACGGTGGCGTATGCACAATACCTTCGAAATCGAAAGCGCCAAAACAGTGAATCAGATACTCGCCCAATTCTCCCATTTCGGGTGCGGCTCGCATCATCTCCGCCATCATCTCTGGCGTCATCTCATCCATCTCGGCAGCGGCCGTGGCTGAGGCAATAATCTCAGCGTTGCTTAGCAGATGATTGCCGTGGCAATGATCGCCATTGGCATGTGTATTGACCAGAAAATCAATGGTATCTGCGCGCACATGACTGGCATCAGCCATGGTTTCTAGCATATCGAGTGTGAGTTTCTCATCGAACAATGTATCAACAAGCAGCGACTGATCACCGTCTACGACGAGACCCGCATTGCTCCAGCCCCAGGAACCGTCTGGTTGCAGATAGGCGTATATTCCATGGCCGAGGTCCTGCAGACCTTTCTTAAATTCCATAAAAGGTGCCCTGAATAACATTCGCCTGGTGAGCCTCGATCATAGATAATTGCCCGCGGTACAACAAGCCGGCAAGGATGGTCATATGCATACATTTCACTCAACGTTCTCTATTGCTGTGTTGCTCATTATCGGTGCCTGCACGCCAGTGGGGGTTGCCGATGGCGACGCAGCTGCCAGTGTTTCAAGTGCAGTTACCGAACTGAGCTCCGGAATTGATCAAACAGCGATTGACCATTCAGTTCGCCCTCAAGATGATTTTCACGCCTACGCCAACGGTGTGTGGCTCAAAGAAACCGCAATGCCTGCTGAATATGGTCGCTACGGCACTTTCACCGTGTTGAATGAGCGCGCAGAACTAAATCTCAGGGAAATTGTGGTGCAACTTCAAGATACTCAGAATGAGTCGAGCAGCCGTGCGCAAATTGCCGATCTGTACACAAGCTACATGAACACTGACGCCATTGAGTCGACCGGGCTTGCCGGCGTATCAGCGGAATTGCGATTAGTGGACGATATCAAGACAACCGAAGAACTCTTCATCGCATTTGCCACTCTGGGGAGGGGGGGAATTAAAACTCCATTGGCGGCGGGCGTTATGCCAGACTTCAAGGATTCAGAGAAGTATGCATTCTATATTTTTCAAAACGGTCTTGGTTTGCCGGACAGAGATTACTTCTTGAATAAAGACAACGAACGCTTTGTTAGTGCTGTACAGGACTACGCTGTCTACGCAGCCGACATGCTTGCATTGTCTGGCGCAGATCGCGCGGAATACAGGGCAAAACAGATTATTGAGTTGGAGGAGCGACTGGCCGAGGGCCAGTGGTCACGTACCGAGAGCAGAGTTCCGGAGAAGTTATACAACCCCAAGTCATTGTCCGAGTTAAAAACCTTGGCAATCATGCCCTGGGAACGAATGCTGTCCATTCTGGGCGCTGCCAATCTGCCTTACATAGTCGTAGCGCAACCAAGTCACTTTGAGTCATTGTCGAGCCTGGTGACAGAAGACTCTTTGGATGGTTGGAAAGATTATCTTCGACTTCGGGTTCTTACTGATGCAGCGCCTTATCTATCTGATCGATTCGCCAAGCGACGCTTTGATTTTTACGGCAAGAAATTGAGCGGTTTGGAGAAACAGAAAGAACGCTGGCGCCGGGGTGTTTCCACAGTGAGTTCGGTGTTAGGTGAGCCTTTGGGCAAAGAATACGTTAAACGTCATTTTCCGCCAGAAGCCAAACAGAAAATGCTGGACATGGTTAGGAACCTGCTGAAAGAATTCAGGATTGGTATCGATGATCTTTCGTGGATGAGTGAGGCTACCAAAGCCGAGGCGAAAGAAAAGTTGGCTAAAATCACGGTGAAGATTGGCTACCCTGATCGGTGGCGGGACTACAGCGGATTAAACATTGTCGCAAACGACTTGATTGGCAATATGCGCAGGGCCAGCGCGTTTGAATACAACTACGAGTTGGCGAAACTGGGTAAACCGATTGATAGAGAAGAGTGGGGTATGAATCCGCACACTGTGAATGCCTATTACAACCCAACCATGAATGAAATAGTGTTTCCCGCCGGAATTCTGCAGGCGCCGATGTTTGATTTGACAGCGGATGATGCTGCTAACTATGGTGCTGCGGGTTTGGTGATAGGGCACGAAATTTCTCATGCCTTTGATGATCAAGGTTCTACATTTGATGGTGATGGCAACTTGAGAAACTGGTGGACCGATGTTGACCGTGAAAAGTTCAAGCAGGCCACCGACAGGTTAGTAGCCCAATACAGTGAGTTTGAACCTGTGGACGGCATGAATATTAACGGCGAACTCACGCTGGGCGAGAACATAGGAGACCTCTCTGGTGCTACTGTTTCTGTGAAAGCCTACTTGAGATCTCTGGACGGCCGGCCCGCGCCAGTGATTGATGGTCTCACCGGGTTGCAGCGCTTCTATCTTGGCTACGCTCGTACCTGGCGTACCAAATATCGTGATGAAGTACTGGCCAGAATGCTGGTATCAGACCCGCACTCACCGCATAGAGAGCGCGTAAATGGCGTTGTCAGGAATATGCCTGAATTTTATCAGGCGTACGACGTAAAAGAAGGCGATGGCCATTTTCTGTCTGAAGAAGACCGTGTTAAAGTGTGGTAAGCCGGTAAAGAGCTAAATACTAAGGAGAACAATATGCACAAAACAATTCGAACAATCGCGCTACTTTGTGTCGCTATCATGACTGCGCCATTCGCTCATTCCGATGAAACCTGCATGTCGCCGTACATGGCAAAAATTGTGGGTCAGGAAGATTTTATCTATGTCTGGACACTCGGTGTGGAGGGTGTTGGTGATGGACAAGATAAGCTCGTTACGGTTGATGTGCATCCCGACTCTGAAAGCTATGGTCAAATTGTGAATTCATTGTCGGTTGGCGGGCGCAATGAAGCGCACCATTCAGGTTTAACCGATGACAGGCGTTACTTGTGGGCGGCCGGTTTAGACACCAATAAGATCTTTATTTTTGACGTGCATAGCGATCCTGCCAAGCCTAGCCTGCATAAAACAATTGGCAATTTTACGTCCAAAAGCGGTGGCGTTGTTGGGCCACACACAACCTATGCACTACCGGGTCGCATGTTAGTGACCGGCCTATCTAACGATAAGGATCATGGTGGCCGCACGGCAATGGTTGAATATACCAATGCTGGCGAATACGTAGACACCTATTGGATGCCAACGGATGAGAATCTGCAGGGTGCTGTGAAAAGTGGTCAATTTGCGGATGGCTACGGTTACGACGTTAGAGCGTTACCACGTCGCAATGTGATGGTGACTTCCTCGTTTACGGGTTGGAACAACTATATGGCGAACCTAGGGAAACTGATGGGGGATGCCGAAGCAATGAAGCGGTTTGGCAACACCGTAGTGATATGGGATTTGCATACCCGTAAGCCCAAGAAGGTGCTGGATGTACCGGGTGCACCTCTAGAAATTCGCTGTGCTTGGGGCTCTCAGAATAACTATTGCTTCACCACCACGGCCTTAACCTCAAAAATCTGGCTGATTTATGAAGATGATGCTGGTGAGTGGCACGCAAAAGACGTTGCCGATATTGCCGATGCCAGCAAAATACCGCTACCGGTAGACATCTCTATTACGGCCGATGACAACCTGCTGTGGGTAGACACCTGGAATGATGGTACTGCGCGTGCGTTCGATATCAGTGACCCATTCGCCCCTGAGGAGGTGTACACCAAAAAAATTGGTGCACAAGTCAATATGACCTCGCAAAGTTGGGATGGCACTCGTGTTTACTTCACTTCTTCATTGCTCGCGAACTGGGATAAGGTTGAAGCGCAAGAGGGTGATCTTCAATACTTCAAGGCCTATGACTGGGATGGAAAGACGCTTGAGCATCAGTTCTCAATTGACTTCATGGCTGAGAAAATGGGTATGCCGCATCAAATGCGCTTTGGTGCGTACTCGCTGTATGCCAGTGGCAGACCTGCAAACGCTGAGACGCGGGAATTAGCCAAGCAGTAGTCGACTATGGGTAGGCCAAAGCTGCTGTGGCTGAGCAGTGCCGTGTTGTGCAGTGTGTTACACGGCGCTGCTGCACTCGCGCACAGCGATCACACACACGAAGATGACTCAACGCCAGCGAGAGACAGTAAACCTGCTGAAAAGCAAATAGAAGTACTGGCACCTGGCTACCAGGCGCTGCGCTTTGAAGCGCCTGCGGCCGGCAGTTACGACTTGCCTGAGTTAGGCATTGCTGGCAACGGCCCGGTATTACTCAGCGACGGACAAGCCGTACAACTGCATGATTTGCTGGGCGACCGTTATGTGCTGTTGAGCTTTATCTACACCCAGTGCGATGACGTAAACGGTTGCCCCTTGGCAACCTTTGTAACCAGCAAAGTACAAAACGCGGTTATGCGCAGTAACGTATTGCGTAATCAGGTTCGCTTTGTGAGCCTGAGCTTTGATCCGGGCAATGACACGCCGCAAGCGATGCGGAAATATGGTTCTTCCTTTGTTAAACCGGGTTTCGATTGGCGCTTTGTGACCACAGGATCGCTGCAAGAGCTTGATCCGATACTGGCACAATACGACCAATCAGTGTTGCGCGAACTGGACGAAAACGGTGAGGCTAGCGGCGCCATTTCTCATATATTGCGCGTGTTTTTGATCGACAAGCAACGCCGATTCCGCAATATTTACAGCACCTCTTTTTTGCATCCAACCACGGTACTGAATGATCTTGAAACTCTTGTGATGGCGGACGCTGAGCAGGCCAGGGAGATCGAGCAAGAAAGCAACTCTGACCAGAATGTCAGTCTGCACGGTGCAGGCGATTTCAAGGGTGGCTACGATCAAACGGCTTACACAACACAAGCTGACAGCCTTCAGCAACGCACTGGGCAGGCTATGAATTTGCTAGCGAATGCTCGTAAGCCCGGTCTGGGTTTGCCGGTATTGCCCAGGTCTGAGCTGAAAAATTTGACTAAAGATAAAATTGAACTTGGTCGCACTTTGTTCTTTGACCGGCGACTATCTCTGAACAATACGTTTTCGTGCGCCATGTGCCACGTGCCTGAGCAAGGCTTCGCAAGCAATGAGTTAGCCACAGCCGTAGGCTTCGAAGGCAGAACTGTGCGCCGAAATGCGCCAAGTTTGTATAATGCCGCTCTGTTGCCCAGCTTGTTTCACGACGCCAGAGAAACGTCGCTGGAACAACAAATCTGGGCGCCGTTGCTTGCGCGCAACGAAATGGCCAATCCTTCCGTAGGTTTTGTCATTGATAAAATCAAGAACGACCCTGACTACGTGAAAGACTTTGAAACCTCGTTCGGGAAAGATCAGATCACTATGCAAACGGTTGGCGAAGCGTTCGCCAGCTATCAGCGCACCTTGCTTTCGGCAAATAGCCCGTTCGATCGCTGGTATTTTGCCAAAGATGACAATGCTGTGTCAGAGAGCGCAAAGCGTGGTTTCGAATTATTTCTGGGCAAAGCTTCGTGCGTTAGCTGTCATTCCATCGGAGAACGGTCAGCATTGTTCACCGATTCTCTGTTGCATAACACCGGCATTGGTTACGCCAGATCGATGTACACTCAACCAGCTAGCAGGAAAGTGCTTCTGGCGCCCGGCGTATGGATTGACGTGGATACCAGCGCGATAGCCGATGCCTCAGAACCAATTCCGAGTGATCTGGGGCGATACGAAATCACTCAGAACCCGATTGATCGCTGGAAGTACCGTACAGCAGGTTTGCGCAACATCGCACTTTCGGCGCCTTATATGCACGACGGGTCTCTGGCGACATTGAAGGACGTTCTGGATTTCTATAACCGTGGCGGTGAGGCGAATCCGCTGTTGGATCCATTAATGCGTCCACTGGACCTTAGCCAAGGTGAGTTGAATGATTTGCTTGCTTTCTTGCTGTCCTTAACCGGTGACAATGTCGACGAGCTGATAAGCGACGCGTTCGCCGCAAAAGTCAGTAACGTTGAGTAGTTGCCAGCGCTTTCAATTAGTTAGGTCATTAGCCAGTAACACACGTAAGCCAAGAATCGCTGGGGCGATCAGCCAAGGCAAATTGAACGCGAGATAATAGCCAGTATTGGGTGGCGGATGATCGCCGAGAAAGGTTTGTACAAAGTAGAAAAACATATTAGTCACGGCTGCACCGGCGTAAAACAGGCCCAACGGTCTTAGCCAACGTCTCTGCCTGACCAGTCCTACGATGACAAATAGTAAACAGGGCGCTTGGAACAAACCATCAAATAAAGTGGCCGCGATAAGATTCGGTGGTGGGTCCAGGTGGGCAGGTTCCTCTGCCAGTGCCCATTCATGTAAGGCTTGAAGCGGTGGCCAAGGGCTGTCGGCAGACACCGGAACGCCCAGCCCTTCCGGCAGGCTGAATAGAAAGCCGTACAAAACCGATATTGAGAAGAATACGATTAATGCTAGGTCCAGTGGTCGACGGGTGATAGGTTTCATGATTATCTCTGGGTTACTGTGTTCACTTCCGGCGCGAGCGCATAAGCAACTCCTGTACCACGCTGGCGACTAGTTGTTTCTGCTGGTTAAACACTCTGCCTTGTGCCATTGCGCGACCACCATGACCAATATCGCTGTAAGTATCGAATAGCAGCCATTCATCCATGCGCACAGGCCGATGAAACCAAAGGTTGTGCGAAATGGTCGCTGACATCACGTCTGGTATGAATGGATTCTTACCGTGCGGGTTAAAAGCGAGCGAAGCAATTGGATTATCAGATCCGTAAGCAAACATTTGCAGGTGTGCGTACGAGTCATCAGGCATTTCGCCATTAGCCCTCATCCAGACCAGATCTCTTGGCTCTTTGGGTTGCGGATTTCGAATATCAACGGGGTCTGCAGTCTCATCCCTGCACGCCAGCCAGCGCTGACCGGGCCATTGAATTTATTTCATCGCCAACTTGATTGCGGCTATAGTCCAATAGCGCGGATTCTTGTGCATTTGGCTCGTAACTGACAAGAGTCCCGGCACCTGCGAACATTATTGCGTTGGGTAGTATCGGGTGATCATCAGATCGAACGTCCAGATTTATCGGTGCGCCAGCCGCAGATGCCCATGCTTCCAGATACTCCTTCCAAGTGTAGTTTTGATCACCGATCAAATAAGCGGTGCCGCTTTCACCACGCTCCAGCGCGCCTTCAATTGATTCAGCAACGGATTTTGCCGTGATATGGTTGGTGCCACCAAGCGGGGCGAATAAGGGCAGATCCGGTAACTGACCACTAACGTATGCAATCAGGCCGAGTATGTGCGGAACATCCAGACCAGGCAGTTCGCCAAGAATGAAAGGAGCGTTAAGGCTGCATACGTTGAATTGATCACTACTTAGCGCTCGAACTGCTTCATCCGTAACGTGGCGTGAGTTGACGTAAGGGTCCAGTTCAATTCGCTCTGGCGCAACCTGCGGGTAGAAACTGCCAACATACGCGGTTCGTTTTATTCCAGCGGCTTTTGCGGCTTCAAAGAAGCGTGGCACGGCTTCATCATTCGCTTTCTTGTAAAACGCATCGGGCGCGATTGAGCCATCCATTGGTAGTTGGCGAATGTCTTGAGCCGCTGCGAATACCAGCGCGTCAAATCCTTCCAGGCGGCCATCGGCTACATCGTCTTCAATATAGTTGCAGTTGAGAAAATTTGTATCCTGGAGTGCATGAGCTGTGGGCTTATTGCGCGACATGATGGTCACATCGTGACCTTTTTCCGTTAAATGCAGAGCCGCATGCCCACCAACAAGACCGGTTCCGCCAACTATCAGAGTTTTCATTTGAGTATCCTCTAAAATCTGTGCTGATTTTACTTGTTTGTGGTCAGCCTTCTGTCTGATTAATAAAAAGTAACGCCGTGTAGTTTAGGTGTACTTAGTCCGGTAGATCGAGGTTTTCGCTTATTAGGACCCGCCGTGAAACCAGACACTGGGGCTTGTTGAAAAACTACCACAATTAAAC
>JBCCIP010000080.1:0-13781 GCA_039111475.1 Pseudomonadota bacterium | reverse complement strand
TTGGATACGCACGGGTATCGACTGAAGATCAGAGCCTTAACCTCCAAATAGACGCTCTTGAAGCCGCTGGGTGCGAGCTAATATTTAAAGATGCTGGTGTTTCCGGAGTCGCAAAACATCGACCCGGTTTTGAGGATGCCTTAAATAGCATGGAACAAGGCGACGTGTTGGTGGTCTGGAAGATGGATCGTGCATTTCGTTCATTAAAGAACGCTCTCGACACTCTTGAAGAATTCGAAGAGCGTGAGCTAAGTTTCCGCTGCCTAACCGAAAACATTGACACCACCACAGCGCTCGGCGTTTGTTTTTTTTCAGATTAGGCATGCGTTCGCGGAGCTAGAAAGCAATCTAGTCAAAGAAAGAACGGTAGCTGGAATGAAGGCCGCTAAAGCACGAGGAGTGCACGTAGGAAGGCCGAAAAAGCTATCCGATAAAGTGATTAGGAGAATCCGGACAATAGTAGACGACAATCCCGAATCAAAGGCTGACCTTGCACGCCAATACAACGTATCTGTCAGGACGATAAGCCGCGCCACCCAAATTCGGTGACTGATTACGTCACATGGTAGAGCGCCAGGCTTTTAACCCGTTGGTCCTGGGTTCGAATCCCAGACGACCCACCATCTAAATCAAGGGCATACGAAGGCTCTGAATAATAGATCCAAGTTAGCGAGGGCATATTGGGACCACTATCTATTTTGAATGCGTTCATAACCAGCTTTACTCCACCTATCTATCAACTCAATTGCATTGGAAGTGGAATTCTCTAGCGCATCAGTCAATCCATTGAATTCTTGGTAGTCGACGTCCGTGCTCACAAAAGAGCCCTGATGAACTAGCTTGATGAAGCTTTCTGCTTTTTGAAGTTTATTGGAGAGAATTAGGGCTCCGAGATACACTAGTCTGGAAACTGGATTGAGAGACTTAGGCTTAGCGGGAAACTTCTGGCCTTGCCACTCAAATGAGGTCTTTTCATGATCAAGCAACTCCGCGACATGCGAAGGAGAAGCAGCTCTTTCGACGTTCTTGAATTCTTGAGTCAACACGCCAACAGCAGTGTCAATTAGCTCCTCACGGATACCTGCTCGCGGAATCGAGTTAGGGCTACTTCTTCCCTCACCACGAAAGAACGGGCTTTGATAGCCAAAATGCTCAGAGATTAGAGGGGTATACAGTGCAAAGCTAGTCATACCTAATGCGATGGAATTGGGCCGAACGTCAACGTACACTCCTCCTAGAATTGGCCCATCACTCAATTGGAAAACACAGCTAGAATAGATAACAGAGTCTTGAAATTGGTTTGACACGCTTGTGAGTATCTCATTTTTCAATGTCTCTATTCCTTTTGTGATTCTAAATTAACGTCGTCCTCGCTCTTCCAAGATAAGCAGGAAAGAGTCAGGAAAAGCAGCCTTGTAGCGAAGAGCTTCTCTACGAGAAACGTAGGCGTTTGACGTTTTTAGTTCAACCACAACAAGAGGATTTTGTCCAGGGGGGCCAAATACTGCGTCAGCTCTTTTAGATCCCTTCGTGCCATAGGGGACAAGCACGCCGTATGGAATTTGAGATTCCTCACTTCGAAACATGAGCCCTTCATCAAGTTCGTTGACTATATTCGCAAACTCCGCATGGATTCTTGACCCACGAATTAGTGGGCTACAACCGTCGAAGCATGGTCCACTATCAACCCTTCTTGTTGCGATCTGTGCTGCCTCTGCAAACGTTTGGGCGACGGATTGCAATTCAGGAGGAACCACCTCGCGATCGGCAGGTGTTAGGATATCCTCCATCACTCCGAATATGATCGACGGGGCACTTACTGGCTGTAGATTATCGAGGGGTGGGTTCGGATCGACATAGTCCGGATCCGCGGCGGCGAGGAAAGTATCCCAGTTTTCTTGCGCATCGTCTCGGTCCGCGAAATCTGTACCACCGTTTGGGTAGATTTGACTTGAACCTAATTCGTCGTAGTCTTCCCGATCCACGAAGTTGGGGCCTGACGGGCAATCATTGCAATAGAACCCAGTTCTATCAACGAATGAAGTGGGAGAGTTTAGGACGTACGAATATCTGTTGTAGTTTTGCGATAGGACGGGCGCTTGAACTAGAGGATCGGCCTGTAAGAATCTTCCGATCTGCGCATCGTACATTCGGCCATTCATGTGGACTAGGTTAATCCTGTCCAGCATTTCATGATCTGTAAACCCTCTGCTGGTATTTAGTTCGACGTCATACAAGATAGTCGTAAACGATCCAGTTGTTATGTCTTGCGCCCAGTTAGATTCGCGTCGAGCTCCAAACACATCAAAACTCATCTCATGTAGGACACTGCTAGTGCTACTCGTAACTACATCGATACTGCCTAAGTGGTCTCTGTGCGTGTACTCGTTTATTGTGGTAACGCCGCCCGCTGATAGTTCCTTGATCCGATGTAATACGCTACTTGAAACCTGAACCTTCCTGTACAGATCCACAGAAGAATCGTGTTCGGGCACTACCTCCTCGTAGACGCCTCCTAACAAATAGACCGTCCAACTCACCTTTGTGGTAGACCCATCAAGCCAGCTGGCTTTGCGAACAAAGCGCTCGCCGTTAGCGCCGTACCAAAACTCATCACGCGCCGTCGGGCTTGATACATGGCCTAAAGTAATTTTTTTGGCGCGGTTCCGACCATCGTATTCAATCGTAGTATCATTGACCGATCCGGTTGCATCGTAACTCGTAATGTTGCCGTTGTTGTCGTATGCGAAACTGGTCGAAATTCCATCGATAGTGGCTTGATTCAGGCGATGCGGCTTTCCAGCAATCGTGTATTGAAACCCCGTCACATCAATATCACCAGTGACATCGCTTGTTTTAGACAACAGGTTGCCACTGTAGTCATAGGTAAAATCAAGAGATCGCCCGCTAGTGCTTTCATCCGCATCGGTAACACGATTTAGGCCGTCGTATTGGAAAGTCTCAATCAGATCTGTTCCTGGCAGAAGATCTTTCCGCTGGTGCAATTGTGCGTTGGAACGCCACACGTATTCGAGATCCTGAATGCTTGCAGGTGTTCCGGTAGTGCCGGTTTTTATTGAGGTTAAGCGCCCGGTGTTGGAATCGTATCCATACTTAGAGACCAACCCGTTACCCAAAATCTTCTGAGCCAAAGTTCCATCGGCATTGATTTCATCCACCTCATCTAGAACGTTGGATCCGCGCTTGATTCTCGCCAAGTAAGCACCTTCATATTCAAAGCTAAAGGGCTGTACGCTTGGATAGGTGACCGAAGATATTCGGCCGTCTGTATAAGAATACTCGATCGACCGCGTTCCATTTACCGATGAACCAATACCTGCGATCGCAATTTCTTCTTTTTCCAACAATCCGGAACTGAAGTAGCTGTAAGTTTGGGTGACACCAGGTGCGCTCGCAGTCTCGATCTGGCCGTAACCGTTGACAGGGTCGTACGTCCAAGACCGAGTTTCCGCACATGAAGAAGGTGAACAGTCTTCACCCTGAGTAACAAGCCGATCTAATAGATCATAGTCAAATTCTGTCACCTGACCTTCAGCATCAGTACTCTCTACAAGCAATCCATTTGCGGCAAACCTAAAGTCGGTTGTGCCGGTATTGGATTCTATGATCTGAATACGATTGCCCGAGTTGTCATAGTCCATATCAGCTACTTCCATACCCTCTACTTCCACAGTATCCAGCAACCCATGACTAGTGTAGGTATAGGAAGTCATTACCGAATTGAAAGAATTAAAGGCATCTGTCGTCGAAGCCAAGCGCCCAGCGCTATCAAATAGAGATAGTTTTTCCTGTGTTTCGTTAGATTGACCAGGTGTTAGAACCAATTCGCTAGTAAGTACTGACAAATAGCCTGCAGCTGCTGCATAGGTGGTCTCCACTTTGCTCCCATCTGGTCTATTTTCTTTGACTACGCGATTGTGCTCATCGACCTTGTAGTCGATGTAGATAGGTATCTCCGTAGAACTATGATAAGGACGAGATCTCTTTAGCATTCGCCCCCAGCTATCGTAGTGGGATTCTACGGATCGCCAGCCACTACTTACTGCAAAGGCTGCAACCTCACTTAGGAGTTGGCGGCCTTCTTGGTCATAGAAAATGCGCCGTTCCGGTTGTACGTCAATAGTGTTATTCCTCACAGTAATGACTACGTAGGTGCTAGGTTCACCCCAAGAAATGTGATTGCAGACAGAGCTGCTTGCGCAGTTCGACCATGTGTTAGTTGTTACGTCACCGTTTGGTGAAGTTCGGGAAATGACTCTACCCACAACGTCGTAAACTACAGTGGTGTCTTGGGCGTCAGGATTTGTTAAAGAAGAAGGTTGACCAAATCGCATGTCATACAAAAGGTTAGAGCTTTTGGTTTGAGCATCAGTGAGTGTTTGCGAAAACCGGTTGTTAACAAAGTTGGATCTGGTAGTTTTTCGAAGCGGAACATCCACGCCCACAGTTTCCACTTCGGTCAAATTGCCAACACCATCGTAGACAAATGATGTTGTTAGTTCGAGATCGGCGTCGCCTGGAAAGAGTATGCGACTTCCAACATCCCTCTTTGACCCATTTTTAGTGTAAGTAGCGACGCGTGTTGCTGGACTCGTTGTTGAGCTATCATGAACCTCTTCCACTCGTTCTATAAATCCCAAAACCCAGTTAGAAACGTCGTTCTCGACGTCGGCTTTATGAGTTTGTGAAGTTAGCTCGCCAGTGATTGCCAAGGTTCCAGTTGTGTAAACACCCCACCCCGGCCCTTCACTAATTAACCCAGTGAAGTTGGCTCCAGATTTTCGAGTAACAGTTTCCTGCACAACATGATCTTTGGCACCACTCTGACACGTACCACTTGGTCCGCTTAGCGAAGTAAAACAGTACTCCCGATCGAGTTGCTCTACAGAGACAACCGCTCCACTTTCATATCTTTCTCGCCACTCGGACGAAAAAAACTGGCGCTTCGTATTCGCGTGTTGCTCAAGCTTTATCGCTCGATACTTATGTGACAGTTTTCCTTCAACAGAACTCTTTATAATCTCCTCTACGAAAGACGACCTCCCAAGGTAGCCAAGGTCATGGGCGTGTTTTCGTTCAATAGTGATATCATGATAGGTATCCGTTGAGCTTGATAGCTGATGCAACGGGAGGTCGTGAAGCGTTCTCGCTGTCGCCTGAAAGCCTGTGAATCCCTCACCATTAATGCCATACCAGGCGTTCTGATAATATTTGAATGTAGATTTTCTATTGTTGCCACCCGCGTCGATTGGCGAAGCTCTATGTTCTTTTACTGCCAGGCGTCGGGTGCTTAAGCGCTCGACCGCCAAGGTATAAGGGGTACCTCCATAAGTACATAAATCACAACCCGTAATCCCAAGCGGGTGAGATCCTGTGCCAGCCAGCAACTCGTAGTCGATTTCATCCCACCTACCCACTCCGTTGTCAATTTTGGAGATTGCATTGTTGAATTCATCTTCCAGGTATGAGCCGAGAACCCATGTCAGATTGGTGGGTTGTTGGCATGATTTGGAAGTACCGTCTAACTCATACCCGCATCGCTGAATATTATCCAACCTTCTGTAGGTCGAACTCGGATCTAAATTAGTGTCGACGATGATTTGGGAGACTCGTTTGATTCCGGCTCCGTCGTTTACTGAGGTTATGATCTGATCTAACACCAAGGGTTGCTTAGTAACGCCAGGTACCATCTCATCACCCAAGTTGACTTCGGTAGTGTCTTCTCTCTCAGTGTAACGAAACTCCACTTGTGAACCGTCATAGTGGATAAGTCTGGGTACGGACACGCCATCCGAAGCCTGTGATATCCATTCGATATTCATCATATTGCCGTAGTCGTCCTCGGTTGCGCTTAGCTTCCACGAATAAACGACTGAACTGTTACTCGGAGAAACCCGTGCGGCTGGCTGCGAGCCGAACGTCTGTTCTCGTCCGTCAGCTAAAAGGACTTTAAAGGTTCGTGTTTCGTTTGATAGAGCACCATTGGCTTCGACCTTCACTGTGGGCCGGTTCTCAACGCGATAGGTGGCATTGTCAGCCCAATAGCTTGATCCAGAATCGAGATTCAATACATTTCCATCCAGACAAAGCACGTCGTTACCATCTAGGGTCAGGCTCCCGCCGACTCCGTATCTGCAACGACGTATTTCTGATATCCCTGCCAGTGTCCATCCGTAACCAAGCGAATCCGCAGTCTGTTTGTCGTCGATTAGTCTGCGTGTTCCACCGCTGCTATAGCTTAGGCTTAAGTTTGGATTCATGTTCCGAACACCTGGGGGTGTTTGAATTGGAATTGAGATCAAGGTCTGACCTTTATCATCAACCCGAAGACGATAAGGTAGTCCCCCGGCCAGCGTCGATGTTTCAGTCGGCGTTTCGGTGCTCAATATTGCGCTGTCTTCAAAGCTCAGTTGGGCTTCTGCGCTATTAGTCAACACTGTGGAACCGCCCAGAACATAAGTAACCACAAGATCTGAGTATCCATCAGTGTTGTCATCGATACTTGATATCTGAGCATTCGCGATTGAGATATCTTGTCCGTTGAGTGATGTAGATTGAGAATCAAGTGTCGGAACTCCACCAGTTGAGTCACCGATCAGGAAGATACTGTTGTCCGTTGCGGTACTCCCCTGCACAAGCAAATCAAGTGTAGAGTCCCCATCAAAGTCGCCACTAACAACGCCAGTTAGTTGATTGGTTAATGTCGAGACATCCACCGTGTTGTCTACAATCGGCGAAGTGAACGCGCCCGATGCAGTGCCGGTCAGAAGGAAGCTATCGCCTTCGGCATATTCGATTGGAATTACAGGTTGACCAGCGATGATCAATATCGATTGGTCGCTTTTTAAATAGATGTCTTCATAACTGTCCCCGTTCACTAATCCACGATATACCTCGTATTCACCGGAACCTAGAGGGTTAGCGATAGCACATGGCGCAGAAAGGGACAGCAACGCAAGCAATCGCGTTAATCGATTCATCATCGTTCTTCCTTGATTTCAAGCGATCCTGCAAGGAGGCCTCGTAGGATCAGGATTCGGAACAAAGTTAGGTCCGAGAGATAGCGAGCCTCTTAAGAGGTCACCGTAGTCATCACTTGGCGCAAGTAGTTTGCTTTCTCTTCAAAAGTGCGACAGCCGGATCCAGGCGATACACCCAATCGCTGGCAACCGCCCGAGCTCTTCCGCCTTCGACCGGAGGAGGCACATCCTGGTATTCCACAACTTGGTGTGCACTCATCAGCTCCCATCCCTGACTGCCCAATTCGTTAAGCGAGTTTCTCAACGCCGTTGCGGCGTCACTTCGCTTCTTAGCTCTTTTTAGCAGGGCTTTGGGGTCATCCAAATTTACAATTTTATATTCCCATGCATCCGTACAAATCTCTGCGTAAGCTGGCAGACTCATTGACACTAAAGATGCAACGATCAGGATAACTAGTGATTTCATTGTGTGCTCCATTACTCGTATGTGTTTATCCAGGAAAGCTTGGGGTAGTTGCTCGAGCACCCACTTATGCTGAATTGAATCTTGTCTCCTGTAGCTAGAGCTGCGAGCACTAATGCGTAAGCATCGTCCGCATAGCTTTCAGTGGGTGTGATGTAATACCAGCCAGACGAAACACAACCGTCAGGATTCTGCATCGCAGAAATCGTTTGGAAGTAGTAACCGCCAGAGGGGCTCACATGGACTCTTTTTACTTTTTCGTCGGTGTATGTCCCGGCCGCAAAACCAATACTTGGCAGGAACAGCAGGATCGATAAGCAGACACGTTTCATGGCAGGAGGTCTCCTAGGGTGTTTTGTTTGAGTAGTGCGGGTGTTCCTGGCTGCAAACAGTCGTCAGTGTTTTTGATTGAGGTATCGTGAGGTGAGATTGCTCAGGAGAGCTTGATTGAGTTGGCTTGATGGCTTCAACCCCCCAATTTCTGGAAGGCGAACGATCCCGCTAACCTTCCTTGTCAGTTATTCCTATCTTCAACCAAGATAGTTCCCGCTGTCACAGATCGTTTTTGTTAGTAACGTCGTGACTCTTTTTTACGATACTACTATGTGAAATGATTGCAAGAGGGTTAAGCTAAAGATTCATCAAAACTTCATTATTTGATATCAAGATGATTGCGCAGAGAAAAAACAAGCAAGGCAATGTTCCTCTACAATTATTCCCGCAAGCCTCGACGGGACTTTTTCTAGTTTGCGAAAGTGATAACGAGGCTCCTAACCGAGTTTGGAAGGTATGTTCAGGCGGATCCGGTTGGACTCATAGGAGGGTTAAATAGGTTTGCGTATGTAGGTGGGAATCCAAAGAGCTTCAGTGACCAATACGGACTTAGAATGAGCCCTCAGGAGCGGCGCGGCGAAGTTGTTGATATTCGGATTCCTCCAGGTGAACTATCAGTATTTGGCTGTGCGTTTTTACCTTGTTTTTCAGGTAATGGAGACGGTACTAAAATGACATTTTCGCCAGTCACGGTTGGAGGTGGCATAGAGTATTGCACAATACCAGATCCTGAGCACAGCTGTACCGAGGATGACGCGAATGGTGACCCAGATGTTGGTGTTAGCTTCGGTAGATTTGGAATCGGGCTTGAGATTATGGATGACGGTACCTATTGTATGTCACTAGGCCCGCAAATAGGCCTTCCTGGCCCTGTAATCGGCACGTTGGAATTTTAATGCTTGCGATTTGGTTTATTGTTTCAACCGTAATAGGGATAGCTTACTTTGTAGAAATAGGGAGGGCTTCTCGGTGCATTATGAAAAAAGAGAACACATGGATACTGCCACTGCTCCCAAATCTCTTTAGTGGCCTTAGTAATGGGATTAGGTGGCGTGCACTTGCGTACCTGGTTATTTCGTTAAGCCTTGCGATTGCTTACACGCAAATTACGTAAAAGTGGAAACTACTTTGGAGTGGAGGGCCTTACAATTTCCATTTCACTTGATGCGCTCGTTGCAAACTCGGCTTCAGCTTATCAGGCAGTTTTTGAAGTTGATCCAATCGCTTGGTCTAATATATGTGTCGCTGTTTGTAGCGTTCGCTTGAACGCATTTAAGGGACGTTCGTTCAAGTTATAGGGCCTGAGTTGTATTCACCAAGGGAGAGGTCGATTGACTGATTGGGAATTCACGACTCCCTCCAGTCTTGGGTACTACCTGAAAGGACACAATCAATCAGGTCGAGTTGTTCGAGATGTTGGGAACCCTTAAGGTGAATTGTCAATGCTGAGGGTGTTTGCCATATTGTTGGGAGTATTAGTGTTTCTAGCGTATGCGATGCCCTTATCTTTTGTCTTAGTGGAGAATGTCCTTTCAGGACTCCCTCTATTCACCAATTTTGAAAATTCAGACCCTTTTTCTATTGTTATTGTTTATTTCATACGGCGTATCGGACTTTGTGTATTTTTAATTCTTTGTCTGGTCTGGTACTGGAAGCATGTGACTAGATCGCATGGGAAATAGTTTACGGGTAGCGGTCAACTCTTTGTGTTTCAAGTGAAAAGATAAGTGTTTGGTCAAAGGAGATGTCTGATACTCGATTGGTAATTACTTGAAGAAGGCAGGCTCTAAGAACACTCAGGCGTTTGGTGCATGGGGAATACCGAAAGGTGAAAGAAATTTCATACTGGCAGCGTTGGAAGAATCAACTGGTTGATGGGTCCTATGCCGTACGTTTTGGGTATAGATTTGGTGGCTTATTAAACGCAGATTACAGTGTTCCCGTTACACGCAAGCTGTGCGTTGTACTACATCTAACGATGTCGCTTACGCTTAGCCCAACGCCAAGCTTGCCAAGGGAGACGCTGCGCTCTCCCGTTGGATCCCTCTAGCGTTAGATGCTTATCGACGATCAAACCAGTCTTTTGATGTCAGCAAATCGAAGAAAGCGGACGTCAATTTGTCTGAATTGTAGAGCCAGTAAACGGAAGTTTCGGCCACAAGCTGCCGTAATGAGAATCGGCTATATTGGCTCTTTCGATGCACTAGATTATCCCGATGACAGAAGCAAACCAAAGCCACTCAGATACCCTAGAACTCTTGGAGCGCTTTACCGACACATTCAACAACAGAAATCCAAGCGGTATGGATGAGTGTCTACACTTCCCTCATATCATGATGGCGGGAGCTACGGAGATCATCTGGGACGAACCAGATAGCCTTCCATTGGGGTATTTCGAGCAGCTTGAGAGAGAGTCTGGTTGGCATCATTCAGAGTACCAGTCTAAAAAATTAGTGCTCTCACATGAATCTCAGCGACACTATCTTTTGGATTACACGAGAAACATGTCAGATGGTTCTGTGATCTCTGCACACCAAAACCTTTGGGTACTTACAAAAGTTGATGGAGTATGGGGAGTCAAGATTCGCTGTTACTAGGTTTGGTTAAAGGTCAGCTTGGGGTCCAGGCTGTGTGAAAACTCGACGCGAGGAAAAAGGAATCGGAAAAACACGCACTAGAGTTCTCTCGTTTGCGTTTAACCAATGCCGAACCCTGTTCCACGATGTTCTCGTGTGCGTTTTGTTTTTAGTGAGATAGTTTTCACACAGCCTGGGTCGAAAGCAGAGTTTTGCAAAATTTGGCAAATACGGCAGCTATCGGTCGACAAGTGACATTCGCTAACTTCCTGCTTCGACCAAAATGTTTAAGCCCCCGACTCATAACAAGCGGTTTCCAGGTGTGGTTTTCCGCGTGCGTCGAGCACTAAACGTTTGCTTGAATCGCAAGTGTTCGATTCTTTACGGCTGGATTGGCTGCATCTACACATTACGGGTGGCGCTAAGACCCCTCGTAGTAGCCGTACATTTGCTGTGCCAATCAATGTTAAGTGTACTGCAACAGGCAAGATCAGTAAGGCCAGACGCCCCCGCAATCTCAAGAACAGCTTCGTTTCTAATAGGGGGTGGGGGACGCCGTTTATCAGAGGCAAGGAAGAGGTGGCCGCAAACTCAAGCTTATGTACACACTTGAGTCCACCACCCCAGTTCGTCCAGTCTTTCCTATCTATCAGCAGGGCAGACTCAAAGCCCTTGAGGTGTTCCCGCGAGAGTTCGATAGATCAATGCGTAAGGCATTGGCAACGGCTAAGCGTTGAGGTGCTCGTTGATATGCCTCGTAAGTCACTGATTTTTGGGTCCTTTCTAGCTCCTTTCTCTGCGGGTACCTCGCACGGCACTCTCTCGAAATTTTTCAGTTTTTTTTGAGATTGCATAAGGATAAGTGTTGTCTAGCCGCACAGAGGCCGCCGGAGCACATTATTTTTAAGCACTCAGGACTTCGATAAGCTGCGACGTGATGGCGTCCCGCCAATGTCAAAGGGGCGTACAGGCTATGACCTGGACGATGTCCGGCGGGCGTAGTTGCAATACCTGAACTCTCAAAACAATGTGACCGCTCTCCCTGGGAGCAATTCGCCAGATGACACCGACCATAAAAATGTCAGCACCAGGGAGTTAATTGATCGCGAGCGGTTGAAGAAAATGGAACGCGAACGTGCTGTCGCTGAGTCTCTCGAAGTTTTTGTTAGAGATTTTTCAGGCTATACCGATTACCGCCAAAAATGAGTGAATGGCTAAAGGCTTACAAGCCCCGAAAGATTTTTGCTTTGGTTCGGAGTTATTGCCTTGGCTGTCGCCTGTGGAAAGCTTGGGAAAGACCTACACATCACCGACAGACCCTACAACCAAACCACGGGGCCTCAGATAGATGCGGTCGCGAAGCAGTCCTTTCAAAGCAACATTCAGCTCGACGAAGTTGATGTAAGAGGCGACCTAACAGTCATCGCCAACAATGATCGAGTAATTAGCTATAGGAACTTCGGCATCCGGGTCGCCCCTGCGGTTGCAAGGGTGGGCGTATCTCATGTTCCCGGATCGTTTGCAGACGCCGGTGGACCCGCTAACTCCACAATCTTCTGTTGAACAGCAAATACCTAATCGCCGGGGTCGTAGCGATACCTGCGGTCTCGGCACTAGTCTACGTTACTTTCAGTAGTAACGATCAGGCCAGTGTTAGCAGCGGAGTGAGCCATCCGAGCGAACTGTCGTCTCCACAAGCAACCGGATCAAGTTCATTGCCGACACCCGAGGCCGGTGATGACGTCGACGATGCGGATAAACAGGAAGATGCGAATCCGTGGGGGGCTAGTTCCGCAGGAATTTTCACTATCAACGAGCCCGCTAGAAGCTACCTAGATGCAATCGATGATTCACGAGATGGGGACACCGATGCGATGGTGACAGTCTCATATGCTATCCAAAACTGTGAAGGTGCAATGTCGAGCCGAGATATAGAGCAACGAAAACAAAGTCAATGGGACCTTTATGAGTATGATTACCAGACACTTGAAGACTACGAAAACCAGCTCAAAAGAATAGATCAGCGTGCACCAGTAGCCGATGATCTTTGGGCGAACGCGCCAGATGGTGAAATGTCTTTCCCGATAAATTCAAGTATGGAATGGCTGGAACAAGCAGCAAGCTTTGGACATGAGGTTGCTCAACTTCAAGTTATCATGCGGAAGACTGGAGACTGGTATGCTGCCGCTGATTTGATTGACAAACTCCTACCCGCTAACGACTACAGAGTCATCTACGCAGCTGGCGATTTGATGACCAAATTATCACCTTCAGATGGCACCAGCACAGTCGAATGGCATAGATGGCTCTATGCGGGCTGTATGAAACACGAAGAGTGTGACGCATCTGCTCTTCAATCAGAGTTTGAATCAAACCACTCGGCTTCTGAATACGACTACATTCTTTCGTTGTCCGACCAACTGGAAGCCGGAGAATTCGATCTTTCCTTTTCGGATTGATTGAACGAAAGATTCCGGGCAGAAGAGATCAAAAATACGACCAAATTCTACTATGAGGAATATAAACGTCGTACGCAGCCTAATACTGAGATTGGTAAGACTAGCGAAGACACCGAATAGCTCACAAGCATTGCTTGGTAACAGATTAGCTTAGTGGTGAAGTCTACACCGCTTGTGAGCTTTGATACCTTTTCAGCCCGAAGAGGCCGCCGATAGCAGAAAGAAATAACCAAGCCGCTGCCGGGAGAGGTACTTGCGAAATGGATGAGAGTCTGAACGTGTATCGCCCTTCGAAGATAGTACCGCTTCTAAGGCCAAAGGAATTGTTCTGGCTTGTATTGGAACTCAGTAGTATCGCTGGTATTCCTGACAAGAGGTTTCCAGAAAGGGCATTCCCCGCCAAAAAATTATCATTTGGCGAGTTTTCGAATAGGTTTAGATTCAGAGCGTTACCCTGCGGGCCTGATTGAGTAACCGAAACCAATTGTTCAAAAAAGTCAGAACCGTTGGCAAAACCATTTACCAATCGCAGTTGCCCTAGAGTGTCCGCGACCGGGTCAAGCCTATCGCTGAAAATCAAATTTCCGTCGAAGTCAAAAGCATTGAATGTGGCGCTAAATTGGCTACCCGTATTTGAGGAAGAATCTGATCTGAAGTCGTCTACAGTACTCCTTGCATCTCCATCTATCACGCTATTACTCACTGAGATTACTCCAGAAACGGTAACTGCGTTAGGATTTGCAGTACCAGAAGCGCTTGACACAAATCCCTGATACTTTAGTTGAATCGTAGAGGCATGAACGTCCACGATCGTTGTGCTAAGAGATGCATAGAGTACTGCTAACAGAAATGGTTTTTTCATGCTTCCCTTCAAAATTCTCCACATGGGTTAGATGTCACCAGTAACGTTTGCATTTTGGTATTTCCTCAACTCAAACAATCCACCGAT
>JBCCIP010000079.1:0-16616 GCA_039111475.1 Pseudomonadota bacterium | reverse complement strand
GCGTACGAATTGTCGTTTGCGACTATTCAATTACAGCTTTGGATTAACGAGATTGGCTGTCATCTCGGCATGCATCATATAGGTCAGTAACCCACGTCGAATCCAGATCGCCCCCTTAAAACGATTCTGAGGGCGCATTGCTTCGTTGCATTTTGTTCTCAGTCGGTCATGCACTTTATGTGCACTCCCTTCTTCGGTCAAAATGCGCCTCGCACTGCACTCCTCAGAATCATTTTAACCGTTCTGGAAGTGCACAGCTTCGTCGCTTACTACGCTCAGTCGGTCATGCACTTTATGTGCACTCCTTTCTTCGGTCAAAATGCGCCTCGCACTGCACTCCTCAGAATCATTTTAACCGTTCTGGAAGTGCACTGCTTCGTCGCTTACTACGCTCCGTCGGTCATGCACTTTATGTGCACTCCGTTCTTCGCTTAGAAAGCGCTCTGCACTGCAGTCCTCAGCATCGTTTTACCGATCAAGAAGCGCTGGCCCTCTTCAAAAATATGGCTTGATTGCGCAAACCATGAACCATTGTAGCGTATTTGACAGGTGGGGGGCGGGGAGAGTTCCGTTGTTGCTTATCGGTTGGTGGTACGAACTACTCTCTGTTTTTCGCGGTTCCAGTCGCGTTGTTTGTCGGCGGCGCGTTTGTCGTGGGCTTTTTTGCCCTTACCTATCGCGATTTCGCATTTCACCAGGTGTTTTTTCCAGAACAGCGAGGTGGCGATGCAGGTATAGCCGTCGCGTTCGGTGGCGTTTTTGATTCGGGCGATTTCGCGGCTGTTGAGCAGCAGTTTACGGGTGCGCTTAGGGTCGGTCTCTACGTGGCTGCTGGCGGTTTGCAGTGGCTCAATTTGGGCGCCCAGAAGCCATACTTCGCCGTTTTTGAGCAGCACATAGCTATCCACCAGCTGCGCTTTGCCAGCGCGCAGTGCTTTTACTTCCCAACCGGTCAAAACCATGCCTGCTTCAAATCGCTCTTCTATGGCGTATTCATGGCGGGCTTTCTTGTTCTGGGCAATATTATTGCTGGGTTTCTTTGATTTTTTGCTCATTGCGCTGTGCTCATCGGCGCATTATATCGGTGCAGTGCTGGCATGTGCGACGGGTGCACTGAACTAATATAAAAAGTGGCAATACTGCCGCGGGACAAAACAGTTGTTCAAGACAATCTTCTGCCCCAGAATGAAGCGCTTGACGTTGGCTTGGGTGCTTTCTTGAGCACTGCCTTGGGCGCTATCTTGAGTAATATGCAACAGAATACAGAACATACGGCATGGCAAAGCGGCTGGACCTTTTGCCTTGCGTTGTGTGGGGTTACTATTGGTTTGCAACTGATTTGGACGCTGCCAGCAGTTCTTATTCGCCAAGGTGGCAGTGGTTATCTGCTGGTGTACATCGCTTCATTAGCGTTGTTTGCTTCGCCATTACTTGCAGCGGAAATCTGGTTGGGTCGGGAAGGGCGAAATAACCCGTTTCATGCTATCAAGCTGTTGCAGATTCGCGCAGGTTTAAGCCGCTGGTGGCGTGTTGTTGGATTGCTTAACGTGATCGTTAGTGTTTTAGTGCTATCTTATCTGGTGGTGATTGGTAGCTGGGCCCTGGCGTTTGGTCTGGAGTCTGCAAACAATGCGTTTATATTGAAAGAAGCTGATTTTTTGGTTCAGCATTTGCAAGACTTTCTGGATGATGGCAACCTGGTGGTGTCCTGGCTTTCGTTGTTCTTGCTGTTAACCATTCTGGTCTCAGCGTTTGGTGTAGACCGTGGTGTTGGGTTTGCGCTGAGGTTGCTGATTCCGCTGGCGATTATCATTCTATTGATATTGATCGCTCGCAATGTTGCAGTAGGTGCTTTTGATGGCGCCGCTGTTCAGTCGGTATTTGCAACAAACACTCCACTGAGTTGGGACGGTGGATGGTCAGCGGTTACCCTGGCTTTCTTTACCATTAGTGTCGGTATAGGTGCGACTGTGTCATTGGCTGCTCATATGCCGCCAAGCCAACGTATTTCTGCCGCCGTCGGTGGTGTAGTGTTGATTACCTTGTTTGTCGCTGCGCTGTCCTGCATTGCGATTTTGCCGTTATTGTTTCATGCCAATGTCGAGATAGCCGAAGGTGCGCCAATGATGTTTTTGAATTTGCCGCTGGCGTTCGGCAGTAGTGTGCATGGCGATTACTATGGCGCGCTCTTCTTTGGTTTAGTGACTTTGTTTGCGTTTAGCAGCGCAATCGTTTTGCTTGAGCCGGTTGTTTCCTGGTTGCAGCGTGCGCTCATCGTGCCTCGTTACATTGCGGCGTGCGCGGGAGGCGGCCTGGTTTGGTTGTTGTGCGTTACGGTGGGCTTGTCATTCAACGAATGGTCCGAGATCAGGGTGTTTGGCTACTTCACTCCATTTCGGCTGTTGGAATCATTGACAGCACACTTTATCGTGCCTCTTGTCGCTATCCTAAACGCATGCTTCGCAGCAACCTTACTGGGATCACCCAGTTACGCCGGTTCAGGTCTTGCGCCATTCCGATGGCTAGGCAGGTTTCATTTGGCGTATTTGTCGCCGGCACTAATAGCTGGTGTAATCTGGTTTTCACTCAATAATAAGTTTTTGTTCTAATGGCATTGATTGAACGCAGCGCCCTGTTGATGCAACCGGCAGAGCACATGTTTGACCTGATTAATGATGTGGAAGCGTATCCAGAGTTTATGCGTGGCTGTGAAAAGGCCGTCATCATTGAACATTCTGACACTATTATGGTGGCAAAATTAAGTGTTAAGAAAGCGGGGCTTAGGCAGAGCTTTACTACACGAAATGAGCTAAACCGGCCAGAGATTATCAGCATGACCTTAGTGGAAGGCCCATTCTCTCGTTTCGCCGGGCAGTGGCGAATTACGCCATTATCGGAGCAGGCAAGTAAAGTAGCGCTGCAGCTGGATTTTGATATCAGTAGTGGTTTGGCCAGCAAAGCCCTGGAACAATTGTTCAAGTCGGTTGCAGACGATCTGGTGGGTGCTATGACTGCGCGTGCGGAATCTGCGAATAGGTGAACTATGACAATACGAGTGGAGGTGGCTTACGCTCTGCCTGATGAACAAAAGATACTGGCATTGGATGTTGAAAGCAACACCACGGCGTATCAGGCAGTGGCATTATCCGGCATTACAGAGTTGTTCCCGGGTATTGATCTGGCGACCGTAAAGCTGGGTATTTTTGGCAAGGTTGTTACGAAACCGAATGAGCAGATTCTGCAGCCTGGTGACAGAGTGGAAATTTACAGACCGCTGATTATTGACCCGAAGGAGTCACGCAAAGAGCGTGCCGCAAAAGTGAAAGCCAGGAAAACCCAACCCGGAGAAGGCAACTAGTCAGTACTGGCCGTGTCTTCCTCTGGCAGTAACTGCTCATCAATTTTCACCAACTCATCGCCATTAAAGTGCAACGACATGCGCTTTTTCTGAAACAGCTCGCTACCGCGCTGGACTTGGTAGGTGTAGTCCCAGCGATCCGGGTTAAATGTGTCCTTGATCAGAGGCGTGCCCATAATGAATCTGACCTGACTGCGCGTCATGCCTACTTCTAGCTGGCTGATCATCTCTTCGTCGAACACATTACCCTGCGGCACAACCACACGGTATACACCGGGAAAACGGAAGTTCTGGCAGGCCACCAGGCTTGTACAAAGAACGGCCAGTACTATAGTTTTGATCACGAAAGAGCTTAAAGACATGGTTACAGCGTTTCACGAATGGACTAAAGGTGAGATAATAGCCTATCACAGCGCCATCGCGAAGTTGCCATGCCCAATCAAAATGCCGAGCTTAAGCAAGCCGGTCTCAAAGTTACCTTGCCACGTGTAAAAATTTTGCAGATTCTTGAGCAAGCTGCAGAAACCGATCGTCAGCACCTGAGTGCGGAAGACGTGTATAAGATGTTGCTGGAAAGCGGTGACGATGTGGGTCTTGCAACAGTGTACCGAGTTCTCACGCAGTTTGAGTCGGCCAAACTGGTTGAGCGGCATCATTTTGAAGGTGGGCACTCCGTGTTTGAACTGGCCAAAGGTGAGCATCACGACCACATGGTGTGTGTAGACTCAGGCGAAGTGATGGAGTTTTATGACCCGATCATTGAAAATCGCCAACGCGAAATAGCGGCCGAGCAAGGCTACGACATCGTAGACCATAGCATGGTCTTGTACGTTAAAAAGCGGCACTAAAACCACCGCTTCCCCTTTTTCGCAGTGCCTGGCTGCGAGCTTAATGCGGTGCGCCTAGCATTTCCATCGCATGCGCTCTGGACTGCTCGGTAATGGCCATGCCGCCCAGCATGCGGGCAATTTCATTGATCTTGTCGTCGTTTTGCAGCACGCTTAGCTCTGTAGCTACTTTCTTGCGGCTACGTAGCTTGCGCACACCAAGATGCTGGTGGCCTTTCGCAGCAACCTGAGCCAGGTGGGTAACGCATAGTATCTGGCTGTGTGCAGCCAACTTCTGCAACAACCTACCAACCACATCCGCCACCGTGCCACCAATACCAACGTCCACCTCATCAAATACCAGCGTAGGTATGCTGGATTTACTGGCCGTAATTACCTGTATAGCAAGACTGATACGTGACAGTTCGCCGCCAGAGGCTACTTTGGACAGCGACTGCGGGGCTTGCCCGGGAATCGTGCTTATCAGAAATTCTGCGTTCTCTATCCCAAACGCACCGCGTTGCTCGTCCACCAGTGGCTGCAGCGCTACTTCAAATTTACAACCGCTCATATTCAAGCGCTTTAGCTGTTGATTAACCTGTGTCTGCAGTTTGCGCGCGGCGGGCGCTCGAAGTTCGCTGAGTTCAGTCGCTAGTTTTAGATAGCGATGACAGTGCAAATCGACTTCCGCCTGCAGCTCTTCCATATGCTCGTCGCTGCGTTGCAAGGTGTCAAACTCTGACTGAAGATCATTCTGCAGTTCCATTAAATCCTGCGGGTGGCAGCGATGCTTGCGCGCCAGGTTGTATAAATTGCTGAGCCGCTGCTCAATGTGCTGCAGGGCTTGGGGATCCATATCCAAGTCATCGACCTGTTGTTGAATCGAATACGCAGCCTCCTGAATTTGAATGGTGGCTGAGGCGAGTAAGTCCAAAGATTCCCGCAAACCTTCACAGTGCGCAATATGAGGTGTAAGTAGTAGCTGGGCCTGATTGCAAGCGCTGAGCACATTCCACTGTTCGCCGCCTTCGCAGAAATCCAACGCCTGCTGGCACGACTGCAAAATAGACTCGCTGTTGCTCAGGCGTTTTTGTTGCAGTTCAAGTTGCGCTACTTCACCTTCCTGCAGTTGCATATCAAGCAGTTCATGCAGTTGGTAGTCAATGAGTTGCACGTGGGCGTCGTGTTCACGCGCGCCGGTTTTCAGCTGTTCAAGTTGTCTTGACGTGCTTTGCCAGGATTGATAAGCCTGTGAAACCTCTGATAATAGCTCAGTCGCATTGGCAAAGCTGTCGAGTAGTTGTCTATGGGTTTCTCTTTTCAGCAAAGACTGCTGTTCATGTTGCCCATGAATGTCTATCAGGTAAGCACCCAGGCTTTTCAAATCTTGTACGGGAGCGGGTTGGCCATTAATGTAGGCTCGGCTACGCCCTTCGCTGGTGATAACGCGGCGCAGCAAACATTCGTCCTGATCGTACAAATCTCGCTCGCTCAGCCATTGTTTCGCAGCCTGATTCCCAGACGTATCGAAAATGGCATGAAAGTCCGCTCGAGCGCAGCCATTGCGTACTGCTTTGCTGTCAGCACGGCCGCCTACCACCAGCGTGAGCGCGTCTAGCATCACGGATTTACCCGCACCCGTCTCGCCGGTAATCACTGTCATACCCCCACTGAAATCCAGTTCAAGGTGTTCCACCGTAGTGTAGTTATTGATGGTCAATTGAGTCAGCATTATTCTTCGCGCCACTTGTTGGTTTGTCTGTATATTAATACAGTATATGGGTTTATATACAGTATTTTTTTACGCGAGTGGTCACTACCATCTAAGAACCCTTGCGGCTGCTAATGCAGGCTAAGGCTTGGTATTCCAATGCCAATCTCTTACTATGGCTTAGAGAGTTTTGTGCCCGATTTATGAACGAACCACAAATAACTGACCGCAGTCGACTAATCCTGAAGGCGCTGATTGACCGCTATATTCGCGAAGGTACGCCTGTAGGCTCTAAAAGCCTGGTGGAAGAGACTGGTTTGAGCATCAGCTCGGCGACCATGCGAAATGTTATGTCTGACCTGGAGGCACACGGCTTGGTAAGCGCTCCGCACACTTCCGCCGGGCGCGTGCCTACCGAGCAGGGTTATCGTCTGTTTGTTGACAGCCTAATCAGTGTGGACTCGCTCGATGAGGGCTATCTCGACAATTTGCGCCTGGAACTCAGTCCAAGCAAGCCAAACAGTGCATTGGTGGAATCCGCGTCCAACTTATTGTCGCAGCTTACTTCGCAAGCCGGCATTGTTGTTACTCCGCGCAGCGAGTCTTGCCGCATGGAGCAGGTAGAGTTTGTACCGTTATCTGGTAATCGCATATTAGTAGTGTTGGTGCTCAGCGACACAGACGTTGAGAACAGAATCATTCACACTCAGCGGGAATTCACTCGCAAGGAACTGGTTAAAGCAGCAAGCTACATTAACGAACACTTTGCGGGAAAGGAGCTACAGCAAATCAGTGACGCATTGCTTTCATCCATGCACGCCGATAAAGATTCTATTAATCAGCTGATGCAGCTGATGATTGAAGTGGCTGGCGACACGATGGAAGCGGTTGCTGAGCAAGATTGCGTTGTTGCCGGGCAAAACAATTTACTGGATAGCGCGGAAGCGGGTCGAGTCGGCCAACTCAAAGATCTGTTTGACGCTTTTCAGTACAAGAAAGACATTTTGATGTTAATGAATCATTGCATAGACGCTGAAGGCATCAAGATCTTCATAGGCCAGGAGTCGGGCTATCACGCCTTCGAAGACTTCAGCCTGATCACTTCACCTTATCAAAGCAGCGCTACCGCCATTGGTGTCATTGGCATTATCGGCCCAACCCGCATGGAATACGAGCGCGTCATTCCCGTTGTAGACGTGACGGCAAAAATGCTAAGTGCTGCATTGGCGCGTTAACGCGCCGCTTTAGTCACCCCAAAGAACTCAGATCCAACTCTTTCACCGGATGAAATTGTCGTTTTTGCGCTCTTTGTCCGGTCATTTTTATAGTAAATTTGCTATTTGATATCAAAATGATATCATTCTTTGGAGAAAAGAGAGAATCAGGAGAGCAAAATGCAAGAGAAACCCAGAAAATCCAGCCAAGGCTTACTCACTGCAATCGTATTTGGTGCGTTGTTGTTAGCCAACTTAGCAACCCTCGCATACGCAATAGACGGCGACAAAGATTCGCTGGTAGTGTGCTGTATATTATTGATTCCATTGATTATATTTATGCTGAAAGGGCTTTATACCGTTGAGCCTAATCAGTCAGCCGTGCTGAGTTTTTTCGGGGAATACGTGGGTACCGTAAAAGATCAGGGACTGCGCTGGAACAACCCGTTCTTTATGAAACGGCATATCAGCTTGCGGGTGCGTAATTTCGAAAGTGGCAAACTCAAAGTTAATGACAAGGAAGGCAGCCCGATCGAAATTGCGTCCATCGTGGTCTGGGAAGTAGTCGATTCCGCGGAAGCCGTTTTCAACGTGGACCACTTCGAGAGCTTTGTACAAATACAATCTGAGTCAGCCGTTCGTGCTATTGCGGGCAGCTACGCCTACGACCAGGACGACACGGGCGAAGAACCGTCGCTTCGCAGTCATCCGCAGTTAATATCTGAGCACCTCAAGAATCAGATTCAGGAGCGTGTTGGTAAAGCCGGTGTGAGAGTTGTAGAGGCGCGAATTAGCCATCTTGCTTATTCGCCGGAAATCGCTCAAGCGATGCTGCAGCGTCAGCAGGCCAGTGCCATCATTGCAGCGCGTGCCCGCATCGTAGAGGGTGCGGTTAGCATGGTGGAAATGGCCTTGTCCGAGCTAAAGAATAAAGGTGTGGTTGATTTGGATGAAGAGCGTCGCGCCACTATGGTCAGTAACCTGCTGGTCGTGTTGTGCTCCGACAAAGCTACCCAACCCATCGTTAACACAGGTACTTTATACTAACTCCGATCATGCCCAACATACACGCGCAGCGACGTAGGCTGATATGAGCAAGAAAAAAGCCTACGCTTTGCGCGTAAGCCCGGAAATCCTTGACGAGATGCAGCGCTGGGCTGACGATGAGTTGCGGTCTGTAAACGCCCAGATTGAATACGTACTGCGCCAGGCGCTGCGTGATGCTGGTCGCGTGTCGGGCAGTCGTTCAACAAAAAATGAAACAGAAGAAGATTCCAGAAACTGAGTTATCAATGAAAGATTTTTGTAAAACCGTATCGTTAGGTAAAGTGGTAATAATCATTGTGTATGGTTCAGTATTGCTGTTAATTTCAGCGTGCGGCGCAAACACACATTCCCCCGCTAGCGAATCAAGCGTAAGTATCAATTCAGGCTCCTTGGTGGGCTTTGACAACGACCACAACACCTACGCGTGGCAAGGAATACCGTACGCTCAAGCACCGGTGGGCGAGCTTCGTTGGCGCGCACCGCGCCCTAACACCCAATGGATCGGAACACTGCAGGCTTTAGCGCACGGCCCAGCCTGCATACAGCCACCCAACCCAACGGCCGGTGATAATGCGCCCGAACATGGCAGCGTCGTTGGCGCAGAAGACTGCTTGACGCTGAATGTCTATGCGCCCAAATCGGCGATTCAAAGTGATTCGAAGCTTCCGGTTATGTTCTGGATTCACGGTGGTGCGAACATAGTAGGCAGCGCCCAGCAATACAACGGCGCCTTGCTTGCGGGCACACATAATGTGGTTGTTGTAACGATAAATTATCGCCTTGGGCTATTAGGCTGGTTGCGTCACAGTGCTCTGCGTGAAGTGGGTGCCAGCCCTGAGGATCATTCCGGTAATTTTGGTACCTTGGATATTGTCGCTGCTTTGCACTGGGTGCAAGACAATATCGCGGCCTTCGGAGGCAACCCCGATAAAGTAACCGTGTTTGGTGAATCAGCGGGCGGTAGAAACACCTGGTCTATGGTTCAAACGCCATTGGCCAAGGGCTTGTTTCACGGCGCGATCGTGCAAAGTGGTTCCTTGAAAATCATGGACGCGGAAAAGTCCGAGTCCATAGACAGTGATGCGCCGGATTACCCTAGCTACCAAAACAACGGTTCTGAAATAGTAGGCAAACTAGTTCCAGCCTTTGCCAGCCTTGGCGCAACCGAACTGGCAGCACGCTTACGCCAGAAAACACCGGATGAGATTTACTCACAAGTAACGCAGCATCCACAAGGCATGTATGAGCAACCCAGACTGTTTCTGGACGGCCATGTGTTTACCGAGCCGGCGCTGAGCTTGTTTAATGACCCAGCCAAATACAATGCCGTACCAATCATTACTGGCAGCAATCGCGACGAAGATAAATTGTTTATGGCGTTTGATGATCAATGGGTTAATTTTCGCTTGGGCTTTTTAGCCAAAGTGAAAGATAAGGACAGATACAATAAGGCTGCAGCTTTTGGCGCAGATACTTGGCGATACTACTCCGTAGATAAACCCGCAGAAGTCATTTCTGAAAATGGCGGACCATCCGTTTACACCTACCGGTTTGACTTTGACGACTTGTCGGATGAGTTGATCGACTTGCCAGTGCTGATGGGGGCGGCGCACGCCATGGAAATACCGTTTGTGTTTGGTAGTCACGCGACAATGCCGTGGCGGTTTTTGTTCCGCAACAAGGAGCAGCGATCGGATTTATCTGCGGCCATGATGAGTTATTGGGCCGAGTTTGCGTACAGCGGTGATCCAGCGAGTGGGCGTGACGGGCAACTGCCCGTATGGCAGGCGCATGGCGAGCGTATTATGTTGTTTGATACCGACAATGATGGGGGCGTGCGTATGGTGCGTGAACCCGTAAACATAGATGACATCAAGCAGCGTTTGATCAATGACGAAGCTTTTAGCAGAAAGGAGCGATGTGAAGCCTACCCGAAGTTGTGGCTGAACGGCTATATGGTCACGGATGCTTATGATTCTGCTGAGCATGCCGCGTTGTGTGATCTGTAGCAGACCACACAGCAAGCCTTAAGGAGGTATTCGCTCCTTATTCTTCGCAAATAAAGTAGGCCTGCCAAATGGCTTTTATCATGCCGAAACAGGTAGGCTTTTCTCAGCCAGCCTTGCGCAACTTCCCTTAAGTGGGGTGCGTTACGCCGACTATGCTAGGCTAAATGAGTATGAATATTCTTTTCTCCACTAACTGCAAGTTGTGTGTGGTTGCACTTCTTTTGTCATTTGCTGCCTGCAGTGGTGGCGGTGGTTCGACGACCGCAACACCAACTGCCGAACAACCAAGCACGCCGGTAGCTGGTCCACAGCTGACGTTTGAGTTTAATGAACCACCCTTCGACTTAGTGGGCAGCAATGCTCGGTTTGCTTCCAACCTCAGTTATGGCAGCAATGAGCGCCACGTACTGGACTTGTTTTTACCGGACAGTGACATGCTTACGCCATTGGCAATCTACATTCATGGTGGTGGGTTTACCGGTGGCAGCAAAGAGTCGGCGTATGTAGAGGGTGGCGACCTTATTATCAGAAGTTTGCTCGCGGCGAATATTGCGTTCGCAAGCATCAACTATCGATTGCTTAGTGAAAATGATCCCGACGGCGTGATTAAGCCCATGACCGACAGTCAGAACGCCTTGCAATTCTTGCGTTACTACGCAGACAGTTTGAACATTGATAAAGACGCGGTTGGTTTGCTAGGTGGCTCGGCCGGTGCAGGAACCAGTTTGTGGCTGGCGTTCAGCGATGATCGTGCCGATCCAGGCAATGCGGATCCCATTCTTCGGGAAAGTACTCGTGTATTAACCGCCGTTGCCGTGGAAACCCAAGGCACCTATGACCTGGTGCGCTGGGAAACCGATGTGTTTGTGCCCTTCAACATTACTTTGGATGATCTGGCGCAGGACCCTGAGTTGGCCGCCCGAATATTGAGCTTTAATGGCATAGCTGATCAGTCAGAGTTGTTTACACAAGCCGGCGAGCAGTATCGTGCCAACATCGATATGCTGGCGCTGATGAGCGCAGACGACCCGGAGTTCTTCGTGAGCAACGCAGTGTATGCAGGCAGCGCACCTGTGGGCACTCAGGCGTTGTTGCACCATCCTCGTCACGGTGAGGTGTTGTTGGACAGAGCGAATTTCCTTGGAGTTCCCAGCGTGGTATATCTTCCGCAGTTGGGTATAAATGATTCAAGTGGTGAGAACGCAGTCGATTTTTTAATTCGCAAGTTGAATCAATAGGCGGCCGGCAGCGCGCAACTGGGTTATGCTTTAGAAGCGCGAGGAGTAACAATGCCAATACCATTATTGACCGACAACGAACTTAGAGTGCTGGGCTGTCTGTTAGAAAAAGCAGTCACCACGCCTGATCAATACCCGCTCACACTGAATGCTCTCACGAATGCCTGCAATCAGAAATCAGGTCGCAACCCGGTTATGAAGTTGTCCAAGGGGCAGGTAGAACGGGCAGCGCTTGACCTGGCAGAGAAGCATTTCGTTAAAGAAGAAGAAAACTTTAAAACCGGTATGAAGAAATACCATCAACGTTTTTGCAATACTGGTCTGCATGGCTTTCAATTTGATTCTGCCCAATACGCTGTTGTCACACTGGCCATGTTGCGTGGCCCGCAAACACCTGGCGAAATCAGATCTCGCAGCGGGCGACTGCACGAATTTGCCGATAACTCGGAAGTAATGACAAGCCTGCAATCCTTGATGGAAGGTGAAGCTGGGGCATTGTTTGTTAAGCTGCCAAGAACGCCGGGCCGCAAAGACTCGGAGTTCATGCATTTGCTGTCGGGTGTGATTGACCTCGAAAACTATGCGCCCGAGGCGCCAGAGCCTTCCTCTGGCGGTGCCAGGCTTAGTGTTGCAGAACTGGCTGAACGTTTGAGTGCGCTGGAACAGGAAGTTATGGAGTTAAAAGCTCGTCTTGGCGAGTAGTTAATTAGCCGCAGGACAGGACGCCAGCCGTGAACAAAATCACTCCCGTTGTCACCGTAATATTGATCGCTAACGTGGTCTTATACCTTGTAACAATGAATTGGGACAGTCGGCTGATGCTGGCCATGTTTCCACCTGGTATGGAACTGTTCAAGCCGTTCCAGATCGTCACACATTTTTTTATGCACGGCAGCGTTACACATATCCTGTTCAATATGTTTGGCTTGTATATGTTTGGCTCCATTTTGGAACAGATCTGGGGCTCAAAATCTTTTCTTGTTTACTATCTGTTGTGCGCGTTCGGCGCCGCGGCCATTCAGATGTTTGCCTGGCAGACCGAGTTGACCGATCCCGCACCCATACTGGGTGCTTCTGGTGCGGTTTACGGTGTACTGGTTGGCTTTGCGATTCTGTTTCCCAACCACCGGATCATGCTGTTGATCCCGCCGATTCCATTGAAAGCAAAATACATGATTGCGGCGCTGATCGCCTTTGATCTCACTTTGGGTATCAGTGGTGCCGCCAGCGGGGTCGCCCATTTTGCACATATTGGAGGTGCGGTATTTGGTGGCGTCTATACCGTTTTGTGGCGGCGCAGCGAGAAAGGGCGAAGCTTACTGGGTTAACTGCTCTGGTTCGAATCGTATTTCGCCGCTTCTTTCTCGTAGTCCTTACAGGCCTGAGTTTCCGGGTCGTCCAATAACTCTTCGCAGCTGAGGCTGCTCATGCTTTTCATGCAGGCTGTTGCGCTGGCTACCAGATCAGCGTGCTTGCCGTTTTCAAGATATGCATAGCTCTGCTCTATAGACACGCAGGCCTGAGACACCATGCTGATTGCCATTTCCTGCATATTAGCCGGCAGTGATTTCTTCATTTCAGCAACAGCGCAGGATTTGGTCTTTTCGCACAACGTGGATATTTCGCTATTAAATGCCGACTCGGCCAAAGCCTGGCCGCCAAAAAAAAGGGCTGCGAGTAGGGTGAGAGTTGGACGCATGGATGTATCTCCTTGAAATTCAGTGTCTGATCATATCCCAGCCAGGCACAAGCCACAGCGGAACAATCAACAGAATCTACAATAATTTCTCGGCATGACCTTGAAAACCGCCAACTCATCCCCATTTCGGCTCCAGTCGGGCCGATTTGGAGAGAAACCTGGTGGTTGATGAGAAAGACGACGCTGCAGATGCGACAGCAGAGGGCGTTGAAGAGCAAAATGAGAATGCGACGGCGGAAAACGTTGACATTGAAGAAGTGAGCGAAGCAGAAGAGGAGCTGGTTGAGCTGGACCCAATGGCCGTTCTGCAGGCCGAAATTGAGTCGCTAAATCAACAGCTAGAAGACGCAAAAGACCAGGCGTTGCGAGCCGCTGCTGAAGCACAGAATGTGCGCCGCCGCGCCGAAAAAGACGTAGAAAGCGCGCATAAATTTGGCATGGAGAAATTCTGCCGCGAATTGTTGGCGGTGGTGGACAATCTGGAGCGCGCTCAAGACCAGGTCAATACCGAAGACGAGTCCCTGAAGCCATTGCTGGAAGGCATTGATCTGACTCAAAAGAGCTTTATAGATGTGTTGGCGAAATTCAGCCTCGAGCGGCTAGACCCGGTGGGCGAACCATTTGATCCGCAACTGCATCAGGCAATGACAATGATTGAAAACCCCGACATGGAAGCCAATACAGTGATGGACGTGATGCAGAAAGGATACACACTGCATGGCCGCCTGCTGCGCCCGGCAATGGTAGTGGTCAGTAAATAATGGACAATTAAGCGTTTTTCACGGGCTTTAGGCCTTGAATTAGCGATCAACGCACCAATATACACAAGCAAGACTTACCGATCCCCGGCGGGATCACAGAGAGGACAAAGAAATGGGCAAGATTATCGGAATCGACCTGGGCACAACCAACAGTTGTGTTTCTGTTCTAGACGGCGACAAGCCCAAGGTTATTGAAAACTCAGAAGGCGATCGCACCACTCCCTCCATCGTTGCATACACAGCGGATGGCGAGATTCTGGTGGGTCAATCTGCGAAGCGTCAGGCGGTGACTAACCCGGATAACACCATCTATGCGGTCAAGCGTTTGATTGGCCGGCAGTATAAAGACGATGTTGTGCAGAAAGACATCAAAATGGTGCCGTACAAGATTGTTGCCGCCGACAATGGCGACGCCTGGGTAGAAGCCAACGGTGAGAAAATGTCTGCGCCGCAGGTGTCTGCACAAATATTAATGAAAATGAAGAAGACCGCCGAAGAATATCTTGGCGAAGCTGTGACTGAAGCTGTGATTACGGTTCCTGCCTACTTCAATGATTCACAGCGCCAGGCCACCAAAGACGCGGGCAAAATTGCAGGTCTTGATGTTAAGCGCATTATCAACGAGCCTACGGCGGCTGCACTTGCCTATGGCATGGACAAGTCCAAAGGCGACAAAACCATAGCGGTCTATGACCTTGGTGGCGGCACCTTTGATATTTCTATCATCGAGATTGCTGAAGTGGACGGCGAACACCAATTCGAAGTGCATTCTACTAACGGTGACACCTTCCTTGGTGGTGAAGACTTTGATTTGCGCCTGATTGAATATCTGGCCGAAGAGTTCAAGAAAGACTCAGGCATTGATTTGCATAACGACCCACTGGCCTTGCAGCGCCTGAAGGAAGCGGCCGAGAAAGCCAAAATCGAATTGTCCAGCGCGCAGCAAACTGAAGTCAACCTGCCGTACATTACGGCTGACGCTAGCGGTCCCAAGCACCTTGTGGTCAAGATGAGCCGTGCCAAGCTGGAGTCATTGGTTGAGGAATTGGTACAGCGTTCTTTGGAGCCAGTGAAAACGGCATTGAAAGATGCTGGCATGCAAGCATCCGAAATTGATGACGTCATTCTCGTCGGTGGGCAAACTCGTATGCCGCTGGTGCAGGACAAAGTAAAAGAGTTCTTCGGCCAGGAGCCACGCAAGGACGTGAACCCCGACGAAGCCGTTGCCATGGGTGCAGCAATCCAGGGTGCGGTGCTGTCAGGCGACGTGAAAGACGTACTGTTGCTGGACGTGACACCGCTTACCCTGGGTATTGAAACCATGGGTGGTGTGATGACCCCGTTGATTGAGAAGAACACAACGATTCCTTCGAAGAAGTCGCAAACTTTTTCAACCGCGGACGATAACCAGACAGCTGTGACCATTCACGTGGTACAAGGCGAGCGCAAGCAAGCCGCGCAGAATAAATCACTGGGTCGTTTTGACCTGGCCGATATTCCGCCTGCACAACGTGGTGTGCCACAAATTGAAGTCAGCTTCGACATCGACGCCAACGGTATCCTGAACGTGTCTGCCAAAGACAAGGCAACCAATAAGGAACAATCGATTGTAATCAAGGCGTCTAGCGGATTGTCAGACGAAGAGATAGATCAAATGGTACAAGACGCCGAGGCTAATGCCGAAGCTGATCGTCAATTTGAAGAGTTAGTATCAGCCCGTAACCAGCTGGAAGGTATGGTTCACGCGACTCGCAAAACGATTGAAGAAGCCGGTGACAAGGCGACTGATGAAGAAAAGTCTGCGATCGAAGCGGCCATTGCGGAAGCGGAAGAGGCTGTTAAAGGCGACGACAAGGAAGCCATTGATGCGGCGAATACCAAGTTGATGGAGGCGTCCAGTGGTCTTGCGCAGAAGATGTACGCTGAGCAAGCTCAAGCGGCTGAGGGTGCGGAAGCAGGTGATGCCGGTGCGCAACAGCATGATCCGGCGGATGATGCGGTGGATGCTGAGTTTGAAGAAGTTAAGGATGATAAGTAACAAATAGGCCGAAGTTTTAACTAACCTCCGGAGCTACAAGTTGCCTTCCCTCGCTGGACACGCCGGACCCAAAGCACTCGCTGTGCTCGCGGGGCCAGCCTTAAACCCATCCATGGGGGCTCTTCAAAAAGGTCCCTCTTTTTGAAGGTCCAGCGAGGGAAGGCAACTTGTAGCGCCTAAGTGCTAATTTTGAAGACGGTTGGCACTGAGGTGGTTGTAACTTTCGCTGCTACCGGGACCGTTGAAAAGAGGGACCTTTTCAACGAGCCCCCATGGATGGGTTCACGGCGCGTCTCGGTAGTAGCGAAAGTTACAGCCGCCGGTTTAGAAAAAGAAGACAATCAAAACGCGGAGCAAGCCTCCGCGTTGCTGTGTCTGCACAGAATGAATTTTGCAGACGAAAACGGAACAGATTATGTCAAAACGTGACTACTATGAGATTTTGAGTCTCGACCGCGGCGCCGAGCAAGCTGAAATCAAGAAAGCGTATCGGCGCATTGCCATGAAATTTCATCCAGATCGCAATCCGGATGATGCTGATGCGGATGCGAAGTTTAAAGAAGCCACTGAAGCGTACGAAGTGTTATCTGACCAGGAGAAGCGCCAGGCGTACGATCAGTTTGGTCACGCAGGTGTTGACCCTCAAGCTGGTGGTGGTTTTGGGGGTGGCTCGTTCAGCGATATATTTGGTGATGTGTTCGGCGACATATTTGG
>JBCCIP010000078.1:0-17469 GCA_039111475.1 Pseudomonadota bacterium | reverse complement strand
AGATGGAAATGATCTCAAGGCGAGCGTACGGGTTTAGAAACTTTGAGAATTATCGGTTGAGGGTAATGACCCACTGCGGGTGGGACGGTATCATCAATCGAGTAAGTATGAATGCCCATCCCCCGTTAATTGGGTAGAGCCGCAATTTTGAGTTGGTGCCCAGGAGAGGACTTGAACCTCCACGCCCTTGCGAGCACTAGCACCTGAAGCTAGCGTGTCTACCAATTTCACCACCTGGGCATACAGGATGGATTTTAAACCTATTTGTTGCGCTAGAACTGGTAGATCGAACGCAGTTCGATTGGCCGTTCTTGGACTTACTGTCCTTCACGGCACTTGTGCATCTTGCACATCCTCCACCACAACACCACCTGATCATGTAAAGAAGGTGGATTTGAGCGGCCAGCACTGTAATCGCCATGCCTGTAAATGTCAATCCGCTGCTCTACGCTGCAATGCACGGTAGACTGTGATTATCGACAAACGGCGAGGTGGATGATGCGGATGTATAGTGAGAGTAACTCGTTGATTTCAATAGCGGTTCGGCCGGACATTGCGTGGCGCAGCATGAAGGTGGCACTGGTCGTTGGTACAATTCTGGCGTTGATAAATCACGGTGATCGGCTGCTAGCGGCAAATCTTGATTCGATTGCCTGGATCAAGATCTTGTTCACCTACCTGGTGCCCTATTCAGTGGCAACCTGGGCGGCAGTACAAACAGTGCGCGAAAACCTGAATGACGAGCGGGAAGTGGAGAATGGGCATGTTTGAAACTGATAGTTTACTTGACCTGAAGCACGCCACTGAGTTGATGGAGCAAGGCTTTGGTACCTTGCCACCCTTCGAAGTGGCCGAGATGGGCAACAAAGCAACGGCCATTTTGGCCGATGTGGCTGAGCGTATGCAGGACAACTACCCTTATGCGCACCCGCTGTATGCGGGCCAGATGCTGAAGCCCCCACACCCGATCGCGCGCGCGGCGTACAGTCTTGCGATGCAGATCAACCCCAATAATCATGCCTTGGACGGTGGGCGTGCAAGTTCTGTTTTGGAGAAGGAAGCGGTTGCCAATCTGGCGGCAATGTTTGGCTGGAATACCCACATTGGTCATTTGTGCGGCGGTGGAACCATGGCAAATATGGAAGCACTGTGGATCGCCAAACAAGAGGGCGGGGGTGCCGTGGTTGCCTCCGAACAAGGTCACTACACGCATTCGCGTCTGACTGAGGTTCTCAACATACCGTTTCACTCTGTGCCGGTTGACCATAATGCGCAGATGGATATCTCTGCGCTGGAAACTCTGCTTAAGCAAAAGCAAGTGGGTACGGTAGTTGTCACTCTCGGAACAACCGGAGTGGGCAGTGTTGATCCCTTGCACAAAATTCTAGAGTTACGAAAATCGTACGCATTTCGAATTCACGTTGATGCGGCCTATGGTGGCTATCATTGCCTGATTGATTCCCTGGCTGATAATGCGCACCAGGCATTTTCGAGAATTGCGGAAGTTGATTCCATAGTGATTGATCCGCACAAGCATGGTCTGCAGCCGTACGGTTGCGGTTGTGTGTTGTTTCGTGATCCGCAAATTGGTCGTCATTACAAACACGATTCTCCGTATACGTATTTCAGCTCGACTGAGTTGCATCTGGGAGAGATAAGTCTTGAATGTTCCAGGCCGGGTGCCGCGGCCACTGCTCTTTGGGCAACGCAACAACTTTTGCCAATGCAGCCCGGTGGTGAGTTTGCACTTGGCCTGGAATCGGGAAGGAATGCGGCCCTGGCGCTGTATCATCTAATCTGCGATGACGATTCTCAGTTAGCCATCTTTGAGCCAGAACTGGATATCGTGCTGTGGGCGCCCAAAGCCAGCGCAGCCAGTAAGATCTCGGAGATGAGTTCCAGAGCGTTTGCTCAGTGCGCCGAAAAAAACTTGCATCTTGCTCTGGTTACTTTGCCCAGCGTGCTATTGCAATCGCATTGGCCAGAGGTGGCGTTTGATACCGAGTCGGTAGTGTGTATCCGCTCTTGTCTGATGAAGCCAGAGCATGCGCAATGGGTGGACAGAATCTGGGAAATCTACAAAGAGATGTGTTAGCTGTTAGCGGCTTTTGGCAGTTCGCCAAGTTCGGCATCTTGCTTGTTTTCGTCGTCTAACAAGTAGTTGCTGGTGCCATAGTCGCGCCATTCCTTACTGGCAAGCCACTCTAGCATTTCAGTCTCTTGCATCGGCTTGCATACCAAGTAGCCTTGCACATAATCGCAACCGTACTCCCTGAGGCGCGCCAGCTCAGCACGTTCTTCAATGCCTTCCGCGACAACCGTCATTTTCAGGTAATGCCCAAGTTCAATGGTAGAGCGTACTATGGCGCTGTCCTCCGCACTGTCGAGCATGTTGTTAACAAACACTTTATCAATCTTTAATTCGTTCACTGGCAGGTTAGCAACGTAAGCCAGGGAGGAGTAGCCCGTACCATAGTCGTCAATAGACAAGCGAATGCCCATGTCGTGAAGGCTTTGAACCATATCCCGCGCTTTGTCCGGATCGTCCATCAAGGCGCTTTCAGTGATTTCCAAACACAAGTGATCTATGGGCAACTTGCTCTTGTTCAAAGCGTTTTGCACGATGGCAGACAGGTTGGGGTTCAGCAAATCGCGAGATGATACGTTCAGGGATATTTTTACCTCAGTGCCCTGCTCATGCCATCGACCCGCTTGAGCAATCGCATTATCAATTACCCAGTGGGTGATCAGGCGTACTGCGCCCGTGTGCTCAGCAAAAGGAATGAATTCGTCCGGTGGAATAAAACCTCGTGTAGGGTGATTCCAGCGAATTAACACTTCCATGTTCGGTGTGTCAGCCTGCCCAAGTGCTACTTTGGGTTGAAAATAAAGTTCAAATTCATTGCTAGCAACGGCTTTTCGAATATCGCCCAGCAGTGACAAATGAGTTTGCTTATACGCATCTGAATCCTGGTCAAAGAATGCAAAACCACTGCCTGATCGTTTTGCTTCATACATGGCGACGTCTGCAAAGCGCAATAACGCGCTGGCTTCCGTGCCGTGCGTGGGAAATGAGGCTATGCCAATACTGCCACCAAGATCAACGTGTTGACTTTTCATAGCAACAGGTTGTTCGAGCGCGCGTAACACTTTTCGGGCAATATCAACTACCCGACGCTTATCGGCGGTGGGAAGTATAATGCCAAATTCGTCGCCGCCAAGCCGCGCAACAGTGTCAGATTTTCGCAGCACGGCCAGCAATCGTTTGGCAACCACGCGCAGTGCAAAGTCGCCAGACTCATGGCCTAGCACGTCGTTTATAAATTTAAACCGATCCAGGTCGATCATCATGATGGTGAATGGCGTTGGAGTTCGATCGGTAGTGGACACAGCACGGGCCAACCGCTCGTTAAACATGGCGCGATTTGGTAAATTGGTTAGTGTGTCGGAATACGCCATATGCATCATTTCTTCTTCACGCAATGCAATGGCCTGGTTCATCACGTTCAGCGTGTAGGCAAGCTCGCCTATTTCATCGTTGCGAGTTATTTCCACCGTCTTGGCGTAGTTGCCGAGCTGAATTTCTTTGGCAAATTCGGCAAGTAGCCTGAGCGGATGCGATACCGTTTTAGCAATAAAGAAGCCGCCGCCCAGTGATAACAATAAGCTAAAGGCTGCAAGCAGTGTGAGGTTTGTGCGCAAGCTTGATATCGCGCTGCCCGCATGGTCTGAGGATTTCTCGAGTACAGCGTAAATCGCCAGGTTTGGCTCGCCCAGCGGCATCACCATCGCTTTCGAGCGAGTTGCAGACGCATCACCACTGCTGGCGGATCCTTCTGCATGCTCCGAAAGTATCATCGCGTACTGAGCAATCAAGTCAGCTGGGCTGGCGCTAGCAGTGTTCTCTGTGGATTCAGTGTCGGTATCATCGCGTGAGCTGCCTTCCAGGTTGATTCCTTGTGAGTGCTTGTTGATAAAAGACACGTTAAGGTTGGTAATATCTTTTATTTCAGTTGCTGTTCTGTCATCAAGTCTTCGCGCTATGCGCAGCCAGGCGCTTGCACTGCCATCGCTGATAGGAACCATCACCTGGTGATACAAACCCTTGCGGGTTCTAATAAAATCCTGAAAGCGTTGTTTTTCTGCCGCGTTATCACTGGCTACCGCTAGGTGATCAACTTTCAACGGCCCTCGATAGCGTTCAAGAAGAGTGTTCAGAACCGGTTTTTCTTTTGTGCGCAGAGCGGCAAGCACCTCTCTGTCAGCCGCAATCAATTTACCGGCATTCACCCAGGTTTCACGTTGCGCGGCGAAATAATGGTTCACCATTCCGCGCGAATCTCTTAGCTGTTGTGTTGCCGCTTCATCACTGATTTGCGTGGTTGACGTGTTCATCAGCACGAGCGCAATCAGCTGCACGAGAATCAGCAATGAGGAAAAGAAGAACAGCAGCCGTGCTCTAAGACTTTTGAAATCCATGCGGTGCCAAAGTTGGGCAATCTTATTTCTATAAGCCTAGCAGTTGCCTACTGATATTCGCGTAATGTGCCTATTTATCCACCATATCCTGACAGGTGGTGGTTTTAGTCTGGTGTAAACAGCAAATGATTAAAAATCAGAGGCTTGAGAGTGCAACCACCTGGGTTTCAGGTTGCGGATGCTGGTCAGCAAGTACCCAACGCACGCACATGGTGCCGTGACAGTGACCCGAGGTGTCCATCCAGTTATCAACACCTGGATTGGCCGCAGAAACGACCAAACGAACGGTGCCGTCCCTATTCGCGACCGCCTGGCCGGAATTTAGGTAAACAGGGCGATGATGGTAGTCCAGCGATTCTGCCCAGATATTTGCCAACTGGAAATTCCAGTATTCACACTCAGGGGGCTGAAGATCAATCAACAGGGCTTGATCAGGCTCAAGTTGCCAACGACCAAGATAGATTCGAACGTTCGGGTCGCCTCCTACCTTGCGGTGTTGTTCTGCCGGTGGCAGATACAGCTCATTCGGCGCTGCGTGCGTGGCCATATCCACCACCCAGTCGGCAAACCAGCGGGCTGTGCCTTTGCCATACTTTGATGCGCCAAGTAATTGCTGGGCAAATCGATCCTGTTGCAAAGGTGGTGGCGGGTCGCTGGGTTCCAGGCATTCGATACTGAGCAATGCCTCACGTTCAGTGTTGCGATCGAGAAAGGTTTGACGGCATAGAACCTGCGAGGTGTCGTCGGCTAGCTGTAGCCAATTGCCCGAGTGTGACGTGCGGCTGGCAATGATCTCGAAGTTGCCATTGGCGTCCATTTCCAGCTCCGAGGCATTTAAGTGCCCAGCGCCACCGGTGATCTTGTCTACCGCAGAAAAATTCTGATTTTGCGCGGCGAAGCTCAGGTAATGAATATTGCCTCGATTACCGGTAATTCGGTAGTCGAACGCAGGCTTGATAGAGGCTCCCACGTAATAATTGTCTGGGTTATCCAGCCCCATTTTTACCAGATCAGGTTGTGTTCGAAATACCGGGTTGCGCGGGCCGGTTAATTCCGCGAATGTACTGATACCGGATCGCGCCAGGCGCGACAGATAGCGCAAACCTTCTACGCGATCGAAATTGTTAAGCTCCAGATCATCGCGCCGCAATATCCCAGCAGCGTCTTTCAGGTCGTCGCAGAATGCTTCCCATGCGGCGACTACTTCCTCGGTGTTATCAGTCTCAGAGTTCACTTTGGCTCCGGTGCGTAGCTGTCCTTGAAAGAATAAAAGGAAAAGCGATTGCGAATCATATTTTCAGTGAGACCAAAATCAGCCAGCGTGTACTCGTGCTTGCCATGTTTGTGTTGCGGATGATTTTGTATGTGGTCAAAAAAAGCGCTGTGTTGATCTTCTCGCATATTGAGATCAAACCGCTCAAACACGCGTTCAATTAATTGCAGGGGTTGCTGAATAAATTCTCTGTGGTTGTAATCCATAAAGTGTTTTTCAGGCTGCCGGCCACGCATAGACAAACCGCGTTCCAGAGATAGCGCGTAAAAGTCCATGACGGTTTTTGCCACCGCGCTTTGGTCAAGATGGTCAGTGTCGCCCATGTACATGCGCATCACTTGTTGGTTCATGCTACAAATTGACGACGTCACGCCCACCGGATCGCGGTGGCCCCAGACAAACATCGCGTCAGGGAACAATGCCAGAATGGCGTCAACTGCCCACATGTGAGCAGGCGCTTTCAACACCCAGCGTTTGCCTGGTCTCTGCCACTGCAGTACTTGCAAGAACAACTTGTATTCTTGGTACATCCAGTGCAGGTCACGATTAATAAACCAGCTGTGATAGGGTTCAAACATGATCTCAAACCCGGTTTGTACACCGTTGAATGACAGCTGGTGCAACATGACGCACTCTTCCGGTGTGTCAGCATCGGCGTAGTGAATTTTACGAAATTCACTGCCTTCCAGCGCCGCCATTTTTTCGACTACCGCGAGATAGCGCGGATCCGGTTCGCTCGGTTTGAGTCCAGGGTATGGCTCCGGGTGGCGCAGTTCCCACTGTGCAAGGGGTCTGGCATCAGGGTCTTTTGCCAATACATTCAACAGTGCGGATGTGCCGGAGCGTGGCAAGCCGGTCACAAACAGTGGCGCTACAATCTTTTCATCGCGAATTTCCGGGTGCTGTCTGATCGCTTCAAATATTTTGAGCCGGCTAAGTAATTTCTTGTATTGGATTTTCAACAGACGACTCTTGCCGGTTTCATCCGGACAGCACCGCTCCAGAGTTTGAACGTATACCTCCAATCCTTCCAGGCAGCGCTCGTCTCCGAGGTCGGTCAGTCCGGTATCCACTCGTGCCTGCTTAACCAATTGCTGAACTACAGGGTGCATGCTGGTTCGCGAGCCCCTAGAGTTCGGCGCGCATTTTCTGCTTTAACGCGTTACGGATCATGCCTTTGGCCAGCGCGTATTTCATTGGCAGGTCAATGGTCATATCTACCTGCGAACCTGAACCACGCTGTTTGACCTTAAGCGCCGCCTTGAAAAGTTTGCTTTTAGCGGAACCGCTTAGGTTCTGGTCATCGAAGCTGCAACGGTATTGCGGGTCTATGTCGCGAAATTCCGACGCGTTTTCCACCACCGAGCAAACACGCTCAAACGCTTCCTCGGCTGACAGGCGGGATTGATGACTTACGGTAAATGACGGCATGGTTCATCCTATGATGTGCGTTGCGTGGCGCTACATGGAGCACCACAGTATAAAGTGGGCCGGTATTAATGTGTTAACGCTTCTTAAGGTTGGGCAGGCATAATAAGGCTTAGGCGGCGTACGGCTGCCCCCACAAACCGAGACAGGACACCAGTGCCAAGGAAGAAAACCACAAACACCGAATTAGGCGATGACCCGCATGCAGCGCGCGAGGCGCGCCGCTACTCAGAGCCTATTGCCAGCCGCGAACACATATTGAAATTGCTGAAGAAGGCAGGCAAGCCCCTGAGCGAACAACAAATCGCCACCACTTTGAAACTGTCGGTTGAGCAAGAGTTTGCATTGAATCGCCGCTTACGAGCGATGGTTCGTGACGGGCAACTGATGCGTAACCGGCGAAAAGCCTATGGTTTGATTGACAAAATGGACTTGATTCGTGGGCGTGTAATTGGCCATCGCGATGGTTTTGGCTTCTTGCAGCCAGAAGATGGTACCGAAGACCTGTTTCTCAGTCCCAGACAAATGCGCCAGGTATATGACGGTGATCTGGTGCTGGCGAGAACCATAGGCTTCACCCGGCGCGGCCAGGCCGAAGCGCACATTGTGGAAATTTTGGAACGAGCTCACACACACATTGTTGGCCGGCTGCAAGGTGAACAGGGTTATTGGTTTGTGACGCCGAACAACCAGCGCATCAGCCATCACATCATTGTGCCGAAGAAAGAGCGCCGTGGCGCAAAAAATGGCCAAATTGTTTCCGTTGAAATAGTGACCCCGCCGTCTATGGAAAGCCCCGGTACTGGCCGCATCGATGAAGTGCTTGGCGATCATCTGGCGCCGGGTATGGAAATAGATGTGGCGTTGCGTGCGCATGATATTCCCCACGTTTGGCCGGCCGATGTACTGGATGAGATCAAGGGCTTTCATGAGCAGGTGCAAGAGGAAGACAAGCGGCACCGTGTTGATTTGCGTGACATGCCATTTGTCACCATTGATGGCGAAGATGCTCGAGATTTCGACGACGCGGTGTGTGCGCATGCTCGAAAAGGTGGCGGTTGGCGATTGCTGGTAGCGATTGCCGATGTGTCTCACTACGTTCAGGTGGGCAGCGCGCTGGACGTGGAAGCAGCCCGCCGCGGTAACTCAGTGTATTTCCCCGGGCAAGTCATTCCAATGTTGCCCGAATTGTTATCGAATGGCCTGTGCTCGTTGAACCCGGGTGTAGACCGCCTATGTATGGTTTGCGACATGACGATTTCGGCCAATGGGCGAGTGTCCAGTTACAGTTTTTACGAGGGCTTGTTTCGTTCGGCCGCGCGCCTTACCTATACCCAGGTAGGAAAATACCTGGAGACTGGCAAGCTTGCGAATAAGTCTCTGCATCCAGCACTGAATGAATTGCACAAGGTGTATAAGAGCTTGCGTCGTGCGCGCGTGCTGCGTGGTGCCATGGATTTTGAAACGCATGAAACGCAGATAATATTTGGTGAAGACCGCAAGATAGAGCGCATTGTGCCGGTGGTGCGTAACGTGGCGCACAAGCTGATTGAAGAGTGCATGTTGGCAGCAAACGTGTGCGCCGCGCGCTTTGTTGAATCACTGGAGTGGCCTGGTGTTTTTCGTATTCATGAAGGTCCAAGCGGTGACAAACTTAGCAATTTGCGCGAATTTCTTGGTGAATTGGGTTTGAGCTTAGGTGGTGGCTCAAAGCCAACGCCTAAGGATTATCTGCAATTGTCCGAAAAAACCAAACAACGGCCAGACGCACATATTATTCAATCGATGATGCTGCGATCCATGAGCCAGGCTGTTTACCATGTAGAAAACAAAGGCCACTTTGGTTTGGCTTACTCGGCGTACTCGCATTTCACGTCACCCATTCGACGATATCCCGATTTGCTGGTGCATCGCGCCATTCGCGCAGCGGTGCGATCCCGAAAAGAAATAAAACAGGTCAAACGCGTAAAAGGCGCCAAACCTTTGGCGTTGCGCAACATATTCCCTTATGGCCCAGGCGAGATGTTGCAAAACACTGAGCACAGCTCGATGACGGAGCGGCGAGCCGATGATGCAACACGCGACGTAGTTGCCTTTCTGAAGTGCGAATTTCTGAGTGATCGTGTCGGCGAAGAATTTCCTGGCATAGTCAACGCCGTCACTGGCTTTGGCTTGTTTGTTGAACTTGAAGATATTTATGTTGAGGGTTTGGTGCATGTTACGGCGCTGGCGAATGACTACTATCACTTTGATGCCGCACGCCAACGTTTGCAGGGTGAGCGCACAGGCGTCAGTTTTCACCTGGGTGACCGCCTCCAGGTTCGATTGGTGGCCGTGAATCTTGATGAGCGAAAGATTGACCTGGAGCTTGCGGGTACGCATAAACGTGGAAAGCAGAAACGCAGCCGTTCGGATTTGCCTAAGAAGCAATCAGCACGCAAAAAGCGTCGTTGATGCCCGGCTAACTCAATGAGTACTGAGCACGAACAATTGCAATGGGTGTATGGCTTTCATGCCGTCGAAGCCTTGTTGAGTCGACATCCGCGTCGCGTGAAGCAACTTTATATTCAGTCTAATCGTCAGGATCAGCGCGTATCGTCGCTGCAGGAAACTGCCCGGCAAGCGGGTATCGAAACGCTGGCCGTGAGTAAGGCGGCGTTGCAGGCCTTGGTCGACGGTAATCACCAGGGTGTTGCCGCCCACTGTTCGCCTGCCCCGGTACGCAATGAGAATGAATTGGAAGACTACTTATCGGCCTTGTCAGGCAATGCGTTGGTGCTGGTACTGGACGGAGTGACCGACCCGCATAATCTGGGCGCTTGCATTCGTTCTGCCGAGGCAGCGGGGGCGGATGCCATAATTATCCCTAAAGATAAATCGGCGGGAATGACTGCAATAGTCCGCAAAGTGGCCTGCGGTGCAGCAGAGCTATTGCCGGTGTTCAGGGTCACTAATCTTGCACGCAGTTTGCGCCAGTTCAAGCGCATGGGGTTGTGGGTATCTGGGCTGGCGGGAGAAGCGGAAAACACTCTGTATGACCTCGATCTCACTGTGCCAACCGTCCTGGTTCTCGGAGCAGAGGGCAAAGGCTTGCGTCAGCTTAGCCGCAAAGAATGTGATCACCTGGCGAAAATACCAATGCCAGGTCATGTTGAGAGTTTAAACGTCTCTGTTACTGCTGGAGTTGCCCTGTTCGAGGCCGGTAGACAGCGAGCCAGCCAACACCAATAGGAGAGCAAATTAGAGCGCCATCTGACCTTGCTACGATTTGTGCGAGCCTTTATCTGATCAATCTTGCCATTAATCGTCGCTATTGATACGGTGAGCGTCTACATAAGGTTAAAAGGAGATGTGACCATGGCCAATAAGCCATTACTCAAATTATTTGCAGGTCTGACGCTAAGCGCTATGGGGGCCTTCGCGTTTGCCCAGTCCGGGGCTGCAGGGGGAGCAAGCTCTACTGGCGCGGATGGCCTGGAGCGTTGCACGCAAACCCTGGGTACGATCGCCGTGGTTGAGAATCAACAAGAACCCTGGTGGGCCGATTATTATCGACGGTATCCACGACTTGGCAGCACTGTGCCAGTGTTGAGAATGATGATTCAGCAAACCAATTGCTTTGTTGTTGTCGAGCGTGGCAAAGCCATGAACAATATGATGGGTGAGCGCGCTCTGGCAGACTCGGGTGAGATGCGCAGTGGCAGCAATTTTGGGAAGGGCCAGATAGTGGCCGCGGATTATACGTTGAATCCATCCATACAGTTTTCTGACAAAACCGGCGGACTTGGCGGAGCGATTGGCGGTTTGCTCGGGTCCAAGAATCGTAACCTCGGAATACTGGCTGGCGGCTTGAAGAAAAATGAAGCGTCAACCACATTGATCGCGATAGACAATCGCTCAGGCGTGCAGTTGGCAGCGGCCGTGGGCAGCGCCAAGAAATTTGACTTCAATCTTGGCGGTGGCTTTTTTGGTGGCAGCGCCGCGGGTGCATTGGGTGGGTACACCAAAACGCCAGAAGGAAAGGTTATCGTTGCGGCATTTGCGGATTCCTTGAATCAAATGATCGGTGCCTTAAAAAACTACCAGGCGCAAACCGTAGAAGGTGGTTTGGGTAAAGGTGGTCGCCTGGGCGTTGGCGATTAGCCCACCTGGAAAAGACAAATACCCTACGCCTGAAAAACCGCCAGCCAGCCATTCAGGCTGGCTGGCAATAAAGTTGCTTGCGCACGCAGGCAAGCTCGCATAGAATGCGCGCCCGCGACCGAGCTCAAGGCTTGGTCTTCTCCTTGCTCCACCGTTACGACGGGGGGCGTAAACCGTAAGGAGTCTTAATGAGACACTACGAAATTGTGTTTCTGGTCCACCCTGATCAGAGCGAGCAAGTTCCAAGCATGATCGAGCGATATAGAGGCACGATCGAAAAAGATGGCGGCAAGATACACCGTCTGGAAGACTGGGGCCGACGCCAGCTGGCATACTCCATCGACAAGTTACACAAAGCTCATTACGTGATGATGAATGTTGAAGTGGACGCTACTGCTCTAGAAGAACTTGAAACAGCGTTTCGCTACAACGACGCCGTTTTGCGTAATTTGATCATCAAGCGCAATGATGCGGTAACGGATGAATCACCGATCATGAAGCAGGAGCGTGAGAGTAAAGAGCGCAAGCAGCGCAACGATTCCTCCCGAGCACCCGCGGCAGAGCCCCGCTCTACTGAAGATGAGACCGACAACAATTCCGGAGAGGCATAATCATGGCTAGGTATTTCCGTCGTAGAAAGTACTGCAAGTTTACTGCTGAAGGCATCAATGAGATCGACTATAAAGATCTTGAGATTCTCAAAGAGTTTATTTCAGAAACTGGCAAAATTGTGCCCAGTCGAATAACGGGTACCAAGGCGCGTTATCAGCGCCAGCTGGCAACCGCTGTTAAACGTGCGCGTTACCTGGCGTTGGTTCCTTACTCAGACAGCCATAGCTGAGCGTTTGTTTTCGGCCTGGGGAAAACCTCAGGTCAAACAACTGACTCACTGGTTCTGAGGCACGCCGATTGAAAGCGCTTGCTGAATTTGTAATGCGTGGCCGAGTGCAGGCCACAGCCGTCGCCATGGCCGGTGTGGCGATAGAGTTTTTGTTTTGGGTGAGCGGTGCGGTAATCGCACTGGTCACCATGCGCAAGGGATCGCAACACGGTGCAATGTTGTTGCTATGGTCCATGTTACCCGCCGCAGTATTGGCGTGGTTGAAGTTTCCGGGCGCATTATTGTGTTTGTTGGCAAGCTTCCTGATGGCGGTAGTGCTGCGAACAACGCAGCAGTGGAGTACCGCATTATTGGCCGGAGCCGCCTGCAGTATGGCTTCGGCAATAGTGCTGCAGTTTGCGTTTCCAGGTTACGTGGAAAGCATTCTGGAGTTGTTCCGCGCTGTGTTTGAGCAATTGTTCAAAGGCTCGACTAGCAACAAACCGTTGGAAGACGCGATTGCAGGTGTCACCACAGAGCAAGTGGCCGGGGCCATCAGTGCAGCAGCGGGTTTTTTTGCAGTAGTGTCATTGGTGCTTGGGCGATATTGGCAGGCAAGCCTGTATAACCCCGGTGGATTTGGCGAAGAGTTTCGGGCCTTGCGGTTTCGCAAGCCCATGGCAGTAGGGCTTGTTTTGTTGGGTTTACTGCTGATGAGCAGTGAACATTACCGCCTCTGGGCCATGATGTGTTTGCTGCCCCTGGTCATTTCGGGGATTGCACTGGTTCACTGGTTGGTGAACCGTTATTCAGGCAGTGGTGGTCTGTTGGTAGGGTTTTATTTTCTGCTGCTAACCATCGCTCCGGTGACGCAGCTTGTCTGCGCGCTGGCATTGGCAGACAGTTTTATCGATATTCGGCAGCGGCAGAGCAAAAATTCTGAGCCGCGGGATTAATTCAAAAAGAGGTGGATGATGGAAGTCATATTACTGGAAAAGGTAGGCAAACTCGGCGATCTAGGCGAGAAAGTCAGCGTTAAATCAGGCTTTGGTCGCAACTTTCTGTTGCCACAGGGCAAAGCGGTTCCGGCTAACAAGGCCAATGTAGCGGCTTTTGAAGCGCGCCGGTCTGAGCTGGAAGCGGCAGCGAAGGAGCGTTTGGATGCAGCAACTGAGCGCGGTGAAAAGCTGGCTGCCTTGAGCGTAAGCATTCCTGCAAATGCGGGTGATGAAGGCAAATTGTTTGGCTCTATTGGTACGCGTGATGTGGCAGAAGCCATTTCTGCGGCCGGTGTGGAAGTCAGCAAGAGCGAAGTGCGCATGCCTGAAGGTGTGATTCGCGATCTGGGCGAATACGAAATTAGTGTGCAGTTGCACAGTGATGTGTCGCAAGACGTTAAGATTGCGGTAGTTCCTGAGTAAAACTGTATTGCAGGTGCTGATAGACCGGCATCAAAACAAACAGCGCATTCCAGGACACGCCGGACCCAATGCACTCGCTGTGCTCGCGGGGCCAGCTTAAAACCCATCCATGGGGGCTTGTTGAAAAGGTCCCTCTTTTCAACGGTCCTGAAATGCACTGTCTGTTTCGACACCTCAGTGCCACGATTTTTTTCCTTCTGGTTGAAGATACAGCAGAGATTGCAGTTGGCACGGAGGTATCCGATTCAGTATCGCCACCCGGGACTGTTTGAGACAGGATGTCGAAAATCAAGCCCCCATGGATGGGTTTACGGCGTGTCCCGGGTGGCGATACTGAATTGGATGCCGAAACTCCATCAGTCCTGCCGCACCTCTGCTCCATAGACAATCAATTCAATTTAACTGACAATCTAACCTCAAACCTTTTCTCAATAGAGCCAATAAATGGAAGAGCAGTTTGCTCCCGTTGCTGTCGAATCTGAAATCAGCAATTTGAAAATTCCGCCGCATTCAATAGAAGCGGAGCAGTCTGTGTTGGGTGGCTTATTGTTGTCCAGCGAGAGTTGGGAGCGGGTGGCTGACTTGGTCAGCGCTGAAGACTTTTACCGCAGTGACCATCGCAGCGTGTTTAATGTGATGGCCAAACTGGCTGAAGCGGATCAGCCTCTGGACGTCATAACTGTTGCTGATGCCTTAGCGGATCTTAAAGAGCTTGAACAAGTAGGTGGATTGGCCTACCTGGGCGAGCTTGCCAACAACACGCCCAGTGCGAGTAACGTTCGAGCCTATGCCACTATCGTGCGAGAACGTGCCACTCTGCGCCAACTGATTCGTTCAGCCACCTCCATAGCCGATAACAGCTTTTTCCCCGAAGGTCGCAATAGCGCGGACATTCTCGAAGACGCTGAGCGGCGGATTATGGCAATTGCTGAAGGCAGGCCCAAAGCAGGTGGTCCGCAACCAGTTAACCCCTTACTGAAAGGTGCTCTGGATCGCATTGATGAACTGTTTAATACCGAAGGGTCTCTCACCGGCGTGAGTACCGGCTTTAAAGAGCTGGATGAAAAAACCGCCGGTATGCAGCGCAGTGATTTGATCATTGTGGCCGGTCGACCATCCATGGGTAAAACCAGCTTTGCGATGAACATTGTCGAAAGCGCCGTGATGGTAGAAGAAAATCCGGTGTTGGTGTTCAGCATGGAAATGTCGGCGGAGTCGCTGATCATGCGCATGCTGTCGTCGATTGGCAAGATCGAGCAGAATCGAGTGCGCACCGGCCAGATGCACGAAGATGATTGGCCGCGCTTGAGTGCTGCTGTTGGAAAACTGAAAGACAGACCACTGTTTATCGATGACACGCCAGCACTGTCACCAAGTGAAGTCAGGTCGCGTGCACGACGGGTAATGCGTGAGCATGGCAAAATCAGCATGATAATGATTGATTACCTGCAGCTGATGCAGATTGGCGGCGCTGAAGGCAGAACCGCCGAGATTTCGGAGATATCGCGCTCTCTGAAAGCCATCGCCAAAGAGTTCGATTGCCCGATGATCGCACTCTCGCAACTTAACCGAAGTGTGGAGCAGCGTCCCAATAAACGACCAGTGTTGTCAGATTTGCGTGAATCGGGCGCCATTGAGCAAGACGCAGACGTGATTGCCTTTATTTATCGCGACGAGTTTTATAACGAAGACAGCCCTGAAAAGGGTGTTGCGGAAATTATTATTGGCAAGCAGCGAAATGGGCCAACTGGCACTTGCAAACTTGCCTTCCTGGGTCAGTTCACACGCTTTGAGAATCTGGCTTACGCCTCTTACGCGCCGCCTGAGGAGTAGTCGGCATCTATTGGTGCACGGTTTGTCTAAAGCTTAGCCAGATCTCTAAGCGCTTTTAGGCGCTGGCGATTTTCGTGTTGGCTTAGACGCTTGCCGGATGCAGAACTTGGTAACGCTTCCTGGTCAGGGGATTCCAGCGTTTTGCCACCTAATACTTGCTCGCACAAAGCTTCATAATGCCGTTCGAAAACAGGCAACATCTGGCTTTCTGTTTCAGACGCGAGTAAACGCCATTCGCAGGCTTGTCCTGCGTAGTAAACGGCTGAATGCGACCAATTATAATTGCACTTGGGTGAGCTTGCATTGCATGCCTCACGATACGCACTTAGTGCATCAGTTAGACCAAAACTCGCCAGCTGGTTTCGACAGTGCCTGTGCATTACATGCAAGCTAGGCAAGTATTCAGATTCGGCGATCGCGCTGCGGCAGGCTTTTAGAATGATCTCACTGGAAAATGAACGCAGCGCATCGAACCACAGCTGTTTGGCCATCTGCAAATTTTCATCGCGACCATAGGCCTTGTGGTACTGATTGTGGTAAGCCAGCTCCAGCTCTGCAAACAGTCGGTTGATTGCATCAACCTTGTCCAGTTCCGGAGGTGTTTGCTGCGCGTACTCGCGTTCTGGCCCCGGCTCAGAGACTGCTTGCCCAGCTGCGATCAGTGAGTCGCTCGAAGGTGCTGCCGCTTCCCTTAGCTTCAGAGCGGCCGAATTGACTAGCTGTTTGCTGCTGCGCATCGCGTTGGCCTGTAGTGGGGTCAAATTGGTGCTGTCTTGCCCATTGGTATTTTACATGTTGCAGGAACTTTGTGTTCCATGATGTGTGCATCTGTTTATTATCGTTCCAGAAAAGCTGAAATTCCGGCAGTAGTGAGCGGGCGAAATTGGCGTCGATATTAGCTAAAGCTAAAATTTCGAATACATCGTTGTTGGGCTGCCAGTTTGAAGGCAATAGGCGGGGCTCGTTGTCGTATTGCAGCGTGGCATTAAATCGGGCCCACTGCTTTTTGACATGAGCAACGAACTTTGTATTCCAGGTCGCGATACCGTCGCCTCGTTCGCGCCAGTACAGCACGAATTCCGGTATGGCGTCTTCAATAAATTCGCGGGTAATATCGATGCGCAACAATAGCTCCATGGCGTCTTCGCTAGGCCGCCATTGCCTGGACATTGGGGCTGAGCTCTGCTGACTGGCCTGGTGTCGTCGCCACTCGTGCAGCACATGCTTCAAAAATTTGTTTCCCCAGGCGTAGTTGGTTTCTCCACGCTGGCGCCAGTAGGTAACAAATTCGGGCAGCTGTTGGTGGGCAAACTGCGCGTCTATGCCGTGCTGGGCGATTTGTTGGCAGGTGTCGGTATCAGGTTGCCAGTTGGCGGCGATTGCTTGTTTCGTGGTAGGTGTGCTTTCTCGTGTCTGTTGAGCGTGAGCGGACACTCTGCTGTTTTGGTTAAGCTCGATGGTCTTAGCGACCGAGTCACTAGCGCGCTCTGTTCCTTGACGGCGTTCGGGAACATCTCCGTCGTTGAGTGCATAGTACAAATGCTTAACTTCGTTATACGGGGCGCTATTGAGCAGCAACACACCTTTTTGCTGCAATGAGTTGGCTATGCGTTCTATGTCTTCGTCAGCCCAGAAGGGAAACAGCTGACGTAAGCGGGCTCTGTCGGCGTGTTGCCACTGGCGGTCGCCGTCGCGAAACTGCGAGCTGGCGTGAATGCTGATTTCCTGCAAGCCTTGCAGCATCACGGCTTCTTCCAGGCCCAAGGTTGCGGCCAGCGACGGGGAGAAAGCGATAGCGCGTTCAGGCAGTAAGGAGGGCATAAGGCATTAACGTAAGTCGGCCGGCAATTCTAATGCGGCTGGACTATCATCGCCAGCATTTTGAGTCTCTAATCCAGGTTTCGTTTCGCTTCGGGCGAATCACAAAGTGCAGATTTGTGGCACTCTGGAACCCGACGTGTTGTTTTTTTTGGTATTTTTTATGGTGGGGATGGGATGGGGGCGAATTAAAAAAAAAAAAATTAACAAAACAAAAAACGTTTTAAGGGGGTTAAGGGTTTTAAAATATTGTT
>JBCCIP010000077.1:0-17621 GCA_039111475.1 Pseudomonadota bacterium | reverse complement strand
GATGTTTTATACGGCTGCAGACGTAACTATATCTTGCATCTTGTGGCTGATGGGTGCGGGTTTAGAAATGTTTGCTGACTTAATCAATATGTAGAATTAACCTGCGCAATGGAGCATGTTTACTCATCCTCCCCTGTTATCAACTAGTAGTAACGCCAAATCGTATCGATAAACGGAGTATTTAATGGATTGGACTAAACGTACTTCAGATCCACTGAACCAGAAAGTGCAGAGAGAACTTAAGGGGCACATAAAGGCTCGATCGGAAGCATACCGAGGTAGCTTGCTAGATTATATTCTTGATAGGGCAAGAGGAGCATCTGTGCTGCACGTTGGATTCGCAGAACATTCAATAGCGTATATTGACAGTCCAAATTGGAAACACCGTATAATTGATGAAGTTGCTTCTAATCTCGTAGGCGTCGACATAAACGAAGAGTGTGTAAAAGAGGCAATCAATAGAGGTTACCAGGCGCATGTTGCTGATGTTAACCAAGAATATCGCCTAAGCGCAGAGTTTGATATCGTAATTGCAGCTGATGTAATAGAACATCTGGACTCTCCGGCAGCATTGCTAACATATTGTCGAAGAGCGGCAAAGCCCGAAGGGGGGATCTTAATTACCACGCCAAATCCCTACTATTTTCTTCACATAATTTCCGCAGTATTCTCTTATCCACAGATACCAAATATGGAACATGTGACTTGGATTAGCGAAGCTAATATGTTGGAACTCTGCAGACGGCAAGGCGTTGAGCTGTCAAGAATCGTGTACGTTTTTGGAGGTGGGCGTAAGCGCTGGCAAAAATTTGTAAAAAGAATGTTCTTTTGGATTTCGCCAGGATTGTTCTGTGGGACGATCGCATACTTGGTGAAGAAATAGAATAATAATCGGTTTGGCGAAATCGTTCCTACAAGACTTCGCTGGTCCGGGTCGGGCTTCAGATCGCAAGTGAATGATCTTGTTGCAAAAATTTTGCTGCACTCAACAGAGGTGCGTTCTCTGAAATTAGTCAACCATTATTGCGGATAGAGGACGGCCACAACTTGCTAGAGCCGGCGCTAGACGAATAGGCGCCCAAAGCACTAATCGCGATGTCTCATAAAACAGCTCATTCGATTATTAGTCGAGTAAATTCTGATAAGCTGCCATTGTAAGGTCGAAGGTTTGGTCCCAGTTGTAATTCTTCGCATTACTTATGCCAGCTTCAACTTTCGTTCTCCGATAATTACGATCAAATAACCGCTCAAGTTGCCATGAGTATGCCTCCTTTGTTTGTGAGTCAGCATACCCAACAGCTAAACCCCCAACTTCCGGAAGCGAAGATAGGTTCGCAGCCACGACAGGGCAGCCGCATGCTTGCGCCTCTAATAACGGCAGGCCGAATCCCTCGTAATCTGAAGGATAAATCAGGGCAAATGCGTTAGAATAAATCTCACGTAGCTCAGAATTTGAAACTTTTCCTAATTCTTGCCATCGGTCTTTCATTATTGTATTTAGCATTTTTTTCTCAGCTCCTAATAGCGGGCTTCCAACTATTGCAAATTTCAATCCCGCTAGCAGAGCTGATTCCGCGGCTAATTGGAAACGCTTGTAACCAGTTCTTTGGCCAACGAAAATTACGGTATCACAAAGGTCATTTCTTGGAAGTGGATTAGGAAAGAAATTCTGATGGTCTACGGCTAGCGGTGTCACACTGACCTTTTGTGGATCCACCTCCGGATAGGTGTTGAGTAAGTCGATTCGAGTGTTTTCACTAATACAGAGAATTTTATCAGCTTGCATGCAAGCTCTTCTTTTTTGTGCGCTATGTACAGTCTTGGCGACACCTTCTCGATATCTCTCGTAAACAAAATCATAGACCGTTATAACGCTCTTGCATTTCTCTGTTCGAGGAGTCCGATAATATGTTGAATGTACCACGGGGCTGCTCAGGTCTGTTGAAAGGTATCGACTGATTTGAACTGGCCTTTTTTCTCGAACGATTGATAGGTTTAGATTTGTTAATGCCGACGCTCGATCGCTAAGAACAATTTTTGGCAGCCCCAGAGTTACTTGACAATTTCGCTCGCCTGACAGGCGGGAAAGTAGCTCCCATGAGTAAGTAGATATGCCACCAAAATTCTGCAGGCCAAATATAATCCCGTCTAAACCAATTTCTCTTAACATTCTAATTTCTTAGTTTCTGATTAACTAAATTCTTCGTTTTAAGGAGAATTATCATCTAACTCGTGAAGAGAGTAACCTAGCCTCTAGTTTAATTCAGATCTCTATGGTAGTCGCTCAGTAAATTTGTCCATTTGTAATGCCCCCTCATTTTCCACTGAGGCAATAAGCAGAATTTGTTAAGCGGCTTTTAGTAGCTGCCGCGGCGTAATACCGCCTATCGCGGTGTGAGGGCGTTCATTGTTGTAGGACCACAGCTATTAAGTTACCAACCATTGTGCATGCTCAACTTAGTCATACTCAAGCATTTCTAGCCACTCGTGTCGTGCAGTTCGATTGAATTCTTCAATTTAGGCATTCTGCGTAGGCTTGCCTGGCTGACTGTATATCAGCGCAATTCGCCATTTGTTGGCCCAGTCAATCAGAGCCTGAGCGATGTGCTTACGGACCAGAAATAATGCGATCAATCAAATACAAAAATCGCTTGACACTTAAAAGGGAGTCCAAGGCAGTCATTACACAAGCACGCGCTTTCGGCAATACCTGTGGCGTTATAGGATAGAACGGAGCATAAGTGGTCGGTGTAACTGCTGGGACAACACTTTATTGGATCGTTTCTTTAGTGGCTTAAAAGGTGAATGCATACCGAAAGTCGGTTATCGTTCATTTAATGAAGCGGAACTGATTAAACAGTGCATCACAGTTTACTATTGCCAACTCCGCCCTCATCGGTATAACGGCGGTTTACCGCCCAACAAGGCGGAGGAAAACTAATGGTTAACCTATAGAACACTGGACAAAAAATACTTAGCCACTTCACTGAGACAAATTCTGGTAATTAATCAAGACGGCGCGATACTTTCCTTTGAACACAAAAATGCTTCCAGCAGCGCAACCAATTATGCCCTCCTTGTCAGCTAGGTTTCTCACATCCTGCATACTTCCAGCACCTCCTACCGCCGTTACTGGTATCGGAACCGCAGAATTAATACTCTGAATAATACGAGTATCGTAGCCGCTCATTGTCCCATCTCTATCGATAGAGTTGATAATTATTTCTCCAGCCCCAAGGTTTGCTAACTTTCTTGCATAATCTACGGGTTCAATTTTTCGTGCTACCGTAGCATTGTGAGTCATGCATTGATAACCACCAAAACGCCTTTTCCTAACGTCTAGAACCACGGCTATACTTTGAGAGCCAACGCGTCGAGCTGCTTCTTCTATTAGCCCTTCATTGTCGTATGGCGCTGCGCTCAGTGCGACTTTCTCCACACCAAGGCTGAGTATTTTCAGAATCTGATCTAGATTATTCACTCCTCCTCCGTAGCAAAGCGGCATCCTGCATTCAGAAGCAATATTCTCAATTAAGTCGTAATTGGGTTCTTTAACTTGAGCGGTTGCATCAATATCAAGCACAATCAGTTCATCAACTTCTTTTTCGTTAAATATCCTTACGGCGTTAATCGGGTCGCCAACGTATTTGTCGTTTTTGAATTTTACCGTTTTTACCAGTCCTTTATCGCGAACGAGAAGAACCGGAATTACTCTGGATCTAAGCATTTTGGTTCGCCTGCATACTTGCGAAATTCTTTAATATTGATACTCCAGTGTCGTGGCTCTTCTCAGGGTGACATTGAATTCCAATTATATTTGCTTTCTGTACTATTGTTGTAAACCGCTTGGCATAATCGGTAGTAGCAATCGTTATGCTGCTGTCTTCGTTGTCAAAATAGTAGGAATGCAGGAAATACAGCTCAGGATTGTCACTCATGTTTGCAAACAGCGGATGGGAAGAATCAATTTGCAGTGTATTCCAACCCATGTGTGGCAAGGGGTAGGTTTTCGTGTCCTCAGTACTGAATTTTCGTACAGAGGCTTCCACCCAGCCAAGTCCTTCGAGCGTACCTTCTTCGCTCTTACATGCCATCATTTGCATGCCTACACAAATTCCCATCACTGGTTTTTTCTGAATTAAAACAGCGTGGTCCAAGGTTTCTCGCAAGCCGGACTGATTAAGTAATTGCATTGCATGGTCAAATGCTCCCACGCCTGGCAGGATTATTCTGTCTGCGTCTTTCAGCTGCTCGGGCTTATCGGCAATGCAATGCTCTATGTTTAATCGATGATATACATTGGCAAATGCCTTTACATTACCAAGCCCATAACTTGCAATCGCAATCATCGTTTTACGGCGCGCTCTATTCCGAGAAATTTCATTACCTGAGCGCCAAGGTTAAATAGTGCTTCCTGGTTTCGGTAGTCTTTATAGGTCTTGTTTGGAGCGTCCATGTAAGATTGAAGCTCTTCTGTGCTAATGCCCAGCTTGGTGGATATGAATTCAAACTCCTGGCGAACTTCTTCATCCGTCATGGCAGGATCACTTAGTTTTTCCAGCGCTTCGTCTCTGGTCATCTGGCCTGTCAAAATAAGACTGGAATATTGTACTTTTCGGGTATCGTAGCCAAATTTAGCGGGTAGCCAATAGCCTTCATAGAACCGTGTGAAGCGAGACTCAAAATGCTTCTGCGGATACGGTTCCCAATTGTATTCGGATTCAAGCATTTTCATTGCTTCATCTTTTATATACGGCATGTAGTTCAGGGGCTTAATAACCTGCACTCTCTGAATATATCTTAGGAAAAGCTTGTGTCGAATGACGCCGCTGAACGGGTAGGTTTCCATTGGAATGGTGCCAAACTGCTTTAGTATGTCTTTTAGCTGCCGCATGTCCGTGCCGTAGTACAGCCATTCCAACGGGTTTCTCACACATTCGGTGGAGAAATTTCCGCCATTCAAAATGTATTTAATTTTGTGTTGCTTTGCAAAGTTGTACAGTGTGGCTACAAACGCGTGGTCTTGTGGCACATCAAGATTTGGCACACAGGCTTTGAAGTAGGCAAGCTGGAAGTTCTTCATTTCCTCCCAGTTAATCACTTCCGTGTACAAATCCAGGCCTAGTTTATCAATCATCACATTGATATTGTTTACGGCAATTTTCGAATTCCAGCCGCCATCAACATGAAAAACGAGTGGCCGTAAGCCCAGCTCTTTTACCGCCAGATGAAGCAAATAGGAACTGTCTGCGCCACCGCTCATGCCCATGATGCAGTCAAAGTCGCGATTTTCGCCGTCCTTTTTAATCTTCGCTACGATTTTCTCTAGGTCATTCCGGCCCCGTTCGTCGGTATGCCAATTAGGCAACACATCATTTTTGAACCCGTGGCAATGATCGCACACCCCATTTTCATCAAAAACAATGTTGGAATCTGTAGTATCCATTACACAATTGGTACAGATTTGGTGTGGTCGCGAATTCACTAGGTAAGTCTCTGTTGTTGAACGATTTTTGCTTTAGCTTATTAGTATACCCGAGCGCAGAATGGCGAAGCAGCCGTTCGTCCCATAGCTGTGTTTAATCATGCTAAATTACGCATAATTGCAGTGTGTAGCTGCAAATGCCGACCGAAGGTTTCTGCCACCCTCCAAACAAGAGTAATTAACTTGAAAGCAGTGTTTATATCTCCTGTTGCGTCTGATGCACTCATATTCCGACGCATCGACAGTCTTGCTGACCTTGGTGTAAAGCCGGTGGTGCTGTACTTCCAGCGTGACTACTACAAAGGGAGAGAGAGCACGCACGAGACACAAAAGTTGGGTGAATTGGCCCATTCGTCTGTTTTTGGTCGAATTACCACCTATCTGCGTGCCTGGTCTGCAATTCGTAAGCACGTTCAAAGTAGTGACATCGTCTACGCGTTTAGCTCTGACCTCACGTTATTGGCTTTGTTGGCCCGAGCATTTTCAGGATCGCGACCGAAACTGGTTTGCGAGGTTCAGGATATTCATTCCTTGCTGGTAGGTTCTGGCCCGCTGGCGTGGGCTTTTCGTCAGTTAGACAATTTTATTGTAAATCAAAGTGATTTACTGGTTGTTACGTCCGAAGAATACATCAGCGGTTATTACGCTCAACATCTGGATATAGGAAAACTCAATCATTTCGTTCAGGAAAACAAGGTGGATGGCCGTCTTCTTGATCGAACGGATGTGCAGAGTAAAGCCCCGAATTCCCCGTTGGTCATCGGTTACTTTGGACTATTGCGCTGTAAAACTTCATGGTCATTTTTAATGCGCTTTATTGAACGTAGTGCAGGGGACGTTCATCTCTATGTGCGAGGCAAGGTGCTAGGAATTGATTCGTTTGAACAAGATGTTGCTGCTTCTGAATGGATCGAATACGGGGGCGAGTATGTGTCCCCAGACGATTTGCCTGAAATGTACGCAGTGATCGATCTCAGTTGGGTTGCTCATGCTCACGGATTAGCCAATTCTCAATGGGCGAGATCGAATCGGTTTTACGAAGCTATGTATTTTGGCGTTCCAATGATCGCCCAGGAAGGCACGGTTGACAGCAGATTTGTCTCTGAAGCAATGGTAGGGACTGTGATTGACATGCATCAGTATGACGTTTCTGAAAACGCTCTGAAACAGATTTCCCTTAAGAGCTGCGAAGCATGGCGGGCGAATATTGGGCAGGTAGCGAATACGGTTTATGAGCTCACAGACGACCATGAGCGGCTATTGGCCAAGATTATTTCTTAGTGCCTCTCAGTTAGATAATGAAAATTCTTCATGTTATTACCGGCCTGGGCTTAGGGGGCGCCGAAACGGTTCTCGTCAGGTTGGCTAGTGCAACCGCTCATCGGCACGAAGTAACGGTTGTCTCCTTAACAGGTGACAGCTATTACGCCGAGCCGCTCCGGGCAATGGGTATCGAAGTGGTTGTACTAGGCATGCCGTCCGGCAGGCTCACCCGATCCGGCGTGTTACTTTTATGGGAAACGCTTAGGCATAAGAAACCAGATCTAGTGCAAACATGGATGTATCACGCTGACTTGCTTGGCGGTGTGCTGGCAAAGTTTGCTGTTAATGCGCCGATAGTGTGGGGTATTCGCAATTCTAACCTTGATGCCGGGAAAGTGAGTCGTAGCACAAGGCTAGTCGTAAAATTGTGTGCGTTATTGTCTCACTTCGTTCCCGACAAGATTGTTTGTTGCTCGCGGGCGGCCTGCGAGTTACACCAGCGAAAAGGGTACTCCAAAGGCAAATTTGAATTCATTCCAAACGGCTATGATTTGGCTCAATATGCACCTGCCACCCCAGAGTCCGTCCAAACCATTCGCGATGAGTTGGGTATTACCTCCGATACCTTTGCGATGGGCATGGTGGCTCGTTATGACGCGCAAAAAGATCACGAGACACTTCTGAAGGCGCTACGAGAATTGAAGGAAGATTTCCCTGGCTTTTCTTGCCTGCTTATTGGCGCTGGCCTCACCAGTGAAAATGGCGCATTGCGTCATTTAGTTGCAGAGCTTGAACTCCAAGGTAATATCAAACTGCTTGGTATTCGCAACGACGTATCTCGAATTGTCTCGGCTCTGGATCTGCATATTCTATCCAGCGCCTATGGGGAGGCGTTTCCGAATGCAGTAGCTGAGGCAATGGCGTGTGGTGTCCCTAACGTCGTTACTGATGTTGGTGATGCCAAATACATTGTTGGCAATGAAGGTTGGCTGGTGCCAACGCGAGACCCGATTGCTCTGGCGGAAGGAATCAGATCAGCCATGCTTGAAAACAAAGGTGAGCATGTCGCATACCAAAACCGCAAACAAAGATGCCGCGAAAAAATGGTAAATGCCTATAGCATGGACAAAATGCTAGCGGCATTTCAGCATCTATGGACAGTGCTTTCCAGTAAGTGATTCGTGGAACTATAGTGCATTGCTTACAGTTCCAAAACGGAGATGTAACCTTGCAGTGATTGTGTTACATCAAAATCAGCCGCTCTTTGCTGAACTTTCGGGTGCGATGCAAACAGTAGAGAGTCTTTCATCGCTTGTTGTAGCGCTTCGTGGTCATCAACTGGAACCAGTTTTCCCCATTTTCCGTCTTCCAGTATTTCCCTGGGCCCGCTTGCGCAATCTGTGCTGACCACTGGCGTGCCACAAGCCATTGCCTGAATTAAAACGCCTGGCAAACCCTCCGTTCTGGAAGTAAGTACGAACAGTTGGGCACGTTTTATCCAGGGGAAAGGATTGTCAATAAAGCCAGGCAATGAAACGTGTTCTTGTAAGCCGAGTAGTTCTATCTGCCGTTCCAGATCCGCCCTGAGCTCCCCGTCGCCCAATATGGCAAGGCGAGCGTTAAAGTTCTTTCTCAGGCCTGCGAAAGCATCAATGAGCATTGCAAACTGCTTTTCTTGAGAAAATCTACCGACGGCAACGATCAGCGGGGCATCTAATTCATCAATCCAGTTGTTTTTTAGAGGCGCATTGCTAAGTTCAATAAGCTCTTCACTGTAAACTGGGTTGTAGATAACTGTTATTCGATTTCTATCAATGCCAAGTAGATCGGCGAGATCACGCGCAACACCATGGGATACTGCGGTAATCACATTTGCTTTTGGATAGAACATTCTCATGAGACTCGGCATTAATAACCTGCTTGCCGCCGAGTCATACTCGAGCATTTCGCTGACTGTATTGCGTTCAGAAACTACCATTTTACAGTCTACACGTGATAACAATTTCGCGATGATCGCCACTACGTTCACATAGTAAAGTGCTGAGACTAAATACCTGGGGCGCTCCTTTCTAAGGTAGGCCACCAGCTTTGGGATGCAGGCAAACACTCTAGGCTGGTCAAGATCTATCAGTTGAATTTTCTTGCTGATGTCTTTGATATATGGGCCAGACGCTGAGGCTAAAACCAGATCTACGTCAAATCCCTTGTCGGCAAAACCATTGGCTAGGGTTAGCATTGCTCGTTCTGTCCCGCCGCCGCTAAGCGAGGGCAAAAAGAACATCAGCTTTTTAGGACAGGAATTATCAATCATATTGTTCTGCAAACGATCAACGTGGTTTGCGGGTAAGGTCGGCAAACAAGTCAAGCCAAAGCGCAACAATCTTTTGTCTGGAATAGGTCTCGCGTATTTTCACGGACTCTTTTGCCAGCTTAAAACGTAACTCTTCGCTTTCCATTAGCTGCATCAATTTTTCGGCCATACTATCGGCGCTATTGGCATCTGCCAATAAGCCATTTACTCCATGGTCAATCATGTCTCTCGGACCGGTATCGCAGTCGAAACTGACAACGGCATTGCCCGCTGCCATTGCTTCTGCCAGGCTGTTAGGGAAGCCCTCAGACACTGAACTGAGAACATAAATGTCAGCGACATCATACCAGTCGCTAACATTTCCTACGGCACCGACCAACTTAACTAGCGCTGTAAGCTCATTCTCATCAATCAACTTCTGCAACGCCAATTGATCACCGGCCCCAACGATGTACAAGCTCCAGTCCGGGTGTACTGCGCTTGCCTGTTTAAAAGCTGCGATCAACAATGGATAGCCTTTCTGTACCACCAATCTACCAACCGCGAGTAGTACTTTTTGGTTTTGCTTCACTACATCAGCTGGATTTTTTGCTCCTGGGAATGTCTGAATGGGCCAGGGGACCATGTTTGGTATGACGTCGACGCGGGTTGCACCAGTACAATTCTCTATCCAGCGTTTGCTTTCACTTGATAACACGACTACGGAATCTGCATATCTATACAGGTATTTTCTCAGTGCGTGCCAATAACTCGAAGCTTCCGCGTGTGGTGGGTGGCAGCGCTCTGACAAGACCAAGCGGCTTGCATTACGCTTGCTCGCAAGTACTGTGAGTACATTATTGGTTGTGTGGAAGCTCAATACTATGTCCCCGTTGTGCTTCCTCAGCTGTGCTCGAATAACTCTGTATCTGCGAAAGTTTGCCCAAATCGCATTGACTATGCCTGAGCTGCTTGAATGAAGATTCAAGTTAATTCGATCAATCCGTGATTCGATTGGGTATTCTGCATCAGAGGCTGGATGCATGGTTAATATCGTGATTCTGCATCCCTTGGCGGCCAATTCATTCCCTAAATTCGCTGCCGTTCGCTCAGCACCACCCTGGGCCAAGCCATCTACCAACATCAATACGTGCAAGTTTTCGTTCATCTAACGTCTCGTTGTTAGAGACAAAAAAGTACTATTTCGACCGCGCTGCTGGAATCAAATAAGTAGTCCGATTCATCCTCACTGCAACATACAGAATCCACCACAATAAGTAGTTTTGGTAGCTGTACAAAATGGCATGCGGTTCTACAAATGTTGAAATAAAACCAGCCGACAGAATGATAATCAGCGGCATAGATCGCCTGTCTCGCTGGTACGCGTCGATCATCGACTTGATAAGGTATCCAATAGCAAACAGCAGCAAAAAGATGCCATATTCAATCAGCAATCTAAGCCATACGTTATGGATGGCGTACTCGATAAATTTTTTGGCAAAATACTCTTTGTAACCTTCTGGCCCTAAACCAATAAACAGCCGAATAGGGTCGTCAATAAGTGCTATCGCCAACGTATATTGCTCAGCGCGACCGGCTGTAAAGTCAGCCGTCGTATTTGTTTCGTCGAGTCGGTCAAAACGTAAGTGCTCGTAGAGGAAATCCCAGTTGAGCGCGGCGAATATCGCGATGGCTACGGTAATAACCAACATGTTCATATAGCGCTTGTGATACACCAACAAAGCAATCACTCCCACTGCTGTTGCGGTCATTCCGCCTCGACCACCACAGGCGGTTTGTGCCAGTGCGATTGATGCAAATGCAAGCAAGTAAAGTCTGTTTCGATCCGGTGCAACGATGTACTGCCAAAGCATAAACAGCGCCATAACAGCGAGTCCATTCGACCAACCAGTTCGGTTGTCTGAAAAACCACTGATATGCAGTGGTAAAATGAACTCGGGGCCCACATAGCCTTCGATCTGTAAATCCAACAACCAATTAGCTGATGTCATCAAACACACGGGAATCATGATGTAGGCAATTACAGGCGCTAGTTTCTCGGGAATCTGCCGATCTAACATTACCCAGTAGAACAATAAGATGATGGCCAACAAAATGAGGTATCGTGTCAGGTGTTCAAAACTTTCTTCTGGTTGTGCAAAGAAAATTGACGGTATGCTCATCAGAATAATCCCGAAAATCATTCCACTGCCACTTTTCTGAAGAGCACCCGATTGTGCAAATATCTCTTTGTAACCTATTACTGCACCCGCGCCAATTAGTGTTGCGGCAATACCTTGCTTAATCAAACTAAAGGATTCAGGCGGAATAAGAAAAAACCAGTAGATAGGCCCTGTGGCTATGTAAATAAGCGCCAGGTTTCTAAAAAAGACCGAGGGATTCATCGTGCAACTCGCCGAGAGATTGAATTAGACACTATTGCCAGAAACGAATATGACACAAGAGTAGCCGTAGCAGCCCCCATTAATCCCATGCGGGATATCAACACATAGTTCAGCACTATATTCAGTAGTGATGCTGCAATCATAATAGCCGGCACCCATTGAGTCTTCTCTTGCCACGCGAAGCGTATGTTCGCCTGCAGAGTAAGTGGGTATATAAGGTACGCAAATGAGAGTACAAGTAAAAGAGCTGGAGCGGCAAATTCCGGCTTTCCGACCAGCGGCAGCAGGTAGGGCAGCGCCAAATTCACGAATAGCAGCGCGAGAAAAGCCCCGCCCACACACAGCAACAGCAAGTCTCTGAGATGACGCTCGCCTTTGGCCTTGTCGCGTTCTCTATACACCATGGTTTCATACTTCACATTCACGATGGCAAAAATAAAAAACACGCCACTGGTTATACCTATCAAAAACGAATACTTTGACACTTCCTCAGTGGTAACAAATTGCGCAAGCATCAATTTGTCTACGTGGCCAAGAGCGGCACCTGCCAACATATTGAGAATAAACGGCGCACCGAAACCAAGTGCTTTGGTCAAGGGTTGTCTGGATACTACTGGCTTGATGTGGTGCCGGGCGTAGAAAAGACCAAACAGTGAAAACAGGGTGATTACCAATGTGTCTACCCAAATCACAGCTTCAACACTTTGACTGATATAACCAATAATCACCAAGCCAATCAACTTGGTGAGTGTATAGCCCAACCTTACTATCGCGTAAAATGTGGTGTCTTCTGTGGCTCTGGCAAGTGCCACAAGTAAGCCCAGCTGAGCATTAAAGGCGAGCCAAATGAGTAGGGCGTAGCGATGTTCTACCAAAACCGGTGCTACAAACTCCGGGCTGAGATAGAACGCGGTAGCCGCACAAACAATTACCACTATCAAAAAGTTAAGCAGAAACGCGGCGCCAGCTATTATCTGCGACTCAACACGCTCTTCGTCACTGTGCTTGGCCAGCGGATTCAGCACATAGCGCAGCAATACCCTGTCTTGCCCACCAATAGCAATTGAAGAGGCTATGAACATTACTGCCAACGCAAGCGAGTAGAAGCCGAATTCAACAACCGGTAATACAATACCCAGCAGAACAAGACTCAGCCAGTTGCAGCCGCGTGCGGCGGCTTCAATACTGCTGAAGTTGTATAGTCTGTGCATTCAGGTTTGGTTGGTATGAACGGCTTCAAGGCACTCGATAAAACTCGCTGCCAGTCTCGCTCTATTGAATTGCTCTTCGCCTAATTGTCGCGCAGCTCTTCCCATCGCGATTCGGCGATCGGGATCACTTGCGAGCTCTTGCAGTGCATCAGCAAATAGCTTAGCGTCGTCTGGAGCAATCGCAATACCGCAATCGTTTTCTGAAATAAGCTGGGAAAGCCACCCCGGGTAATTGTTGAGTACAGGCAAGCCACACGCCAGGTAGTCAAAGAACTTATTGGGCGAAGTGCCGTAGTAAAAGGCTGATACGTTGGCAAGAATCATCAGGCCAACGTCGTATTCCGCTAGTTGATCGCGCAATTCCTTTTTCGGGACTGGGTCGAGAAAAACACAATTATCCAGTTGCTCTCGTTTGGCTCTGCTTACCAATTCTGGTTTGAGTTTCCCGTCTCCAATAAAGTGCAATTCAATCGATTGATCATTGCGACGTTTCAGTTCGGCAGCTGCATTGAGAACAGCATCAAGCCCATTTGCCTGGCCATGGGCACCAGTAAAAACAGCTTTTAACTTATTGTTTCGCCCTCTTTCAGTGGCCGAGAAAAACTCGAGATCGCAGCCGTTTGGAATCATGCTCACGGCGGCCTTTGGCTTCTTTTTCAGAATGCCCTGCTGAATACCGGGTGATAGCGCTATGCAATGGTGTGCCGTTTTGTAGCTGATGGTTTCCAATAAACCCATGGCCCAGAGCACAACCGGGTTTGAAATTACGCCCATGGCCTTAGGCAGTTCTGGCCATAGATCGCGTACTTCAAAAACAAACGGTTTGCCTGGTTTTAATAGCCGCATAAAAATGCCAGGCAACCCAGCTGTTAGCGGTGTGGTGGTGGCAAACAGAACGTCGTAATCCGTCTTTCTAGCAATGCCAATACTTCTCCAGGCGAATTGCAGGAAAAGCAGGCTCCGTTTTAATAAGCTATTGTGGTTTGAGTACTCCAGATCAATTTCTACTACGTTAATACCGTCTACCAGGCCACTGCGCACGCCATTATGCATGTCTTGGTCGAGTTCGGTTTTTGACAGCTGTGAGGAGCCGCACACCATTGTTACTGAATGACCTTTCTCAACGAGCGCGCGTGCCATCTCGTACGACCGTGTACCGGATGAGCCTGAGGGTGTGGAGAAATATTGGTGAAAGTAAAGCACATGCATGTTGGATGGCCTGTTAGTGTGCTCAGTGGCTGTGATGGTGTTGTTTGGGAAATCGAATATGTGTGGTTACAACACCGGCGTGCGCGAGGTTTACACTCATGCAGCTGCGTTCTATTTTTTCGGCGTAATAATCAGACTGCCAGCTCTGTATAATAGTGGCAGCTTCGCTTGACTCAATGCTGAGCTCACCAAGTGATAACTGATTGTTGTGTTGTTCGATGTTCATTTCAGGGTGTACGTGCCAATGAAGTTCTGCGCTTTGGTAGCGGCCGTCGACGCTGTCTTCTATCGCCACCGAACCGCAATCAATGCGCAAGCGGCGCACATGTCGCACGCCCTGATAATCCGTAAATTCAAATTCTCCTCCCCGATTATCGGCTTGGATGCATTGGGCACCGTTCCAATGGTCGAAAAGAAATCTCGACAACCGGGGCATTTGGTCACGCCCGTCTATCTGCATAGTATTGTGCGCAGCAGTGCCTGAAAACCAGTCATTCCAATTTCCGTCATTGTAACTGTAGCTTCCAGAATCAACCAATACCGGCTGTCCTTGCCAGAACAAATCCACATGCAGTTGGTCGGCGTGCGCCGGTCTGTGTTCGTAGTTATTGCTCAACCTGAGGTAAAGCTCTAATTGACCGATTCTCCATATGTAATGATCGGCCGTAATGACTAATTTTTCTGTTTCTAAAGAAAGCGTGGAATTCTTGCAACCGAACCACAATGCTTCTTCGTCCCATTGTCCAGCGGGGAACCCAGACGTTCTGTGGGCCAGGCGCTGACTAACCTGAACGATTGGTCTGAAATCAAGATAATCGCTGCTGGTGAGTGGAAACAAAAGCGCACCATCGTTGCCACCGCACATAGGGAGCTTGCCACTAAACACTGACGCGGCTCGGCACAGTGACTGACTCGCAGCCGCATGATGGTGAGTTACCGAGTCTGGCAACTTATGTGCACTGTGTTTTGCCACCGAAATGGCAAAGTTAACGGCCTGCAGCATCACTCTATGATAATTATACGAGTGCTGTGCGAAGCCGCCGTTTGCGTAGACAAGTTTGCCTAATTGATCTTGTAGTCCATCCGCGCCCTTGCTTCGCCAGCTCTCAGCACCCGGTAGTGCCGGAAACAAACTGCCAATGATAAAGAGGGCTGCAGCCTCACTGGTGCCATGGTTGTTTTGCTGACTGTAGGCGTATTGCAGGTTTGCTTCGATGCGTTGACCGCTCACTAGAATTAGTGATCGAATCTTATTACGCCGTTCATCTGTACTGTGCGGCGAGCTTGCCAAGCCATGCATCAGCAAACACATATTCATAGCGCGAATTGATGTCTCTTGGCCGCACTTCCAGTGGATGCCTTTATTGGGAGGCGACTGATGAAACCAGCGCTCAAAATGGGCCCAAAATACTTCAGGATACCGTTCGTCGTCTGTCAGCCAGTAAGCGCGCAACAGCGTTAAGGCCCAGCAGAAGCGGGCGGGTTCCCAGATATGTTTTATGTCGCCGTATTGGAATTCGCCAAGTTCGCTCCAGTGTTTATCAGCAGGAACGATGTCTTTGCTAAACGGATTTTGGTGCCAATTGTCAGGCAATGAATTCGGGTGTCGGGAGTACCACCCAATAGTGCCACTGACTATACAATCCGCATCTTTACGAAGTTTTTCCGCAGCGCTGGGGTACTGTTCAATCCAGGCTTTGTATGCTTTGGCATTCCAGCGTAGGGGGCTGATTTCCCCATTGCTTAAGTGGCTGTCGATGGCTGGCCAGTCAGTTATTGGCGTGACACGCCGCCAGTAACCGAGCTTAGATAGCAATGCATAATATACACGGTAACCGGCCCAGCCAGGCCCCAGTAATCGTAGTATGCGAAAAAGCTTAAGCAGCTTATTCATGCAATGCCGATTGAGCGGGCCAAATTATTGTAAATAGCGTGAGATGATGTCAGCGGTACGCTCGCCAGTTTTGCCATCCCATAGCTCCGGAATTTGGCACTTGCGCTCTTTGCCATTCAATATGTCCAGGGTTTCCGATTCAAACAATGCGAGATCCTGGCCAATCAGCTTGTTGGTGCCGCTGGTGCAGGTGATGGGTCGTTCGGTATTGGCGCGTAAGGTTAAACAAGGTACCTGCAAATAGGTGCTTTCCTCTTGCACGCCGCCGGAGTCAGTCAGAACCACGCGAGCATGCTGTTGCAGCCATATGAAGTTTAAATAGCCGGCTGGTTCCATCAAATGAAAACGCTCAGGATTTTCCGGGGCGAGATTGAGCGTTTCCATTCTAGCGCGGGTCCTGGGGTGTACTGGAAATAGTATGTGAGTGTGCTGGCTGATACGATTCAGACTATCAACAATGTCTTTCAGCATGTTGGGTTCGTCAACATTCGATGGCCTATGCAAGGTAACTAGCGCATAGCCTTCTGAGCTTGCTGCAAACTGTTCTGCCAGTTCACTTGGTGCTTTCGCCTGCGGCAGTAATCTCGCCAGGGTATCAATCATTACGTTGCCCACCAGGTGGATCTTGTCAGCGTCGACACCTTCTTTGCTGAGGTTTTCATTGCCGTCTCTTGACGGTGTGAAATACAAGTTGGAAATGCGATCGGTCAGTATCCGATTAATTTCTTCCGGCATGTCGTGATCAAACGATCTCAAACCCGCTTCCATGTGTGCAATTGGTATGCCTTGCTTTGCAGCCACTAGCGCTGTCGCAATAGTAGAGTTTACATCGCCATAAACAATCAGCAGGTCGATGGCGTGTTCTGTAGCAAGCTCCTCAAACTTCAACATAATCGCCGCCGTTTGCTGAGCATGGCTGCCTGAGCCAACTTCCAGGCTGTAGTCGGGTTTCGGTATGCCTAACTCGTCAAAAAACACTTTCGACATGTTGTGGTCATAGTGCTGACCTGTGTGCACTAACTTCTGATCAATATGATCGTACTTCTCAAGCGCGGCAATAAGCGGCGCAGCCTTCATAAAATTAGGCCTCGCACCAACTACATGAAAAACTGTTTTCATCTTTTTATCTCATGACCAGGGGCTGATGTTTAATGAGTGCTGAGATACCTCTATCAGCTCATCCAGTGGAATGGGAGCAGGTTGCCCATTGACCAAGCCCGCAATAAATTGGCGAATTTCTTCTGCGTGCCCTTTATCTTGTTTCGAAAGCTTGCGCGATTTTAGATTCTTCCAGCCGGTTGCCTTGAGGCTTCGGAAATTGTCCATCTGTATTACCTTGCCATCGGCATACACTTCCAGGCGCTCCTTGGAAATGTCTTTATGACCGTTGGAGAAGTAATGTACCGTACCAATAGTCCCATTCGCAAACGTCAGGTTTATGGTAGCGGTATCTGAGCATTCACTCTGCATTAACTGCGCTGAACTGGTGGTGATGGCGTGCCCTGCGAGAAAGCGTAGTAAATCGATGAAATGACACGCCTCTCCGATCAGTCTGCCGCCACCTTCGTCTTTGCTTTGCGTCCAATGATTCCCAGGAATATACCCAGCGTTCACCGTCATTACCATGGCAATTGGGTTTTGCACGCTATTTAAAGCCTGTTTGATGTCTTTAATCAGCGATGAAAATCGCCGATTAAAACCAATCATTAACTGTGGCGCCCCGTTCTCATTATTTGACGCGTCAAGCGCTGCGCGAACTTGATCCAATTGCTGTTGGTTAATCGCAAGAGGTTTCTCCACAAACACGTTTTTACCAGCAGCTAGTGCACTGGATACCAATTCGGCGTGGTTGCCATGGCGAGTG
>JBCCIP010000076.1:0-17979 GCA_039111475.1 Pseudomonadota bacterium | reverse complement strand
TTCACCCAATACTTAACCGAAGGGGACTTCAAATGAAGAAAACACAACAGGGTTTTACTCTAATCGAACTGATGATCGTTGTTGCGATTATCGGCATTCTGGCAGCCGTAGCGTTGCCGGCTTACCAAGACTACACAATTCGCGCAAAGATGAGTGAAGTTGTAGGCTTTGCAGCAGCTGCTAAAGGCGCTGTGAGCGAGTGTGTGCTCGCTGAAGGCGGCACGGCTAACTGCGCTGACAATGGCGACGTTGGTCTGGGTACAGCTTCAACTATCACTAGTGACTACGTTGAATCGGTTACCGTTGGCGCCGCTGGCGTGATCACGATTGCGATTCAGGGAACTGCGCAGGCTAACCTGGATGCAGGTACCTTGACAATGACCCCAGCTTACGACCAAAACGCAGGCGTTGACTGGGTTTGTGCAATCAGTGCAGCTGCTCTGAACAAGTATGTGCCACGTGAATGCAGAGTCTAATAAGCAGGCTCTAACGTAAGGTCGGCCTTAACGGGCTGACCATACACATACTAGGAAGGGGGCTATGTAAGCCCCCTTTTTTTTAAAGTTAATCGAAAAAGAAGGAATTGACATGGATAATCGACAAAGAGGATTCACGTTGATTGAGCTTATGATTGTCATCGCAATCATTGGCATTCTGGCTGCAACGGCGATCCCTTACTTTCAAGACTACGCTACTCGAGCAAAAGTGAGCGAAGCGGTCGCCTATGCCGCAGCCGCTAAAGCAGCAGTGAGCGAGTGTATTCTCGCAGATGGTGGCGTAGGTAACTGTGGAAGCAATAGTAATGTAGGTCTTGGCACTGCATCATCTATCACCAGTGAATTTGTTGAATCGGTTAACGTTGGTGCAAATGGCATCATCACCGTGGCTATTCAGGGGACTGCCCAAGTTGATCTTGATGCAGGAAATATAAGTATGACGCCGACGTATGATCAGAATCAGGGCGTTGACTGGGTTTGTGCAATTAGTAGTGCCACCCTTAATAAATATATGCCTAGCGAGTGTCGAATCTAGACGTAAGATAGGCGAATCTCCTTCACTATTGTTGGCGGCCATGTTGTTACGCATGAGCTGCCTTCTAGTCCTTTGGAGATTGCTTTTTAGTTAGTCAGAGGCAAGTCGCGTGAAAGCCGGAACGTTTGCAGCCATTCATGTTGTCGGAGTACTAACGCTCACAACCGCATTTACGATCAAGGCAATTTATCCATCCATAGTACTGCTTCAAGCGCCGTTCGTAGCGTTTACAGTTTACTCTCTGATATTTCTGCTGGTCAGTCCAGCACATTTCGGTGTGCAACAGTTTCCGCGAGCGACTAGCTTGCTCGTCGCAAGCGTTTGCTCTGTCGCAAGCCTGTCGATATTTCTGCTCTACGCGTTTAACTTCATATCCAACGCGTATTGGAATACAAATGTTAATGCCGGATTTATCGTAGACTATGCTTCGCAGGCCTATCGCCTAAGAGAAACGCTGCCGCTACCGATATGGGTTTTGCTGTGCTCGCTTGCATTGTCTTTTGCCCTGGTGTTTCGCTTTTACGTCAAGAATACCAGTATTCTGTTTAGGGCTTTTCAGGTTTTCTGGGGGTCTTCCCTCAGCTCCAACAATGTATCCAAACTTGAAAAGTTACTTCCTATCGTTCCGCTTACGTTCGTAGTCTTGGCTGTGGTGGTTTTTGCTAACAGGCCCAGTGAAACGGCCGCGTTTGAAGGCGCGTGGTTTGGCGAGCCAATTACTGATTTATTCGCCAAAACAAATTCAATTGATATGAAGCAAGGTGCATACGGCACTAGCGGCGAGAGTAGCTATAAAGTGATAGATGAGACCCGTACTGTTAATGCAGTAGGCGCGGGCTCACCAAATGTGATTCTGCTCGTTGTTGATGCACTGCGTCCAGACCATATGGGCGCGTATGGGTATTACAGAGCCACCACACCGTTTATCGATAGTCTTATTACCCATGGAAAAGCGCTGAAAGTTGACAATGGCTTTTCGACTTGCTCTGAGTCCATCTGCAGCCTTGTTAGCATTTTAAGTGGTCGATACCGAAAGGAGTTTTCGCACAGCAACGTCAATCTCAATGGGGTTCTAAAAGCAAACGGTTATAACGTGCAGTTTATTTTGTCAGCGGATCACTCCTGGTCGGGTTTAAACACCTACTACCCGCCCTATGACCACTACTTTGACGGTAAATCCGAGACTGATGGTGTGCAATACGATCTTACCGATGATCGAGCTGTTATCAGTGAGCTGCGACGAGTTAAAGATCATGAGGGCCCAACATTCTTCTATCTGCATTTAATGTCCGCGCATTTATCCAGCGCAAGAAAAGGCGAATTTATAAAGTTCAGACCTTACGAGAATTCCAGCAACTGGTACTACAAGCTCCCGTTCATTAATGCAGGCGATACATCTACTCAGCAACTGAAGATTAATCGCTATGACAATGGAGTGGTTGAAGCGGATTACAGGGTAAAAGAGATATTTTCGATTCTGGAGTCAAAAGGCTATTTGGACAACGCAGTTATCTGGATTACATCTGATCACGGTGAGGCATTTTCTGAGCATGGGCACTATGGGCATGGGAAAAGCCTTTACCAGGAAGAGCTGTCTATTCCAATGGTGATTGTCGATTCCAAGCTCGACTTTTATACCGATACGGCGGCGGCTGCTCAGGTTGATATTGCTCCGACTATTGTCGATCGCCTGGGTATCGATGTGCCCGCAGAATGGAATGGGCGATCTCTTAACAGCGCAGATCAAGAAGAGCGCATCACCTGGCACGAAATACCCAGCAGGACATTAACCGAGGCGGCTCTGATAAGCAAACCCGGTGAGCATCTGTACAAAGTGATTTTCAAGCGAAAACCGGTGTTTAGCGTTGAGCAGGTTTTCGATCTGTATAACGATGCACATGAAACGAATAACTTGCTAGAGACCGCTGAGGGTCGGGCGATTGCAGGCAGACTGCAAAAATCACTGCCTGATTCTTCTTAAACGCCTGAAATAGCTAGGTGTAGAATGTTTGCCCGTTTTCTAAACCGAGTATAATTCACCTTGGTGTACAAAACGCCGGAATAGCTCAGTCGGTAGAGCAGCTCATTCGTAATGAGAAGGTCGTAGGTTCGATTCCTATTTCCGGCACCATTACCTGGTAAATTAATCGGTTCTACAAAAAGGCGTTACACATTGCAATCTTCGCTCGTTGACGTTGGTGCTAATTTAGCTCATTCCTCATTCGCTGATGATCTGCGCCAGACAATTGAACGCGCTGGCATCGCTGGTGTATCTCAGATTGTCATTACCGGTACCAGTGTTTCTAACAGCGAGGATTCCTTGCGTATCGCAAACCTATATCCAGATACTTGCTATTCCACGGTTGGCATTCATCCACATGAAGCTGATTCGTTCCAGGCCTCCGACATAGACAGCCTTCGTCGAATTGCATGCAACGATTCCGTTAAGGCTATTGGAGAGGCGGGATTGGATTACAACAGAAATTTCTCCAAGCGCGAGAATCAAATCGAAACGTTTGAAGCGCAGTTGGAGCTGGCCTCAGAGTTGTGCATGCCAGTTTTCATTCACGAGCGCGATGCGGCAGATGATATGTTGAGTATTATTGCGCGCTATCGAGAGAGAATAGATAAAATGGTAGTTCACTGCTTTACCGGAGATGAAGCTACGCTGAAAGCCTATCTTGAGCTGGATTTGCATATAGGTATCACGGGTTGGATTTGCGATGAGCGACGCGGCCTGCACTTAAGGGACTTGGTTTCGCTAATACCTGACAATCGACTAATGATAGAAACTGACTCCCCTTACCTGATGCCTAGAGACTTTCCCAGGAAGAAAGATCTACCGTCTGCAAGAAGGAACGAGCCCTGTACGCTAGCGCATATTGCCGCGACAATCGCGTTATGCCGAAATGAATCCTATGAGGAGTTGGCCAAGCACACCACAAAAACCAGTCGCGGTTTCTTTTCGCTTCCGGATTGACAGAACAAGATCTGCTGATGCTTAGTGACTACTAGTCCAGCATCAGTCCTTTTTCGATGTACTCTTCCAGGCGAATACCATGTGAGCCATTTGGAAGAACGCGTGCTATTAATAAGTTGCTATCAGGATTATCAACCAATTTGCCAAGGTTGATAACACGTTCGCCTTGCTTTTGCTTTTGTTCGTTAGTTAGCACAAGTATTTTTGGTAAATGGCGATGTCGATAGTTGGTACCCACCACCAGTCCGATGCATCCATTTTTGAGTTCCACAACGCTGCCCGCAGGGTACAGACCAATACATTCGATAAAATGATGAACCAGTCGTTCATCAAATTTCTTGCCGCGATGGTCGTATAGGTAACGTAATGCTGCTCTGGATGATTTGCCGGCGGAGCTGGGTCGATCAGAAGTCAGTGCATCATACTGGTCACAGATAGAGATAATTCTCGTGAAGTCGCTAATCCCCGCAGCTTTAATTTTCCTGGGATACCCTGAACCATCAATGTGCTCATGGTGCGCGTAGGCAACGTCAACTGCGCCGTGATACAAGCCGTCTTGCTGCAATAAAATATCGCGACCGTATACAGGATGTTTCTCATAGGTTGCTTGTTCTTCTGCGGTCAGTGGTCCAGCTTTGTGCAGAATGTCAGTCGGTATTCTCATTTTGCCGATATCGTGCATCAGCGCACTGACGCCGAGTTTACCTAAATCATCTTCTGGTGCACCCAGATGCCGACCGAAATTTATGGCAAGAATACAAACGTTTAAGCTATGTTGCGATGTATAGCTGTCTTTATCTTTAATTTTGCTCATCCACAGCATAGCATCAGGGTTGCGCAGTATACTTTGCACACACTCCGACACGGTGAGCTTGATTTGCTGAACATCAATTGACTTGCCTAGTCGCACATCATCCATGAACGAGCTTGTGAGTTTGCGAGCATTAGAGAGCGCTGAGGTAGCTCGACTTTTTTCCTGCTTGTTAGAGGCCTTGTTGACAAACGTTGTCTTTCTGGCCGCTTTTCCGCCACCTGTACTTCGTTCAACCGGAGCTAGAAAAACATGTTCCGCATTGTCTACATAGACATACTCGCAATGCGCTGCAATTTCTTCAATATCTTCAACGCTTCTAATCTCGAAGCCTTGTAATATAAAGGGTGTTTCAGTCCAGGGCCGATCCAGTTCAGACACGAACATGCCCACCTTTAGGCCATTAACAGGTATTGGCGTCTTGGATTTCTGTTCGACAAACCGTGCCGGCCTGACTACTCGTTTATTCATGCGCCAGCTTCACAATATTTTTCTAGGGCGTACGTTAAAGAATAGTGCAGATTAGCCGAAGCTCCAGCGATAAACGGTAAAAATTCAAGCCGATTGTAGGGTTATTACTCTAGGGGCCTAGAAAGTGCCTTCAAGGCGCATTTAAGGGCCTAGAAAGTGCCTTCAAGGCGCATTGATAGGTCTATCGCACGGCAATGTTTGGTCAATGCCCCGATCGAAATATAGTCAACGCCTGTTTCTGCATAATCAGCAATAGTTGCTTTGGTGATGTTACCGGAGGCTTCTAGGTCAATGCTGCCTGCCACGTGCTCTACAGCAGCGCGCATATCGCGCACCGAAAAATTATCGAGCATGATTCGATCAGCTTTGGCGCCAATAGCTTGCTCCAGCTGGTCGAAATTCTCCACCTCAACCTCTACCAGAACATTGGTTTTTTGCTCTTTGGCGGCCTGCACAGCGGCCCTGATGGAGCCGCAGGCCGCAATGTGATTTTCTTTGATCAAAAATGCATCAAACAGTCCGATCCTATGATTGAAGCATCCACCTGTTTTAGCGGCGTACTTTTGTGCAATGCGTAATCCTGGAATGGTCTTGCGCGTATCCAGCAGTTTAACTTCAGTGTGAGATACCAGCTTGGAGTATTCATGACAGATGCTTGCCGTGCCGGATAACAATTGAAGGAAGTTAAGTGCTGCCCGCTCACCCGTGAGCAGATGGCGTGCATTGCCTCGTAATGTTAACAATGTATCGCCAGATTGCGCGTGCTGGCCTTCATCGAAATTCCAATCCAGTTCTATGCCGTTACTAAGCTCCGCGAATACACGATCTACCCATGGGCGACCACAAACCACCGTGTTTTCCCGGGTGATTATTATTGCATTGACGTCAGCACTGGATGGAATCAGCTCTGCGGTAAGATCACCGCTACCAATATCCTCCAAAAGTGCAACGCGCACATTATCGGCAACTGCGCGCGCTATAATGTCTTCTGTGAGCATTTCTTACCTCAATCTATTAAAAATCTCTATTTTTGGCTGGTTAATCTCTATGTCACCCGCGTTTTGAGAACCAGTTCCGTTCCTTGCTTTCGAAACGCCGCTCACTGTATATACTTTAAACGATAGTCTCGGTGTTCACACGGTTTGTCTGCTGTGATGTGCCGCGAGTAGCATTTTTTACTGGTCAGCAAGAAACCAACGCATGTTTGATCCCGCTAACAAAGTAACGTCAATTGCACAAGCGTCGAATCGGAACAACTCCACAGAGGGTAGGGATTCTGCACCCGCTGCGATGCCCTTGCAACTGCTTCAGGACCGAGCGAAACAATTATTGGTGCAGTTGCTGCAAGGCATGTTTGAGTCAGCAGACGATGCTCTATTTGAAATGGCCGACAAGGCGCAGAGCAATTCGGAGCAAAACGTGTACTTTGAATCCATGCGAGACGTTCGTATAAAACGCCGTACTATCGAAACCGCTTTTGCACAGGCGATTCCCAGGTCTTTTAACGATATTTCAGAAAGCATCAATGAAACTGAGGCAGAAGTGCCGCTACTGGAAGCCAAGCCCGGCGCTCTATCGCTCGTACAGAACGACGAACTGGAAGAGCAGGTAGCAATTGACGGCATTGTGGCCCGCATATTGAGCCTGGATTCTGATGATCTTAGAGAGCTGACCCGACGAATCGATTCCCTTGTTCCATCCACTGAAGTTGACGAAAACTCTAATCCTTTGGGGCCAAGAGTGATTTGCAATGGTTTCATAAAATCCTGCGAATGTCTTGAAGTAGACATAAAGTCGCGGCTGGTTGTGTATAAGCTCTTTGAAAAAGAACTGTTAAAAGAGCTGCCTGCGGTGCTTGAAGAATGCAATACTCTACTGTTGGAAGCGGGCGTCTTGCCTGGGCTGGTGTTGGGTAATGCGTCAGCTGCAAATCCTTCGAAATCTAAAATGGCCAGTGCACAAGCAATGGCTTCGCAGCCTTTTGATGAACACGCAGGAATCAATGCGGGCAATGACGCCAGTGTAAATGCGGAACAAGTGTTTGCGTCGGTGCAACATTTGCTCGCGCAACGTCAGTCACAAATTTTGGGGCAACGGCTTTTTAAATCGGCCAGCTGGTTCACGCCAGGTCATTCCCCGGAATTACCAAGAGAGCAGATATTTGAGCTATTGAAACAAACGCAGTTGCAGCAAGCGGCTGGGCTGGCCAATGGGGTGGGAGTTGTCACCGGCAACGAACAGCTCGTTGATGTGCACGGCGCTCTTCGCTCAATGCTAAGCGACCAAAACGTACAGGAAAAGCGCAGCCTTGGGCAGGTGGACTTCGATGCTATTAACCTGGTCTCAATGCTATTCCAGTTTATTCTGGATGACGACAATCTTGATGCTCAAATGAAAGCTCTGATTGGCCGCATGCAAATTCCACTATTGAAAGCAGCCATGCTGGACAAGAGCTTTTTTGGAACCGAAGGACACCCAGCTAGAAAATTGCTCAATCAAATGGCCACAGCTGCCCTTGGTTGGGTTCCGGGCGCAAGCAAAAATGATGACCCCTTGTTGCTTAAGATTCAGCATACAGTGGAAACTCTACTCCATGACTATGAACGCGACACCAGCATTTTTGACACGCTTCTGCACGAGTTCGAGTTATTTCTTTCCCAAGAACAAAAACGCGCATCTTTGTTAGAAAAACGTGCTGTTGACGCAGCTGACGGTAAAGCGAAGGCTTTGTTGGCCAGGAAGGCCGTACAATCGTCACTGGATGACATTCTTACAGATAAGAAAGTGCCGGAAGTGGTTGAGCGCTTGCTTAGAGAAGCCTGGTCTAATGTTTTGTTTCTAGCGTTCCTGAAGCACGGGGAAGACAGTCAGGACTGGCATCTCGCCCTGGGCACAGCCAGCGATTTGATCTGGAGTTCAGCGGAAAATGTACCCGATAGAGAGCGCACAAAACTGCTCAAAATAATGCCTGAGTTGCTGAAACGCCTGCGTGAAGGCCTAACGCAGGTAAGTTTCGACCCTTTCAAAATGAATGGGCTGTTTTCTGAGCTGGAGAAAGTTCATCTTGAACTGCTGTCTGCTTCATCAGGTTCCTCTAGCTTGCCCGGTCGGGAGACTAAGATCGATAAAACGAGCATGGCTTCGTTGGAAGCAGGCAAGGACCACAACGAAGCAGAGTCAGTCATTGTGCGGAGTTGTGTTGATGGTGAAGAGCAGCAAGAAGAATTCGCTGATTTGCTTGAATTGGATCAACTGATGGATTCTGTTGAAACCCAGCTTGAACAAGACGCGGCTTCCCATTCCGGCGAAAACTTCGCCTCGCACGCTGGGAGTGACGCGTTCGATGCTGAAGACGCACCACTCTTGCAAACGCCTGACAGTGAACCACCCTCAGACCTTGAAACCCAAGTTGTAGACAGCGAGTTTGTTGGGCGCGCAAAAGCGATTGGTATCGGTCACTGGGTAGAAGTTCGACCGAATGAGCACGGTCGTTTTCGAGCCAAGCTGGTGGCCATTACCCCGCCCAACGATGATTATATTTTTGTCAATCGAGCCGGTATGAAAGTTCTGGAATTGTCGGTGATGGCGTTGGCGCAACAGCTGCAGGAAGACACGATACGTTTTCTAGACGATGGGGCCCTGTTTGATCGAGCTTTGCAGTCGGTGATTGGTGATCTTCGAGCGATCAAAAAACCTGTGGCCTAAAAAGCTGTTGCAGATTTAGCGCCAGAACACAACACTAGCGACAATTTCCGTATACAGTTCCAGTTTCACGAATGACGCCGGCGGTGTATTCTCTGCCCATGAGTAGCGCAGAGCCGGTAGAAGAACGACGTGCAGAACAGCCCCGCTGGCTGCCGGGGCTGCGCAAATGCTACTCGCCTAATTTCGATCAAAGACCTGAAGGCACTGACATTGACTTACTGGTGATTCACAACATCAGCCTTCCCCCGGAGAAGTTCGGTACTCAGTGCATAGAAGCATTTTTCTGCAACTGTCTGAACCAGGACGCAGACCCGTACTTCCAATCGATCTCTGCACTGAGAGTTTCTGCTCATTTTCTAATTGATCGCAGTGGTCAGGTCAGCCAGTTTGTCTCAACTGGCGACCGCGCCTGGCACGCCGGTCTGTCGAGTTATGAGGGCCGCGAGCGCTGCAATGATTTCAGTATCGGCATTGAGATGGAAGGCGCTGACCACATTCCGTACACACAAGCGCAATACAAAGCGGTCGCGTCACTCTGCGCGAATTTGATCAACGTCTATCCAACACTAAGTGCAAGCCGCATTGTTGGTCACTCAGACATTGCGCCCGGCCGCAAAACGGATCCGGGCGCGGCTTTTGAGTGGTCTTACTTCAACGCATTGCTTGCTGCCGTAATGGACAACGCAGAAGTCTAAAACTGGAGCCAAGAAATATGGAATTTATCGTTATACTGTTTTCAGCTTTGATAGTTCGAGCCCCGCACGTGCTTGAATCTGTTCAAAAAGATGACTGGTTTGAAACCTGGCAGGAAGCGATACGTGATGTGCCATTGCCAGAACTGCTTAAATTAGCGGTGATGGTGTTTTTACCAGTGTTATTGATTTTCTGGTTGCTCAACGCCTTTGACGGAACGTTATTCGGCCTGCTTCAGTTTGGGCTGGTATTGCTGTTGTTAACCTACTCGCTAGGCCGAACAAGCTACGAAGATACTTTGGCAAAATTTACCAGCGCTTTTAGCAAGAATGATTCTGTTTTAGCCATGCAAGCGTTACGCAGTGACGGACTGGCTGAAGAGGAAGAAGACTTGGTCGCGATTCAGTATGAAATGGAATATGAGCTTGCGTATTACGAGTTTGAACGCTGGTTTGCAGTTGTTTTTTGGTTTGTAGTGGCGGGTGCGGCTGGAGCCTTTGCCTACCGCGTACTGGTTCTCGCTGCCGAGCGTCATAAAGCCTGTGCTGAATGGCTGGGGTTTGCGGAATGGGTACCTGCACGATTAACTGGGTTGAGCGTTGGATTGGTGGGTGACTTCGATGCAACACTCGCTGAGTGGGAAGAAACGCTGGAACACGGTATTGATACCAGGGCAAGTCTGCACAGTTTTCTCGGTAGTGGAATATCTCCAGATCTAAACCTTGTTGAAGCAAGTCAGCGATTGCATTCTCTCAGGCAAATTTTTTCACGCGCTATGATCCTCTGGGTTGTATTTGCGGCTCTGGTGGTACTGATTTTCTAAATGCAACTTGGCATTGATCTTGGCGGCACCAAGATTGCCGCGGCCGTTCTTGATGCCCAAGGCGAGATAATTTGGCAACATCGCACGCCTACGCCGGCCGGCAATTACTCTGCAACGGTTAAAAAAATTGTGAGTCTGGTCCAGCAGGCAGAAACAGAGTCAGGTGTTAGCTGCACAGTAGGGATAGCTACCCCGGGTAGCGCCTCGCCATCAACTGGACTGATGCGCAATTGTAATTCTACTTGCTTGAATGGGCGGGATTTGAGCGGTGATCTGCGCGCGGCCTTGAACCGTCCGATCAGATTGGCAAATGACGCAAATTGTTTTGCATTGTCCGAAGCGGTTGATGGCGCTGGCGCAGCCAGCTCTCTTGTGTTTGGCGTTATTCTCGGAACAGGCGTGGGCGGTGGCTTGGTCTTCAATAAACAGTTACTGCCTGGCAGAAATTCAATTGCCGGAGAGTGGGGGCACAACCCGGTGCCTTTTTCGGCGGCAGAATCAGACTCACGACCTTGCTATTGCGGTCGCACGGATTGCATCGAAACCTGGCTCTCCGGTCCAGCATTGTCACTGAGCTACGCGCAGTATGCGCGGTCAAACCGGCAAGAATCGGCAGAGCAGATAGTCGCAATGGCGAACAGGGGCGAGGCGCCGGCACAACATGTGCTGAGCACCTATATTGAAAACCTGGCTCACGCGTTTGCCACTATTATTAACACCATAGACCCGGACATTATCATTCTAGGCGGCGGTGTTGGCCAGATTGCGCAGCTCGCGGATGAATTACCACGGAGAATGGCACCTTACGTATTTGCAGATAGTTGCAATACGCCAATCGTACGGCCGCGATTTGGAGCGGCAAGCGGTGTCAGGGGCGCGGCGCGCTTGTTTCCAGCTGACGAATAGCCGACACTATTTTCTTATTCATTGGCGCTTGCATATCTAAAACAGCCGCGATGTTACATAGATAGTTGTTGATGTAATCGATTTCCGTTTTTCGCCCGAGCTTTATGTCCATGCAGGTGGAGGAGTAATTGCTCTGCGTAGCATTGATAACTTGGCTAACACGAGCAGGTAGTTGCTGGGCCAGACGGGAAAAACCACTGGCTGCAGCAAGGGTTTGGCATTCTTCAATAAGCTGATACAACTCGCGCTGAGCGGCGCCGATGGCAAGCAATTCGCCGTTTCGACAATTGTGAATAGCGGTCAAGCCATTAACACAGGCATTGATCAGCAACTTGTCCATCAGCATACGATCAGCGTTAACTCTTGGATGAAGGCGATGGCCAGGCGTGCTTAACTGTCTGGCAATTGATTCCAGGGTACGCTTGTGTTCGTCGCGATCGCAAACAAGTCGGGAAATTTTGTTTGTTCCTTTGCCGGCCATCACTAAACTGCTTTCGCGCTGAAAGTAAGCACCATCGGTTGTGCTGATCGCGAAAAGGTTGGCCGCAGGGAGTAGCTCCTGAATAGCCGCGTGGTAGCCCATGCCATTGCAAAGTGTTACAAGGTTCTGACAATCATCAAGTTTGTCTTTTCTGCTGTGCAAAGCGCTGTATGCATCATTCGCCTTGGTTGCCAGTAATACGTTCCGCGGTTTTTCGCCCGTCCCAGCCACGTTTAGCGTTACGTACTCCGCCGAAGAAAGACTGAATTCGCAGAGAAACTCCAAATCTAGCGCTGAGTCACTTAGCAATGAGTGCAGCTTGCGCTCCGATAGAATGAGTCGCACCGGTATTCCCGCCTTTTTCATCCGGATCGCCCATAAGCAACCAATGGCGCCAGCGCCGAGAATATGCCAGGTGTTTTGAGTTTGGGTCATGGTGTTATTATGCCGTTTTATCACTGAGCGAAGTGGGAGAAATTCATGCCATCGTTTGACGTAGTTTCCGAAGTCGACGGACACCAGCTGACCAATGCTGTGGATCAGTCAAACCGCATAGTGAATACCCGGTTCGACTTTAAAGGCATAGAAGCACAGTTTGAGCGCGAAGACTATGTGGTTAAGCTAACTGCGGAGGCTGAATTTCAACTTCAGCAAATGGTGGATATGTTGCGAGCGGCCTTGATCAAGTGTTCTATTGACCCCGATTGCATGGACGTTGGTGACGTGAGCTTGTCGGGTAAGCTCAGCAAACAATCAGTGCAGATCAAGCAGGGGCTGGATCAACCGATGACCAAGAAAATTGTCAAATTGGTCAAGGAAATGAAGTTAAAAGTACAGACGCAAGTGCAGGGCGAGCAAGTGCGCGTGACTGGCAAAAAACGCGACGAATTACAGCAGGTGATGGCAATGCTTAGAGAGGCTGATATTGGTTTGCCTTTGCAGTTTGAGAATTTCCGAGATTGAATTGCATTGCTTGCAACTGGAGTAAATCCTGAATACTGAGGTTGCCGAGCGTTTGAGCTGGCGTGAAGCTTTTGCGGTCTATAGCCATCCGCGGGTTATAGCAATGTTGTTTCTGGGTTTTAGCGCTGGCCTTCCACTTCTTCTGGTCTTTTCAACGTTGACTGCGTGGCTAACAGATGAAGGTCTTAGTCGAACGGCCATTGGCTTCTTCGCGTGGGTTGGAATTACCTATTCGATAAAAGTGATATGGGCACCTGTGGTCGACCACGTCAGTTTGCCAGTACTGGGTAGATTGGGGCAGCGGCGCAGTTGGATTTTGCTTGCCCAGCTGGGTATCGCGCTTGGTTTGATTGCTATGAGTCAGTTGCAACCCGCAAACCAGCTTCTTATTCTGGCTCTGCTATCGGTCTTTGTCGCTTTCTGTTCCGCAACGCAGGACATCGCCATCGATGCTTATCGTATAGAGGCCGTGGATACCAATAAACAGGGCGCGATGTCGGCTACTTATATTCTTGGCTATCGTCTTGCAATGCTAATGGCAGGTGCAGGCGCATTTTATATCGCAGAATTTGAGTCCTGGAACCTCAGTTATTTGACCATGGGTTTGCTGCTGGCAATGGGTATGGCTACTACATTGTTAATACGGGAACCAATTGAACGGAAAAAGCGGCACTACGAGAATATGCTGCAATGGATTGAAATGTCTGTAGCGGCGCCTTTCAAGGAGTTTTTTCAACGCTACGGACGCTTAGCTTTGACCATATTGTGTTTAGTAGGTTTTTATCGGCTAAGTGACATTACCATGGGGATAATGGCCAACCCTTTCTATCTTGATATGGGGTATAGCAAGTTAGATATCGCAAACATTGGAAAGATTTTTGGCTTTGTTATGACAATACTCGGCGCCGGCGCCGGAGGTGTTTTGGTTGTTCGCTACGGTGTTTATGGACCCTTGTTGCTTGGTGCGGTGTTGGTCGCCAGCACAAACCTGCTCTTTGTCCTGCTTAGCACACTGGAGCCAAGTCTGCCTTGGCTTGCCTTTGTTATCAGCGCTGACAACCTCAGCGGTGGATTGGCAGGTGCTGCTTTCATCGCTTATTTATCCAGTATGACCAGCGCTAAACATACAGCTACACAATACGCTTTGTTTAGCTCACTAATGACATTACCGGCTAAATTCCTATCAGGGTTTTCAGGTGTGGTCGTTGATGCCCAGGGATATGCTGTCTTCTTTTCGCTTGCGGCGCTATTCGGAATTCCCGCCATATTGCTAACGATGCGTTTAAAGAGCAATATCAAGTCATGAGAGTTCTTTTCCTGCTTTTTATTATCGTTCCAGTCTTGGAAATGTGGCTACTGATCACCATCGGCCAGTTGATTGGCGCCCTCCCAACCATAGGGCTTGTGCTCCTCACGGCCATAATTGGCGTTAATTTACTACGAGCGCAGGGCCTGTCTACTCTCACTCGGGCGCAGGAACGAATGGCGTCAGGCGCCATTCCGGCTCAGGAAATGGCTGAAGGCATGGCCCTGGCCGTCGGTGGCGCTCTGTTGTTGACGCCTGGCTTTGCCACAGACGCATTTGGCTTTGCCTGCCTGATTCCTATAACTCGAAAATGGCTAGCCCAAAAAGCGTTGTCTGGTTTGCTGTCAAGCGGGCAGATTGCCGGTGGTCCTCAGCCGCAAGGTGCTGATAATTCAGGTAAAAATACTGGTCCTGTGATTATCGAGGGCGAGTATCAGGACGCCTCTGAAGAGGCGCCGAGCTTAGAGCCGAAAAATAAATTCACCGATCGCGCTTGAATTTAGTTAATCCAACCCAATAACAAAGGCCGAAGTCTGCTTGTACCCCTTGACGGGACCAATTCCGTCACTACAATTAGCGTCCTCGCATTAGCACTCTCGCTGCGAGAGTGCTAATTGTAAGCTAAGTAAGATTTAGTTAACCCACAGATTGGAGAATCACTGCAATGAAAATTCGTCCGCTACACGATCGAGTCATCGTTCGTCGCCAGGAAGAAGAAGAAACCAGCGCCGGAGGTATTGTGCTGCCCGGTTCTGCCAAAGAAAAGCCAAACCAGGGCGAAGTAGTCGCTGTTGGTAACGGCGCTGTATTGGATAATGGCGACACTCGTCCATTAGCCGTTAGCGTTGGTGATACGGTTGTTTTTGGCCAGTACGCTGGAAGTAACACCGTAAAAGTCGACGACGAAGACCTGATTATCCTCAGTGAAAGCGAAATCTACGCGGTCGTTGAGAAGTAAGCGACGTTTCGATTTCACGAAACTGTTAAACCTGTAACCTACACAAAGGAAAAGAGAAATGGCTGCTAAAGACGTCAAATTCGGCGATTCAGCGCGTCAACAAATGCTGGCTGGCGTAAATCTGCTGGCAGACGCTGTAAAAACAACTTTGGGCCCTAAAGGTCGCAACGTTGTCATCGACAAATCATTCGGTTCACCCACTGTCACAAAAGATGGTGTGTCCGTGGCGAAAGAAATCGAACTGGAAGACAAGTTCGAAAACATGGGTGCGCAAATGGTCAAGGAAGTCGCTTCACAAGCGTCTGACGTGGCAGGCGACGGCACCACTACGGCTACTGTATTGGCCCAAGCCATCGTTAACGAAGGCCTGAAGGCTGTTGCGGCTGGCATGAACCCAATGGATCTTAAGCGTGGCATCGACAAAGCAGTTACTGCCTCTGTTGAAGCGGTTCGCAGCATGGCCATTCCATGTGAAGACACCAAGGCTATTGCCCAGGTTGGCACGATCTCAGCAAACAGCGACTCTGCTGTTGGTGAAATCATTGCTGAGGCCATGGACAAAGTTGGCAAAGAAGGTGTGATCACGGTTGAAGAAGGTACTGGTCTGGAGAACGAGCTTGACGTCGTTGAAGGCATGCAGTTTGACCGCGGTTACCTGTCGCCTTACTTCATTAACAATCAGGAAAACATGAGTGTTGAGCTTGAACAGCCCTTCATTCTGTTGGTTGACAAGAAGATCTCAAACATCCGCGATCTTCTGCCTCTGCTTGAGCAAATAGCCAAAGCAAGCCGACCACTGGTGATCATTGCTGAAGACATTGAAGGCGAAGCGCTGGCTACTCTGGTGGTTAACAACATGCGTGGCATCGTCAAAGTAGCTGCTTGTAAAGCACCTGGTTTTGGCGACCGTCGTAAGGCCATGTTGGAAGACATCGCTATTCTTTCAGGCGGTACCGTTATCGCTGAAGAAGTAGGCCTTGATCTGGAATCGGCGACTCTTGACCACCTGGGTCAAGCCAAGCGTGTAACCATGAACAAAGAAAACAGCGTGATCATTGATGGCGCCGGCAATGCCGACAACATCACTGGCCGTGTAAACCAGATTCGCCAGCAAATCGAAGAAACCTCGTCTGATTACGACCGTGAAAAACTGCAAGAGCGTGTAGCCAAATTGGCTGGCGGTGTTGCTGTGATTAAGGTGGGCGCTGCGACTGAAGTTGAAATGAAAGAGAAGAAGGCTCGCGTTGAAGATGCGCTGCACTCTACTCGCGCCGCTGTTGAAGAAGGCGTAGTTGCCGGCGGTGGTGTTGCTCTGGTTCGCGCCTTGCAAGGTCTGGGTGAATTGACTGGCGACAACGACGAGCAGACTGTTGGTATTCGTCTGGCATGCCGTGCGATGGAAGCGCCTCTGCGTCAAATCGTGACTAACTCTGGTGATGAAGCATCTGTTGTACTGGATAAGGTCAAGCAAGGCAGTGGTAACACTGGCTACAACGCAGCCACTGGCGAATACGGCGACATGATCGAGATGGGTATTCTTGACCCGGCTAAAGTTACTCGTACTGCATTGCAGGCGGCGGGTTCAGTAGCAGGCTTGATGATTACTACTGAAGCTATGATCACTGATAAGCCTGCCGACGCGGCGGCGGCACCTGCTATGCCAGATATGGGCGGAATGGGCGGCATGGGCGGCATGATGTAAATCATCCACTGAGGCTTCCGCCAGCAGCAAGTCGGCTTGGTTGGGACTTCGCTTCCGGTGCTCAGGTATTTGGAATACTGCGCGCTCCGGCTCGAAACCCCGCCTCGCATATCCACTACTGGCGAAACCCTCAACGCATGATTCCGTGCGCTGTAGGTGGCCTCGATAGCCTATTCAAAAACCCCGCTTTGTGCGGGGTTTTTTTTGGCTTTGGGCAGCTCGTTTCGGCTTCAAAGACCGGCTTTGGCCGTTCTTTTTTGGCGCCTCGCTTGAGGCGTAAGGGGTTGATTGTGATTGGATTTTTCGTCGGATATTGGCTGTTGAGTGAGCAAATGGGCTTACTCTCGTGAGGTATTTACGGTAAAGTACAGGCCACGTTTAAATACAAGAAAATGGCGTTGTAGGGGGCTGTTATGGAATTGGTGGATTTTCTGTTTCGTTGGGGACACGTGCTGTTCGGGATTACCTGGATAGGCTTGTTGTACTACTTCAACTTCGTTCAGGGCGAATATTTCAAAGAGGCCACGGCTGATGCCAAGGCGGATGCAACGGCCAAGTTGGCACCGCGGGCTTTATGGTGGTTCCGTTGGGGTGCCATGGGCACTTTTCTGACCGGTCTGTACCTGTTGGCCTTGCTTGGAGCAGCAACCAATCAATACATCGCGCTTGGTGCGTTAATGGGCACGTTTATGTTCCTTAATGTGTGGCTCGTTATATGGCCGGCTCAAAAGATCGTTTGCGGTATTGTAGAAGGTGATAAGGCAGCTGCAGCGCCTAAAGCACTGTTGGCATCGCGCACGAATACTCTTTTCTCTGCGCCTATGCTGTTTGGCATGTTTGGCTCTGGGCATGGTCTTGTGGCGGGTGCAGATGCTGCCGGTCGTTCTCCGCTGATGGGCTCAATGGGTGATATGGGCTTTGTCATTCCATTGATTATCATATTGCTGCTGGAAGCCAACGCGATCATGGGTAAAATTGGGCCAATGCAAACTGTTAATGGCGTTATTCATAGCAGCCTAGGTCTGACTGTGGTGCTGTTTGGGATAGTTCACTTTGTGTAAACCTATGTCCTGATTGGCCGGCTCTGACCGGCCTGCTCAAAAAAAAGCCCTGTGGTGATTACCGCGGGGCTTTTTTTACTCTGTTTT
>JBCCIP010000075.1:0-18160 GCA_039111475.1 Pseudomonadota bacterium | reverse complement strand
GGGTGGCTTGCAGATTACCGGCAACAAGATCTTTTGGCGACAAGTTTAGGGACACGTTCAACAATGTGTTTCGGTATTCAATGTGAGCGGCTTCTCTCGGTAAGGTTAGGATGGCCCACTCCGTGAGATCGCTGATTAAACATGTGTTTTCGGCAATGGGGATAAATATATCTGGCCGCACATTGCCTAGCGTTGGAGAGTTCCACCGCATCAAGGCTTCGCAAGCAACCGGCTTAAAATTCTGTAGACTGACTTTGGGTTGATAATGCAGAGCCAATTCACCGGCACCAATTGCGCGGTTCAACTCATCTCGCAGTTTCCATTCGTTCAATGGCTCCTTGTCGCCTGTACTGTCTGCGACAAAACGTCTGTCTTGCTCCTGTCGCGCTCGTTCAAGACTGCGTTCTGCATGAATCAAAAGCGCCTCATCCACGTTAGCGTGTAAGGGCGCCACGGATACACCAACGTAACATTCAAGTCGAATATCCTGCCCCTGACAACGAATCGGTTCTGCTAGTATCTGCTGCATTTTGCTGGCAGCCGCTGGTAACAACCTAAGGGACTGCATTTCTGGGACAACAACGGCGAAAAGATTCCCACTCAGCCGGCTTACTATGCTGGCTTTCTTTATATGCTCTTTCAATTGGCTGTGAACATAGGCCAGAATACTGTCACCAACACCGTAACCAAAGCGCCGATTCAGATGTCGGAAGTTCTTTATGTCAACCAATATTAGCGCGGTTAAACTGTCTTCACGCAGACCTATGTCGAGATCCGCAGATAATCCAGTCAAGAATCGCATACGGTCGATATCGGGCGGCTTTCGAGGAGCTAGATCTTCTCCGTTATCACGCAAAGATGTCATCGTCGGCCAATCCGTAGGCACCTGGTTCAAGTGCGCGTACTATGTCTAACGGGCTGCCGTCGCTGTTGTGGGTGGTTTTCAGCAGGTTGACATACTGCCTGGATTTGATGGGTCGTTTTTCCGCATCTAACAGCAATAGTATTTTAGGCCGCAGACGTCGACGCCTGTATTCGGCAATCACTGTGCCAATCTCACCCGACGTTAATTCAACCATGGTTCCAACCGGGTAAATTCCAATGGCCTGAATGAATTCTTCGACCATCTCACTTTGAAAGTCCTTGTCACGAAGTTCGTACAACAGGGTCACGCCCTCAGATGGCGTCAATGGCTGAGCATAGGGTCGCTTGCTGGTTACTGCGTCATAACAATCGGCAATGGCAACAATGCGGGCAAAAATCGGTATTTGGGTGCCTGTTAAGCCATTCGGATAACCGGAGCCATCGAAGCGTTCGTGGTGATTTTGGACAACCTCTAGGATCTGTGTGTCAATACCATTGGAATGACTGAGGATTTCCAAACTCTTATCAACATGGCGTTGCACGTATTTGAATTCGGATTCCGTTAGTTTTGCGGGCTTATTCAGTAGATCATTTGAAATGTGCACTGTGCCGGCGTCCGCAACCAGCGCGCCAAACGCAATCAGTTTGATATCCACCGGAGGCAGACCCAATTGTCTAGCAAGCGCTGCCGACCAGATCGACATACCCATCGCGTGGTCATGCAAGTAGTCGCTCTTACGGCGCATTTGTCTGAGCAACATGCATGCGTCCGGATTACGAACAATACTCTCTACCAGATTATCTACCGTGTTGTTTACATCTTTTACGTTGATCGCTTTATTGCGGCGAAAATCTTCGTAGAAACTTTTGACCGTCGATTCGTAGCTTTCGTACATTTCAGTTGCGGAGACAATCTCCTGATCGAAAGAACGAGTGTCTTTGTAAATGCCTAGACGCTTCCCGGGAGTTTCTCTAAGAATGGCTTCTCTACCACTGATCTTGCGGCCTTTTCTTGCCGCGCTGCCTTGTTGGCTCTTGCCGGTATCAATGGTGACTTTATTGCACAACTCCATCAGTAGCTTGCGCTGCTCGGGCTCGCTGACAATAAAGCCTTGCACCAGGAACGGCGTTTCCAGCCACGGCCTATCCAACTCGGCTACAAACATGCCAAATTCAAGGTCTCTAGCGGGAATGCTGACAAACCGGCCTGACAAAGGCGCATCTCCTTATGCCCATAGTTCGGCCGTCCCGGCCAAACATGGGGAAGTTCCATTTCTCTCTAAAGTATAGGCAGGCAGGCGCCGAGATCTGGCGTCATTGTGATCTAATAGACAAAAGGCTAACGCGGGCGATCTGCCTATTTATTAGCCGAATAAGTGGGGATAAAAGACAAATACGCCCAATAAGGTGGCAAATAACGCCGCTAAAAGAACAGCGCCGGCCGCGATATCCTTTGCCTGTTTGATGTACGGGTTAAACTCAAGTGACACTGCGTTGGCCAGGTACTCAACGGATGTATTCAAGGCCTCTGTCACCCAAACCATTGCCACAGCAATGAGCAGTATCATCCATTCGAAACGGGAAACATCGCACTGCCAGGCCAAGCCAAATACGCAAATGGTGGCCACCGCGTGAATCCAGGCATTGTGCTCAATCGATACCAGCTTCAACAGGCCGTTAATCGCGTAAGTGAAGCTACGTAGGCGACTGCTGAGTGAAAATGTTTCTGAGTCTTGCATAGCTTATTCTTGCACGGCCTCGCCCGCCGTTTCTGTGAGGTATTGCAACTCAGTATGCCTTTGTTCCGGACTCATCGTGCTCAGCGTTTTTACGGCCTCATAAAATGCGGGCATATCACCACTGTGCTGATTTAGCAGTGCTGTAAATCCCTTGGTCCAACGGGTGTAACTTTGTATGGGTATCAAGCTTGCATTGCTATCGATGGACTCTAACCAACGCGCGAAATACGGATCAGAAAGGCTGTTGGCCTTGGCTCTGTACTGACTGAACAATTGTTCTTTGCGCGTTCGCCGCTGGTCATCATCCAGATTCTTATCACTGTACGCTGACTCTAGATCCTGCCGCAATTGGGCAATAATCGCCAGAAACTTGCTTCTTGCCTGTTGGTGCTTTTCAATCCGTCCAAGCTCATGTTCCCGGCCCAAAGACCTTAGCCATTGCTTCAGACCCCATACCTCCACGCTTGTCGCAAAGCTCTCGTTGAATTCGGTGTCGTCGGCAATATAGAGAATCTTATGCGCCAGTTCATGAAATACCAGCGCTGCGAGACGCTGCTCGGGGTAGTGAACAAATGTGCTTAGAATAGGGTCAGCAAACCAGCCCAATGTGGAATACGCGGCAACGCCACCCACAGCAGCGTCCAGACTATTGGATCTTAGTATTTCCGCATAGTTCTGTGCGGCCTCTGCGCTAAAATACCCACGGTACTGCGCGCAGCCTGCTATTGGATAACACCAGTAGTGTGGCTCTACTGAAAATTCAGGTGCTGCAAAAACGTTCCAGACCACATGGTTTTGCTTGGCAGGTCGCTGTAAATCGACGTAGCTGGTGAACGTCTTGCCAACTGGCAAATGCAAATGCTGTTCTGCGAAGGCTGTCAGGTTTTTCACGGTACGTAATTGCGCGCGCAAGTCATTATCGAGATCGCTCTGTTGCAGTAAGCGATCTATGTTCTGACGCTTTGAGAGCAGCGACAACTGTCCACTAACGGCCTGTCCATACCACGCAACCGTTTCGCAACCAACGATCAAGAAGCCGCACAACAATACAATCGCTTTCTTACGGTTGGCAACAATTACCTGCATCTAACAACGCCGCTGATTGATCGCCACGAAATAGTTAAAACGTTTCTGAGATTCTCTTCCAACGCACAAACAGCAGAGCGGCAGTGAATATCACAGATAACGCCAGCAACTGCACCCAGTCGGAAATTTGATCTGGATGTTGAAACAATCGGAGAGTAACTGCCACGAAATACAAATTCAGAAACAACAACATCCACGCGTAGGAGCGCCAACGTTCTTTTAATACTCCGGGAAGCACCAATAGAAAAGGAAGAATCTGTGCGCCAAGTACCACTAACGTGACGCCGAGTGTGTGCTCTGCCTCCAACAGCGCTTGCCATAGGAACACGCATAAAAGCAGCATCAAGGCCAGCAAACAGGTCTTATGCGCTTGAGCCGCACGACTTAATAGTTCAGCTTTCATTGTTTGCCCGCATTCTATTCATCGAAATCGATGTTCTAGCCAATCTCGTTCCCAAAGCCTTAGCAATGCTGCGCTCGTCATCAGTTAGGACAGCCCCTTGCTCATGACCTGACACCTGCGAAGCACCATAAGGTGTGCCACCACGTTCTGTGTTATGCAATGCCGGTTCATTGTAAGGCACACCGAGAATACTCATGCCGTGATGAAGCAGTGGTAAACACATGCTCAGCAGTGTAGATTCTTGGCCGCCGTGCATACTGGTGCTTGAAGTAAACACCGCGGCTGGTTTATCAACCAAGGCAGCAGATAGCCACAAAGCGCTTGTGTTGTCGATAAAATACTTAAGCGGTGCGGCCATATTGCCGAACCGTGTTGGGCTGCCCAACGCCAACCCACTGCACATGCGTAAGTCTTCTTCGGTGCAATACAAAGGGCCGTTATCCGGAATGTCGTCTTCTAAAGCTTCGCATACCGCTGAGACCGGCGGCACAGTTCGCAATCTTGACTCAATACCAGGCACCAAATCTATACCGCGTGCGATCTGTTCGGCCAGCGTCTTAGTCGCCCCATGACGGGAGTAATAGAGCACAAGAACATACACTATAAAATATCCAGCACGTTTTCAGGCGGGCGACCCAGCACCGAGCGGCGCTCAGTGCCGTTCGTTCGCGTGACGATCGGGCGCTCGATCAGCCTGGGGTGATTAGCCATCGCTTCAATAAGCACTGCATCGCTCAGGGATTTATCACAGAGTTTCAAGGATTTGTATTCATCTTCGCTTTTACGCAACAGGCTTCGCGCCTCTATTCCCAATTGCGACAACAACGCTTTTAACTCAGCCGTTGCTGGGGGATTTTCAAGATACAAACGAATCTCCGGCTCAATACCGTTTTCTTCCAGCAGCGCCAGTGTTTGACGCGATTTTGAACAGCGAGGGTTATGAAAAATGGTGTAATTGCTGATAAAGCACCTCTCTGCCAGACAGCTGATATACTAAAAACAGCAGTATACCTCAGTCGCAATCATCCTATGGACAGTTCTACCGCAAGCAATGACCAACACCCCTGGGTACTTAAGACGCTGGAATTCGTCAGCTTCTGCCAGTATGTGGTGCGTCGTTTTATCGATGACGACTGCTCACAAAACGCGTCCGCACTAACGCTGAAGACGCTGATTGCGCTGGTGCCACTGATGACGGTTGGCTTCGCGATGTTCTCGGCAGTGCCTGCGTTTGAGAACTTTGGCGAGGTAGTACAGTCATTCGTTTTCAAACATTTCGTACCCAGCTCAGGTTCCGAAATCCAGAATTACCTGAATGATTTCTCGCAAAGTGCGCGCAACCTGACGGTGCTTGGTATTGCCATACTGGGTATTGTCGCCTACAGCACGCTGCGAAACATCGAGAAGTCATTTAACAAAATCTGGCGAACGCGTGAACATCGTAAGGGCTTGAGCACCTTTCTGCTGTACTGGGCGATATTAAGCCTTGGCCCAATTTTGCTGGGTGCCGGCCTGGTAATGACCACATACCTGAAAGTATTTGTCACTGATTACGACGTGCTGGGTGTGCTGCCTTACACCCTACAGTTTCTACCCTGGCTACTCACTTCCCTCACATTTACTTTGCTGTTTTTCGCGGTGCCCAATTGTAAAGTACCTTTGAAACACGCGGCCATTGGCGGCTTCGTTAGCGGCGCCTGTTTTGAAATCGCCAAGAACCTGTTTGCGGCGTTTGTGTCCAATTCAAGTTATCAGCAAATTTATGGCACCTTCGTGACCATTCCCTTGTTTTTCGTTTGGCTTCAATTCAGCTGGCTATTGGTGCTCAGCGGTGCCGAAATTGTGCGTGCCCTGTCCAGCTACCATAGCCGGTATTCCCAACAGTTTCCGGATTTGGTGGTGGGAACGCATGTATTACACTATTTTTGGCGACAGCAAGACACAGGCCAAGCCGTGGACGAAGAATTTTTTCTTCATCAGGAATGGTTGTTTGACCGCTCGGTAAATCGTGAACAATGGGAGCGGATTCGAAATAGTTTGCTCAAACACAAGGTACTGACTGTCACTGAAAAAGGCGATTTCGTGCTCACTAGAGACTTGCATCGCTTGCGCTTGTGGGATTTTCAAATGATGATGAATGCCAAGCTTAGCGCCCTTTACAGTAACAATAAATTAGCCCATACCAACAGCGCACGGCCAGAAGGCGATCACGCATGGCACCAGCAGTTAATGGCTATCTTGCGCGATCAGGAGCAAACACACACCCAGCAGTTTAGCCTGACGTTCGCTGAGCTGTTCCAACGCCAAGACGACATTGTCGAGCAAAAGGTCAGTCAAATCCAGTGATCAAGTCCAGAATTTCATTACTGCTAGTGTTCACGCTATGTCTGAGCGCGTGTGATTTGGCTGATACCTCGGAACCGAAATGGAAAGTCATTAATTTCTGGGCCGTCTGGTGCGCACCTTGCCGGGAAGAAATTCCTGAGCTCAATAGACTCGCAGCGCAGTACGCCGATCAGTTGGTGGTACAAGGCGTCAACTTCGACGCGCCTGATAATCAACCGGGGCTTGATCAGGCCAGCAGCATGGGGATTGAGTTTGACACCATTAGCACAGCGGATGCTGGCGCCTACGGCTTACAAAAACCATCGATCTTGCCAACTACGTTTGTACTGAATAATGGTAAGCTGCACGCAGAATTAAAAGGGCCGCAAACGTTTGATTCGCTGGCGGAACTAATGAGTCTCAGCGTGAGCGACAAGTAAGCCACGGTAGCTTTTAACGCCACTATAAAATACCGCAGCCGCAAGTGGGCAGAAGATCACTGCAACCAATGACAGTGAATAAGGCAAACTCGCTGGGTCAGCGAATACAAAGTCGGTCAGTGCCGCAACCATGCTGGGGCCAAAACCCAGACCAATAAGATTAGTTAAGAATAACAAAACGGCACCTGCCTGAGCCCTCATGTGGTTTGGTGTGATCAACTGAATAGCAGCAAGTGACACGCCAAAGTAGCTGTTCTGAATAAATATCAGAGGAATACACAGCGCGAAAACAGCAAACGGTGCGGGCGCAAGCGGTGTGATCACACCTGGTATCATCATCAACAAGGCCGCGATTGCAGGCCATCGTAGGTTGGCATCGCTGTAGCCACGCTTAGCCAGCCGTTGCGCAAACCAGGCACCAGCCAACGCACCTAGGCTACCGCACACCAGATAGGTTGCACCAAATTTTAGCCCTACTTCGCTGGCGCTGACATCGTGAATACGAATAAACAGACTGGGATACCACGACATCAAGCCATAACCAAAAACCGAAAGAAGTGAAACACCCCCAAATAGTGCGGAGTAGGCTCGTCTGTGCTGCCAGAGATAGGCCAAGGTGGCTCGAAAACCTGAATTCGTCGCAGCAGTTTTCGCAGCACCTTGTCGCACAGGTTCCGGAATGGTCAGCGTCAACAAGGCGATTATGAACCCAGGAAGCCCAACCACCACAAAGGTTAGTTGCCATGCTTCAAGTTCATGCAACAAAGGCAGAGAGGCTATCCAGCTATTGCCAATAGTGTCCAGCACGGTTCCGCCAATCAGATAGGCCAAGCCCCCGCCCAATGTAATACCGGTTGAATAAATGGCCATTGCCTGCGGAAGGCGGGCCGCTGGAAACAAATCGGCAAGCATAGAATATGCTGCGGGCGATAGCGCCGCCTCTCCTACACCCACACCCACACGCGCCAAAAACAAAGATGTGTAATTTTTTGCCAGCCCACAAAGGCAAGTCATTGCACTCCACAAGGCAATTCCGATACTGATGATCAGTGTGCGTCGCTTTGTATCAGCGAGTCTTGCGATCGGAATACCCATTAAGGTATAAAAAAGCGCAAACGCCATGCCTTGCAACAGGCTTACTTCAAAGTCTGATATACCCAAATCAGCTTTCATTGGCTCAACCAGAAGGCTAAGTACTTGCCGGTCGATAAAGGAAAATATGTAGGCCAGTAACAATATGGCCAGCGCATAATTTGCCGTGAAGCGACTGGGGTAGCTGGTGCCGCCAGCATCTATGAGGTTATTCATTAGGCTACCAATCCAGCACGCTTTTCACGAAAGGAATCGTTAGGCGACGCTGATGCACAAGAGTTTCCTGATCCAACTGATGCAAAATGTGCATTAGATTGCCCATGCTGCGTTCTGCTCTGGACAAGACATAGTTTGCAACATCGTCGCTCATCACGAAACCCAGCAGATGTGCGCGCTGAGTTAAGCATTCCTTGCGCTCTTCGTCATTCAGCGCAGCTATCTGGTAAACCAACGCTGCGCTCAAGCGTGATTGCAAGTCCGGTAGCACCACCTGCAATTGAGTGGGCGGGTGTGTAGCACTGAAGAGCAGGCGCTGATTGCGTTGCTGTCCACGATTGTAGAGATGAAACAGTGCTTTCGCCCACTGTTCATCACCGAGCACTACCTCTAAATCATCAATCGCAAGGAAATCCACAGAATCCAGTCCATCCAAAAGTTTGGCAGGGTTGTTGCGGTGCAGCTCTTGCATTGGAAGATATGCGGTACTGGCGCCATGCTCGTTCGCAGCGGCACAACTTGCCTCCAGCAAATGACTGCGACCAGTTTGAGCATCGCCATGCAGCAGTACAACAGCAGGATTGGCTTGCGAGCTGAGTTTTTTTAGCGCTGCAATAAGCTCCTGATTATTGTGCCCAACCGTGAAATTGGCAAAATCAGAATGTTCGCGCAGTGAGATTCCAAGAACTAATTGCTTCAACTTGTGTTCGAGTTATCGACTGTAGGAGGGATGGCCTCGTGCCCATAGATAGCACTACTCTTGTATTCGGTATGCATGTGTCTTAGCAGAACCATAATAACCGCGGCAACTGGCAGCGCAAGCAACACGCCAACAAATCCAGCAAGCTGCCCGCCAGCGAGTATGGCGAAAATAACGGCGACCGGGTGTAATCCAATTCGATCGCCTACCAATAGCGGCGTTAGAATCATGCCTTCAAGAGCTTGACCCACGCCGAACACCGCAAACACACCGAGTAAATGCACCCAGTCACCAAACTGCACCATTGCGGCAATACTCGCCGCGGTGATACCGATGATAAATCCCATATAAGGTACAACAGAGGCCAGTCCGGCAATCATGCCCAGTAACAAAGCAAGGTCAATACCCACAATCAGCAGGCCAATCGTGTAGATAACACCTAGCAAAAACATAATCAGCAATTGACCGCGTAAAAACGCACTCAGCACATCATCACATTCACCAGCGAGGTGAACCACCGTGGGTTCTATGCGCCGCGGCAACACGTCTCTGATGCGCTCCATCATCACGTCCCAATCACGTAACAAATAGAACGCGACCACTGGAATTAAAACCAGGTTGGCGAACCACCCTAAGAAAGCGATGCTTGAAGAGGTAACAGACTGCATGATTATTTTGGCAACGTTACCTGCTTTCTGCCAATGATTAGCAATGATGCTTTTCGCTTCTTCCAACGGCAGCTCATACTGCGGAATATTAAATGTGTTGCCTAACCAGGGCAGTGCTACCGTTTGGAACCATTCCATGGTATGTGGCAGCCGGCCTATTAAGGAATCCAACTGGCGTCCAAGCAACGGCACCAGTAATATGATGAACAGAACGAGTAAAGACGTCATCACCACAAACACCACGCTGACGGCGGACATACGCCCCAAGCCCAAGGTTTCAAGGCGGTCAGCGAGTGGATCACCCAGATAGGCGCATAAAATACCGATCAAAAACGGCGCTAAAATGGGCTTCAACAAGTATACAAACAGCAAAAAGCCAATGACACAGCCGGAAACAATCCAGCGTTGCGAGGTTGTCATTGCCTGATCATTCATAGAAGCCACTCCCGGCCTTAACCGCCGCGTTTATTAAACAAGAACTGCAACGGACCGTACTCATCGCCACCCACTTCGCGTTGTAGCACCTGTTGTCTGGCCAAGGATTCGGTGAACTGCTGTTCGGTCCCTTGTAACTCGAGTTCGAATATTGCGCGGCCTGGTGCAATCTCTACCACCTTGGCAGCTCTCACCAAGGCGTTGCTTTGCAGGTGTTTGAGGGTGCGACCATAGCTGTCGAAGTCGTCTATGTCGCCCACTCGAATACGCAACTGCGAGGCCTCACCGCCTTGAATTTGAACAGAGTATCGGTCTGACAGAACGTCAGCCAGAGAATCTACTGCACTGGCTACGTAGGTCTCTGAATCTCCGCGCTGACAATTCAGGCGCTGTGCATCGGTTTGGCTCAGGTACAGGCAGCGCCCGGCCCATTCGGTAACAGTTTCTCCCTCTTCCACTTTTTCCCGGATGTAAATACTGCTGGCAAATACGGCTGGTTCGCTATAGCGGCTAGATGCCTCACGAATTGCATCCGTCTGCAATAGTCGCAGTGCTTCTACAGACAGCTCTGCTCGCTGGTCTGGCCAACGTACCGGCACGCCTCGTCGCTCCATTTGCTCTTCCACCAACTGACTCATTTGTGGCTGGGTATCCGGGCGCAATATGGTTTTGTTTTGCCCTTCATGAACAGCCACCCAAAGCAGCACAGTAGGCCTGCCGGACACCCACATGGGTAGCTCAGCACGACGCAACAGACCCTGCACTAGCTCAGGGTCGAATTGTAATTGTAGTGCCAGCTGGTCTTCATCTTTGCGTTGGTAGCTGAAACTGCGTAAGTATCGGTCAGCCGTTTTCAGCGCGCGAATAATCTCGGGTTCAGAAACCGCCGAGCGCTGGCCAGACAATCGGACAATGACCGTTCCCAAGCCTAGCTTGATTCCATCTTCTCGGTCGTCCAAGGATTGCGACTCAACCGTGACGTTTGCCTGGTACATATCCGCACCTACTGCAGCCACCGTAGTCTGACTGATTGCGCTTAGCAACAGGGTAATTACCAGGGTTGCGCTAGAAAACACTTTAAGGGGCACCATACTCACCTGTTGTTTCATACTTAGCGCATTGTAACAGTTGCGTGTTGATGCACACACATCATAGCTGCGGTAAAATAACGATCGCAAGCTCGCACCCCACTACTCCCGGATACACGCATGACCCAACCGACCTCCCTTAGCTACAAAGACGCGGGTGTGGATATTGATGCCGGCAATGCCCTGGTCGAGCGGATTAAGCCGATCGCCAAACGCACAATGCGCCCGGAGGTTATGACAGGGCTTGGCGGGTTTGGAGCGTTGTTTGAGCTAAAAAATGATTACAAGCAGCCAGTTTTGGTGTCGGGCACCGATGGCGTAGGTACCAAACTCAAGCTGGCCATGGCGATGGGCAAGCACGACAGCATTGGCATAGACTTGGTCGCCATGTGTGTTAATGATCTGCTGGTGACGGGTGCCGAGCCGCTGTTCTTCCTTGATTATTACGCAAGTGGCGAATTGGACGTGGACACCGCGGCCGACGTGGTTCATGGAATTGGCCAGGGTTGCGAGTTGGCAGGCTGCGCTCTGGTCGGTGGTGAAACTGCCGAAATGCCTGGTATGTATGCCAAAGGAGACTATGACCTTGCTGGATTTTGCGTTGGTGTCGTTGAAAAAGAACAATTAATCGATGGCAGCGCCGTTCAGGCTGGCGATGCCTTACTCGGCATAGCGTCCAGCGGCCCACATTCGAATGGTTACTCGCTCATACGCGCCCTGCTAGAACGCGCAAACGCCGAACTGGACTCGCCTTTTGAAAACGCCACCCTGGGCGAGGCATTGCTTGCACCCACCACCATTTACGTAAAGCCCATACTTGATTTACAACAATCCATTCGTATCAATGCCATGAGCCATATTACCGGAGGTGGACTCAGCGAGAATATCCCGCGAGTATTGCCTGACCAGGTATCGGCGCAAATAAATCTCAGCAGCTGGGCATTGCCGCCAATTTTCGGATGGTTGCAAGGTGCAGGCAATATTACTCAGGAAGAGATGCTTCGCACCTTTAATTGTGGAGTAGGCATGGTTCTGTGCGTTCCAGCGAATCAAGCCGAAAAAGGCGTCGCTGCACTGAAGCAAAGTGGATTGCACGCATGGCAGATAGGTGAGTTGAGTACACGCAGCGCAGGTGCTGCGGCAATCGAGTTTCAGGCGTAGGCAAGGCCTGGAACGCACGATGGCGCGCCAACGAATCGTTGTACTTATTTCGGGCGGCGGCAGCAATTTACAAGCCTTGCTTGACGCCAGCACAAATCAACACGCTGCCGGATTGCAACTGAATGCCGATATTGTCGCTGCTATCAGCAACCGACCCTCCGCTTACGGTCTGCAACGTGCTAAAAATGCAGGTATTGATGCCATCAGTCTCGATCACACACAATTCGATGATCGGCACAGCTTCGACGCAGCGTTGATCGACACAGTCAGCGCATATTCAGCTGATCTGGTTATACTTGCAGGGTTCATGAGAATTCTAACACCCGTTTTCTTAACGCCACTGCGAGGCAAAATGCTGAATATTCACCCGTCTCTGCTACCCAAATACACGGGGTTAAACACCCACCAACGAGCCATTGACGCCGGAGATCTCGAGCATGGTGCTACGGTGCATTTTGTTACAGAGGAACTCGATGGCGGCCCCCCAGTGCTGCAGGCCGCAGTACCTGTACTGGACAGCGACTGCGCCGAAAGTTTAGCCGCCAGAGTGTTGGAAAGAGAACATTTGATTTTCCCTTTGGCCGCACAATGGTACGTCACTAATCGGCTAGCATTAAGCAGTCGCGGCGCAGAGCTGGACGGAGAACTGATACCTGCTAGCGGCATTCGTTTCAACGGACTGAAAGACGCTTAAGCCATGCCATTTCTGCAGATCCTATTCCACCCAGCGTTGATAGTTTTTTTAACGGCAGGTTTTGCAGTGCAATCTGTGCAAGGGAGTGTCACCACTGACAGCTATGCCGCTGAGTACCAGGCAGAAATAAAAGGCCTTAATGTACGAATGCACCGAAGTTTCACGGTAGCCGCTGATCAGGCAAAAATTGAAATGAAAGCGCAGAAATTGATTTTCAAAATCAGCGAATCAAGTACGCTGCAGATTCAACCCGACGGTGTACTCCGTGTGCAAAGTTATAAACACAATCGTCGCAACCTTGGTGATCGACACAATAGAGACCTGTTGTTTGACTGGCAGGCCAATTCGGTGACCGATTCGCTACGGCCAGAGCAAGATGCCTTGACCCTGGAATTCCCTGTCTATGACAAGGTGAGCTATCAGGAACAGTTTCGTCTGGATTTAATCGAGAACCCTTCTCAGCAGCGTTTTGAATATCAAACAACGGATGGTCAGTCGGTAAAGCTATATGCATTCGACAGAGTCACTGAGGAAACGATTGAAACACCTCTTGGCGAACTCGCAGCCGTTAAGTTCAAACGTGATCGAGGCGAAAACAGCACTAGAGAAACCTATATTTGGTTTGCCAAAGACCTCGGCTATTTGCTTGTTCAATTAGACCAGATTAAAGACGGTAAACTTGAGAGACTGGTCTTGAGAAAAGCCAGCATCAATGGCAAGAATGTTAGCGCAAACTAAAGAGCGCTAACGCGCCCGTTCCAGCACTGAACGATGAAAATCGGCATCACTTAAGCCCACCGAAAATTTATAGTCTTTCCAGATCAGATCGGTGCTCTTGCCCGTTTGCTGATTGGTCATAACCAGCTTGTGTGATCGCCAGAACTTATCGTTGTATTGCCGATAGTCATGCATTTCCATTACTTTCAATAGCCCATCTCTTCTGTCATAAAACTCTATTTTATGATTGCGCAATTCCTCCTTGTCTACCCATAATATCTGACGCTTATAGCCAGAAAACTCGTCTTTCGGGTAAAACTCTACAACAAACATATCCATATCATTTAGTGTTTCATCTCGCAGATATTTGTAGTCGTATTTTTCAACCTGGCCCGATGACATGTCCTCGTAGGTAAATTCGCTGCCCATAAAACGACCAGTTTTATTCTTCGAAGAAATTCGCTTCACTCGCCGCAGAGCAGGCAGATATATCCACTGATCATCGGGCTCCAAGGCGTGGGAATGATTTAGAAAGGTCGTGCCTTGCACATCGCGAGGTTGATCGAAGATCGTTAAGCCTTTATCGCCATCGTCCAATACTTCCAGCAGCTTAAAACGTAAGCGGCGAATCGTCTCCTGCCCATTTGCTCTGCGCAACACCATCTTCATTTCAGCCTCAGAGTCGCCCCAGCCCGTGTCGTTGCGATCCATAGCAACCGCAATCGCCAACCCTTTTTCTTCTGGCGTTGTGGCGTTTTCAATCGTGGGAACGTGAGCCCACTTGTCAGCCATAGCGGCAGAGCTAAACATCATCAACAACAGGGTAGCCATCAGCGTGGTTGTAAAAGAGGGCATTACCGCGACGCGAAGATTAGTCATATTAGATATCCTGTTCAATGTCATAATAGTCTCTGTAAGCAGAGAACTGCGAAGTGATGTCTTCTTTGCTTAGACCAAACTCTTCAAGTGAATAACGATGCTGGCCAAACTTGCCTTGCGGCTTGTTATCCAGGTATGCCTGCATCTTGTCTTTCAGTGATCGATCGATAGCAATGTCCAACTGTTCAAATGCGCCCGTAAGTGTTTCCACCGGTGCACGAATAAAGTCCTGGTATCTAACATCCGCTATTTGCGAAAGCGGCAACGCTCCTTGCCCGCGCAAGGTCATACCCGACTGCAGTGCCATTTCAAAACCTATAGGTATTGCAAACGCCAGCGTCTCCAATGCAATGTCATCGCAACGTGCGTAGCGCGAAGTAGCTACCGTACTGATTGTTGATGGTATTGTTTTTAACGGGTCGCGATGGGTATGAACGATACGCGCGTCCGGGTAAACCTCAAATAATGACGGCAGTTCCATCAGATGAGCCGGCGACTTAAGCAACCATTGTTGCGAGTTTTTTTCAGACTGCAACAACTGCAGAAAACGCTTATGCATTTTGTACGAGGGCAGAGACGATGTGCCTGCCCGCCAGGCAAGAAAGCCATCGACATTGGCCGTGGTGGCCGCCCAGCCGCCGCTAAACTGCAGCGCCATCATCAGCAGGCACTCCATTGGCAGCATGGCGCGTAACTCATGCACCGCTGCAAACTCGGGCACTACATCTTCAAAAAATTCTTGCTCGCATTCCGCCATTGCTAGCCCGCCTGCTCCGCCGTTGGAAGCGTCGTACCGCGACCAATCAATCGGATGAATACTCTCCCAAGCCAGCGGTGCACGCATGTGTTCATTAAGTGCCATAAGCTCATGAATAATGGTGGTTCCGGTGCGCGATTGACCAACGATAAACACTGGCTTTTCAATGTCGATACTGGCTAGTTCCGGGCGCAAACGGTGCTCGTTCACCAACAACAAACGGGTACGCAGTGTGCGAATCATTTCCTGACGCGTTGCCAGCCGTCCTAGCGTTGTGAGCTGACCTTCTGTCTCATAGCTCTCAATCAACTTGCCAAAAGCTATCCGCCAGCCTTCTGCAGGGTCATCATCCCAATCGTCGGCGAAATCGCTCAAGCCCGTGGATTGCTGCGCAACTGCAATCATCTCTTCTGGGTCAAGCGACACCAAATGCTGCGCACCGCCAACAGAATCCCCCATATAGTTGATACGGCGCACCCAGTCCGGACGCGCTTGAGCGCGGTTATAACTCATTAGGTCAGGCTTTAGGCAGTGTTACGCCAGTTTGCCCCTGGTATTTTCCACCGCGACCTTTATAGGTAACGTCACACTGCTCATCGGACTCGAAGAACAGCATTTGGGCAACCCCTTCATTGGCGTAAATTTTTGCCGGCAAGCTGGTAGTGTTAGAAAATTCAAGAGTAACGTGCCCTTCCCATTCGGGTTCCAGTGGCGTTACGTTAACTATAATTCCGCACCTGGCGTAGGTGGACTTACCCAAACAAATTGTCAGTACGTTGCTGGGTATACGGAAATACTCGACCGTGCTTGCAAGCGCAAAGGAATTCGGCGGAATCGTACACACGTCGTCCACCACGTCGACAAAACTGCGTTCATCAAAATTCTTTGGGTCGACAATTGCCGAATTGATATTCGTAAACACCTTAAATTCGCGCGCGCAACGAACATCATAACCGTAGCTGGAGGTGCCATAGGAAATAACGCGGCCAGAAACAGACTCGCGAACCTGACCTGGTTCAAACGGCTCGATCATGCCCGAACTCGCCTTATCACGAATCCATCGGTCTGACTTAATACTCATACACTTTCCGCTGATTGCTCATGATCTGCACCCGCTGCTCTCTGAATTAATAACATGGTATTGTATCAGGCACACCAATCCACCATAAGTAAAAGGATGAAAATTGCAGAACCACGCTGTTAAAAAAATTGCGGTTGAGCACGCAAATTTCCGCCAGCCACATCTAATCCAGGCCGTGCGCGATGCCGGTGGGGAACCTGTGCCGGTTTCAGAAGCTACAGCGCTTATTTGGGGCGATGAAAAATTCTCAGAGCTGACCGACATGCTGCACGATAATCTCGAATGGGTGCAGCTGCCCTGGGCTGGCATAGAGCCTTTTATTGATGCTCTTGACCATAAGCGTCGATGGACTTGCGGCAAGGGTGTGTATGCCAAACCCGTTGCCGAACACGTATTGGCACTGATACTAGCCGGCCTTCACCACTTGCACGCCTACGCGAGGCAAACCAACTGGTCAGCGGCAGCCGGGCAAAATCTGTTTGGCAAACGAGTGCTTATTTTGGGCGGCGGCGGCATAACCGAAGAACTATTGCCGATGCTGGCAGCCATGAATTGCGACAGTGTCGTACTGCGTCGCAGCGACAAACCCATGAATGGCGCACGATGCGTAAAGCCAGACGCTCTTCATGAAGAGCTGCCTGAAGCTGATATCGTGGTGCTGGCACTTGCGCTCACTGACAGCACCCGCGGAATGATCAGCAAGAAAGAATTTGCGCTGATGAAATCAAACACCTGGCTGATCAACGTTGCACGCGGTGCGCATATCGTTACTGAAGACCTGGTTAATGCACTACAGCAAGACATTATTGGCGGCGCTGCAATAGATGTCACCGAGCCTGAACCCCTACCAGACGGCCATCCATTGTGGGATTGTGACAATTGCCTGATCACCCCACACGTAGGCAACACACCCGAAGTGGGTATACGCTTATTGTGCGAGCATGTCAGGGAAAATACCCGGCGATATCTCGCCGGGGAAACCCTATTGGCGCCAGTGGATGTGGACGCCGGCTACTAGCTCGCAGCCAGCCACTGCTCCAACTCATCCGCCGTACCAATGCGCTCACCGTTCACATACACCTGTGGCGTAGTTTCCTGGCCAGTTACGGCACCCAGCGAACTCAAGCTTAAGCCACCCGCACCCAGCTTGATCTCTTCAAAGTTCAAGCCCGCATCATTCAGCGCTTGCTTTGCACGATCACAATGCCCACAACCCGGCTTACTAAACAGCGTTACCTTGGCCGGTGCTTCTGCACTTGCATTGATGTAATTCAGCATGGTATCTGCATCGGACACCTCAAAAGGATCGCCAGGAACATCCGGCTCAATGAACATTTTGTCAATCACACCGTCTTTCACCAGCATGGAATAGCGCCAAGATCGCTTACCGAAGTTAAGGTCGTTTTTGTCCACTAACATGCCCATTGCATCGGTAAATGACGCATTACCATCCGGCAAAAAAGTGATGTTCTCTGCTTGCTGCTCGCGCTGCCAACTGTCCATTACAAATGGATCGTTCACCGACACACAGACTATTTCATCCACGCCGTTTGCTTTAAACGTCGAGGCCAACTCGTTATACCTTGGCACGTGTGTTGAAGAACACGTGGGCGTAAAGGCGCCAGGCAGTGAGAAAACCACCACAGTTCGCCCGGAGAAAAGGTCATTTGTATTGCACTCCTGCCAATCACCATCGGCCCTGCAACGCAGTGTGACTTGAGGTGCGCGCTGCCCTTCTTTATTTACCAGTGTATGTGCTGTCATTGTTTAACTCCATAAATGTAACCAACAGCATCAGTTTATGGCTGAACCTAT
>JBCCIP010000074.1:0-20377 GCA_039111475.1 Pseudomonadota bacterium | reverse complement strand
ATAATCTGTTTAGGACATCTCCGCAACTCTCCTCCTCCAAGAATCGAACACTTCGATATGTTTCATTCCTGCAACAGAAAGAAGGGCAAGAACATAATAGCCAACACCAGTCAAATTGTGTCAAGACCCACTGTTTTGCACGGCGATTATCTTTTCCGCTTCACGAACACCTGACAAATAAGCACCGTGCACCGTAGACTGGTATTCGCTGGTTGCTTCTCCAGCGAAAAAGAGCTTATTGTCAATTTCCTGCGCAAGATCACTGATCGCACTAACGCTTGAGCCAGGCGGCAAATTTGAATAAGAACCATAACTGTTTGGATCCTGATACCACCGAGTAATAGTACTGCCAGTGGGTTCAGGAATAGATTCTCCGTAAATTGACCTCAGTATTTGCATGACCTTGGCAATTATTTCCGCATCAGATAGAGCTTCATTTGCAATGGCTTCATCAGCGCTGGAGAACGCTAATAAAATCGGTTCGCCGGTCAGATTGACCAAGCTCAGCCAACTAGCGTATTCGTTTACTGAGTCACTGACGTAACCAAAATTATCGAACTCGTCGCGCCAGAATACGTCAGGAAAACGCAGGTATACCTTGTCAAGAACTCCCATGTCCATTGCATTAATCGCTGCTAATTTGCTCGTGGGAAGCGCAGGCTGAAATTCGATAACACCTTCTTTTAACACGCCAAGGGGTACGGTAACCAGCACGTAGTCTGCCGAATACGAGTTTTGTCCATCGCTTACAATCACTTGCTCACCGGAATAATCAATGCTGTTGACTCTTACCCCGTTCTCAATGCTTAATCCTTCCGCAAGGGCATCTGTGATTTGATTATAGCCACGAGGAAAAACCACTTCTGGGTCGAAATCCACGGCGTCTGCGCCTGGAAAGGATTCACCACCACTTTCTGAATATCCAATCAGGCCTATGTTGCTCGCTTCTGTGGCATAGGAATCCTCAATGAAGGTCGTCGCAATGAAATTGATCTCCTCATTGGTGAACTCGCTCAGACTGCCATTCGCCACCGCGCCGTCTATTGCGTCTTGCAAGGAACCTTCACCATTTGCCACCACATAAGCGGCTCCGGCGGCCTCCAGAGGGGCAAAAAATCGATCGTCATCCTCATTAATAAGTCGACTGGTTGAACCGTCGGGATTAAAAACCGTGTACAAATCGTAGTTCCATTCTACCATCTCAGCGCCCACTTCGGCCGCATACTCATACAACGGGTTGCCAGTGATTCCATGAATCCAACTGCCGCCCAAATCCAACGTTGTTCCCAAGCTGTCGTCACTCCAGGTACGCCCACCAATCCTGTCTCTGGATTCCAACACGGTCACCTGCATACCGGCATCGTTTAACAAACTCGCCGCTCGCAAGCCAGCCATACCGGCCCCAACCACAATCACGGATGGACCAGCGGCCGGCGCAGGAGCCTCCTGAAATTCAGTAGAGCTTGTACCGCTGCAGGCTGAGAAGCTGAGCAACACCGCCAAAGCGGCACAAAATATTCTAAAATGAAGCATGTTAGTGACCTGTTGTATTTGCCAGTAGTCAGAGCGAACAAATAGCGGAGCCTTCTGTGAAAAGTGGGTTGACCCGCCTTATTCAGTAAGATTATCGCCAATAAATGGCAAAACTGCTGTCACGCACTGTTTCTCATTGTCACGCTTTGTCACGCTGATTGCATGACGCCACACAACAATTACACTAGCAAACTGTCGCGCAAGAAAACTCTCTCAACACATAATGAAAACGATAACACTTGTCGAAGATGACGCCGCAATCGCGAGATTGCTGACTCGGTTTCTTGAAGGCAAGGGGTTTTCTGTTGTACATGTAGCAGATGGCGAACAGGCGATTAACGACATTCGCGCTGCCGCCCCAGACGTAGTTCTGTTGGATTTGTTGCTTCCAGGCATGGACGGTATCGAAGTCTGCAAGACCGTGCGTGCATTCTATAACGGTCCTATCCTTATGCTCACGGCCCATGCATCAGAAATCAATGAGATAACCGCGCTGGATACTGGCATCGACGACTTTATTGCCAAACCCTTAAAACCGCAGGTTTTGCTCTCCAGGATTAACGCCTTATTGCGGCGCACAAGCGACGAGCAGGACACACTATTTGTACACGATCTGGAGCTAAATCTCTCTGATAGAGTGGTGATGTATGAGGGTAAAGCACTCAACATCAGCGACTCTGACTACCAACTGTTTGCCGCCATTGCGCAGGCGAAAGGCGATGTTGTGAGCCGCGAGACACTATTTGAAATAATAAGAGGCATTCCATTTGACGGAATTGACCGCTCCATCGATATGCGAGTTTCTAAATTGCGAAAAAAACTGAATGAGCAAGCATCAGCTGACAAGGACTACATTCGAACCATTAGAGGTCGCGGATACCTGACAACGGGCACGCAATGAAGCGCTTATTCGTACAGTTTCTCTTATTATTGCTTTCGATTCTATTGATATGGTCGATAATATTCTTGAGCTGGGAGGATAGAGTATACAAAGAGAGCCTTGTCTACGACTATCAAAGTCACGCCGAGCTTATCGCATTAACGCTGCTTGAATTCGAAGATAGCCACGACGCCAGGCAGCGAGTGCTTGCTCTGCACAGCGGAGATCCAAGCACGACAGTTCGCATCGTAAAAAACAAAGAATACAGCGACTGGCTAGTAGACCTTGAACCGCTGCAATCTGTGGTTATGACCATCGATATCAGTATACCCAGTGACGAGCTCAGTGTATTAGCAAAGCTCTCCGAACAGGAGAGCCTTCTTCTAGAATATACCGGTGATGCAGATGCGGGTTACCTGGCATACGCTTATGCGCAATATTTAGTGGCGCCGGCGCTTCTAATATTAATGGCCTACATCCTGAGCCGTCACGTATTCGCGTTTCTGCAACGACTGAAAATCGCTATTGCGGAAGTGAAAAATGGAAACTATGACGTAACTATTAGGGAACCACGAACCTTAGAGTTCAAACAATTACGCGATGACTTTTTGACGCTGACAGATCAACTAAAAGAAGCGCAAATAAATCAGCAAGTGTTTACCGGTGCAATTGGGCATGAGTTAAGAACACCGCTTACCCGTATGCGCTTGGCACTTGATATGTTGGATGCAGAAACTGACAGTGCAGCTCAAGCAGAATTACGCGGCGAACTTGACAGTGCGCTCATTGAGATGCAATTAATGTCGGAAGAAGTGGTTTGGTTGGCCAAGTACAATCAGTCCGGGGTCGACTTTCTTGCTGAGAGTATTCGATTGGACGAGTTCTTGAGCGAATTGCTGGAGGAGCTTGCAGACTCGCGCTTACACCTTCACGCTAGAGAACCGGTCACACTGCAAATCGGCGCTGCATTACTAAAGCATGCATTGTTGAACCTCATAGGCAACGCACAAAGGTATGCTAACGATCAGATTGTTGTAGCGTTCAACAGTAATGGATTGGCGGTACAGATTTCTGTCGAAGACGACGGACCCGGTATATTAGAACAACATCGGGAAAAGATTTTCCTGCCCTATGCACGTATTGAAGAGAGTAGGCAGCGCGACGCCGGGGGATGGGGTCTGGGCTTAGCGATTGTCAGCAGAATTACAAAGTTAACGGGAGGAAAATGTCAGGTATCTGACAGCGAACTCGGCGGTGCCAAATTCACGCTTAGTTGGCAACAAGCCTAGGTTATTGGATTCAAGACCACTGGCAGCGCCGCACGAGTAAGTATTGTCGGGCTAAATTGCGCGTAATAAGACTTCATCTGTTGTTTGCTGGCCGTGATTGCGCCTGCCTTATAAAACACCCTCAATGCACGCGTCCTGCGCCAGGAGCTTCGGCTGCTTTCACAGCCCCATTGCTAAAAATCCTTGCTACATCAACCCGATCTAATACGTAATTGGTGTTACAGAAATCACAACTGGTAGAAATATTTCCTTGCTCAGAAAGAATAGATTCTGCTTCTTCTTCACCTATTGAGCAAATCGCGCGTTCAATTTTTTCACGCGAGCAGGAACACTCAAAACGAACCCTCTTCGCATCGTAAATGCGTAATTCCTCTTCGTGGTATAGGCGATGCAGCAAATCGTGCGACGGCAGCTCAAGTAACTCTTCATTCTTTAGTGTGTCTGCAAGAATGCAAGCATGCTCCCAGCCGTCAAATTGACTTGACTCAGATTGCTTGGATTCGTCCAAAGGCAAACTTTGCAGCATGATTCCCGCAGCGGTGTTTTCGCCGACGGCCAACCATAAGCGGGTATTTAGCTGCTCTGATTGTGCGAAATATTGGGTTAAACACCCCACTAGTGATTCGCTCTCCAAAGGGACCAGGCTCTGGTAGCGCTCACTGCGCACAGAATTCGGTTCCACGGTAATCGCCATGGTTGCTTGATTGGCTTCGCTTGTTTTATCCATCGCAGGTTGGAACAGGTCTTTGAAACTCGCGCTATCAAGAATATCGCCCTCCCAATTCGCCATGCCTCTAATAGCACCATCTGAAGTCGCTTGAACAACGAGCATAGACACCGGAGCCGTACCGTGAATCTGTAGCACTAGGGAGCCATCAAACTTTAAAGAATCCGCCAACAGGCTTATCGCCACTAGAGCCTCGCCCAATACCTGTTTTATCGCGGGCGGGTAATCAGCGGCGTTTTGGATGTCTTGCCAAGATTTGCTGAGTGAGAGCCACTCGCCGCGAACATGCAGGTTTTCCAGTTGAAAACGATGGAGATAATCAAACATAGATAAAAGGTGTGCTGAGCAAACACGAATTTTAACGCAGCTGAGGAAACTACAGAACTACTTTCAGCGATACCGAAATAGAATAAGTCAATTATCAGTGCCGGCTGACCAATAAATACTTATATCCATAGAGATACTCAATGCTCTATTCGCGCGAATCAAATCGAACGGGGCGCACCTTTCTACGCGCGTGAAAAACCTTTGGTCTTTTTGAGATTGTTGGCCGTTGATTCATCGGCTGCCGGCCTCCAAGCCTGTCGACTTTTAGTGCTGCAGCGCCATCCGTTTGAACCGTGTCTGCGTGCGCCCGCTGAAGCAACGGACTTAGCTCTTCGAAAAGGGACGCATACGCAGCAGCGGCAGGGCTCGCGCCGGCATAGACCGACAACGGTTTTCGCTTTATGCCCATGCGCTCAATAATGACTGAGTAAGGTATTACTGTACTCAGCATGTCATCGCCGTTCAGTTGTTGATGATATTCAACAATACTGCGGTGCATTGAGCGCCTTACGTCCTGCATACAGAAGAAAGCGAGCAGTTTGGTTTCCAGTTGTTCATTCTTTAAGTGCCTACGCAATTGTCGAAGAGTACGAACAGACAAAGGAGTCGGGATGGTCGGCACAAGGGTCAGGTCAGCGGCGTGCAATGCATTGTTTGCCAATGCAGATACGCCTGGCGGACAATCAAGAACAACTAGGTCATAGTTGCTTAGTAGCGGAAACAACATGGCCTTCAATCGCCTGCTTGACGACTCACCGCTTGTTAATACCTCGTTGAGGCGCCTATTACTAAATCTGATCGGTATAACATCCAGGTTCGCAAAAGTGCTGGGAAGAACGTATCGGGCGAGCTGCTTGATATCATCGGCTAGCGACTTTTCGAAATCTGCACTGGGCCGCGCTTTTAGGTAAAATGAAGCAGCCCCTTGGGGGTCTAGATCCCACAACAAAGTGCGTAAACCTTTTGACGCCGCGATATGGGCAAGGTTAACAGCCGTCGTTGTTTTACCCACACCGCCTTTGATGCTAAAACTTGCGACCACTGTCATATATCATTCACTTCCATGTAATCAGCAACCAGTCTGCAATCCAGCCGTATTATAGATTCAGTTACTGCCATCGAAAATGTGCAGATTAACGCGTTTATTTTGTTGTCTTCTTGCAATCGCGATGAGCAAGGTTGACCTCATGTTTGACGAAAATACGGTGACAGCAAATGGACTTGTCCGGCTGTTAAACGACTACAAGGATGATTTCAAGTAACTGTATTTTGAAGCAATGGAGACACGGATTAAAAATTATCAGGAATCTACTTCCGGCGTATTGGAAAATGGCGGGCTGCATTGCAGGTTAGGCTAGCTACTCAGAAGGGCCGGTCTTAGGCATCATCGCTACCTCGGCTCAGTACCAACAGCAGCCATTCAGTTTCTAAGGGTGCCGGGCAAAATATGGGCGAAAACAGCGCACTTTTCCATTAAAGCTGCTGAACATTCCAACAATAATTCACCGGATCTGATTCATTAAGATTAAGACGAGGTTTTTGGTGAACATTGTCATCGTCCAGAGTGATCTACGCAATGCCGTCGCGGTTGTTAATCATTACGTGCATCATTTATTCCTTTTTTTTTACATGGGTCTCAAGCGACCTGAAATCAAATTTCGCAGCTCCCGCTCATAGCCCGCACGCGTTTGCTTGCTAAGGGCGCGCCCAAAAATCTGCTCAAGCGTGGGTTGCGATACGGCAAAGTAATGTGCAGCACCTAATAACTGGTAGATAAACGCGAGCGCCTGAGCCCGGCCTAGGTGTTTAATCGTTTCGATTTCCATAGCGGTGTCTACCAATGCGTTGAGGTACGACGCCAGGTACCAGCTACCGGCTTTCTCCGCGCGTTGTTCATTGTCCAGTAACTCGCGCATTATCAATCGCGCGGAATCGTCATCGTTCATTAGCAGGTGGTAGTGCGCAATTACCAAGTCGCTCAAGCGCTCAGTGGCCTGGTGATCGGCCTTTAAAGTGCGCTCCGATTCAGTCAGCAATCCGCTAGAGATTTGCAGTAGCACTTCACCATATAATTTTTCCTTGCTACCGAAATAGTGCAGAAGAGCCTGCTTAGTAAGGCCTAGCGCATTCGCAATTGTTGCGATACTGGTGCCGTAGAAACCACGCTGAGCGAACAATTTCTTGGCTTGTAGGACAAACTGTTGTCGGGTAGAGGTGGTCATTTGGAATGACTTCAAGGTGTAGGTCAGAAATTGATTCGATGTTGTTGACAGCTTACCATGTGGTAGGTATCGTATGCAAATACCTACCACATGGTAAGGCTCTCGCGGTGGAAAAAGCGTCATGGACAAACACACACAGATAGAGCTGCTCAGCGAATTGCTGGCGCTGCACACTCAGAAATCTCCGTACTTGGACCAGCGGTGGGAGCGCGCCGACTGTCAGCGTTATCACTGCGCCGACTTCTTTGCTCGTGAACAGGCGCGCATTTCCCGTAAGCTACCACAAATAGTCGCCCACAGGTCCGAGCTGCCGTCTCCGGGATCGTTTCAGACCGTTGAATTAGCTGGGTGTTCGATTATTTTGATTCGAGGCGAAGACGAGGTGGCTCGCGCGTTTTACAACGTATGTCGCCATCGCGGAGCGCAGTTAGTCCAGGATGAGAAGGGTTGCGCTCGTCGATTCAGCTGTCCATATCATGCCTGGACCTACAGTAATAGGGGCGAACTGATCGCCGTGCCCCATGAAAAAACCGGATTTCCTGGCCTTGATCGGCAAGAGTTTGCCTTGCGTGGGGTCCCATGCGAAGAATACGCCGGTTGGGTCTGGATTTCCCTCGATGAAGAGACGCCGATTGACACTAAAGCACATCTGGGGTCCTTGGCTGAAGACTTTAATGCCTTTAGTGACGTGGAACACGTGGTGTTTTCAACCACGGTCAGAGACGCTCGTGCAAACTGGAAGCTGCTTGTGGAAGGTGGGATAGAGTCTTACCATTTTCGTGTAGCGCACAAAAAGACGATTGCACCATTGTTTCAGGACAATCTCTCAAGTTACCGCTGCTTCGGCCCTCATATGCGATCGATCTTGCCGCGCAGCACTTTGCACGAGCTGAGAGAACAAGAACAGGGCCAGTGGAATATCCGCCAGCACACGAACATTCTGTACTCATTGTTCCCGGGTTCCCAGTTTCTCGTGCAGGAAGATCACTTCATCTGGATTCGGGGTATCCCTGTTGCCCCGGATCACACACGTCTTCGTCTGTCCACCGTTGTGCCAAAGGATCTTTGCACATCGGAACGGCAAAGTTACTGGCAGAAAAATCACGCACTGACCATGACTACCTTGAACGAAGATTTTGATCTGGCTGAGGGGATTCAAGCAGGGATCAAGAGTGGTGCGAATCCGCACTTGAATTTTGGGCGATTTGAAGGGGCATTGGCGGAATTCAACCGCTGTGTTGACGAGGCAATCGCATAAATGAATTCGATAGATTCTCTGCGATCATTCACCCGATCCGAATATCTAGGCTAATATTCGACACATTAGCGCGGTAAGAAGCCATTCAAATAGCAGCAAGCTGAGATATTGGTATTATAACGCTTAATATGAGCGGCGATCCGCAGTGCAGAGCTCAGTGCACCCTATTAGGCGCTAATGCTCTTTTCCAGCGTTTTCGCGCAGCCATTGTTTCAGGACACCATCCGATTGAGTGCATTGACATGTTTGTCAATGAATTGATGCTTGAGCGCTCCTAGTATGTGGGCACCAAGAATGACATAGATCAGATACGGCAATAGGTACTTGTGTAGCAAGCCCCAAAATTGCACTCCGGTTTCACTGATATCCCATAGCGGCTTTATCTCCCAAGCGAAAAAGTAGGTGGGGGCACCAAAGTAGCTCGTCATTATGTAGCCAGTGACAGGCATAGCCAGAAGGATAAAGTAGAGCGCAAGATGTGCGCCGTGCGCGAGTTTTTTTTCTATCGGTTTAAGGTGAGCGTCTAACTCTGGACGACGTGAGTGAAGGTTCCAGAAGATCCGAATTAGAACGAGCGCAAAGATGATCACGCCGATTGTCTTATGTACGACATAGTACTCGAGGCGATACGTCACGCCTTCTGGAATCATCGTTGCATAGACGCCCATTGGGATCATGCAGATAAACAAGATTGCGATTGTCCAATGGAGGACACGCGAGACACGGCCATAGCGGTGCACTTCGTTTTTATTGTCAAGATGAAGCTCGCGAGTAGATTTCGATTGCTGGTTAGCGACGAACAAGAGGCCAATCCCAACGGCAAACGCAATGAGGCCCTGAATCCATATAAGAGCCGGTTTGGCTAAATCGAACGGCGCATCGATGGGTTTAGGGTTGCTTACAAACCCGCTGCCGAGCACGTAGTAGAAAAACCAAGCCGACGTTGCTAAGCAGCCCGAGGCGGCCAGCATCGTTCCCATCATTCGAACACCAGGGGCCTTGTGGTTAAGGGTCCAGGCTGCTAACACTGAACCAAGGACGATCATCAGCGCAATCCAGCTCTCTTCGTTGCCTGGCATGCGGTCAGATAGGTCCGGTGCGTCTGCGGCTAATACTAGTTCTGGGAGCAGCGTTACAAATAAGACGATCAGAGGCTTGGTCATGTGCTTTACTCTTTTCTATATTGCGGATATTATATATCCGTAATAGATATTTAGGAAGTACCATGAAATACGTGATGTACTCAATGATTGCAGTGGTTCTGCTGGGTGTCGGCGGTTTGTACTACTTAGGGCAGAAATCTCAAGGCGGCGAGGCGATGGGCCTTATCGACGGGGGGCTTGCACCTTGTTCCACGCCACCCAATTGTGTTGCCAGTGAGACAAGCACATCAGATGATAAAAGAGTCGAACCGCTGCCAGTCGAGGTTTGGTTGCGTTTGCCATCTGTTATCGTCGAAATGGGTGGAATCGTGACAAAACAGGGCGATAACTACATCTCATCGGAGTTCTCGTCCGAGACATTCCAATTCGTAGATGACGTGGAGTTTCGCCTTACAAAAGGTGCGGTACATGTACGTTCAGCTTCCCGCGTTGGGTACTCGGACAATGGGGTTAATGCGGCGCGTGTGGCGGCGCTTAGGGCAAAACTCTAAGGATTGAGAATGAAAGTTGGAAAAGGTGTTGAGTGGACGGCGCACTCATGCGCGCTCCTTGCTTTGTTGCCGTCTGGTGCCCTGCTGTCAGGGGAAGCGTTGGCAGAGTTTATCGGTGTGCCGTCACCCTATTTGGCGAAACAAATGCAGGCATTGAGCCGAGTAGGCATCGTCCTCTCCAAACCCGGGGTCGCGGGCGGCTATCGGCTGGCTCGTGACGCGGATGAAATCAGCCTTTGGGATATCACATCAGCCGTCGAAGGTACGGCGCCCAGCTTTCGCTGCACAGAGGTTCGTCGCCAAGGCCCCTGCGGCGCGTTGGCCTCAGAGTGTGCTCGACCCTGCGCCATCGCGGCTGAATTCCAAAAGGCCGAAACAGTTTACCGGGAAGCTCTGGATGCTATTTCTTTGACGAGTGTAGTTGCGAACATTGCGGAGGATGCGCCTTTAGCAAGGAAACGCCGCATCACAGCATGGATCAACACTACGGCGACCAAAAGATAAGCCAGAAACTCACTAATTTAGGGAGGTATCAATCATGATTAGTTGCGTATGTGTCGTACAAGAAGGTCAAACTGCGGATCTACGTCGAGCCGCTATTCAGGATGCTATCAATTCTTTTTGTCAAAACTCCTTCCATCAGAGTGCAGAGCTTATTTGGCATGTAGTGCCGAGAGGTAACGGATTTACCGGAGGTGGGAATCCATCAACGTCCTCAGTCGTTGCGTTAACGCTTGAGGAAGGAATTGATCAAATAAAACGAGAGCGTTTGCTTAAAGCGCTTTCTGGTCTTTGGTGTGGTTGGACAGACACCTCATCAGATGAGTTGGTAGCAGTTATATCTGACCCAAGATAGGAAAAAATGATGCCCCTTTATATTTGCAACAGCGCTCCTGGCGCAATTCCCTCAGATGCGAAAGCCAAGATCGCCGACGACATTACGAGTGCACATTGTGACGTAACAGACGCACCGGCCAGGTTCGTGCACACTGCTTTTTTTGAGAATCACCAGCGATTCCCGCTGGAGGGTAAATCCGCATTTGTTGTCGGCACGATACGTGCCGGTCGAACTGACGAGCAGAAGTCTATCATTACTGATCGCATTAAAAGGTCGATCCTTAATCATGCTGGGATATCAATGGAAGACTGCGATGCTTATGTCGCAGAGACTCCAGCGAGTTGGATTATGGAAGGTGGTGAGATTATGCCAGAGCCAGGCGAGGAGGCTGCCTGGCTAAAGGCGCATGCGGAGAAATCCACTCAGTAATCTGGTTTACTTGTCCGGAGTAAAAACCTCTTGGCGTGCATGCAAGCAGTTTCAAATTATGGTGTAGGACAGTAGGTCGCACGGTCCACACCCTCTTCGAAATTCCGCTTTTGGTTGCGAGCTCAATAGGTGGGCGCAGCACACTTGGCAAACTTATCAGCAGGCGTTTTGTACTTCAGTGTTTTCCTCGGTCGCTCGTTTAACTGCCGCGTCAGTCTGTTTAGTTGTGCTTGGCTGTGGATGGAATTTGTCAACAGGATGTTGGCATATCCAGGTTTTGATGATAAACTAACATCCTGTTAATTTATATTTTGTGAGATGGGCAGAAGAAGTCTTAAGGCGATTCGGAGTGCCGAGATTTTAGAGTGTTGCGAACAAATTGTTCTCAGAGAAGGGCTTGCGGCCGCAACAATCTCGCGTATTGGGCGAGAAGTTGGATTGGATCGAACCACAGTGCATCATCATTTTGGCTCGCAGGGTCTGCTACATGAAGCGATGATCGAGCGAATTATTGATGGGTACATCGCTGAAGCCGAGAAGGCAATCTCCCACGCCCCGCAATCAATAGAGCAAATGGTATCCATGCTATTCAGCGACAAGTTCGCATTGCCACGATTCGATCGGCTGTTGGACGAGTTTGAGACAGCCGCAAGGCAAGATCCAAAGATCGCCTCTCAAGTCACCCGACTGTATAAGACACTTGAAGAGCAACTAGTAGACTTCATTGTCAATTCGCAAGCGGATCTTCCTCGCGCAGAAGCGCGGGCTCTCGGTCAATCACTCTATGCGCTACTAGAAGGAGCTTACCTCCTTCGTAGTTGGGGATTACCGACGAGTCGATTATCCGTTGCACGAGAGGCGGCAATGCGTTTGGTGGATCACTATAAAACCACTCAATCAAAGTAAGGAGAGTAACAATGCGCGTAGAACACTTAGCGGCGACTACCGAGCCGGCAATTGTCCAGGAGGTTCTTGAAAGAGACGGTTGCTGTGTCATAGACCACATGCTCGCGCCAGAGACACTGGAAAACATACTGAACGAGCTACAACCTCATATGAACGAAGCCCCGTACGGCGAAGATGACTTTGATGGGAGAAATACAAGACGTTGTGGCGGTTTGGTGGCGCGATCGGAAACCAGTCGCAGCGTCATTATGCATCCAACCATTCTAGGTACGGCTGAGAGAGCCCTTAGCCACGCGACCAAATTTCAGCTGCATTGCACCCAGACCATCGCCGTTGGGCCAGGGTCCCAGGCGCAGCTTATTCACCGGGATCAGTGGGCTTTTGACCAGTTTGCATTTCCATCAGGCTTCGACACAACCTTTTCCACCATGTGGGCACTGACCGACTTTACCGAAGAAAACGGGGCGACCAGAGTGATTCCAGGGTCTCATAAATTTGCGGACAAACAAGAATACCAAATATCCGACACAATACCGGCCGAAATGAGCGCAGGATCAGTACTGCTTTACACGGGTTCGCTCTATCATGGTGCTGGTGCTAATTGCACCAATGAAGAGCGAATAGGGATGATTATTCACTACTCCCTTGGTTGGTTGCGCCAAGAGGAGAATCAGTATCTAAGTGTACCTCAGGACATACTGGCGACGTTGCCTGAGGATTTGCTCAGGCTAATGGGCTATGACATTGCTTGTTATAGCCTGGGATTTATCGACGGGGGCCAAGATCCAATTGCCGCAATTCGACCGGAGCTGGTAAGGAGCTAAAGAATTTAAGCAGAGACCTAAAGGATTGGAAGCATAGATCATTACCTGCGATTGTTTACTTTTTAGGTTATTTAGGAACATGAAGAAACTAGGGTTTGTTAGCGCTGTTCTTCTCACCATTGCCATTGGGGCCGCCGTATTTGGTCGAGGGTGGTATACAAAGTTAAATGACAGTTCGCCTGCCAATCTCATCCAAACGACTGATCACAGTTTCGATGGCGAGGTTCTCATAGTGGGCGCGGGCGCCGCGGGTCTTGCCGCCGCAATGGCACTTAAGCGACACGGCGTTCCCTATACTATTTTGGAGGCGACAGATCGCTATGGCGGCCGTGTCAAAAAGAATGATAGCTTCGCGGACTTCCCCATCGACCTGGGCGCGGAGTGGATTCACTTTGACGCCAGTATTCTAAATCGCCTCATTGGCGTCAAGTCGGAAGAATCTCCTGCAGAACTGATCCAATACACACCCCGTGAAATCTATTCTTGGGATGGAGAGTCCTATACTCAGAGTTCTCACACGATTAACAGTCTGATGTATTGGAGCTTTCCTGAGTACAAATTTAAAAACACGACGTGGTTTGATTTTATTGATCAGCACTTTGCGCGGAGAGTGAAAGACAGAATCGTTTTTAATTCAGCCTTAACCCATATCGACTACGGAGGCGACAAGATTGTTGCGCTGACACAGGACGGCCGGCGCTTTGAGACCGACAAACTGATTCTTACGGTGTCAACGGGCGTGCTGCAGAAAGGGTCAATTACCTTCAATCCAGACCTTAGCCCCGAACGCATGGCGGCAATTAATGCCATCGATTTTTTACCAGGATTTAAACTATTCCTGAAATTTCATCGAAAGTTCTATGCTGACGTCATTGAGCACTATACAGCAGACGGCAGCGCGTATTTCTTTGACGCCGCATTCGGGAAAGATACGAAAGACCACGTACTGGCCCTCCTGGTAACAGGGTCTGAGGCTCACCGCTACTACAACCTTGGCGGCGAGGATACTATAGTTGCTGAAGTATTAAAGGAGCTGGATACCATCTATTCTGGGCAAGCAACATCGCTCTATACCGGAGACCATCTGCTGATAAATTGGGGGCAAAACCCTTTCACCCTGGGCACATGGACGAACGAAGTTGGCAGCGCTGAACAAATGGAATTGTTGGGTTTACCAATCCAGAATAAAGTGTATTTCAGTGGTGCGGCATTGGAGCGACATGGCCAATACGCTACTGTTCACGGAGCGATAATGGCAGGCTATGGAGTCGTTTCGGATGTTTTGAGCCCTTATTCCGATTAGCCTTTCGTATCTGTGGCATGAATGCCAGATAGAGACCGTTAAGTCAACGGGTTCATTGTAGTCTTAAAATACGGGGCGATTTTTTTACTGCGAAACAATAGTTTTCCTTAGCTAATGAACGCCCACTGCCGGCCCCGAATCCTGCGCCCGAGGCACCTAACAACCTTGGCGGATCAGCTGGCTGCCAACTAACGATTGCATAGACCTGCCTATGCTAAGTAGTGGCTCTGCGCTTCTATGAGTTCTGGCAAGAGTAAATCCACCTTCTATGGAGGCGACCATGGTTACTGCAATATCCTCAGCCACCTCGGGTTCTATGCGAGCGTTTGCCAGTCTTTCTTGAGTGGCCTGAACCCAGGCCGAGAACACAACCGCAATGGCAAACCTAAGTTCGGGCTTGATACTGGCAACCTCTCGCGCAATCCCACCTATCGGGCAGGGGTCGAGGTAATTCGTATCTGCCAGGGTGTAAGCGGCTTGTTCATACACGGAATAAACCCCTTCCGTAAGGTCAGCGGCGTCATCCAGCAGTGTCTCGATAATAGACTGGTACATTGGCCCAGCGTGCTTAATAACCTCTACTGTCAGCTCATCTTTTCCGCTTGGGAAAAAATGGTAGACCGACCCAGCGGTTGTTTTTGAGGCCTTCACAATATCTCTCATAGATGTGCCGTTAAATCCCAGCTCGCGAAATAGGTCGATCGTGGCATTAAGAATTGCTTCTGCGGTTGTTGACGTCTTCATGAATAAATCCTTGATTAAAACGATCGTTCTAGTATAGTTTGGAGAATAGAACGATCGTTCAAGTGGAGAATACCATGAATGCAACACCTGTGTTTATCATTGTGCTCAGAGTGATGGGCGTCGGCATTATTGCTGCTGGCTCTATGCACATTGTTTTTGGCTTGGGGGCCGACCAAATGCTTGGCGCTATAGTTTCGTCGCAGTCACTAACTGATCCAGTGTTAGATAGTCAAAACAGATTCTATGGTGCAGCGTTTATTTTGTATGGGGTGTTGCTGTTCGTTATCAGCCAAAATCTGAACCAATACTCAAGAATTCTGAGTTGCTTACTGTGGGTGTTTCTGGGAGCGGGCCTGGTGCGCATTATCTCTGTAATTCTTTTTGGCTGGCCCCCGCCATTCGTAATCTCGCTTCTGGTAATAGAACTGGCTCTACCCGCATTGCTGCTTGTTTGGTTTTCTCGAATCTCTACCCAGCACACATAGAGGTTTCTAAACGTCCGCTATCGCAACCAGCAAATCTGTAACACCGATGTCCACACCTGCTTGAAGCAAAAAGGTCGACAATTGCCTTCAGTGAGACACAAAGTTTCAATACCGATAGAAGTCCTACATAATGCAAAATCAGCAGCCAAGAATATTTTTACCAATCGGCGTAACGCTGCATTCGTTTGAATCAGGAGACAGCAATGAACCGGACAATTTATGCGTCTTTGTTGGCAGCCTTAATACTTGGTGGCTGCAGCGGAAAATCCCTTGATTCCGATGTTCCTCCAGCCAAAAGCAGTAGCGAGGATGTTCCCGGCGTATCCTGGTTGAGCCGAGCGATGACCGATGCGTATTTACGCAGTCAGGTGTGGACAGGTACGCGCTCTGGCTTCGTTGTTATGTTCGCTCGAAAAGGTCAACCGATATACACCAATGCGGTGGGTTGGGCCAATATTGAAGCCGAACAAGCCATGCAGGTAGATACGCGAATGCGCTTTGCCTCCATGACCAAACCGGTAACTGCGGTGGCCGCTATGACGCTGGTAGAAGACGGCGTTTTGGGGCTGGACGACCCGGTGGCCAAATACATACCTGCGTTTGCTGCAACACAGGTAGCCAGCAACCATACCCGTAATTCCCGAGGAGGCTTCGATACCCGTGAACCTAAATCAGAATTGCTGGTACGGCATCTGCTTATGTTCTCATCCGGTATTGGTCCGGGAATAGAAGCCAACCCTAGCGAACTTCACAAGTATTGGGACAAAAACACTCTTTACACAGATAGCTCCGAATCGCTCGCCGATCGAATCAATCGAATTGCTGCTCAGCCACTTTTTGAAGACCCCGGAACGAAATGGCGTTACGGTTGGTCAGCTGATGTACTCGCCCGAGTGGTTGAAGTTGCGTCTGGAATACCTTACGACAGCTTTCTTAAGGCAACAATTTTTGCGCCCCTGGGTATGGATGCCACCAGCTATCTGCCAGCAGTGGGTGGGCGCGCCAATATGGCCAAGGTGTACACTCAGGACGAAGAAGGCAACCTTGTAAAAGCGCCCGCCAGAATTGACGCAAGCAATTGGACGCCCGGTGGTAGTGGACTTGTTTCTACCGCTGGCGACTACATGCGTTTCGCTTTGATGTTGTGGAACGGTGGCGAGTATCAGGGCGCGCGAATTCTAAAAGAGGAAACCATTGCTGAGATGACGCGCTTGCACGTGAGCTCTGGCGTGCTTGCGGGCATGGACATTGATGGCGTAGGTTGGGGTCTAGGCATGGCCGTGATGGCTGATGCGGAAAACTCCCTCATTCCAGGCAATAACGGTGAATACTGGTGGAACGGCTACTATGGGACTACTTTTTTCGTTGACCCGCAAACCGATACAGTCGGCGTGTTGTTGTCACAAAATGAACCCAAGGGCTTAGATGGTGACGGCGGCCCTACTCCCTTGTTCGTCGCGAAAGGAATAGTGATGGGAGGTCTTGGTGACTAGGGAGCTTGCTACGACTTCTGCTTCCCATTCTCCGGATCATATAGACCGACACAGCCAACCGCTTCAACCATTACAGCATACGGCTCATCAAAGTAGTCGATACGCAGCTCACGCCCAACTTCGCAATACTCCGCAGGTAGGTAACCCAGCGCAATGTTTTTACCCACACTTGGTCCATAAGCAATGCTGCTTGTATAAGATCGACGCCCAACGGAATCAATCAACGTTTCACCTGTTTCAGGATCAATGATCGGGCATATTCCTACAGGGTATCGTGCAACACCTTGCGAATCGAGATTATCTATCATCGTTAGAGTACACAAGTAGGCTGGCTGCTGTTCGCGCTCACGAATCGCGAGGTAGGCTTCCTTGCCATGGAAATCTGCCGCTTTAACCAGCTTACGCTGCAGACCCGCTTCAATCAGGTTGTACTCCGTGAGCAAATCGGCGTTTTGCAATCGTAAGCTCTTCTCCATACGGCGGCTGTTGGCGTACGTTTCAACACCGGTCGGCGTTACATTTTGGCCGGCCAAGGCATCCCAAATGGTCAGGCCATCACTCAGACTGAAATGCAGTTCCCAACCTTGTTCGCCTACATAGGAAATACGGAATGCGGAAACGGTAACGCCATTGATCACTATGTCTTGAACACCGGCGAATGGAAAGTTCTCATTAGTAAGCCCGTCGGGATCGTCGACCACTTGTTGCAAAGTGCTTCTCGCATTCGGGCCCCAGAGGCCTATACAACCAAAGTCTGCGCAGCGGTCTTGAACCGTGACCTTACTGAAGCCTTTGTGTTCAGCAAGTCGCTTTAACCAAACAAAGTCACGATTACCTGCGTCACCGCCATCAATAACGCGGAAACGATTCTCACCCAACCTCAACACGGTTAAATCAGCGCGCACACCGGCCACGCTGTCTAAGAAGTGCGTATAAACACCTTTACCGATGGGCGTATCGCCGGCAACTTTCGCGACACAGGTGTATTCCATCAAATCGGCAGCATCATCGCCCATCACGTCGTAGATGGCAAAGTGGCACAGATTCACCATACCCACATCGTCAGATAGTTTCAGATGTTCTGCATTTGATACGCGCCAGAAATGACGATTATCCCATTCGTTTTCACGAACTGGGATGCGATCGCCATATTCTTCCAGCAAATGTTCGTTGCTGGCATACCCGTGAGCGCGTTCCCAACCGGCAGCTTCCATGAAGTACGCACCTAAATCCTTTTCACGCTCCCAAAAAGGACTGCGCCTTAAATCGCGACCCGCCGTGTAGGGCTCGCGATTGTGTACAGGCGGATTGTAGATTTTGAAGGCTGATTCATAGCAGCGGTCGTGAATATATTGTTCGTCCATTTGGAACGGGTAATACCTCGCCACATCAATGCTGGAGTGATCAAACTGCGTGTACCCATCAGTCATCCAGTCGGCCAGTATTTTGCCGGTTCCCGGGCCGTCTTTTACCCAAACCGATTCGGCGTACCATAAGCCCCTTACGTTAGCTGACTCACCGATGGACGGGCCGCCGTCCGCGGTTACTTGCAACAATCCATTGAAAGAGTATTTTTCGTCGTAACCCAATTCGGCCAACATTGGCGTTAGCTCCATGGCGCGCTCCAGTGGCTCCATGATTTCTTCCAGTTCAAGATCGCGTTGCGAGGGAGACAATCGCGCTTCTTCTTTCTCCAGAAGATCGCGAGGGTGGCACATACGAGGCTGTTTCTCTTCGTAATACCCCCACTCAATCTGCCCACCTTCGGCCGTTTTTGGGTCACCGGTATCGCGTAAGTAAGCTGAGTTCCCCTGGTCTCTTAGCAGCGGGTAGCCAATGTCTTTGCCGGTGTTGGCGAATTCATCGAATGGCTTGAAAAACGTTAGCGGATGATCAACCGGCATAATTGGCAAATCTTCGCCAGCCATCTCGGCGATCAAACGCCCCCAAAGTCCGGCACACACCACCACGTACTCAGCTTCAACAACACCTCTTGTGGTTTCCACACCAGTGATGCGACCGTCTTCAATCCTAAGCCCCGTACACGCCACGTTAGCAAACGCCTGCAGCTTGCCGGTTTCAACGGCTTGATCAACCAGTTCGCCCGCCACTGTTTGTGAGCGCGGCACAACAAGACCTGCATCCGGGTCCCACAATGCACCTTGAATCATGTCTTCTTCAAGCAGTGGAAACTTCTCTTTTGCTTCTGCCGCAGTGATCATTTCCACGCGATTCCCAAACGCTTTGCCAGACGACACTCTGCGTTTCAGTTCTCCCATGCGCTCATCATCACCTACACGGGCCACTTCAAGGCCACCAATACGCTCATACCGACCCATGTTCTCAAAGAAGTCGATGCTGTATTTGGTGGTGGAGATGGTCATCTGATCGTGCATGGTGTTAAAGCAGAAATCAGAAGCATGCGCGGTGGAACCTATATCGGTGGGTATGGCTGACTTATCGATACCAACAATATCGTCCCAGCCACGCTCTATCAGATGGTGCACAACAGAGGCACCAACTATGCCGCCCTGACCGATGATTACGACTTTCGCCTTTTCGGGAAATTTTGCCATTTTAGATCTCCAAGTGCCGCGCAGTGTAACGCTCTACGAGGGCTAACGAACACGCATTTACGACGCCATAGTGTTGGATTACGGCATTATTTTTGGCCAGACGGCGCTTCAAGTACGGCGCCAAGCACCTCGCTAATACCGGCGTGAAGAACCAGATCGGCCCATCCATCCAGTTCGGTTGGCTCATTATTGATAATCACTAGTTGTGCACCACGCTCTCTGGCTATTTGTGGGAATGAGGCCGCCGGATACACCGTCAAAGAGGAGCCTAATACTATGAAGAGATCACAGGCATCCACTTCTTCTGCCGCTCTACGCATGGGTAGCTCAGGCATTTGCTGGCCGAATGAAATTGTAGCCGTTTTAATGATTCCACCACACTCTGAGCACGGCTTAACTTCGTTTATGCGTTCCAGCTCAGCTTCTATTTCGCTCATCTCTATGCGGCGGGCACAAGCAAGGCATTTCGCGTAGGTGGAATTGCCATGCAGCTCGATCACTTTGTCTGCTGGTATGCCTGAGCTTTGATGCAAGTTATCAACGTTTTGAGTAATAACTGCCGCCACATCACCTGTGTCAACGAGCTTGGCAATGATGCGGTGTCCAGCATTGGGCTTCGCACTTAGCAGCTGTTCGCTGTGCTCAAACCACTGCTTCCAATAATTTTGCCTAACGGTCTCGGAGGCTACGAAATCCTGAAACTGAATCGGCTTAACGTGCTTCCACAATCCTTGCGGCCCCCGGAAATCAGGGATCCCTGAATCCGTGCTCATTCCCGCGCCAGTGAACACAACAGCACGCTGGCTGTTGCGCAGCATGGACCGCAGCTGTGCTATTTCATCTGACAAATGTGAACTACACCCATTCAAGCAGTATCTTGCCCTGCTCT
>JBCCIP010000073.1:0-20802 GCA_039111475.1 Pseudomonadota bacterium | reverse complement strand
GCCAAATGTAATGTTACCATAAGTAACAAATACAAGAGTAACACACGATAGGCGCAATGCAACAAAAATACTGCCATTCGTCGGCAAGTTTTAAGCAATTAATTCCTTTTAATCAGTAAGATACAGACATAACTGTAAGTTATTTGGTAAATAGCCCTGTGGAATGTTGTGTTACCTAAAGAATCAGTGCTATACAGGCTGTCGGCTGACGCTTAAATCGCTTCCAGCTGCCAGGTTTTGTCCCACTGCTCAATCTCATAGTGGTTTGTGACGGGAAATCCTGGTGGCCGTTGATCGTGCAAGCGCTGATCGAAGCGTAGCCGGGTGCGATAGCGTGGCTCGGTCGCAGTCAGTGAGCCGGCGCTCAGGCTGCCAAACACATTAAGGATCCCATCATTGCGCTCAGAGTAATTTCGTACCGCGAAGCGACGTTTGGCGTACAAAGCGGCGTGTACATGCAAATCGCCCGAGCCTGTTTTCTCAACGCCGGCTACCTCAATGACTTTGTCCGACACTAGTCCCAAGAAGTCACTGGTGTTGGCGGAGGCGTCTGCATAAACCAGATCATCGGCAATAGTAATTCGCTCCGGCGAATACACTAGAACCTTGCCACGCACTTTGCCTTGCACGCATAGACGCACCTTTCGGTCGGCTAGCAGATAGGCGACCTCGCCAGGCAGCTTCAGGATTTGTGCGCTGCTTGCCTCATGCTCATCGCGTAGTTCCACACTGCCATTGTCCAAAAAGGTTAGATGAGTGTGCTGCGAAAAACGAATCAGTTGTTGCTCCGCGATATTAAGACTGGCTAGCTGCGGGCGAAAACTGCCGGGTAAGCGAATACTTTTCACGCCGGTCTGCAGCCCGCCTTTAAAAATTTCCGAACGGCGAGTAAACCCAATGTTGTTCTTTACTTTTATTCTGGGCGCCGCAGTGGTTACTGCGCCATGAAAGACCGGTTTGACCTCTCGGTTGTAGGCTATGCTAATTTCCGAGTTGGAGTGAAATCGCCCTTCAAGTTCATCGTTGTGCAATTCAACCCTCGGATCCCAATGATCCACTAGCTGCGCGTAATTCGAAAACGCCAGTTTTTTAAGGCTCATTTGTGTGGAGCGGCGCTCACCATTATCAGTGGTACTAATGTCCACCAATACTCGATGTAAGCCGGTCTCATCAATAGGTGGCAGCTTGGTGAACCTGGCCTGGTAGAGCTTGCCTTTGTGCCGCCATTGCTTATTGGCCTCGCTGCCAGGCGTTTCGCTAAGTTGGCGCGCCCATTTGTAAATCTTCTTTTGCAGCATCTTTTCCTGTCTTGGCGACAACTTTGCGGCTTCGACTATTATCGCCTCAACAGGCTGAGTTATTTTTGTTGCGGTAAAGGTTGCGGCTGACAGCGTTACCAGAGAATCGGTCGATTGCGATGCTGTGGTTTCAGCCGCTACCCCAGCGCCGGCTTGGCTAATCAAGTCAAAATGTGGGACGGCCGTGATTTTGTTCAGCGGAGAGGTGGTGTCAGTTACGGCTGGGATTGTTTCAACTGGAATCTCCGTCACTGGTTCTACAGGTGCTGGTGCAGACGAAGGTGTGCCATTAATAAACTCGCTATCACTGCTCTCAGTGTTTACGCTGACCAGCAATAAGGGCGCGTTCAACTGCACGTCAAAACGATCACCCAGCATCAAGTAGGCGGCTAAAAACCCCGCAAAATGGACCAACACGGAGCACAGTGTTGCAATAATTAGTGTTTGGCGTATCACGTGATGCTACTCCCGATGGCTGCGAGTATAAGCCAAACCTGCTTGCTAAGTCGCCGGTAAGTTGTTAGAGGTGGCTTATGGCCACATCAAGCCAGAGGCACAAACAGGGTTCACATTTTCAATCGCCAGCGTACAATCGGCATGTGCAGCTAATAACATCGGTGCTAACGCAATGAGCTCATTCTTACTGATGCCGTTTCTGGCGGTGGCCATTTCCGTGGAGCAAGACCACAATGGTCGTCACGACGGCCATCACGTATGGTCGAAAATCAGCGAAGTACAAAACCTGGATGGAGAAACCATTTGCCAATGGAAATGCTCTGGGCTGCAAGGAGGCTTTCGAGGTGAGCATTACGTAAGTACCACCCGGCGCGGATACTGCCCTACACCGCGCACCGTCAGCAAACGTAATTACTTGGAAGAAGACATGCGCGGCAGAAATCGCGGCCGCGATATTCGCGTTCGCTAATTTAGCGGCCAGCCATACAGAAGCTGCAAGTTGTCATTAAAGCAGGTAAAGTGCAGTTAAGAATAAGCAAATAAAATAGGCATCGTTTTGAACAAATACCTCAACTGGGCGCTCATCGCCTTCGTCGCCTTCGTTTTTCTTCAGTCGCTATTCTTTAAATTCTCAGGGTCTGAAGAAACCGAGATTATATTTAACACCATCGGTGATTGGATGGCGGGCATTGGGCCGCTGGAATCCATCTCAGGAGCGTTCGCTGCACACGGAGGCTATGCCGTGGGTATAACCGAGCTAATTGCTGTCGCTTTATTGGTCTATCCAGCAACGCGTTTTTATGGCGCGTTATTAGGCCTTGGTGTGATCAGTGGCGCAATCTTCTTCCACTTGTTTACCCCGCTGGGCGTTAACCGGGTAGTAGACGCCGCCGGGAATACCGACGGTGGCGCGTTGTTCTATATGGCATGTGGAGTCTGGCTAAGCTGCGCAATCCTTGCCATTTTGAATCGTCCCAGAGCAGGCTAGCCCTTAGCTTTAGCGCTGTAGCGTTTCCAGCAGAGTGTTACTCAGCTTGGCCGGCGCGATACGAAGGTATTCGACAAGATTATCGTTTGCCTTGCGTGCGGTTGGTTTGTCGCGAAACGGACCCATTGGCCGCCCTTCACGGGTGATAAGAAACCAGCGATCGCCATCGAAGTAATATCGGTCGCTACGAAAAAATCGCCATGAGGACTCTCCGGCCCTGCATCTGCTACTTACTGTTTGCATGTTCGTCAATTCAGCGTTTGGTTCGAAGTCAGCAACTTTACTATCTGCAATTTATGCAAGGAATGCCATTTGTCGCGGATAGTGTCGGGATACGTTACAGATCACCGCTTTTACGACCTACGTCACACTTAGTGAACCGCTCATCCGCTAAGGCGGGGTGTGACCGCTTGCACTACTCGAGTAAAATCGCCGATCACGCATACTGAGAGCATCCAACGTAATGGGCAGGGCATACCAAAACCGCAAAGATTCCATGGCCAAAACCTCGGATATGAAAGCCAAGGTCTACAGCAAATACGGTAGGGAGATTTACGTGTCAGCCAAATCAGGAGGTGTAGAGCCTGATGGCAATCTGGAATTACGCGGCTTAATAGAACGCGCTAAAAAAGATCAGGTGCCCGCGCACGTTATTGAGAAAGCACTGGACAAGGCCAAAGGCGCCGGTGGGGAGGACTTTTCGCGCGCTCGCTATGAGGGGTTCGGCCCCGGTGGCTGTATGGTGATAGTGGATTGCCTGACAGATAACCCCAACAGAACCTTTGGCGACGTGCGGGTGTGTTTTACCAAAACCAAATGCAAGATTGGCACGCAAGGCAGCGTGAGTCATATGTTTGACCACAGCGCTATCTTTGTCTTCAAGCATGATGACGAAGAAGCCGTCCTCGAAGCCCTGATGATGGCGGACGTAGACGTTACCGATATAGAAACCGAAGGCGGTATTGTTTCTGTGTTTGCGCCCAATACGGAATATTTCAAAGCGAAAACCTCATTGCTTGACAACTTCGGTGAATTGGATTTCGATGTGGATGAAATTCAATTCCTGCCGCATAACACTCAGACACTGGATGGCGAAGATCTTGATACCTTTGAGAAATTCATAGACATGCTGAACGACGTAGATGACGTTCAGAATGTGTATCACAATGTAGAGCTGTCGTAGAGTTTTTGCACTGTGCTTTACGCGGTTCTAAGCGCTGTACTGATGCTGCTGGTGTACCTGCCCAGTCTGTGGGTGCGCTACGTTATGCACAAGTACAATAAACAATTGGAGCAAATGCCAGGCACAGGTGGAGAGCTAGCGGAACATCTCATCGAGCGCTTCGAATTAGCGGACGTAGAGGTAGAACAAACCACCGAAGGTGCAGACCATTACGACCCGGCAGCAAAAATGGTGCGCTTGAGCCCGAGTAATTTTGAAGGCAAGTCAATCACTGCGGTTGCCGTTGCCGCCCATGAAGTTGGCCACGCGATTCAATTCTGTCGCAATGAAACCATTTCGCAGCTACGCTCGCGGTATATTCCAAAAGCGATGATGATGAAAAAAATAGGCATACTTTTACTCACACTGTTGCCGGTGGCGGGTTTTGTGATCAAATCGCCTGTGGCAATATTTGCACTGATTGGGTTGAGTATTGCCCTGCAATTGTTCGGGGCATTGGCGTATTTGATTGTGCTGCCAGAAGAGTGGGACGCCAGCTTTAACAAAGCATTGCCTATTCTGAAAGAAGGTGACTATTTGCCGGAGCAATACCAACCGGGCGCACATAAAGTATTAAAAGCGGCGGCCCTTACGTATTTTGCAGGTGCCCTGGCTGACGTGGTTAATATTGGTCGCTGGCTGCTGGTGCTAAGGCGTTGAGCTTACTCGCTCAAGTGCTCGGTTTGGTTAAAGCTCAGCAGTGCGCGAGTTTCCAGACACAATTCGGAAAACGCTGTGTTTTTCTTGGTGTACTGAGTCCAACGGCGCGTGTCATTGTCAATGTAGTGCGCCAGCGCTATTCCAAGCGCGACACCGTGCGCCACAATCACAATATGTTCACCGGGGTGTTGCGCGACTATCTCATCAACAGCGGTTACAAACCGGTCTCTAACACTGTTTTGTGACTCGCCATTGGGCGTTGAATAGTCAGGGTCTTCAACCAGCTTGCGCATGGTGTTTTCACCGGCTGCTGACAAAGATTCAAACGTTTTGTCTTCCCAATCGCCCAGATTAAATTCCATCAAGCGTTCGTCAAGGTGCACCTCTAGCTGGAAATGGCGGGCAACTTCCTCCGCGGTTATTCGTGCGCGTTGCAAGGGACTTGCGAAGATCACCGTGGGTTGCATGTAGTTACCGAAGTACTCACCAAGCTCGCGTGCTTGCTGGTAACCCAAGTCAGTGAGCTCTGTGTCAGTATGGCCGTGCCAAACGCGATCAATATTAGCGTAGGTTTGACCGTGTCTTACCAGGCCGAGTCGTCCATTGGTGGTCATGCTTATTCCGGCCGCTGGGCATCGGGGCCGGCAATTGCCATAGCTTTCTGGTAAGCCGGCCTTGCCGCCATACGCTGAACGTACGCCTGAATATTGGGGTACTCGGCAAGATCAATACCGGTCATACCAGACAGCATCGTAATTGGAAACATCGCCATAATATCCACACACGTCAAGGTGTCGCCAACGATAAACGCATTGCTGGCCAGCTGATTATTCAGGTGGCTGTAAATTCGCTGTTGCCGCGAGTTCATGGTTTTCAGCATGGACTTGTTTTCTTCGGTTTGCTGACCGGCAGCAATTTTCGCAAAAAAAGAACTCTGCAAATTATGATTTAGCTGCATCCAGTACATGTAGTCAGGGTAGTTGTCATCCGTTGGCGCGACGCTCAGCTTACCCGCGCCATGTCGATGACTGATGTACTCAACAATCGCATTTGATTCTGTTAGTACTAAATCACCATCGCGAATGGTGGGCGAAGTAGCGGTAGGGTGCAGTGCGTGATAATCGGCTTGCGCCAAAAAATCCTCTCCTCGATCGAACCACTGCAAATCATACGGTAGCTCAAGCTCTTCCATTAGCCAAACGATACGATCAGATTGGGATAAGCCAAGGTGGTAAATAGTAATCATCAGAACGCCGGTAAAATTGGGGCAGCTATGATAACAGAAGAAAAACTAACCCTGAGTTTCCGCGATGGACATCTTTTTTTGCTGCACATTCATAGCCGCAATCTCTGGCAATAGCGACCGCGCTTTTTCATGGCCTTGCTCGGTGGCTTTCAATAGCCACTGATAACTTTCCTGCAGGTTTTTCTTACAACCGGTGCCGCGAGCACGGCACAAGCCGATATTGTATTGCGCCTTTGCATGACCAGAATGTGCAGCCTGCTCAAAATAACTCATCGCCAAACGTTGGTTGACAGTCACGCCGTCGCCCTTCATATAACGAACAGCGCGAGAATATTTTTGCGCCGCCGTTACAGGGGTTGCTTGTCTGGGTTTGTTCTGTTTGCTTAGTGACAAACCCTGTTCAATACGTTTGGCAATATCCATATTGGCGTCAACATCGCGCATGCGAGTCCAACGTTGCGGATCAGGCGTTGGCAACTGAATAAGATTGCTGGTTGCTTGTCTGCTCTTACCCAGTTGTGCTAGCCGATTGGCCTTGGCCAACGCGGCATCTTTGTCTTTGATCTCTTGCGCGGCTTCGAACAATTTTGCCTGCAAGGCGACAAGCTGAGACTTATCGGCGCTGTGAGCTTGCAGAAGTTGCTCCATCACCTCTATCCGCGCTTTGTCTTTTTGCCGCCTAGCGTTTTGAATGCTTAGGGCGCGCCTGGTTTCAGCGAGTTTTTCGCTAGCGCTTTTCAATCGCTTACGCAGTATTTTATTCTGTGCCTGTGCAGTTTGCTTAACAGCTGATGCGGGCTTGGTTTGATCGGCTTTTGCGTCAGCAACATACATATCGATCATGCATGAGCGGCAAAAATAGCGGAGTCTTACCTCACGCCTTTTATCGAGCTGAGATGGCTCAGAGCGAAGGATTTTCTCAGAATGGCAAAATGCGCATTGCGTGGGAATGTAGTCAATCGTGATTGACGAGGGCTTATTGGCTAAGCGTTCCAGAAATTTCATTCACGCCTCCGTCAAGCGCGTGGCTTTGGCACCCCAATGGGAATACTCATGGTAAATCAATCAGACAAAATAGTACATATATTGATCACCTGAAGCGCCCACGCCAACCCAGTCAATCAAGCGGCCCTTTCGGTGGGCTGGTGCGAACGCTGAGGCGATTAATGCCGTCTCCCGGTTGGCCCACCATTTCGTCATAGGCGCTTTGATGCACAAGCCGGTACTCGTCCACGTTGCAGCCCAGTAGCAGCTGTTTAAGGGCTTCGGCGTTGCCGCGTCGAATACTGGCGCCATGGTCCAGAACCAGATACTCGCTGTTACCGATAAACACGCGCATTGTGTATAAGGAAGGCGTGATCGACAAAATTTCAACTTTGTCGATATGCGGTTGTTGCTTCAGGCTGTTGAGCCGAATCGATTTCACTGCCCCATACCCTGTGGATTGCTTGTTGTCATCTGTCATAAACCCGGTAACTTACGCTATTACGCACGCTTATTGTGTGTGGATCAAGCCTAGCCAATCCGCCCCGTGAACGCAGCTGTTATGACACTATGAACAGTACATCATCCATAGCGCAACCGCGCAGCACTTTCGACTGGCTTGGCAATGTACTTGCGTTGCTGGCCACCATTGCGGTGAATGCGCTTGCCAACAGTTTGCCGTTGGCCGGTGTGACCACTGGTGAGGTGTCTGCACTTTATCCATCGTTGTTTACTCCGGCTGGCCACACCTTCGCAATCTGGTCATTGATTTACATTGCAGTGACGGCGTTTGTTGTGTACCAGGCGCTGCCGCCACAACGCAGCAACGCCTTGCTTGCCAACATAAGCATCTGGTTCAAGGTGAGCTGTATCGCAAACTGTGTGTGGATTGTACTGTGGCACTATCAGTTGATTCCCCTGACGCTGCTAATGATGCTGCTGCTCCTGGCCAGTTTGGTCGTGATTTATCAACGCGTACATGCTGTATCAAAACCGGCGAGCCCGCGTGAACGGTGGCTGTTGTACGTGCCTTTCAGCCTCTATTTGGGCTGGATTAGCGTCGCAACCATCGCCAACGTCAGCGCTGTTCAAACCGCACTGGCACTGAATGACGCCGGCCTGTCTGCAGTGGTATGGACAGTGCTGAAGCTTGTTCTGGCCGGGCTGCTGGCGGCTGTGGTTAACAGGCGCTACAGCGACGGGGTTTATGCTTTAGTGTTTGTGTGGGCCGCTGTTGGTATTGCCACAGCCCAGGCGGCAAACACGGTGGTACTGCTTACCGCCCTGGCACTGGCCGGGTATTGCCTGGTGTTAGCGGTCAGCGCATTTCGGGCTTCTTAAGTAGTCATTTAGTCGACAATGGTTGGCAAGTTACTGATACTGGCCCGGCAAGGGCTACCACATCAAATCATCGGGTATCTGATAGTCCGCGTAAGGATCCTCTTCATCGATATCTGTTTTGCCGGCCACATTCAACACCAACACCACACTTTCGTCACGCTGTTTAATCTTATCGGCCACTATGGCAGGCACAAGTTCATACTTGTCATTGTTGCGTACTATGGAAATAACACCATTAATAAGTTGCAATTGCTGTAACTGGTTTACATACAGTTTCTTTATTTTCCTGTTGTGCGAGAATTGATACGCAATGTCACCGTCTTTGCGCTCAATTCGGTTCGTGTCGATCAACTGCTTAATCTGCGCGGCTATGGCTTTTTGCTCCGCTGCAAATTGGTGTTGACGATTTATTTCCTTGTCTTTGGCAGCGCGCTCGGCTTGTGTTTGCCTGGCCAGCTCCCTTGCTTCATTTTCCAGCACTTGGCCTTTGGGCGTTTGCTTGGCTTGCTTGCGCTTTTGCTTCTCTATTTGCTTGGCTTTCTTTTCATCCACCAGCCCGGCTTTCAGAAGTTGGTCTTTTAAAGAAGGCATATCAGTTGAACACTATGGGATAATTGAAATGAAATGTACCACACAATACCTTTCAATCAATGACTCTAAAAGCCGTATGCCACTAAGCCATTGTAGCCACTGGATTTTCGACATGGATGGCACTCTGACCTTGCCAATGCATGACTTTGACGATATACGTGCGCAACTTGGAATAAGTGCCGGTGTGCCCATTCTCGAAGCCATAGACGTTATGCCTGCAGACCGCGCCGCTGAACTAACGCAGGAATTGCACGCTATTGAAATGAAGATAGCCGGGCAGGCCCAGGCGCAACCTGGTGCCAGAGAATTACTGCAAGCCATGCAGCAACATGGTCTTCAGCTGGGCATACTCACACGAAATGGCAAAGACATAGCGCTTGCCACTCTGGCCGCCGCCGGGCTTGAGTTCTTTGCAGAGCAACACATTATTGGCCGAGAATGCTGCGCGCCAAAGCCTTCTCCAGCCGGTGTAAATCTCTTGCTGGATCAATGGGGTGCGCCACAACAACAAACAGTGATGGTAGGCGACTTTCTGTATGACATAGAAGCCGGCCGCCATGCAGGCGTGAACACGGTGCATTTTGATCAAACCGGAGTGTTTCAGTGGCCGGAGTACACAGACCATAAGATCAGCGAGTTTAGCGACCTTGCCAAGCTCATTGGCTTGCGTCTTTAAAGAGTGATCGCAAAACGCAAAATGCAACCGATGATCTAAAGTAATTTCGAAGTGAGATAAACACCAAACCTAGCGCACTTAAATATGTACGTTAATTGCAAAACTAGGAAAAATAATGGTCCTCAAAGAAAAACACCGTCTACTTGCTTCTTCTCTTGTTGCTGGAGGAATTATATTCTCGCTTAGCTCGCCATCGGTGCTAGCCAATCATGGAGGTAGTCCATGGGATTTATTAGATACTCTAGAACAAAAGGTTGCAAAGTTAAAAAAGAAAGTTAGGAAGATCAACGTTGCTCTGGGCAATATGCAAGTACAGATAGACGACTTAATTCAAGGAGGAACGGGAGGCAGCAGCGCAACGCTTGTTGATTCTCTAGACACGGAAGTCGCCCCAATTATGGGCACCGGGCTCACCGGTAGCGGCCACCAAACAGGTGCAACCGTAGCGCTCGAAATTCAAGGGCGAATCGTCGCAGTGAGCGCCCAACAAAATGGGTTTAGAGGCAATGGTAGCTTGTATTTCGCTACATCAGATTGCACTGGAACGGCATACGTACCCTCAAGCAACGGTGTATTTGCCGACGTGGCAGTGCAATCGCCGGGTAACACGCTTTACATTGCTGACCAAGGTATTCAGCCGGGGCCGGTAGACGTTGGCAGTTTCATTGCTAACCCGCACTCTGGTGTATCCAACGCTGGCACATGTCTTACAACAAACTTTACGATTACTGGACTTCCCGCTACAGCGTCGATTGACCTCAATACCTTATACACGCCACCGTTTCGCGTAGAAATGTAACTTCCTGCAATGATGCGCTGAGCGTCGCGCTCGGCGCGCTTCCCTACAATTAATTCAATGCCCGTTAGCGTAGCTTCACTGCCAAACGCGCCAATAGCGAGAATGTACTTCCAGAAGGCGCACTGTGCTCTATGATGCAGCCCGTGTTTTAGTCCTTTCATATTCAGAGCTGTCAATTCTCTGCAATGGTGTCAAGCATCTTCAACAGTGCTTAGCCACAACCTCAAAAACCTGTCTGCTTTGCTTAAAACTGCCGCACACGATGCGAAATCAAGGGGTATAGAGCCAGAAGTGATATTAAACGCGCTCCTTGCTCCGGACATGCGACTACTGATGCGCCAGGTGCAATTCTCATCAGACCACGCTAAGGGTTGCTGCGCACGATTAGCCGGCGTTGGAACCGCCAGCCTTCGCATACCATGCAACAAGCTTCGCGGAACTTGAACAACGCATCAAGAAAACCCTGGCATTTTTCGCTCTCTTAAATCCGCTCAATTCTCTGGCTCTGGCACGCGGCAGATCACAATGATCTTGATGGTTGGCAAAATTAAATTCAACAGTCTCGACTATCTTCACGGTTGGGCCTTACCAAATATCTATTTTCATTATTCAGCGGCACAACATTCTCAGAGGCAACGGCGTTGGCCTTGGCAAGTTAGATTTTCTTGGCATGGCGCTCGGTATGGAAGTAACCGGTAAGCTTGCAAAAATTATGGGGGCTAAGAAGCCTGCTAGGGGCAAGAAGCAGCAGGGTAACCGATGCTAATTACTGATTATTAGCGACCTCAAGGCTCTATTTTTCCTGTTAGAGCAGGTGCCAGCTATTCGCGGCTGGCACCTATTGCTCCATTGAATAGGCAGGCCACTTACATCACTACCTCAGTATCTACAGAATGCTCGCAGTGTTTCTCTGTGTCGGAACCATCACTGCCATTACAGGTATCGTTGCCGTTGCCACCTCTAAGCACGTCGTCACGCTTACCACCTTCCAAAGTGTCGTTGCCAGCGCCGCCACGAAGAACGTCTTTGCCATTTCCACCTTTGAGCGTGTCGTTTCCACCGCCACCGATTAACACATCTGCGCCACCTCTGCCGAGCAGAGTATCATTGCCACCGCCGCCGCAAATTACGTCTTTACCGCCAAGCCCGCTAACGGTGTCGTTGCCGCCAAGGGCAACAATGACGTCGTTACCAGAGGTGCCGATCAAGGTGTCGTTACCAGCGGTGCCTATTATGGTGGCGTCCTGGCCATTGCACATTCTGACCTCATCTTCGTTGATTACAGTGACAAATTGCGGCGGTGGGAAAACACCATCAGTACTTACAAATACCTCAGACTGAGTGCCGTCCAAATTGGCCCTCAAGATATTTCCGGTTCCGTCCTCGCTCCAATAGACAGAAGAATTATCAACGGCCACACCAAACAGGCCCGAGCCAGTATTTAGCAAGACCTCTCGATTACTACCGTCCAGATTGGCTTTGATTAGGACGTTGTTTACCTGGTCGGTCCAGTACACCGCCTGTTCAGAGCTTGACACAGCTACCGCGCGAGCCCGTTCTTCAGCGATTATCTCTAGCTCTGAGCCGTCAAGATTGGCGCGCTGAACAAAATAGCCGTCGTTAACACATCCATCATCTCCCATTACGTTAACCGAAGACCCAAAGTAAATTTTGTTGTTTTCAAGGTCCAATGCAATTCCCTCGGATACGCCATTGTTAGATACGATGACCTCAAGTCCGCTACCATCAAACTTGGCACGCAAAATGGCGCCACTGGTTAAAGAGCCTGGAGTTTCGGGGTAGCCCGGGTCAGACCAATAAACGTATTCGTTTTCTGGATCAACTGCGATTCCCTGGGGCGAAGACGTTCGAAATCCACAGGGTCCTTGACGGCTATTAAGGCCCGGGTCTAATACCAGCTCAATATCACTCCCATCAATTGAGGAACGTCGAATGCTGCGTTCATTGCGATCAGTGAAGTAAATGTTCTGGTTCACAGTGTCAATTGCAATGCCTGTTATGTTGCCCGTGGTCGCATTAAATGGGTCGTTGCGGATAACATGTGAATAGGCATCGCTAGTGAGTACAGTTGATAGATTGTCGCCCTCGGCGTCTACTGTATTCAGAAAATTCAGGCTTGAATCCGGGCTGTCAGGCGGTGCGCTAGTTCCGGTGGTTGTCCAATAAAGGCTTTGCGCTGATGCAGATATGCCTATCAGCGCAGAAAATCCACCAGCTAATAATTTCATTGTTTTCATCTTTCTCTCCTTAGAGTTTTGGTGCTGGAATTGCACCAACCCGAAACCGAGCTGGTGCATTGGGCTATTCAGGATTTTTTACGCAGCTTGACGCTTTCGCATCACTGATAAGCGCACGTTTTTCCTGTTTGGTGATAAGACCAAGCTGCTTGAAGCGCGTGGCCTTGTTCTGAACGCATTGCGCATAACTCTTGTGCTTCTTCCGAGTTTTCTTTTTCGTCCAATCGCTGTCAGGTGTACCGCATGGACAAAGCTGAGCTACGCTGCAACCGTTGCGTGGCTTCACAGCATCCCCAGGTGTTGTGAAGCTGCAGCTGTCGCTTTCATTGGTCACGTTGTCGCCATCGCTGTCAGCATCGCAAGCGTCACCTAGTGTGTCGGCGTCAAAGTCTGCTTGATCTGCGTTTGCAGTCACTGGGCAATTGTCAGCATTGTTGTCTACGCCATCGCCATCTGTGTCACCGTCACAGGCGTCGCCCACACCGTCGTTGTCCAAGTCTGCCTGGTCGGAGTTAGGCGTTAACCGGCAGTTATCCGGTGTATCGTCGTTTACACCATCGGCGTCATCATCGTTGTCGCAAGCATTCCCTTGGCCATCATTGTCAGTGTCTAGCTGATCCGAGTTGGCAACGGCCGGGCAATTGTCATTCTCATCGAGCACTCCATCGCCGTCGGCATCAGCTGCGCCCTGAATGCGAAAATTGGGGCCTAGGCAAGGGTTAGGGTAGTTAGTCGCATTGTTTGGGAAGCCAAATCCGCCCACGAACGGTTTCCACACACCGTTCGATACGGAAATACGCGGGTCTGCCGCCCAATCATTTTGAGTACCGTTAGCGCACAACTTGGTGCCGTCGTCATCAGGAGCTGGCTGAAAGCCAGCAATGGTATAGCTTTCACCCGCTTGCAACTCTATTGGCGTTATAGCGAGGTAACGAAACTCCGGGTCTAGAAAGGGCGCGGCCATTCCCATTGGTATTACAGTAGTGGCCAAGAGATTCTTCTGGCTGTCCCAAATAGCCACCTCGTGCTCTTGAGCCAGGCCCATACAAGTAGGCAACGGCTGACTGCACTCCCGATCTAAAATACCCAACGCATTGATTGTGAACGTTTCATTGACCGTAAATTGCCAGCCCGCAATTTTGTTAACACCGCCGCTGCCCGTTCCCTGTGGTGTGAGAATTTCTATTGCACTCACATCGCTCTGTGCAAGAGCGAGCGACGAGCTATGTACTAGCAATAGTGCTAAGAGAAATTTCCAGAGCTTGATTGGTTTCATTTGTGTTCTCCAGTTGCTGTTTGATTGGCATTTGGATCTGCCGGGTTTTGGTTTTCTCTAAGAGCTGTTGTCGAACGGACCAAAAAAGATTGCGCGGACCAACGTCCGCGCTAATGCCTTTTCTTGCGATCAGGCAGCCGAGGAAAACCTAAATGGGGTAGATCTGAGAACTTAGTGCCGCCAAATAGGCATTTATCTCATCGCCAGATGCTGCGACATTAATTTGGTTTCGATTCTGCTGAGATAGATCCATAGGCTTCAGCACCACTTAACTAACTTCCGCAAAAATTGCTCTCGAAAACGCGAAGCAAATCTATTATGGGGAGAGAAGCGTGCAAGTTATAAAACGGTGCGTATAGTTGACCATAACGGTATTAGTTTCAGGTTGTAGCGGTGGCGGAGGTGGTGACAGCAGCTCAGCGCCAGTCGCACCGCCAAGCCTGAATATAGGTCGGTCTGAAGTAGAGTTATCTGATCAGGCGCAGGAATAGGATATTGATATTTCAAATATCGGCGGCGGCTCTCTTAATTGGACTGCAGAGTTAAGCGCTGATGTTGTGTGGCCAAGTGTCTTAGCAGGAGCTTGAGCAGTAAACAATGGCGTTGTTACATTGAATAGTGAACAAAAACATCGGTGTACCCAAAGCCGGAGAATTGACTATCTCGTTTGCCGACTCATCGATACCTGATCAAACCGTCAGTGTTAGTCAAACTTCTGCTCGCACACGCATGCCAAACATGGACTGCGCAGAGGGCCCGCAAGGCGCCCGCTATACTTACAGTATACCTTTCGGCAAATAGGTCGTGGAGCCATACAGTTGCAATGTGCCCATTCTATTTGGTTGCTGCTTAGACTGATTCGAAGTGAGGCCGCGTGAATGCGGCGGCAATGATTACCTAAGAATACCTGCCGTAAGAGAGCGTACAGAATTTTCGCAAATAGAGCCGCGAAACTTCGATGGAAGGGGAATGTTGGTATGGCTGGTCTATGTATGTACCAGAAGACTATAAAGATACCGTGAATATAAGTGGGACCTCACGAAGCTTAACGGCAGCTCAGTTTCATCAAAGCCCAACGTTTAATCCTGCGTGGATGTTTAGAAAAGAATTTGGTGGGCGCATGCATCTGGTGAATTTTTCTAAGCTTGGCAATGAAAACCCCGGAGTTCTTAACCGTTATAAAAAAGAGAACTTCCGTAGGCGATGGCACGACTTTGTTGTGCATGCTTACTGGGCTACTAGTGAAGATGGTCTTCTACGTGTTTGGGTCAATGACCAGCGGCGGGTTGATTACAGTGGGAACACTCGGACTGAGGGGAATGACTACACTTACCAGAAATTTGGGACCTAACAGATTCAGAATGAAAATAACTTGACTAACAGTGCTCTATATTTCGATGAAGTGCGTAGAGGAAATTCAAGGGAAGAGGTAGATGTTCGAGTTATTGAGTTGGGCGGCTGAGGTCTCTGATGCATCAAGCAAAGGTACTAAGTGGCAATCACAGTGATTGATCCGTGCCTAAGCCACAAAGGTAAAAAGGCATACACACGTATTGCAAAATTTAAGTGAACTTCAGGCAACCCATCATAATTTCTCTTAAATATTCAGCGGTGGCTGTAATACGTATCGAGATCCAACACCCTCCCGTAATTATAAGAGAAATATGACAAATTTACTGGGTGCCCCCCCAAAGAGCATTAGCATACTCTCTGGGAGCTCCAAATGTATATTCATTCTATGGTCGTTTACCCGAGCCGTGACCTGGTTTAGTGTCAATCTGAATAGGGTCGAACGTACCAACAGTCCAGTGCTGGAATCCAATATAAGCGACACCATTTGCATCCAAATCGTTTGAAAGCAGTATAACTAAATCTTCATTGTTTGTTGCAGGTACCATACGACACCTAATCGTGCAAATTGCATTGCCGTGTGCAATGCTGCTGTCAACGGCAATGCTTCCTGAAACAGAAATCGCAGTTAATACAGCTTGATCGTCTAAAATTGATATAGTGGCGAGCCTCGCCCCATCTGATGTATTTTCTACGTTGAATCTAAAGCTGTTGCCTACGGCTAGCGACGGGTTAGTACCGCTATAGGCATCTATCAACCAGGTACCATTTACATCGCTTAGTAGAGAAAGAACATTTTCGTTATTCATACAAAACCCTTTTTGTCGTTAAGTGTTTATAGGTGGTGCGTACAATACTGATAAAATCTCATTAACAGAATAGTTTTTGCAAGCTTATTGCACTCATATGCAAGCTTCGCTGTAATGACAAAAAGACACCCTGGACTTGGTCCCATCTTCATTGAGGCCATAGACCTTTATATTGAAAGTTCTTCCGACATATTTTTCACTTGGTAAGCTGACGAATATATCTCGATTGTTATTTGCCTTCAGTGTTGTGCTTTCAAAAGAAACGATGTCATCTGTGCTCTGAACTACAACCACATATCTATCGTGCAGCACTTCTTTTATCTTAACGGATACCGCTAGGTTATTTTCATCTAAAGGTATCTTGAAAGAAGCTTCATTTGCTGGAGTCTGATTTGGCGTTGTATTTGATTTGCCGCGCTTCCTAGCAGTTCCGGATGAATCAAACGAAAGTATTTTGAGCTCTTGTGTCTGAGGATCGTTGAAAGAGATAAAGTAGTGAGTGAGGCCGCCCAACGCCGCCGCCAGCACAAGTGCAAAAGATGGAACTGGAGCACTAAACATCGATTTTATCGAGTTTACCAGACTGCCGCTACTAGACTTTGACTCTGAATGTGACTTTTCAGCCAGTTTGTATTCGATTGCTTTTAATCCGCGATGGAGATGCCTTGCTGTCTCTATTTCCTCAATGAGTTTAGGATCGCTCAAATAGGCGGCCTCAAAGTTCTCAGCTTCTTCGGCCGTTAGCAGATTCAGTACATATTTCTCGACTAAGAGATCCTTCTCTGAATCATCTTCAGGCAAAACCATAACAATTCCTTTGTAATACGATTTCGGCAATTATTAGTGCTAATTTAGCCACATCAATCTCAGTGCATATAATAATCAGTTACTCTAGTAAGCCGCCTAAATTGGTCCGGCTAGCCAATAAAGCCCTAAACCTTCTGCGCGCTCGATGTAAAACCCGATTGAAATGTAGCTGACTCATTTCATATTCGCTGCACAGTGTGTCTTTGCTCTCTTCCCGAATGTAGAAGCGATAGAGCAGATCTCGATCTCTATCTATGCTCATTTCCGATAACAATTGTCGAACTGTGCTGGCCAATTCTTGCTCCTCTATCTCTGTATCCGCATTCGAGGTTCCGGTATCAACTAGGTCAATGTCGGCATAATCCACCGTTTGATACTTACTCCTGTTTCTATACTCCATCAGTAACAAATTCTTCCCCGTCTGTACGATGAATGCTGCAAGCTTAGTATGATCTCTCAGCTCTCCATCCCTTATTTTTCTGATTATGAGAGACCAGGTTTCCTGCGAGACATCATCTGCTAAAGCTGCATCTCCCGCCCTATGGAGCAACATGAGCTTTAAGCCTCGCTCGTACCTCTGAACCATTTCTCCTTCCGCAGCTTTGCTTCCTTCAAGAATTCGATTTACGATGGAGGCAGCTGTTTTGGCTTCGCTATTATTATTGTTTGGTGTACCGTCCAACAAGTGGACCCCCATTACCTTCGAGCAAAAATGCAGCCCAATAGTATGGATCTTTCCAGTTATGATCTTTATTTGTATAGATTGCTAACTGGGCAGTTCTCAAGGAATGGGCCACGCTTAGTCTATCATCCAATAACGAACGATAAAACTCACCCATGAGCCGTGATGTGGCGACGTCATCAACACTCCATAGACTCCCAACAACTTGATGTGCACCGGCCTCAAGAAATGCCCGAGTTAGACCAAATACTCCTTCTCCATCAATGGCTTGCCCAGAATAACTATCACAAGCGCTAAGAACTACTAGTTGTGATTTAATCGGTAAATCGCTGATTTCTGGTAAAAGCAGAAGTGAGTTAGCGCGTTTATTTGCCGTAAATACCAAGGCAGAGAGGGAAGATTCGTATCTATTTGTCAATCCGTGAGTAGCGAGATGAATGATGGAGTAGGGTTCATGCAGATAATGGACAAAATTCTCCTTCGTCGCGTCAGCTCCAACTAAGAGCCGATTACTGAGCGCCAGTCTTTTCGCAAGGTTTGTGCCCTCTATTCTGCTATACGGAATACGAGGCAAAGAGACTCTTTCTCCATCGTCGTTGACAAGAGCGCCATTAATTATGGAATCTGGAAAAAACGGATCGGCAACGATTAAGGCGTTTAATTCAGAAGCCATCCACTGCTCATCAACAACAGACTCAAGGTCGATAATCTGCGACAATGATCGCATGAAATTTAGTTCGTAAGCTGTGATAGTTGGCTTGTTTGAAGCTGGCAGCGGCATAGCTGCAAAAGGAAGGCTATTCAGAACGCCATCTGTCAACAATGTTATCTTACTAGCGCTACCTTTTAACTCACTTAGTAGTGGCCACCAAACTGCGCTTGCAATCTCCGAAAGCGCTTCCTTCTGTGCCCATGCGCCAGAGCCCTTTCGTTCGCTTGGCGGTGTTTGTATGTGTTGGAGCGCAGCTCTAGTTAAAGTTTCAATCTCAGATGCTGGTCGCAGCTTGTATAGCCTCAAATCATCAAATTCAATAACCCAAGCCCAAGAGTTTCTTTCATGCAAAAAATATAATATTATTACCTCGTTATTTGCTTTCAATAGTTTCCCGATTTGATTGGTTGTCAGCGCGGGCACTCTTCTAACAATTACATCGCTCTGTTCTTGATAATTTATTTCCCGTAAAGAAGATAGCATCTTGCGCGTTTCGCTTGTAATGGTCTCAGCACTAATGTTGCTAGCAGAATATAAGCCAAGTGCCTGATCTCTTAATTTTCGAAGTAGCTCAGCGCGCGCCGTGTCTACCCTTAGATTCTCGGCGTTCTTTGCGGAATATAAACTCCGTAACCTTAGAGTATTTGCGCGATAAGACTCTGCGACGCGCAGGGCTTCAATTGTGTAGGAGCTGCCAAGTGCAAGCTGAATTTCAATTCTCAGCGCGAATAAATCCTTCTGGAGCGCATGGTAGTGACGTTGTAAATCCTTCCTGCCAACCTTTGAATTGATGCTGCTTACTGTTTCGATGGCCTCGACTATTGCCGTCTGAGCTTGGGGCAGTTCACCAAGCTGAAACAACCCCTCGGCTCGCCTGTACTGTAGTTCAGCCATTTCATCTTTTGAAACCACGTTTCTCGCCAGTTCAAGCGCCTGATCTAATACTTCTAGGCCACGCGGGACGGCATCGAGATGGTACAGTAACTCCCCAGCCTGACTTACAGATTTTAGCAAAGCTCGCTTATCGCCTAACTCAGAAAATGCCTTTAAAGACTCGGTCTGATGAAGTGCAGACTCGATATACTCATTTCTGGCCATGAACACTTCTGCAAGTTTCATGTGTGTAAGCGCGGCGTCGCGAAATCTGCCTCTCGCTAATTCGGAATCCAACACTTGTTGATACAATGCAAGGGCCGAGTCTAACTGCCCATTCGCGAGCTCTATGTTTGCTTCTTCGTAAATGGCGTAAAATAGTTCCGTTTTATTGCTAAGAAACTCAAATAGACTTTTGGACTGGACAACGTAATCCTTTGCTTGGTACAAAGTACCTCCTAGGCGAGATTGCCTAGCCATTTCGAGATAAATACTCGCTTCAAGCTGGGCAACAGAAGCACCAGCTCCAGGGTTCGCCGAGATTGTTGTCAGCGCTTGATTAAAGTAAGTATTTGCGGAACTTCCGTCCGCTAGATCAGCGTGTATTCTTCCAAGATCGTAAAGCGCCCATATCGCATTTTCCTTATCCTTGGATTTCTTGGTGAGTGCGCGTAGCTGGGCATTATAGGCAAGAGCGGCATTCGAGTTTGAGATCTTCTGGCTTGACCAGCTTAGGTTGTAGAGAGTGACCGCCATCGCCCAATTGTTCTCTAATTTCGCATAATTATTAAGTGCTTCTCTGTAAAGAGGAAAGGCTTCAGTTGCGCGCCCATTAGCGACCAAGATATTTGCTCTAGTTGAGAGTGCCTCTGACAGAAGAAAGGGTAGCTCATGCTTTCGAGCAGCGTTTATTGCTTCTATCGTTAGAAATTCCCTAGATGACTGTTTGGATGCAACCGCTGCCGTAACGAGTAAGGCTATTACTTTGTAGCGGACGAGCCCAGGATCAGGCGACTCTCTCAGGTCTTTAAGCTCGGCTACGGCTAAATGATCCTTGCCTGCTTCGATCAGTAGTTGGGATCGAAGAACTTGAAAGAAGGCCTGAAGATCCAATTCTCCAAGCCGGCGCGCCGCTTCAATAGCATTTAACAAGTGCTGACTTGCCAACGCTGAAGTCTTCGCAGCAGCTGTTTGTGAAATACGATTTGCGGTCTCATACTCGGCGAACATTCGAGTAAATTCGCTAATATTATTCTCAGGGATACCAAATGCCTCTAATTTAAAGGGGCTGGATTGGTCACGAATTCTTGCAGCTCGCAAGTTAATAACGCACTTTGTGCAGTCCTTACTCGAAACAAAAAGGATTTCATCTAGTGCGAAAGTCGCTTCCAAAGATAGCTCTCTAACAATCTTTTGATTTGTGGGGCTTACGAGCTGAAGTAAAACATCGCTGCTAATTTGATTTGCTCTTATTACTTTGGCTTCACCGGGTGAAAGATATATAGTAACTTGCTGCGCTTCTCCAAGCTCGTCGCCCTGCAACAGTATTTGACTATCGCTCGCTGCAATCAAATGGCTGTTGGTCATCAATAAGAGTGAGAAAAGTATTTTTTTCAGCATGGAATTGATTTCAGTGAGATAAAAAGGTGTAGATCATCACCATGAAGCAATAGAGTTAACTCTATGTATTATAGTTACAAACCTCTAAAAAAGTTGTATTTGTGGGCCAAAGTCATGAAAACCAAAATGATTAGATCTGTAGTCACGCTACTTT
>JBCCIP010000072.1:0-21427 GCA_039111475.1 Pseudomonadota bacterium | reverse complement strand
TCGGGAAAAAGGGTCGACTGGTAGCGGTTCTCTCCCTCGATAAATCCGCTCATACATCTCCCCTCAACTGGAAAGTTATATTTTACGCTTCAACAAGAGTTTTTACACAGCCTCGGCCAGAAGCAGACATTAGGAAACAGCTTTCTTGAATTCCTCAACGTCGTAGTAGTCGCGGTAGTAGGAGATTTTTCCTGATGAAGTCTTATAGATTCCGCAACCTTCAGCGCGGCCTTTTTGAGTCACTGCAACCCAACGACACCAAGCAGTTTCCGAGTCACCAGATATTTCCAGCGTCTCGAAATGTAGACCAAGGTCTTTCGTACTAACGTTCATAGTCTCCATAAACGCTTTAATCTCGCCGATGCCTTGTTTGATCCCCATAATCGGATCTTGCAGGACTGCGTCATCAGTAAACAACTCAACAAGAGCCGCATAGTCTCGATTGTTCTGTACATGCCAGAAATTTTGGATGACGCCTCTTGCTTCATTACCCACTTACTTCTCCAGGAGGTCTAAAAATTGGTGGATGGTTCGTTCTAGCTGAGCTTGATCTCTAGCCAATTCGCCATTGAGACCAATCCCTTGATCGATTGATTGCAGTAGTGAGGCAGTCGCAAGAGAATCGAGGCTTTCTGGTATCTGCCCTAACGCCTTCGCCTCATCTAGGCGTGAGCACAGTGCGTCCCGGATTGTTGCTAACCCTCGATTGATTTGGTTTTCAATCTCACTATCTTTTCCAGCGAATTCGGCTGACGATTTTACGAGTAAACAGCCCACGAAACGTCCGTCTTCAAACGAAAGGCTTGATGAAAGCAGGAAGTCTCGAATCCCTTCCATAGGGTCGGTCGGCGTGTTGAGAAAGTGAGCGATCCTCGACTGAACGACGGTGTTCACGTGGTGCTCAATCACACGAACCAACAACGCTCGCTTGTTCTCAAACACGCTGTAGAAGCTGCCTGGTTTAGTTGCGCTCTCACTAAGAACTTGTGCCATTCCGGTATCGCAGTACCCCTGCTTCCAGAACAAGTTCTGAGCAGCCGTTATTACGGCTTCTTCACTGATTACCTTTGGTCTGCCCATGTTAAAGATTGTAAATGAATGATCGCTCATTTACTATAAATGAATAGTCATTCAAAAATAAGAGATGTTATGCAGCAACTAGATGGAGCGAAAGTCGTCATACCCGGCGGAACCTCTGGCATTGGTCTGGCCACTGCTCAGCTCGCTTTGGAACAAGGCGCTCATGTGGTTATTGCTAGTAGGACCCAGGAGCGACTTGGTCACGCTCGCGAGGTATTGGGGGATGTGGAAGGCTATCTGTGCGACGTAACCGTGGATTCCACCGTAGAAGAACTATTTAAGGCGGTGGGCACTTGTGACCACATATTTATATGCGCGGCCGTCTCCGGTGAAGGTCAGATCTTGGGGGACTCCAAGCCAGCCTTCGCAGTGAATATGGACTCACGGTATTGGGGCCACTACAACGTTGTTAGGCATGGCGCTCCAACTATAAGCGGGAACGGCTCGATCACTTTTATGTCTGGGCTTGCTACACATACACATTTTCCTGGAGCAGCAGGTAGAGCGGCGAGTCAGGCTGCGATTGAGAGCTTAGCGAGTTATGCGGCGGTGGAGTTATCTCCGATTAGAGTAAACACGCTATTGCCAGGGGTAGTGGAGACTCCAGCGTTAGTTGAATTCCTTGGCGAAAATTATGAAATCGGTATGAAGCAGATCAATAGCATGATCCCGGTTGGACGTGTCGCCCAACCTAAAGAAGTAGCCGAACTGGCTCTATTTGTTATGGGTTGCGAGTTCATGACGGGATCCAATTTGCTTATGGACGGAGGGCAACTACTAAAGTGAGACAGAGTTAAGACGTCCGCTTTGTATATGGACTCCCCCGGTCATGCAAACAGAACTTTCCGATCAGACATCAGACGCGATTGTATATTCGGCCTTTCGATGGAGACGCTATCTCCTGGCCCGGTATGTATTCGCTCTCCAGATCCTCTAAGGGTCGATGGGCTCTATGGCCTCAAAGCGGTGTAGGTTTATCTGGAGTAGGTTCTTAACCTGATCTTGGTTTCTGCTGGCAGGACTTCTTAAGCTGCGACCTCTAATGGTTGCAGACGTTGATATTCGGTTCCCTGTGTAATCAGCGCCCAGGCTGTACGCGCATTCTTGTTAGCCAGTGCTACAACAGCACGCCGAGGCCCAGCTCGATCGATCAGATCCTTCAGCCACCTGTCTTTGGCACACTTGGGCTCTTTCAGTTTGTAGACATAAGTCAGTGCACCTTGGATCAGAAGTGCACGCATTCGCCTATTACCCACCTTTTTGGATAGACCGATGATGTTCGTCTTACCGCCGCTGCTAAACTGTCTCGGCGTCAGACCTAGATAAGCTGAGAACTCCCGACTTTTAGTAAACGCATTCCCAGATCCGAGTACCGCATACAGCGACAAAGCGCAGATAGGACCGATACCTTCCAATGCCGTCAACTTGTGACAGATAGGATGCGCCTGTACCAGTTGTTCCACCTCCTTGGTCATCGTCTGAATGTCTACTCGAAGAATAAGCATGCGTTGATGCAATCGATGCAGCGTCGGCCGGTAAAGATCCGGTAGCTCGTTTTCTGCATTTTCGAGTATCTCTGGCAATGCTCTCAACAAAGAGGCAAACCCCTGGGGAATCGTGATGCCAAACTCCAGCAAGATACCTCGCATGTGATTGGACAGGGCTACGCACTCATGAATAAGCAACTCTCGAGCACGCTGGATCGCTTGCAGTCCTTGCTGTTCAACCGACTTCATCGGCGCTTCTTTTATGTTGGGTCTGCGAGCTGCTTCAGCAACGGCCAATGCATCATTGCTGTCAGTCTTGTGTCCTTGTCGGAACGGCGTCACCGCCTTAGCTGGAATGATCTTCACTTCGTGACCCAGCCGGACTGCCGTTCGGGCCCAGTAGTGCGCACTCGCACAGCCTTCGAAAGAGACAAGTGCTGGTTTTTGTTTGCCTAAAAACTCAGCAAACTTTTTGCGGGTTAACGATCGATTCAGCAGTTCCTTGCCGTGCTCAGACACAACAGATACTTGAATGACATTCTTTGCTAGATCAACACCGATTGTTGTTGAATAGGACACGTATGGGCTCCTTGGTTTTGGTCGACCTCCAACCTAGGTGACTAGGTTGGGGGAGTCCATACATAGGGTCGTTTTTTGACCGGCCACCGCCATACCTGAGTGTCCGCTTTTTCGATATCCTAGATTCTGCTTTAACTTAAATCTTAAGCAGACACTCAAATGTGGGTTAGCGATGGCGGAGTTCGGCCAGTATCAGCCATTCACGTTGGGTATCGAAGCGAGTGGCTGGACCCACAAATGAGGGTCATCTTTCTAGATGCTTGCAATACTCCGCGATCTCATCAAATACCAAACGAATCCGTCGGCTAGTCCTCAACTCTCTATGTGTAACGAGCCATACAGGCACATCAATTGAAAGAAACTCCGGTAATACCACTTCAATATCGGGGAGCGTATCTCCAATGTCCTTGGTAATCACACCAGCACCCAAACCTTTTCGAATCAGGTCTAAGATTATCGGCCCCTCGCGGGTATGGAGTTTGAAGTTAGCAGGAGTTAAAGGCACACCCATGCCGTTAAAGGTCTTGAGCATCAGAGAAGGTTCACCAAAGCCAACGAACTCGAATTCGACCAAATCAGCCGCGCGTTGCGGTTTGCCAACACGTTCAAGATAGTGCTTCGCAGCGAAAATATGTGCCGTTGTCGCACCCACGCGTTTTGCAATTAACTCGCCGTGCTCTGGTCGGGTATGCCGAATTGCGATATCTGCTTCCCTAACCCTCAAATCGCTAAATTCGTTAGAAGCGACTATTTCAATCTCCAAGTCCGGTGCAGCTGCGCGAATGCGTTCCAAAATATGAGGGAGATGATATGAAGCAAACAAGCTAGTGCTAGAAATCGCAACGTGGCCGTCAATCGATTGAATTTGCCCGGATGCGGCCAACGACACCTTAAATGCTGCATCACCCATGGCTTTGACGTGTTCGAGCAATTCAATACCTGCAGAGGTTAGATCCATCGACCGATTGCCTCGCTCAAAGAGAATTACGTCCAACGCTTCTTCCAATGCCGTGACCTGACGACTTAAGGTCGGCTGGGTTGTGCCGAGAGAGCGAGCTGCGGCAGAAAGCGAGCCTTCTTCTGCCGTCGCCAGGAAGGCTCTAATGTGGTTCCAATCAAACGATACAGCTTGCCAGTTCATTTATAAGCGTATACCCATTATGCATTTTTAGGTGTTTTTATTCGTTAGGCGCATAACTAGTATGCGCTTCCTAACGAATGGAGCCAAGTATGTATTCCCCCAAAAATCAGCTCATACCGTTTTATGAAGCCCAGCTCGGGACCTGGCAATTGAAAATTGAGCGCCAATCTTTTAATAATAAAGAGCTGACTAAACGCTTCGATCAAATCGCAAAGAAGTGGCACACGATGTTGCAACGTCTCGGCTACCACACCGCCTACGAGGATATGTGGCGCAGGTTCTTCCAGACTGATGGACTTGCCTTTCAAGAGGCCAAATCTATGGCTGTTCTAGACTGCGGCACTGGAACTGGATCGTTTTCGGCTGCGTTTGCAAGAGTATGGTCTGGTCCAATTGATCTGAGTGGCATCGATGCCTCTCAAGAAATGCTGTGGGAAGCTGAAACACGTTACAGCCGAGAAGGTATCACGGTTGATTTACGTTGCGCGGACGCGAGCAACCTGCCTTACCTTGACAACGAATTCGATATCGTAATGACAGCGCACGTACTAGAGCATTTGCCAAACCCCAAGAAAGCGCTGAAGGAATTGAAACGTGTATTGAAACCTGGCGGCTATCTGGTGATCGGCGCCACCCGAGACTCGCTCTTAGGTCGATACATCCATCTCAAGTGGCGGACACATCTGTTTACCAAAACAAAATTAATGAGTTGGATCGAGTCGGTTGGGTTGGATGTCTTAGATTCAGACATCACACTACTCGGCCTTTTTGGTAGAACAAGCCTGGTGAGTATCAGCCAGAAACCAGGAGCAAGTGCATGAAGCGTCAAAAACAAACCTATCCCGATGCGCGTTTTTGGGATCGTATGGCGGATAGATACTCGAAAAAGTCTGTGCCTGATCAACAGGTTTACGCAGAAAAGCTAGCGAAGACGGATCGTTTACTAAAGCCAAGCGATCATGTCCTGGAAATTGGCTGTGGGACCGGGAGCACGGCAATTCACCACGCTTCCCAAGTGACTCAGATCGTTGCCATCGATTATTCGGAGCGCATGATAGAAATCGCGCGGAGAAAGGCCCGGGAAGCCGATATTAACAATGCTAAATTTCTCGTTTCTACAATTAGCGACTTACCCACGAGCGGTGAAGAATACGACGTTGTACTCGCCCACAGCGTTCTTCATCTGGTGCCAGACCCGTTAGCGACCCTCAACACTATAAGTCAGCTGTTAAAACCTGGCGGTTTATTCATCACGACGGTGCCGTGCATTGGCGAGTTCTTTCCTCTGTTTCGTTACATTAACGCTATAGGCAAACGTTTACGCCTAATGCCCTATGTAGCTGTGTTCAAGGAAGCGCAATTTCAACGTTGGCTTCGCGACGCGAAATTTACGGTTGAAGAGCGATGGTTACCGGCACCGAAGTCCGGGCTTTTCTTGATCGCTCGGGTAGGCCCGTCAGTCACGGCAACTGACGAGCAATTGAGTTTCGTTGCGCGCTAGCGGAACGCTAATTCGTGACAAAATATTTAGGAAAAAAATGAAACGCACATTTGTTCTGGAGTGGAGAGTTGTTTTACACAAGCCGTATTGGATCTACCACTGGCTGACATCTACCTTAGGGAGAGTTATTTGGAGTGAGAGGACCAACGTAGGTTTGCGAGCGGATGAGTAACAAAGCTTCTGTGCGGGCAATAATTTCTGGATGGGCATGCCCTATTTCTGCAACATGCATCTGGCCCGGCCGTACGAGATGATCTCCAATGAGTAGCTCACCTTGTACCACCCAACAGGTTTCTTGGTGGGTATGCTCATGTTCAACAAACCTGGCACCCGGTTGCAGACGATAAATCGCTGTTTCTGTGCCATCCTTTGGGTCGGCGGTAAGCAACTGCCGTTCTATGCCTGTATCGAATGGTTCCCATGGCACGTCCTCAGGGCCCAGCGTCATCGTACCTTCCGGAGCCGCTGCAGTTGTACGTTTCTTTATGTTTGCGAGCATCCTGACTTTGCGGGTACGGGTTTCCGTATCTCGAACGGGATCTTGAGCGTTGGCTAACGCTGCATTTAAAATTTGATTGATTTGTTCTAAATCGCTCATGCTTCTACTTCATCTCTCAGCGCAATCAGCGTTCGTCGAATATGTGTTTTAACCGTACCCAGGCTCATGGACAAATCTTGTGCAATTTCTGCGTGACTCATACCTCGAAAGTAGGCCAATGTCAAAATTTGTCGTTGCACCTGCGGCAATGCTTCAATGCAAGTGTGTAGCTTTGTGCTGTATAGCAAAGCAAGTGGCTCTTCGTGAACAGTTATATTTGTAGCTTCCTGCGCCAGTGCGTCTCTAACCTTTGTGTGTTTACTTTGGTGTCGGTACCTATCGATTGCACGACTACGTACAAGCGTAATAAGCCAAGCTAGCGGATGACCAAGCTCAGCATCAAAACGCTTAGCGTTGTGCCAGACATACAGATATGTGTCCTCTGACACTTCTTCCGCGTCAGGGCCAGGACCTAAAATACGACTCGCAATGCCAAAGATGTGATCGACCGTTTCTTCATAGAGTCGCTCAAGTGCCAATTCGTTACCATTGCTTATCTCCGTAATGAGATTGACTAGAGCCTTCTTCTTGGATTCTTTGTCGATCTCCTGTTCCGGTTGTGCTGACACGAGTCGCAACATCCTTTGCGGTGTTTTGAGCACAGATTATACCCTCACTGAAGCGCATGAACGCAAGCGTTACTGCGCGTTGGCGATCAGCCACAGTCGTTCATCTTCAAACGTACGTTGATTCTTTAAAGACTGTGTAAGAATCTTACGAGCAAGCGCAACGTTATCCGCAACAAACAAATGAAATTCGGCCATTTCGCGGCCATGAGAAAAATCTTCGTGCTCGATGTCGTGCTCAAATAAAATCGCTAGCACTGTTTCTAATTTATGATCAGGTACTGCACACTGCCGGCCCGCGATTGCATGTTTAACCTGCATCGCTAGTACATGTCGAAACCGACTTGTTGTACTCAAAGCCTCTTTGCAACGATTGTTGCGCAAATAAGCATCGACCCGTGAAATTTGATAGCTCACTAACTGGTCTAAAGAATAGGCACCTAGAAAATGATCAGCAGCAGAATCATACTCCCCCTGCCTCAACAAGTAGTCGCCTAGAGTTGCTAGTACCCATGCGCGCAGCGTGGTTGATAATCGCGGCGTTTCCGCCTCAACCACCTGAACCAATTTGGTATAAACGCCATCAGCACCCCCACTCATCAATCGACAGGCGAGTATCACACTTAATGGCATACTGCGTAAGCTGTTGCAATCCTGCAGTGCCATTTCCTCACGACCGAGCGTGATCAAAGTGTTTGCACGCATAAGCCGGGCACCATCAAAATTAGGTGATCGAACAAGCAGTCGGTCTAAAAAATTTAGTGCATCATTAAAACGATGATCCGCTTGAGCGGTCTGCGCGGCCAGGTAGAGTTGTTCATTAGTCATACGTTTCTGTCCAATGGCCCGAGCAATCTTCTTTGCTGACTCGAGATCTGCAACTCTACTGAATTGGCGAAAATCGTTTAAATACTGCGGCCACGCCCCTGGGTTAACTGACCCAATACCGGGGCTGTGGTCCGTGTGCCCCATAGCCAATCCAGGTAGCAGCAGACTAATCCAGAACACTAGGGTGAGATTACGCATTGGATACCTCCGAAATTAAGAGAGTGAGGGGCCAATTTGACCCCTCTTTAGGTCGCTTTTTACTCAACGAGCAGATCTGAAAAATCGTCATCTACAGCGTCATCGAAAATATCGATGGCGTTGATCAACACTGGATCGCCCAGTTCATCTCGCATTGCAAGATCGCGACTAAACGCCGATGCATTCCGAGCAATAGGGTCGACATCGATGTTAATCGTGGCGGACACGCTCAAACCTCCAGCATCCATAACACGGACACTAAGGCGACTGCTTCCCACTTCATCAACTGCCGGTGTGAGGCTAATCGTCCGCATGGCTTCCGTTCCGCTAACCGTTATGGATCCCATGGGAAATAGATCCCCGTTATCCGCACTTGTCTCAACAATCAAGTCAGAGAGCGCTGTCAGATCATCATCAATTGTGATGGTCGTGCTGTTGCTTGAATTGGCGTCCACTCGCACTGCGTCATCTGCTTGGATACTGGGCGCCTGATTCTGGGGCGCGTTGGCGTTCCCGCCACCACCCCCGCCACAGCCGACTGCACAGACGGTGAGACATAATAGAAATAAATATTTCATGTTTTCTCCCTAATTTCCTGGCGTTGGTAGCGGCGCATTTACTGGGGAACCGGGGTACGGCGTCAGCAGGTAGGGAAACATGTTTTCCAAATCTGCAGCAGATAAGGGTGCACCATCAGTGAATGAAACATTACCAACCGGTGCGTCCTCTGCTGTGCAAAGTCCAAGTTCAACAGGCGCACCGTTATCACCAATTGGCACTGGATAACACAATGCGCCCATCGCAACCCTCAAGGCGATATCGACAACATCATCGCCTGGGCGCCGGCCGTTCGGAAAGCCAGCAACATCACCGCCTGCAACGCCAAACGCATTTTGTTGTGCGCGAGGTGTGACGTCGACGGCGGTGTTCAGACGTAGCATTTCGCTGGGAACAACATCCACCGGTTGGTTCAGGCCTGGGAAGCCAGTTAAGAAAGCAGTGACAAGATCATTGCGAGGAAAATTGGAAGGCGCCAGATCTTCGATAGAAGTACCGAGCGTTTGATTGACCGCGTCTCGGAATAAGATATCCAAAATGAGCGGCAGGCCCGGATTGGTGACGAAGTCTAAAAACTGCCCATCATTCTGGGGCTTACTGCCGTTAAAACGATCTTTTTTATCGTAACCAATGAATAGCTCATTCACTAACGGCGCTGACAAGCGCGACACCTGAACAAATGCACCTAGGCCAACTTCTGGGCGCTCAAACGTTTGACGTGGGTTTTGAATCGTCACTTGGCGCAAGCTTGCTGAAGTCCAAGCGCCAATTACTGGTTCGTCACTGCTGGTCAAACAGTCTTTGTGGATCTCCAAAGCGATTGATGTCACATTGTTGCGCGCTAAGACGTTACGCTCTGGATCTTGGGTAACGCCGCCAGGAAATCCACCGCCATCACCCGCTCCGGGAGCACTGTCGCCTTCAACCGGCACGAAGTTTACGAGATCAAACACCTCTCCCAAACTAATTTTGAATGCCTCATGACGCTGACCAACGAATACCCGTCCAGGCATCGAGCAAGTTGGCATCTCAAAATCATGTACAAACGAATCCGCATATTCGGCATAGCCACCAGGCCCACCAAATGTTTTAGTGCCCGAATAGTCGAAGGGCTTTGCAAACCGCGTGTCACCCGTAGTGAGGTTAGTCGCGCTGTCGGCCGATCTTCGTTGGCCATTCTGTGCGACCTTTAATGTATATTCTTCGCGATGACTCAGCCCCGGCGAATCGTCGGCGTTAACCGCACCTATATTTCGCAGAACCGAAGTAATGGTGGTGCCTCCTATATCCAACTCGATGGGACCGCCGTTTGGTAAGACGTCCTTGAAGCGAAACTGAAAGGACAAGTCCTCTATTGCATCGCCGTCGTTATCAATATGGATTTCGTATAGTGCCTCGCTATCAAGTGGAAAGTAGTTTGGGCCACCGTAAGCCGCTTGAACGGGCACATAGTTGGCAATCAGGGTTACATAGTCTTCTCTGCCGGGTTCATAGCTGCGAAACAGGTAGAAATCCGTGGAATCGACTTGTGGGTATTTTGTGATAAACGGCGCTTCGCGATGACTCGATCCGTGAACAAATCCAGCAAATAGTGCCGTAGCGGCAAGTGTTGCCGCAATGAGTTTAATTTTCATGATGCTCCTCTAAGCTCCAACGTAAAATTTAAGTTTGATGAACGGCCGTTCAAACTGATTACGAAACACTTATCCATCTGGATTCACGAAAAAGAAATTTTTTTAATGACAGTATGAATCCAGTGACTGCTTCTTTACGTAGATCAATCAACACTCACGTCTAGAGGCGTCCATGAACATCAAGGCTGCGATACTGTTGTGTCTGATAACTGTTTTTTCTGGCAACTTTGTTCGCGCTCAGGAGGAATCTAAGCATTCAATCGAAGAGCTCGTTGTATACGGGCGCGCTGAAACACAGATGGGTGAGACTACAGCGGCTTCTTCCGGTCAGGTTGGAGGTGCCGATATTCAGCTTGCATCACGACTAAGAGTTGGGGAGCTTGTTGAGTCTGTACCTGGGGTGGTAGCGACGCAACATTCAGGAACAGGCAAGGCAAACCAATATTTCCTGAGGGGGTTTAACCTTGATCACGGGACCGATTTCTCAGCTCACGCTGGCGGCGTACCGCTCAACATGCGTTCTCACGGACATGGCCAAGGCTACCTCGATCTAAATTTCCTGATACCTGAAATGATTTCCACCGTTAGATTCCACAAAGGACCTTACCATGCGTCTATTGGGGATTTTTCATCCGCGGGATCGGTGGAGTTTTTCTACTACGATCATTTGACGGAACCGGTATTGTCAGCAACGATTGGTCAAGATATGTATCGGCGGATTTTGGGCGCAGGAAGCAAATACTTAGGCACAGGTGTGCTAACGGTAGCGGCAGATGTCACTCGTTCCGACGGACCCTGGCAGAAGTCAGAAAATTTAACACAGGACAAATTCCAGCTGAGATACGTGTTTCCTACTGGCGATGCCACTGTGCACCTCAACTTGCAGGGATATCAGGGTAAATGGACGTCCACAGACCAAATCCCTGAACGGGCGGTTTCTATGGGCTTAGTGGACAGGCTTGGAATTATTGATCCAGATTTAGGAGGGGAAACCCAACGTTTCGCGGTTTCTGCAGGAATTGACTTTACAAGCTGGTCGGTCAGTGGTTACGCACTTGACTATGACTTTACACTCTTTTCCAACTTTACCTATTTCCTAAACAATCCCAAGCTAGGAGATGAGTTCGAACAACAAGATTCTCGGAAGATTTATGGGATCAACTTGGACGGCAAGGTAGACCTTTCTCGTGAACGGCGAATCAATCTACGCTGGGGGGTGCAAGCGCGCTGGGACAGTATTGGAGAATTGGGCCTTTACCGCACGCAAGCACGCGTCCGACACGACGCAGTAAGGAGAGATCGAGTGGCAGAAAGGTCCATCGGCGCGTTTAGCGAAGTGGAAATAAATATGACGGACAAATTTCGTGGCACACTGGGGATTCGCGGTGATTACTATGATTGGGATGTTAGTGCGTTGCGGTTAGAAAATCGGGGTACTGGAAATCAATCGCTGTTTTCGCCCAAGCTAAATCTCGCTTATCGCATCAGCGATAATATCGAAGCCTACGCCAATTGGGGGCGAGGTTTCCATTCGAATGATGTGCGCGGCAAAACCGTTGCAATCGACCCTGAGACCGAACAAGGTATAAATCCAGTAGATGTTCTTGTGAAAACTGAGGGTTCTGAGCTGGGGCTTCGCTTTGAAAAAAGCACGCGTTTTAACGCAACGCTTGTAGCCTTCAAGCTAGACGTGGGTTCGGAGCTAATTTTTGTAGGCGACGCCGGCGGCACGCAAGCTTCAGCTGGCAGTCAGAGGGTAGGCTTGGAAACCTCTCTCTTCTGGCAGCCGGTGAATTGGCTGGCATTGGACGTGAGCTATACATATACGAATGCAAGGTTTGTGCATGTATCCGACGCCGAAAATAGAATTCCGGGTTCGATTAAATCGACCGGCTCACTAGGCGTTATGGCAGATCTGCCAGGTGGCATAAAATCTAATATCCGGGTGCGGTATATCGGGGATGCACCATTAACAGAAGATGGAACCATCCAAACCGAGAGCTCACTTGTCGTCAACGCCGGAATTAGCTATCGATTTAAGAGCGTGGATCTGCGAGTTGATATATTCAACCTGTTTGATTCAACAGATAATGATATCAGCTACTACTATGCTTCGCGTTTTGCTAACGAGCCGTCTGAGGGTGTAAATGATGTGCACTTCCACCCACTTGAACCGCGCACACTTAGGGCAACCGTAACCTGGCATCCAAAGAGCACATTTAATCGACTTCGGTAAGTCCCCTCGCGCACATGTCGCCACAGTGACACCTTCCTCGACTAAGTTGTCTATTACTGCCTTACCGATACCTCGGCTTCCTCCGGTGACGACGGCGCGCTTGCCCTGCAGATTTAGTTTCATCGTTCTGTCTCATTGTTTGATTGCGAATGAACGAACTGAGCGCCATGCACATGGCCGCAACTCGCTCGACTACTTGTTAGTTTATTCTTTAAAATGAACATGTTCATATTATTTTTTTCTTGCCGAGAAGACAATGAACGTGCCCCAAGACTCGCCAACGACTTCAAAGAATCAAACAGAGGTGAACGACTCCTGAGAAAGAAGTTGTCAAAGGCACTCGATAGAACCTTTGCGATGGACGAGTGGCCATAGACTTCAAGCACAGAGCACTAAAAAATTGGTGAACACGAGCCAAAAAGTAGTCCAGGACCATAAGGCTTCTAGAGTGCTAGAATAGAGACCAGAGGCGATAGAGAGCTGGTAACAACGCTATTCTCGATAGCTTTGATCAATCGCGTCTAATTTACGCAACCAAGCAGGCCACGCCAATTCGTCGACGCTACCGTCGAATAAGAGCTTCGATTGCGCAGCTGCTTTTTCCGGCGAACCTTGTGGTGGCAAGGTTACCGCACCTCCTGCTAACGCGCGCACCTGAATAGAGCAAGCACGCTCAAGGTAGTACATCGCCGTGAATGCTGCGTTGGCGCTTTTTCCAACAGTCAAGGTCCCGTGATTGCGTAGGATAAGGAATTGGCTATCTCCAAAGTCGGAGACAATCCGTTCGCGTTCGTCAAGATCTAGTGCGACCCCCTCATAGTCGTGATAAGCGATATCACCGCATTGCATGGCATGCTGCGACAACGGCATCAGCCCTTGCTCCATCGCTGATACTGCGACGCCATCTTCTGAATGAAGGTGAAGAACAAAGCGCGCATCATCCCTCGCCATATGAATCGCGGAATGAATTGTAAAACCAGCGGGATTTATGTCAAAGTCAGATTCCATAACCTTGTTTCCGTCGACATCTATCTTAACCAAGTTCGACGCTGTCACCTCATCGAAACATAGCCCGAGAGGATTTAACAAGAATTGATGGTCTGGACCCTGGACACGTGCGGAAATATGTGTAAACAGAAAATCATCCCACCCTTGCATGGCGACAAGACGGTACAAAGCAGCAAGGTCCACACGTGTGTTCCATTCATCTACTGTCACATTATCTCGGACATTTGTTACCATTCGTCATATTCCCCCTAATTGACTTTTTTGGCCCACTCAGTTCCACCAAAGCTCAGAACTCGACAATCAGTTTTCCTTCATTGCCTCCCGAAAACAGAAGGTTGATACCGTCTACCGCGCTTTCAATACCCTTTAGCTTGTGAACGCGATACTTAAGATTGCCCTTCAAGAACAGCTGAGTGAGCGCTTGTGTCATAGCCGGTGCTTTGTCCATGTGATCGGATATGACAAAACCCTGAATCGACAAACGCTTGCGGTTGATATCCAGCCAGTTAGGGCCAGGTGACAATTCCGCAGCGTTGTATTCAGAAATCATCCCGCAGACCACGATGCGTCCACGTAAGTTCATTTGCGCATAGGCTGCCGCTTGAATTGGTCCACCGGTGTTTTCGTAGAAGATATCTATTCCACCTGGCGTTGCCTTCTGCAAATCTTCGGCGAGCGAGGGAGATTTGTAATTAATAGCGTGATCAAAGCCCAGCTCATCTTCCATCCAACGGCATTTTTCCCCGCTTCCTGCGACGCCCACCACATGCATACCCTCTGCCTTCCCAAGTTGTCCTACGAGAGAGCCCACCGCCCCCGCGCCGCCCGATACAACCAGTGTTTCGCCAGATTTCGGTTGTCCGAGTGTCATCAGACCGTAGTAAGCCGATAGCCCGGGTGACAAAACTGCCAACACGACCTCAGCGGGAATCTCAGGCGGCAGCGTCGTCAATCCAGTCCCATCACTGACCAAGTATTCTCGCCAACCTGTGGGCCCAAATACTCGCGTTCCCACCGGGAACGACTCGTTTTGCGTCTCGACCACCTCAGCCACGCCAACAGAACGCATGATTTCGCCAATGGAGAGTGGCGTGAGATAATTCTCACCATCGTCATCCATCCAGCCACGCATGGCTGGAGCCATATGCATGTGCGTTTGTTTGAGTAACATCTCGCCGCATGAGAGCGATGGTGATTCCATAGTGACCATTTCAAACACATCGGGTGTTATCAAACCGGTGGGGCGCTTCACAAACTTTATGGCTGTGTAGTTCATCAACAATCTTCTGAGGTTTGTTAGGTTGGTGGCTAAACCCGTTCTAGGCGAACAAAGTACCGAGGCGGGTATCCGGTTAAGAGCTTGAACCACCAGGTAAGTGGTCTATCCGTCTCAATACTTGTGATCTCACTCGGGTCATTTACCACGCGCGCTGTAGCGGCAAAATCCTGATCCGCGAATGCAACACGAACTGATGGATTTTCCTGGAGAGCATGGAACCAAGCGCGCGGCCAATGATTCACCGCAACATAGAGACTGTCTTGGTGCTCAATGCGAGACAAGACACGCACGTGTGGCTGGTTGTTGCTTTCAAACACCGTCAATGCCAGGGTCGCCTGATTCTGCGGTTGAAAATAACCAATGAGGGATTCAAACAGAATGACAACACCCACATACACCACCAGTGTGATCCCTAGATATTTAGTGGTCCGTTTCATAATCGCCTCTCATCTATTAACTAGAGTATCCAGTCACAGCCTACGCTCAGCAGGGACTGAGCGCAGGCGCTTTACGCGCTAAAGCGAGTAGAGGTTTGCAACGTTAGTCCGAGTAATTTTGTCACGAGTTTCAGGAGAGTAGTTTTCGAACATCTCCTGGAGCACTTGGGTAGAGCAGGGCCAGGTCGAATCGGTATGTGGATAATCCGAACCCCAAAGTAACGTCTCCTCGCCAATCATATCCCGCGTGGCAATCGCTGCGGTATCGTCTTCAATTGTGGCAAAGAACTGTCGCTTCCATATCTCGAGCACATTCGCTGGTGGTGGGTGTGACGCGTCTTTAGCGTAATCCCGTGCCCAACCCTGCTGCACCTTATCCAGCCAATGCGCAATCCATCCTGCATTAAACTCGGCCAGTACAAACTTCAAATTCGGGTGTTTTGCACACACGCCTCGCACCATCAACTCAACCATGGTGTCGTGAATCAAGGTTGGCGACCCTGCATATTGGACAATGGAATCTCGCATCGCCATTGCCTTCTGCCATTCCGGTACATGAGACCAACAAGCAACATGGAAGGCTACCGGCAAATTGGCTTCCTCAAGCATAGACCACATCGGCTCGTACTCTTCATCGCAGTAACGACGCCCTTTTGGAGCATTGGAAGGTAAACACACGCCTTTGAACCCGAGTTTAATCACACGCTCGAGTTCTTGAACTGCAATCTCCGGCACCTGAACTGGAATCGCTGCGAGCCCAACCAAGCGTCCTTTGGATGCAATTTGTTGATTGCTCATCCAGTTGTTGTAATTTTGCTGGAGTGCAATCATAAGGTCCAAATTCGGTAAGCTGAACATCGGGAACCACCCTGGGTAGAGCACTTCTGCCGATACCCCATCGATATCTTGATCATCGGGGCGCCTTGCGCCATCCGTCAAGCCTGCACGCATGGCCGCGTACCCACCTTTAAAGTAGGCCTGAATTTCAGGATCCGAGATCGAGCCGGCACTTGGTTTTGTTGCATGCTCCCGTGGGAGCGGTGTTTTATAGTCAAGACGCGTACCTGCCAATGCCATGACAGCAACGTTACGCGTACGCTTTGGATTGTTAGGAATCGAAATAAAGTCGCCCTCTCCTTCCTTACTGATTATGCGTGGCGCATCGTCACCAAACTGTTCAGGTAAACCTTCGAACACCTCTGGCCCTTCTAGTGCATGGGAGTCGGCGGAGATCGGTCTCGGATCGTTTAACAAAGTCATGGTGGTCCTCTATGGCTGTATTTAGACAAGTTGTAACTTAGCGCAATAATATGAACATGTTCATATAAAAGCAATTATAAAGATATTGGGGAAATTCGCCTAAACTATTCGTATTTAGAGACAATATTAAAAATAGACTTATCCGCATCCCACCTCACTTGAAGTAACCTATGGTATCTCGAACTTGTTCATATTAATCTTCATTCACCCGAGGAGAGAGATATGACTGACATAAATACCAAAACCCAAAAAGCCAAATTGTCCCATAGCGTGAGATGGAGTTTTGGCATTGGGCAAATGGCAGAAGGAATCAAGAACAGCAGCTTCTCCGCCTTCTTGCTTTTCTACTACAACCAGGTCCTGGGTCTACCCGCCGAAAGTGCAGGCTTAGCCATCGCGATATCCCTAATATTCGACGCAGTGACTGACCCGATGATTGGCACGGTATCTGACCGATGGCACAGCCCACTCGGAAGGCGCCATCCTTTTATGTATGCGTCCGCCGTACCGCTGGGTATTTCGTTCTATTTCTTGTTTGCACCCGCCACTTTTGCGATTGAAGGTGGAGAAGCAGCTTTGTTCGCCTGGATGCTAATCTTTACCATCCTAACGCGGGGCGCGATGACGCTCTATCACGTGCCCCATCTGGCGCTAGGTGCTGAATTGACGGAAGATTATGACGAGCGGACAACGCTCGTTGCCATTCGACAAATTCTTTCCGTTAGCGGATATCTCATCGTTTACGGTTTGGGATTTGGGTATTTCTTCACACCCACACCAGAATTTGAAAACGGCCAACTGAATGCGTCTGCTTACCCACCGTTCGCTCTAATCCTTGCTGTTATTAGCGTAGTAACGGTGTTTATCAGTGGCTGGGGTACCCGAAGTCAGATTCCGTTCTTACCAAAGCCGCCTGTCGAAGTAGACAAGCCGAAACTGATCGATGTCTTAAAAGAAGGACTAGCGACACTATCCAACAATTCTTTTAGGTGGATGATGTCCGGTTACATCATCATCATCGCCGCCTATGGCTTAGGGACAGCCAGTCAACTTTATATGTTTACGTTTTTCTGGGAACTTTCTCGCTTTCAGATCTTTGCCGTCATTCTTATGGGACCGTTGGGTAGTGTTGTCGGCTACGCCTACGCCACAAAGCTATTCGCAGCATTAGACAAAAGAAACGCAATGCTGGTAGGCGGCATTGGCTGGATGTTGTGTCACGCCCTACCTGTGCTTCTATTCTTGCTCGGCCTAATGCCAGAAAAAGGCGGCTGGGCTGTGACCCTAACCTTATCTTCGATTTACCTACTGCTCGGAGGCGCATTTGCCCAGTTGGTTGTGGGAGTCAGCTCTACTATGGCGGACATTGCAGATGAATACGAACTAGAGACCGGACATCGCCAAGAAGGTGTGCTATTTGCCGCCATATCATTCGCCGGCAAATGTATGGGCGCTTTGGGATCACTCCTCGCAGGTTTGATGCTCACACTAATCAGTTGGCCAACGGGAGAAGCTATTAAGACCGCCGAAGACATTCCAGCGGAGACAATTTTGTCATTGGGGCTGGCGTCCGGTCCAATTGCGGCAACGCTAGCGATTCCAGGTTTTATTTGCCTTATGCGCTACAAACTTAATCGCGCAAGAGTGGCAGACATCCAGGAAAAGATCCGCGCATTGAAAACACATACCGCGTAAACGCGTCACCATGGACCATGATGCTATCGAGGGCTCTATTGTTCCGAAAAGGTTAACCATTCCAACATTGCTTCCACCATACTTTTCGGCACTTTTGAAGATGGGTCCAAGGCTAAGCGGTGGAGATTAATAGGCAAAGCGATACTGCCATGAATGGCAGAGAGCAAAAGTTGTGTGGTCTCATCGAGGTCTCCCTTGCGGAAAACACCTGAACCTTGTCCTTCCCTGAGGGTCGACCGGTAAATTTGAAAAAAGCGATCGCGTTCTAACGCGACTTGCGCGGGTGGCGGCCTCCCTTCTGGCCGCACAAAAAGTAGCGAGTTTCGAAAGACAGACGGGTTGGTCTGAGAAAATTCAACGTACTTAAGCATCAGCATTCGCAATCGTTCTTTTGGACAATCAATGTCGGAAGCGAGTATTTCCAAATCTGCATTCAGTCTTCGAACAGGTTCACGCCATAGCGATTGCATGATCTCGCTTAAATTTTCAAAGTAGGCATACAGCGTACCGATGGACACGCCCGCTTCTGCGGCCACTTTGCGCGCAGTGAGTTTTTCGCCACTCTCTTCCTTATAGAGCTTAGCTGCAGCGGCCCTTATCTTGTTTCGTATTTCTTCTTTCTGATGCTGTGAATGACTCGGTCTGGGCATTTTGGTCTCTGAGGCCTTTTACTTGCCCCATGGTACTCAAATCGCTTAAAGGATAGCACATTCGTTAAGCGTGGTTTTCTGTATTCACTATTCAGAATGAGCCCCCTACGTTAGAACCATCTTTGCTGGCTTGAATGCGTTCGCTGGTCTGACCTGGAATAGTTTTTAGCTATTCTTGTGTGGCGCCTTACACCGCTGTATTACTCGAACTAATGACGTGGTTACCCTTCGGCGGCCCGCAACACCATCTAACAGTGCGTGACGCGACATCATTTTGCCTCTGGTCACCTTATCTTCTCGAACCAACATCCCATTGATCTCAAACCACACGGACTCAATGGGCATCGAACCCAGGTCGCCTACTCTGCCTTCGGCGGAGCAGGCAGTAATGAAGGGTCAAATAGCAGCTGTATAGCGGTAATAGCACCATCTTTCACAGTCAACCGTTCCGCCATCGGTATTGGCCCACCTGGAGCCCCAAGATCAAGCCAATAAAACGACATGACCGTTGTCTCATCCATAAGCTGCGTGTCAATTGTCAATTTCTGAACACGCGTGAAGAGATTCCCCAGCGCACCACGAAACGCCGCCGCCTTGTTTATCTCCGCTATTGGTGATTTAAAATTGATCTCGTCTCTCAATGGTATGTCAGCGGCCGAGAACTCTCCGCGAAACGCACCATAATAAATTGCAGCAACCGCTTCTATTTCCAACATTCGCGATTCTCCTCTGTTCTGTGACGCTGTGGCGGTCTGTGTAAACATCAAGCTCAATACCACCAAACAAATAAACTGTAGTTTCGCTATCTTCATTTACCCTCCTGCCGGCAAATAAAAAAATTGAGAAAGTACCAACACACTCACCGCGCACAACACCAACCAGGACAAGGATGCCCCGGTGATGCGACCGAAAAAGTACAGTGGTGTACCTACCGGGGAAAACAGCCCAATAGCATGCAGCAATCGAGTACCAACGAGAGCCCCCATCAATACATGCACAGACCTAGCAGGCCCACCTAGGTATTCATACCCGGCGACAAGCAGACAGATGATGGGTACCCACTCGGCAAAATTCCCATGCGCCCGAATAGCTCGGTTGAGTATCTCAATGCCCCCGTCTCCATACGGCATATTGTTCTTACCCCTTATCACCACAACGATGATCGATAACGCTCCGAAAACGAGTCCGAGCAAAGCTGCATAGCCTATCGTTACCTCAATTGAAGCCATTCCTTCACCTATTATATGATGACCATCATATAATAGGTATCCCAATCAAAACGTGCAACACTTATCGAATGCGATACACAAAAGAACACAAGGCCGAAACTCGCCATCGGATCCTCGAAACCGCAGCACCTCTTTTCAGGCGAAGAGGCTTCAACGCGGTATCAGTTAACCAACTCATGTCGGCAGCAGATCTAACTCGTGGTGGGTTTTACGCCCACTTCGATTCCAAAGACTCGCTCATTGAAGCCATTCTCACGCGGGATGCGGGGCTTGTGAAAATGTTGCGCGATCGGGTTGAAGATCTCGAAGAAGGCACGGAGACGGATCTACTAAAAATATTGCAGGACTATCTAAACCCGGACAATCTCGACGAAATCATTGAGGGTTGTCCGCTCGCCACCATGCCGGTCGATGCTGCGCGTGCCGCACCAAACATTAAAGCAGCCTATGGCAACCGCCTTTCAGCACTAGTTAACCAACTTGAGAAAGGTTTTGATGATAAGATTGAAGATACCGACGATGCGATTGCCATCGCTATACTCGCCGTCGGTGGAGTCCTATTTGCGCGCGCCAGTGCCTCCAACGAGGATGGTGAGAAAATTCAGGCAGCCTGTATCCGGCAGATTGAGAAACTGGTGTCCGACTAACTAAATCGTAACCAAATAGTAAAGTTCGAACACCCCGTCTCACGCCGGAGTCAATTATTAAACCGACTCTACAGGCTATGGAGGTATTAATATCTAACTGACTATTCTGATTGATCCGAACGAAGCAATAGAAAAGCTAACCACCTACTTAACATTTCGTTGAACTCAAAAGTGACAAAAGCCATCAACAACAAAATCTCAACATCGGCAAGGCGAACAGATGTGATTGTAGCATCCGTCGTGCACCATAACTCCTGGGTTAGTTTGGGGTGGCCAACCCGCGCCAAGTTTTTTAATCGAGATGACCCTGGTTGCGCTGATTAAATAAACCTTCGGCAATCCGAAATAATCGGCCACAATGCGCTGCGTACTGAACGAGTTCCTCGGAAGTTAGCGAATCGTATCGCGCCGCGCCTTTGATCCATAGAGCAGATAATTGAGAGTTTTCCGCGAATGAACCTGTCCGTTCTTTCCACTGATTTGTCCACTCCGTGATTGCGGCTAACCGGCTCTCCGTATTCCGTGAACGGATCTGATACGCAAGGTACGTGAGCGATATGATGACCCCAATTACCCCTATCGTTTCGCCTATGGCACCCAGTGCGTCCCAATTGAACAATTCTGTGAATCCAATGAAGAAAGCTATTATGGTACTCAATTCCATCAACGGCTGCTATTGGCCGAGGCTGTGTAAAAACTCTTGTTGAAGCGTAAAATATAACTTTCCAGTTGAGGGGAGATGTATGAGCGGATTTATCGAGGGAGAGAACCGCTACCAGTCGACCCTTTTTCCCGAACGTATTGACGACTATGTCG
>JBCCIP010000071.1:0-21517 GCA_039111475.1 Pseudomonadota bacterium | reverse complement strand
GGTCTTGCAAACCAAGCCGCTTCACCAAGCCCTGATAGTTAACCAAAACGTTATGCTCACTAGCAATTAACACATCACCGCCTTGCGCAACAAACCCACGCAATCTTTCTTCTACGGGAATGCTTGAATCAAAACTGGGCGCGGAATGCACATGAAAATCTGCTGCGAGCAAACCACTGGTATCCACTTCTTGCAACGGCGCGTTTACGATTAGAGGCGGGTTCGCTCCGGGCTTCAAGTTGATCACGGTTTCGGTCACGCCGTACGCCATGCCGCGGCTGGCAATGACTCGGTAGCTGCCAGGTGGCAGCCGCACATCAGTAACATCGCTACTGAGGCCTGCCAGCGAAATGTAATTGGCTTTGCGAATATCAGAATCGTCCGATCCACCAAAACGAACTACTGGGCCGTGGCGATAGAAATCAGGATTCCTTGTTCCATTTACGCCGATAAATGTCAGTCGTACTGGCAACTCATTCTCAATGCTCAATTGGGCAAGCGCTTCACTTGCCAACGTGCCAGCAAGCGTTATCGGGCCTGAAATGTTGATCGCATGCGACGTTGAGGTTTCGCTGCCGGCAGCACGCACCTGCAGAGTCACTGCGCTTGTGCGCTTTGGTAAACGCACGCTGAATGAGCCACCATCATCTGTTCGCACGCTGCTTAGTGCATTGCCCGCCTCGTCAAGTATGTGTACCGTAGTATCGAGCTCGTTGGTCGTGCCCTTTAGCAATGGGCCTTGATATATTTGGTTTGAAATAGACGCAACGTCTGACTTTTCACCTAAGTAAAACGTTTGAACAATCTCCACAGCCTCACCAATATCTATGTCCATTAACTGACTTTGTGCAAACTCGAGTAAACCAAGCTTACCTTCACCACCAAACCAGGGCGAGCGACTGAACACTCCTTGCATACTGTAAGTCGATGCGGTCTGTTGGAACACAGGCAAGATCTCGCGATCACCCTTTGAATTAACTAATACTGCGCTATTCGTTTGGACGCCATAGCTAACTTCACCCAATGCCGAATCACCCACATACACATGAATATCCGCTGGAACCATTGCATCCACTACTGAAAGCGTGTCGTTCATATCAGATGCCGGATAGGAGAACCCAAGGCTGTACGCTGGGTATTTTGTTGAAATAGAGAATGGGGCCAAGGCAGCGTGCGGATGTAAGGCTAGAACACCCAGCATCGTGAGCGCCTCGCCATCTGCACGACGTGTGAGGGTATGTTTGACGCGTAATTGGGTTTTGGCATGGGCTACAAAACTGTACTCACTTCGTAAATTGAGCCCGATGCCGGCGAATTCAACACGCAAACCTGGGCGGCCGTTTAACTCATAAGGCTCCATGCGTAAAGGTGGGAAAAGCAGATCTTTATCAATATTGGGTATTACGTGGAGAAACGACCATTGGTCGTTGCCGCGGTCACATTGGTACACATCCACCAATGAACCACCCCACGCCATCAATCCAGACTCATGAGCCTTATCGCTAATCACGGCGCACAGAGTGCCATTGCTTAGCACCCAGTCATCAATTCCTCCGATCGCATCTGGGCCGTGCGGCTGAAACTGCTTAATATTGTTTGCGTCTAGTTGTGTGACAACCTCAATCGAGGCAGCGTTTGATGCAGGCATCAATGCCCATAAAATCAGCAAAACTCGCAGCACGTTCGTCAACTTGTAGTCTACAGGAAACTTCCCCGTAGTCTATCGCAACGCCTGGCAAGAACATAATTCCTTCGGCCTGAAGTCAGAGGCGACTAAGCGGCCCAGTGTTGCGAATTCGCGGTTTCAGAACTCTGTATATCTGCAGAATATGAGTGTGATTCAAGTAGCTCGCCTCTTTCTGACGCCCAAAAAAGCCCCTCCACGTTTCTGAGGCCGCGCTCTCGCGCCCTAATGGCCATCTGCCGCGCCACCTCCTCGCCATATTCCCGTACTGAGAAACTCTCGTGTGCACTCTCCCCGCGCTCTGTAGGCCAGTGCGCTTCCCAATACCAGGTTTCCCTAATGGAGCCGTCTCGTCGTTGATAACGTTTGGCATAGGTATACACGCCCGTTATGCCAGACTTATTGTTGCGTCTCTTAGATCCTGAAAATTCCTTACGGGTAATTGGTGCGTGCTGGGCCAGCAATTGATCTCGATATTGTTTAGCGGCCTCCAACGCCACTGTTTTTCCACCGAGCTTTTTATCGCTAAAGTTCTTGACATAGCGCTTACCGCGCCTGCACATACTGACACGCCACGCATAGGTGCGATGAGCGTCATCATCGATTCTCGAAATGCAATACATCGCTTTCGTAGTCCCGTTGTTCTTTCTCATAGTTCCACTTCCTTTATAACCGCATCTTAATCGCGCTGTTTTTAGCAGCCATTTGCTGTGGCCAAAATACGCGTGGAACTCGCGATCCGAGTTCCAATAAATAAGCAGAAGCAATTTCAATGCCAGTTGAACCTGGCACATTAACTGCAAGGCTCTACTTACGTCAGATTGAATGAGCGCGTCTATGCATAGGAGTACTCAATGAACCACCCGCTATACGAAAGTGCTGAAACACCGTTATTGCAGGCGAAATTACTGTTTTCTTTCGGCATTATTGCGGTTTTAACTAGATGACGACTATTTGTTTTGCGCAAGGTCTATTGTGCCCACAACAAAGTGAGCACCTCCGAATCAGAATCCTACGCACCAGATTGGCGCAGAAAAATCCGCTTTGCACACATATCAGCTCCAAAGAGGCACTGCCATTTTGTATCTGAATATTGCTCTTGAAAGAATACTACGAGTCCCATAAGCCAAATGAAGCCGTCGCTATGCAGATTATTGTTTTCACCGATTTAGATGGCACCCTACTCGACCACCACACCTACAGTTATGAATTAGCGGATGAGTTAATCACCGAATTGCGGCAACAAGCTATCCCATTAATCTATTCAAGCAGCAAAACACTGGCTGAAATTGAACCCCTGAGAAAAGCCACTAATAACCAGCACCCCTTCATCGTGGAAAATGGTTCTGCGGTTTACGTACCCAAGGACTACTTTGTTCGCAAGCCACACGGAACCCTACTTCGCGAAAACTATTGGGTGAAAGAATTTGCCGAGCCCCGCGCACATTGGCTTGATGTATTGAGTCGACTGGAAAATCAGTTCGATGGCTGCTTTACATCGTTTTCTCAATTGGGCCTGCCTGGCATCGCCAAAGCGGCAAATATGAGTATTGAAGAAGCCTCCTTGGCCAACAAACGACAATACTCAGAACCCCTTTTATGGACTGGCGATACAGCAAGACGGCAGGCATTTATCAATGAATTGATACGCGCCGGCGCGTTTGTACAACAAGGTGGCCGATTCTTAAATGTGAATGGTAATGGCGACAAGGGCTCGGCCTTGCGTTGGTTACTAAGTCACTTTCGAGAGCAACAACCCTCGGAGACCTTCCACACAATTGCTTTGGGAGACAGTCAAAATGACGCGCCCATGCTGGAAGCGAGCGACACCGCCATTATTGTTCGTTCACCGGTAAAAGACGCGCCACGCTTACAGCGGCAGATTCGAACCCAGATCAGCAACGACTGCGGTCCCCTGGGTTGGAGTAGAACTCTTAGAGCAACATTAACATCCTTGGAGGCGAACCATGGCTGACTTCTACCAAAATGGCATCATCACTACGCTTCACAATCTTTCAGACCGGCCTGTTGAAGCCTTAGAAGCGGATTTACTGCGTTTCAGCCGTAAACGCTCTATGGCACTGATACTGCCCTCCTTATTCTCTGAACTGGAAGGGCCTGCACTACCTAATATTGTGAGGGAACTCCAATCTGTGCCGTATCTTTCTGAAGTAGTGATTGGTCTTGATAGAGCCACAGAAAAGCAATACGGCGAAGCACTGGCGTTCTTTTCAGATTTGCCCCAGCAGCATCGTATTCTTTGGAATGATGGCCCCAGACTGAAACGTATTGATGCCGAACTTAAGGCACTTGGCCTCGCCCCCAGCGAACTTGGCAAAGGCCGAAACGTTTGGTATTGCATGGGCTATGTGCTGGCGGCCAGCACGGCTGAATCGATTGCTTTGCACGATTGCGACATTACAACCTACAGCCGCGAGTTGTTGGCCCGGTTGATCTATCCGGTGGCTAATCCGCAGTTTAACTATGAATTCTGCAAAGGGTTTTACGCAAGAACCGCCAACAACCAAATGAATGGCCGAGTATGCAGACTGCTGGTGACACCCTTGTTGCGCGCCCTGAAGAGAATCTGCGGCGAGCTCGAGTATTTGCAATACATGGACAGTTTTCGCTACTCACTGGCTGGAGAGTTCTCCTTTCGCAGAGACGTGTTAAGCGACATTCGAATACCCAGTGACTGGGGCTTGGAAATTGGTGTGCTCTCGGAGATGCACAGAAACTTTGCCAACAACCGCCTGTGCCAGGTTGATATCGCAAAAACGTACGATCACAAGCATCAGGAATTATCGTTTGACGATCAAAACGCCGGTCTGTCGAAAATGTCGATCGACATCAGTAAGGCCTTGTTCAGAAAGCTCGCAACACAGGGCGAAACATTCAGCGCAGAGACATTTCGAACACTGAAAGCAACGTATTTCAGGATAGCGCTTGATCTGGTTGAGACCTATCGCAACGACGCAATAATGAATGGCTTAGTGCTGGATATTCATAAAGAAGAAAAGGCGATCGAGCTATTTGCACAGAACATCATGACCGCTGGCAAGGCCTTCCTCGATAACCCGATGGATACGCCATTTATTCCCAGCTGGAACCGAGTCGTTAGCGCCCTTCCGGATATTCAGGAGCGTATTGCTGAAGCCGTTGAACTTGACCACAAGCAATTCGCACCAAGTCCACATCTACCACTGATGTTTGAAAAAACCGATGACCTTAGCTCTGCCATTGCTTGAGCAACGTCTTGCTCAGCATATTGAACTTATATACGCCAATCACCTAAGCGATACAGAGCAAGCTCTACTTGCTGAGCAGTTGATAGAGGCCATGAATCTGGCACGTGTTGAGCACGCGCCAGCGAACCACGCCAATCTTTGGTCAGAGCGTGATGTATATCTTATTACCTACGCAGATACTGTCATCAACAAGGAAGAAAAACCTCTGGTCACATTGAAACGATTTATTGATAGCCAGTTAAAAACGTTTCTCAGCTCGGTGCATATTTTGCCATTCTTCCCTTACAGTTCAGACGACGGCTTTGCGGTTATCGATTATTCCAGCGTGAACGAATCACACGGTGATTGGGCGCATATCACGGCAATTGCCAAAGAATATGACCTGATGTCAGATCTGGTGATTAACCATTGCTCCGCGAGAAGCTTATGGTTTCAGAACTTCATCAAAGGAATAGAGCCTGGCTGCAATTACTTTTTCACAGCTGAGCCGAATGAGGACTTACACGCTGTTATTCGACCAAGAAGCAGCGAATTGCTCAGAGAGACGCAAACAGCACAAGGCACAGAACATGTGTGGTGCACATTCAGTCATGATCAGGTGGACTTCGATTTTCGAAATCCCGCTGTGCTGCTTGAGTTTGCGAGCATTATTCGCCAATACCTTGATGCAGGAGTACGTGCTTTTCGCCTGGATGCTATTGCCTTTGCCTGGAAGGAGGTGGGCAGTAATTGCCTGAATCTGCCACAAACCCATGAAATAGTGCGTTTACTGAGAACTGTGATTGAGTTTGCGAATAAGGACGCCATCGTTCTCACAGAGACCAACATCCCGAACAAGGAAAATCTGGACTACTTCGGTAATGCCAACGAAGCACACTGGGTGTATAACTTTGCACTACCGCCCCTACTGGTTCATACCCTGCTGTCGGGAAACAGCAAGTATCTGAAACAATGGTTGATGAGTATGCCGCCGGCCCAGAACGGCACCGCGTATTTTAACTTCATAGCATCGCATGATGGGATTGGTCTACGGCCTGTTGAAGGCATTCTTGACGACAACGAGTTGAACAGCCTTATTGATGCGATAACTCAGTTTGGCGGCAGAGTGTCATGGCGCACTGTGGCTGACGGCAGCACCAAAGCGTATGAGATGAACATATCGCTGTTTGATGCTTTGAGTGGCACAACGGCTGGCAAAGATGAGTATGGGTTTAAGCGATTTATCTGCGCGCATACGATTATGTTTGGCCTGGAAGGCATACCCGCGGTGTATTTCCATAGTTTTGTTGCCACACCGAATGACCACAAACGCGTTGAGCACAGTGGGCACAGCAGAGCGATTAACCGTCACCAGTGGGATGAATCCGATTTGATCGCTCGTTTGGAAGACCCTGATTCACTCCAATCACAGGCGTTGGCCGAAATGGGTCGCTTGCTGAGCATACGACGTGAACAGGCCGCATTTCATCCAAATGCAACACAGTTTACGCTGCAGTTACCGGAGCATTTGTTTGGTTTTTGGCGGCAAAGCATGGATCGTAGACAGAGCATATTCTGCATCACCAACGTATCTCTGCATACGGTCACACTGCGAATGGCTGATGTTAACTTAATCACTACAGATTCCTGGTTTGACCTTATCAGCGCGGAGCCGATTGAGGAGTTGGACTGCTCGGTCGACCTGTCTCCGTATCAGACACTTTGGATATCCAACCTTATCAGCGCATAGCGGCAAACATCCGGCAACAGGAAACCACGCACTTCTTTGCGTTAAGCGTAGAACTTCCTGGAAATCAAGGACTCCAATATACTTAGAAAGTCTGGCGCTTAGGCACGTTTAACGGACTACGGGCTGAATTCGTTCAATGAAGATTGGTATATAGAGTGGGAAGGAATGCGGTGATGAAACGATTCTGTTTACAAATTTTTTGTGTATTTTCCATGTGTCTGCTGCCTTTCGCGGTAATGGCCTCCGGCAGTGTGGGCCCAAGTGTCGGCCGTGGATTTAGTGGTGGTTTCGACGGTACTGACCCTGTCTATGAACAGGGGAAGGCTGTGTTTAAAGGCAGAATCAAGGAGTATGGCAAGGTAAAGTACTGCCTGGCATCCGCAGATTCTGAAACAGGTGCTGTAAAAATTAAGCGAAAATCAATGAAGCGCTATAAAGAACAAAGCGTACAAGAATTGCTTAAGGACTTGCGTTTTTGTGAGCAGGAATCTGGCGCTTTACTGCAAGTCCTTAGCCGCGAGCATTTGCAGTATCTTGTTTACTACCTCAATAAGCGCTATCGACTTAAGCTGACTTAAGATCACCACCATTAACATTGGGCCGCCTTTGTTTCGCAAGATCAAAGGCGAATGCAGTAAGAACCAGACCGTATTCCAGGCATAGTGCCCACAAGGGCTGCTGATAGGCTAACAGATCATCGCTTTGAATATTTAGACCAATCACATAGGCAAACAATACGGCGACAGAGGCAGTCCAGGCGGTCAGACTGGGCTTGAGTGCTGCAAAAGGCAGCAGCCAAATAAGATACCAGGGGTTAAGCGCGGGTATTGCCAATAAAAACGCAGCGTAGATCCAGTCAGCACGCGGCAGAACATCACCATTCTTTCGCCAATGCCAGGCACTAAAACACCAGATGCCTGCAAACAGAATGAAGGTCAGGATTTGCAGCTGAACGAAGTACTTCGGTAACAAAAGAAATAGGGGTGCGTTGAACACCCATCCGGAGGCCATAGCGGAAAGGCCATGTTCGTTCGCCCTGAGTTCCGAAAGAAAAGGTGCATAAAGCAGAATCAGAGTCACGCCAAAAGCCAATATTGATAGCTTTCGCCGATACAGTAGCAGAGGCAGAAGCAGTATCGCAAATATTTTACTGGCAACCGCCAGCGCAAGCGCCCCGCCTACTAAAACACGGCGGTTTTTTATCATGGCAACACAGGCTGCCAGTAAAAAGAACACCGCCATTGAATCGACATGCGCAGTGAATGCAACTTCCTTTATAACCAAAGGACACCATGCGTACAACAATACGTTACGTGTATTGGTAAGCGTGCACAGCAAGAGCACAATGCCAACATCAAATACGCTGAATATGAGTTGCAGCGGCCATGCTTCAGCCGGCGCCAATAGGTAACTCAACCCAAACACATACTGGCATACTGGTCCGTATATGGTTGCGATGTGTGGATTATTGATGCTGTCCAGAACGTGTTCAAAGGCTGGGGTAGCGATGGCTGAATCAAACCAATGCTGTGGCGCGAGCGAGTAAACCACCCCATTCTCCACAAACTGATAGCCATCCCAAAGATAACGATAAAAATCGTCCTCTAGAATAGGGTTGCCGTATACGCCAAGCAGGCGAAATGCGATCGCCCAGAATACAAGCTCAGGAATCGTTGGGTAGAAATTATCGCGCCAACAGCAATACCATGCCACCAACTGCAACAGCGCCGCCACACCAAGTGCAACAGCCATCTGCAGCAAGCTGGCTTCATTAATTTCAAACTGGCTTAGATAGCCGTAGCACAGAAACGATGGCAGTCCGAATAAGGATATGCGCGACACTGGGTATGCCATAAACTGCTTGCAGTAAGACTCTAAGGCAGATACTAAACTATTTGCGCCGCCTGCAGTCAAAACGAAAAAGCATGAGCATCAACTATGTACAGTGGCAACCAAGTAAGCACCATCGTTCCCGCCCGAAACGAAGGTTTGAATATTGAGTGCGTTGTTCGAGGTCTGCGCCGGCTGAGAAATGAAACAGGCGACTCGTTAATCGATGAGATCATCGTGTGCGATAACGGTTCCACGGACGATACCGCAGCTATCGCAAATAGATGTGGTGCAAAAGTCATTTATCAACGAAAACCCGGCTACGGGGCAGCATGCTTAAGCGCCGTCAGCGCGGCAAGCGTATGCGATATCTATTTGTTCGTTGACGGAGACGATTCCATTGATTACGACGACGTATTCAATTTACTGGCGCCATTCAACAATGGTGCCGATTTGGTCATTGGCACTCGCAAGCCACACCTGCGTGAACAGGGTGCCATGTCTATTCCGCAACTGTTCGGGAATGCCATTGCGGTGCGTATGATAAAACTGCTGTGGAACGAAGATGTTACTGATCTTGGACCCTTCCGAGCAATTAGAGCCCCTGCTTACCACCGTCTTTCCATGCAAGACCACGCCTTTGGGTGGACGGTTGAAATGCAGGTGAAGGCTATCCAATTGGGCCTAACCGTGAATGAAGTTGCCGTTAGCTGCAAGCGCCGCCGGGGTGTTTCGAAAATTGGCGGAAGCATAACTGGAGTGCTAGGCGCGGCGCGCGGAATATTAGGAACAATTTTCGCGCTGTGGTTACATGAAAAGTTTGCAAGATTCGTTACCAAGAATGAAACATCGGGATAGTGTCGTGAATTTAACGGCTGAACCGATTTATTCAGCACTGTTATCGATCATTGCTCATCAAACTATCTAATTGAACCTGCGCATGGCGCGGGTTCGTTAAATCCTGCACTTCCAGCATCTCGCATTCGTCCTTGAGCATCTGCTCTATTGTGACCGGGTAGTGTCTGCAGTCAGCTGGCCTATCTTCATAGATCATGCAATAGTAGCGACCATCTCCAGTTTCACCTAGCCATGGGCAGCGCTTTAGACGCATTCCCGAGTCAGGATCTATCCAGATTTGCCCATTGTTCACGTATTGCGCGATAGCGGGATTGAATAGCTGCCAAAGATCAATTTCTTCGTGGCTTGCAACCAAGCCTCCGTCGCTGTAGTTGATGCAGCATTTGCCGCATTGATTGCAGTTTTTCACGCGCTTATTTTGTGAATACAGATTGGTGCCTTGGATTATCTCACAATGCAAACGTATTACGATACGGCAGCCACCTTCCTTGGTACCACCCCATCGTTCAAGTGCAACAAGCGAGCCGGATGCAAAGGCATCCGCGAATTGCTATACGTTTAGGCGTGCGCCTAACAACGCTGTTCGGATAGGCGCTGGCGCTACGTCTTTGTAAACGACACGTGATGCCTTTGTTGGTCGTCACTGAGGTTCTTGCCTTGAACGAACAGCTCCTTCATCTGGGTTGCCAAAAGTACAATCCAAATACGCGCTAACATCATTTTAGACATCAGTGACAATTCCTGCGGCACCACGTCCGTCAGCTCATCCACTCGAAGGAAGTCCAGCGCCGTAGACAACGCACCCCACTGAGCATTCAGACCAACGCCATAGCGCCTTGGTGGCGCGAGCGGTATGTGATCATTTCTATTCACATCAATCGAGGCGTCAAGCCTGTCCAACATCAGTGACAATTCCATACCACTGTCGTCCCATTCGGCAAACCGCGACATTAATTCTGCATCAATGCCAAAGTAAGTGGCATCTTCTTGCAGGAACGCCACTACTGGCAACCAACGGTTTCAGAGAATGATCGCAAATGGAAACCCGGCTAACGAGCAAAGTCGACCGAAATCACCTTTCTCATGCGAGACCACAGACCACTAGAGCAGGCGCAAACAAGCCGATGGGCGGTATCTGTTTGCTCCGAATGTGACGAGCGTGGCTTGTCCCCTGCCTTGCAATTGCTTAACCTAGCCACATGAAAAATAAGACCATTATTTGCGCAGCTTGCGTATTATTCAGTCCGTTTATTCAAGGTAGCGACACTACTAGCGCAAATATCACGCTGCACATTCCGGCGAACTATGAGTTAAGCGCTAAAACTGCTGCCGCGGACGATTACCCGCATGTTGTTTATGCGGAGGCCGATTTTTGTGTGGGTAGTACCAGTGGTCTACAATTTTCGATAGAGAGTGATGATCCAACATCGTCTTCCGAGCTTAGGCTTGCGAGCGTGTCAACACTCGATGAACCAAACGCGGTGCGCAATAGTCGCGCCAAGGAATGCCACGAACGGAATTCAGGTATTCTAAAGATCACTCAGTTGCCGCAGGGCAAGCGAACAATAACAGCTGTAGTGGTCGCAGAATAATGAGAATTGCACAGTGGCCAATATCCAATCCGCAATGGGAAGCTTGTTCCCTTATATAGCAACCTTGCTGCTTCTTGTTTTGACGTCAATCCCAACGCATGCCGATATGCGAGTAGATCGGGCCATCGTATATTTCGACCCAGACGCGCCACCTAGGCAAGACGTTGAGGTGAGCAATTTGTCGGATGAAAATCTTTTTCTGCAGGTTGAAGTGCTTGAAGTGCGAAATGCGGGTACCGAGCAGGAGCAGCGCAAACTGGTGACTGATCTGGACTCTATCGGTTTTATCGCGAGCCCGGCAAATTCAGTGATACCCCCAAAGGGTCGACGAAACATACGTTTGCTAAACCTGCGCGAGCCGGATGATCAAGAGCGTATCTACCGCGTGACTTTTAAACCGGTGTTGCCTGAACTTACGGCACGCACCAACGCGATCAAACTGTTGGTGGCCTACCAGAGCCTAATAGTTATTCGCCCTAAAAAGATCGACATTGATATAGCATCAGAAAGTAATACGGATGGCTTGTTGCTACGCAACAACGGTAACGCCAATGTGTTTCTGCAAAACGGGCGTGCTTGTCACACCGCCAGTAAGGAGTGTTTTGATTTACCTTCCAAAAGGTTGTACGCGGGAAACTCCTGGACAGTTAGCGTTGGTGAGCGCAACAACAACTTGAGCAGTGATGAATACGAGATCAGCTATGTTCTAAACTCCGGCAAAAAGCAAATAAGCCGGACGTTCTAGAAACAACCCAGCTGACCAAAATTATGCACGCCATTCTGCACAAGCGTCTGTTCCGGTAACACCACTGTACACTGCAGGTCGTCATACGAAGCTCGCAAAATACGCTGATCACTCTTGGCTTCCAATTGAAAAATACCATTGCCGTCGGTGGTTACCTGACCTTCAGCACCATCCAGCACTGCATTCGCAATCGCTTCGCCTTTCGAATTGATCAATTGTCCAAAGCCAATAACGATTTGATTAGCCTGCCACTCCAGTGCCACCACGTTGCCGGGGTACAAGGTTGCTTGCTGCACTCTATCTTCATAGCCCAGAAATTCTGATCCGCTTGGCTTTATCCGCACGTTGTATTGCTGAAAAGGTGCAAGCTGCAAAGCGCCTGGCGACCCCATTTTCACATAGCCTTGTTTAAAGTCGTTAACGTAAACATCAAACTCGGCGTTGTCCACATCGCCTTTTACATCAATCAACACAGCACTTTGATTCAGATTCTGTCCACCCCAGGCGATCGCTTCCATAGTACTCACGAAGCCAGTGCTCGCGTTGAGTGCAACACGAGTGCCGGCCTGAGAAAACTCCGATGTATCAAAGAACCTTGCAAATTCAAGTGCAGCACGACCATGACGAGAGGAATATTCAGTGTTGGCCCTGACCGAATCTCCCGCATGGGCGGTTTCACCTCGCGCGGTTACTCTCAAGTCACCGGCAAGCAAATCACCATCCCGCCAGCTTGACCGCCACTTTGCACCGGAGCTTGTGTCACTGTCAGCAGCGTCTTTTCTATACTCCAGATCTGGACTGATGCTATGAGACCAGGCGTTGGAACGAAACTGATAGCTCAAGCCGATGCGCGCCACCAAATCTTCCTCGTTCTCCGAAACAGTGACGTTAAAAACCAGGTTATCGCTGGCCGTTTGCAAAAGATTCCGCGTGAACGCAAGGCTACGGATAATCTGTGACTCCCCTGCGGTACTGTCAATTCGAGCCATTCTCGCATTGATTCCGCCTTGTCTCAGTGCATAGTTCACACTCAGGCTGTGCTGCGAAAAAGATCCTGGCAGTATGTCAAAGTTATCATCAAGCGCTAGCTCGTTACTTGTAATAAAGTCTTCCTCCGCCAACGCGTCTTCACGTTGCAAATGACGCGAATCGATGGACAGAGACAGTGCACCTACCTGTACCCTGCTTCCAAAACTCATACCATAATCGCCTTTGGTGCTTACCATCACACCTGCTTGACTGCGGTGTATATGCCCAATGCCAATAGCGCCAAACTCTATCAGTGAGGTAGAGCCAGAATGGGCAAGCGCCATGTCTAAGCCTACGTTCTCTGCTATGCGATGGCTCATACCGGCTCGCAGCATCGTGTTCCCAGAACGGCCAGGAATTGATTGGTCGAAAGCCTGGTTCATACCTTCGCCAAACTCCAGATAATATTGCACTTCATCTTTTGGAGGCAAAGAAAGCTCCTTGACGAAAAAACGCTGCTCTTCACGCACGCGGCCTGCTTCATCGGTAATTCTCAGCGCTATTGAATATGCGCCTGTCGGTAGCGACTCTGTGTTGATAAGACGGTTACCCGCAGGATAAAAACCAGTAGCCAGAAGACGTCCGTCTCGCAGGACATCAATTTGTGCAGGTAGCGGCAGAAACACCAGAATATCGTTGCTTTGCAGCAACTCGCGATCAGCTCGGGTGTTGAGCGAACTGGCCATTCTAAAGCCCAGAATTTTTTGATCGGAAGAAAACGACACACCATTGCCTAAAGTTCGAAATACACCTGCAAGAAATTGCTGGCCCTTATGCTCACGCTGGAACATCAAAGTGTCGATACGCGCGCCTTGCAACTTGCTGTAATCCCAAAAACTGCTTATGCTGTTTTCACCCATTGAGAACGACGTGTTTCCTACCAGGTTGTAGTCTGCTTCAGTACTACTGGATTTAGACACCACAGCGCCAAACATCTGTGTTAGCGAAGGGTCCTCAGCGCTGGAGTCTGGAATGTACTTGGTTTTATTGATCGCGATGACCGAGAGATAGATCGGGTTTATAAACAAATCAACACGAAACCGAGTATCGTCAAAGATAATGCCAACGTCGTCTGGTTCAATGGTTCCGCAATCCGTTTGCTGAGCACTTCTGCACAGCCGCTCTGCGTTTGCCGAAAACTCTTGTCCCAATCGCCGATAGACGCTTTCGCGGTGAGCGGGCTCCAGATCGCCCAATAATCGAAGAACCTCTTCCGGCTGTGAAAAACGAACCTTACCGGGTGTGTAGCTGGCAAACACGCTGCCACGGTAACGCCCACCGAAATACACATCAAGTTCAGTGTGATGTTCAGACAACAACAGCTCGAAACCACGTGGTACCTGTGCATTTGCAATAGAGAAAACAGCCGTGCTGTTTTTACTGGAAGCCTCCGTAACAGCCCCGATACACATCAAGCAAAACACCAGAAACGCATTTTGAATTACAGTCGTGTTCATTGGGCTTCTGCCACGATGTAAAGTATGCCGGTATAAGTGCCTGGTGCGCTGGCTAACATGTCTGCCTGAAGTACGCGAACTTGAACCTCAGCGTTTGTGCCGCCGCCGCAATTTTGTGCCGAACTACCGCTTAAACCGGTCAATAACTGCCCCGGTGTTCGTTCTGTAAACGCGCCGCTGCCTTCTCGAAAAGACACGTTGTAGCCCAGTGAGTTGCCGCCATTATTCAAAACAAATGGATCGCTTGCGTTCACACCTCCGCTGGCACGCAACGCATAGTTTGCAGCGCCGTTTCGAAATACACACAGCCGGTCGGTGCCAACGGCATCACTTACACCGCTGAAAACACCGAGGTCAATGTCATCAACATTGCTTATTTGCACCAGTTCTGGAATGGTAACCGAGTAGCTTTCAATCACGTATCGCCGTGGATTTTGCGATTGCAAGGCATCAATCTGGAATGATCCGCTGTAGGTTCCTGCCCGTGCTGAGGCGAGGTCTCCGGCAAGAGCCTCAATGGTAATGCTGATGTTTGCCGCCGCTTGACCACAATTGATTGCTCCGTTTTGCAATGGTGTTAGAAAGCGGGTTACGTTGTAGTCTGTCATCAGATAACTGCCGTTGTTGCCATTCCAGGTCAGCTGAATAGGTAATTGCGAGTTATCAACAGAATTGAGTAGCACGAAGTTTCCGGCCCCGTCATCGGGTCCGTAGGCTGCCACATCGTATCTAACCGGTGTTGTTGATGTGGCACTTTGTTTGGAAACAAGGCAGTAACTGTCGGAGCCCATCAGGCCACCGCTGCCGCTCCAGACGCCTAGCTGGATGTCATCAAGACCTGTGATCTCCACAAATGCGAAAGCCCACTGCGAAAAAAGCAGCAGGCCAAGCGCTGATAGGCGGCGTAACATATTATTATTTTCTACGCTGAGGCCTTACTCAGTACTCAGCGTGATTTATACATTAGTCGCCTGTTTTATTCCGGCGACACAGTCATGTACAGCGTTCCAACGTAATCACCTGCTGGAGACGATTCCATTTCTGAGGCCGCGACATTAACGCGCACTTTGGCGTTGCTGCCGCTGCCGCAGGTAGCATCTGCGTCATCACCATTTTGACCGGCTAAGGCCGAGTTAATCCCTACGTCAGTGTCGGCATACGCGCCAGCTAACGAATCTTCGAAATCCACCGTATAGGCAATGGTGTCACCTGCACTGCTCTCAAGCTCGTAACCAGTAACGCCAGACGCCGCATCCGCCGCGCCATTGTTGGAACCCGCGGTAAACGTAATTTCGTAGTCTCCGCTGCCATTGCGATAAACACACACCTGGTCTTCACCGCTTAGGTCACTGCCTGAGAAGGTGCCCAAATCGATGTTATTGAGCCCGGAAATCTGAACCAGATCCGGGATTTCTACGGTAATGTCCAGGTCGCCGGTAGAACTTCCGGTTGCGAGGCTTCCGTCATTTGTTGCCAGGCTTGAAAGACTAAACAACGCGAATGTTGTTCCAATGGCCAATGCTATTTTCTTCATTATCGTTACTCCAAAAATACTGCTTTATCAATGCCATTGAGATTCCCTGGAGTTCACCGCCTCAATGAATATTGTTTAAATATAGAACAGTTACAGCGCTTTACAGCAGGAAAGTGTGATGTTCGTCAATTTATTGACACATTGTTTCAGTCAGTCTGTGGCGTGTGTAAAACAACACTCAGTCCGGGAGTGATATTTCTGACACCGTCACTCCACAGCGCTCAAGCGGGCACTTCTGGTACACCGATAATGACTGCCAAATTGTCATTTCTGGAACTCATGTCTTGTCATCCTTGCAGCGCGATGTAACAATTCGTCGTCCATAAAATAAACACTTAGAGCTGGTTAGCGTCAGCAACATTGTGTAAGGCAACGATAGGAAGCAAAGTCTTTGCGAATAAGTAGAGAGGGAACAATTGTACGAAAGATATTGCTTATCTTTCTATTGATGTGCACTTGTCTCTTGGCCCTCATCTACTCCGTAATGCGGTTTACGGTGTTTCCGGCATTCGAAGCATTCGAACGGGAACAAGCCGCTGAAAACCTGGCGGCAGCTCAGCGCGACATAGAATACGAGATGCAAATTCTTGACGTGTACACCGGTGAATATTCGGATTGGGACACAACCTACCAATATCTCGCCAGCTCCGAACTGCAGCTACCCGAAAATCCTGATTTCATTGGCACGAAAGTGGCCGTTGACTATTGGGAGTTTGCTGAAGTGAATGCCATGCTGTTATTCAACAGAAAACACCAATATGTAGAAGGCAAATTGATTGCGCAGCCCGACAATGTATCTCAACGAAAGGAATTCCCGGTTGAAGAAGTCCTTTTGCCATATTGGCTTAAAACCCCCGAATTAATCCGTTTTGACTCCGATACGGACTATAAACAAGGCCTGCTGGCAAGCCCGCTAGGTGTGATGTTAGTTTGCTCTTTTCCGGTCGTTAAGTCGGATTCAACGGGGCCTTATAATGGCGCGATTGTTGTTGCGCGGCTTTTGAGCCAGAAAAAACTGAGTAGTATCGGTGCCCGTACGCATGTTGGTATAAAGCTGCACCAAATTTCCCACGGCAAATCGTCGTTATCGGTTGACGAAACGTTCACTATTTTGCACCAATCAGAGCAAGATCAGCAATTTGTATCATCGAATGATCTTATATCCAGCCGCACCGTGCTGCGCGATATGTTTGACAAACCCGTAGCCATTCTGGAAGTTCAGACTCCCAGAACAATTACCATGATTGGCCGGCAAACTATAAACGCGGCCTTGATTTTTCTCTCGCTGGCAGTGTTAGTGTTTCTCATTGTAATGCTCTATTTCACGCGGCGATTAATTACCAGGCCTCTGCTGTCTTTAAGACACCATATTGCAGCCATTAGACAAAGCGGCAACTTGACTGGAATGCCCAACATTGGTCAGCAAGATGAGATTGGCATACTTGCCACTGAGTTCAATAGCCTTACCGAGGAGCTGGACAATACACAAAGAGAACTGATTACTGCCTTGGACCAAGCCGAGCTGGCCTCAAGAGCGAAAAACGAATTTATTGCCAATATGAGCCATGAAATTAGAACACCTATGAATGGCGTTATTGGGATAACCAATTTGCTGTTTAAAACAGACACCTCACAAAAACAGCAGCGCCTAATCGACACCCTAAAAACCTCAGGCGATATGCTGCTCAACGTGGTAAACGACATCCTCGATTTTTCAAAATTAAATGCTGATGAACTGACGATCGATAAGCAGCGCTTATCCATTAGTAAGGTGCTCACTGAAATTGAGTTTATGACGCTACCGTCAGCAAAAGAAAAAGGCCTCAGTTACCACATTAGCCTAAGTGATGAACTACCCGATGCCTTGCTTGCCGACGAGCAAAGAATCAAACAAGTGTTACTGAACATCATCAATAACGCCATTAAGTTTACTGACAATGGTTCAATCACTCTGGCTGTCAGCAAAGGGCACGCTGCCGATTTCGAGTCTCCTGGCACGGCCACTGTGGATTTCCGAGTGAGCGACACAGGCATGGGCATTTCTACCCAAGCCCAAGCAACGATTTTTGATGCATTCACCCAAGCCGATACCTGCGCCTCAAGACAACACGGTGGAACTGGATTAGGCTTGGCCATCAGCAAGCAGCTGGTGAATGCCATGGGCGGGGACATTCTTCTTAGCAGTACGATAGGTAAAGGGTCAGAGTTTCGCGTTTCACTGCCGCTAGAAGTTGCCCATACTGAGAATGTCGCTCAAGCAGATGGAACATCGCTATTGTCGGTAACGGACGAAACACGAAATGCTGTGCGTGCCTAAGGCCCAGTCTATGCTCAGCGACAATTGCGTTTAACAATCAGTGGCGTGGCTAGCCTTTGGAAAAGGAGTCTGGGAAAAGGGGTCGGAGAGATTAAAAAACGAACGATAGAGTGATAGAGACAGTTGTCCAATTACACCATCGCAAAAACTGGTTGAGGAATAATCCCTCCGACCCCTTTTTTCTTTTTTTCCAAACTCAATAGAACAAAGCAGCAACCATAACGCAGGATTTTGAGTTCGCTAAAACCTCCATTCACTCGAGTTGCTGGACCTCAACAAGCTTATTACTACAGCGAATCGCGCCATAAATTTTGCGGAATTGACTGCATGATAATGTAAGGTTGTTTCCAATACAGAGTGCCAAAAAACTCTATTGCTTGATTCGAATCGCTTCAATGGCCCAACTAGCTATTCTAACTCTGCTGCAATGCTGCGGATTTTATCCGGTGAAAGCTCGCCCGATAGAGGGGAAGTATACGGCACCAGATAACGCCCCCGTTCCAGATCGCCAATCGGAACTGGTTCAAAGCCCATATCTCGAATCAAGCGGGAAGCGATTTTAATAGCCTCATCGTCATCACTGGCGATCGGCATGCCAATACGTTCAGGTGCCTCGAACCCTGAGGCCATTCGCGCCGCACCAACCGCATTAAATGCGCGAACTATGCGTGCGTCTGGAAGCAATTCACGCGAAGCAACACCGACCCCTTTTTCTTTCGCCCAGACAGCTATTTCACCATCACGACTGGGAAACGGATTGCAGGCGTCGATAAGGACTTTACCTTTGATAAGATCGGTCAACTGCTCGCCAAGCTTGGGTAAGGCATGATACGGCACCGCAAACAGCAGCACATCACCGAAGGCCGCCGCCTCACTAGATGTTCCAGCGTACGCATTGGAACCTAACGCTGCGGCAATCGCTTGGTCGTGTTCAAGGTTTCGCGAGGAAAACATTACCTCGTAACCGGCACTTGCCCACACCTTGCCAATTCCACCGCCAACCTTACCAGACCCGATAATACCTATTCTGGGTTTTGTTTCTTCTGCGGCAATTAACGTTTTTGGCAAACCAAAAAGTGCCACAATCGCCAGTACCGCTGAAGTAACGCGACGCATTCTGCCTCTACCGAAACATTCAGTGTTTCCAGTATTCATAGCAACAACCCTATATCATTTTAACCAAGCCTTTCTACGAGCTTACCAGAACACCTTTACTCTTTATAGTTAGATCGATTAACACCGGTTTGTCTAGGCGTAGCATAGCCATTTATACTCCCTGTCCCACTGAATACCGCGTGGATCATCAGCCTTCCAATTTTGGGGTTCTTGACCGCCAGCGTTTGACTGAGAGAAATCGGTGCCCACCTCCGCGTCTGGGTCTCGTGTGAGCGTTGGCGCCGGTTTGCTCATGGGCTGCAATCGCAAAAGGACCATTACATGCCGAGTACGGGTCAGATTGGCAGTCTTATGTTTGTCCCGGTAGGTAAGACAAATGGCAGCAATTGCCCTGCTCGAAGATTACTCAGCTAACCCAAAAAGAACGCGTTGAGCTTATTGCCGTCCAAATCACGAAAATAACCGGCGTAAAAACCATCACCCCTGGGACCCGGTTCACCTTCATCGCTACCACCTAATTCAATGGCTTTCTGGTAGATAGCATTCACAGCATCCGCTGAGTCGGCGCGGATACCCGCCATCACACCATTACCAACCGTTGCCGCTTCGCCATTGTATGGCTTTGACAACGCCACGCCGGCTGAATCAATGGATTTACCCCACAAAATAAAACCGTCCATATCCATCAAACGACTGGCGCCGCAGACTTCAAAGAGTGCGTCATAAAACTCCGCCGCTTTCTCAAATTGGTTCGAACCCAAGGTAACGTAGCCAAGCATGTCATTCTCCTCCGAATAATCGCAGTACTGTACAAGTTAATGGAGCAATGCACCTTACTGCATTTTGCATGTTTGATGTGCATATTTGCGTGACTCTGAATGTCAGAATCCGGTGTTAGAGTCAGGTTGGCATTTCGCCGAGCAGATCGCACCGTTTGCATGAACCTATGTGAAATAGTCAAGATGGCCGCGACGTTTGCTGCGTTCGTGTCAGCGCGGAATTAGCGTGACGTGTGGAAGGCGCCGTCTTGGGAGCGGCGGCTGAATGTCTTGCGAAACCGGCTGGTGTTGTGTGTTAGGACGTCGATGAGTCCGTGACCACGTGGGGTAATAGCGGTATTCTACAAGCTGCTGAGTAGCGCGTTTAGAAATACGTTTGCGCGTTTTTTTTCGACTACTCGCCGCGCGCTCCCGGCGAATCTTATCCGCCAACAAGGCCATATCGGCACGCCGCTGGGCCACCATTGGATCAGGCTTGGTTGGTGCTTCAACAAAATCCAGAACTTCGTACGTGTCGCCGGCAGGTTTGATGTCGGTGAACGTAACAACGCCATTGGTGTCCACCGTTTTATATACAGTCTTGGCGCTGGCCGAGAAGGCAATAAAAACAATCGAAAAGTACAACATATAGCAATTCATTCAATGATATTGCAGTATGAGGGTGCCAAGGTCCAGTCCCGATTGTCGATTGGGTTAATGTTGTCTTTTTTGCACCGCTGTTTTCCATGACATTGGCTGACCACAATGCCGTCACTGCGCGCACGCTAAGGGGTTGTTACCGCAGACTTTGCTTGCGCCTTGGGTTGTAAGGCCTGACGCTGTCGGTTTCTTGAATCAAACAGTACTTAGAAACTGAAAGCACGATACACTTCAACGAGATTGCGCGTACATTACTGAAACACACTTTTTGGAGGCACCCAATGAGAGCACAAATAGTAACTTGTACACTGCTAGCACTCGTTCTTTCTGCGTGTAGTGGCCAACCGTTCAACACCTCTGCTGAAGAGAATCAACAGGCTCAACAAACCAATAGCCCCGCGTTCTTTGTGTTCAACTACACGGTCAGTGCTGAGGCTCGCTACGACGTATACCTTACCCGAGTCGGCGATACACTGGGCGCATACGGCGCCGAAGTATTAGTAGCCGATTACACGAGTGAAGTAATCGAGGGCAATGCCCACGATGTCACAGTAGTGTTGAAATTTGAATCTACAGATGTTGCGAAAAAATGGTATGAATCAGCGGAATATCAAGAAATAGTTTCCCTTCGCCTAGACAGCAGCAGCGGTGTTGCACTATTGGCGAATGCAGGTGATCGGTAAACGCGCCGTTGGTAAACACACATAAAAGCACACATAAAAGGATAGGCACCTTGCTATTCTCAGTCCAACCAAAGTTGAATCTGAAATCGATTTGAAAGCCACTTTTCTGCAAAATAGCCAGTGATGCGCAAACCTTCGATTCCAGACTAGACCGCGCTCGCAATCTGATGGCGTAAGCCAGCGGTTTCTGCTGAGCAGATCCCCGCTAACAAGAAAATTGATGCCGTGTTGCCACTGGATTTACAGACAGTTACCAGCTAAAAATGCGCATTGGTCG
>JBCCIP010000070.1:0-22066 GCA_039111475.1 Pseudomonadota bacterium | reverse complement strand
TGTCACAGTGGCCATATTCGGTCCACTGATCTGAGCCCAAGAGAAGGTAACAGGACTAGTAGGTAAGCCATCATCGGTGATGGTGGAATTCATCTGCACGCTGTTGGTGGGTAGTTGAATGGTTTGGTCGGTGCCTGCATTAACCGTTGGTGCTGTGTTCGTGGGCGCCATGCCAGGTTGTGACAAAGTCATGACTTCCGAGTCATCCAGTGCTCTGCCATAAACCTGTATTTCATCCAGACAGCCATTAAAGTTGCGCTGCCCCTGCATTGCGCCAATGCTGAAACCGGACCCTATCGTGTGGCTAATTGATTCTTGGAAGTTCGCAGTATTAACCAGTGCACCGTTCAAAAAGACATCAACGTTGCCAGTTGCCTGATCAAACGATCCCGCTACGTGATGCCACTGGCCATCGTTCATCTCGGAAGTGTTGTGCCGAACACTGCGCCACGTAGAACCGTTGTAGAAATAAAACGTCAATCCGTTGGCATCAACAAACAATCCATAGTTATCACCTTGTGCCGCAACCCACGCCCAAGTGCTCAGAGGTGCGTTAATCATTACCCAGCCTGCGATCGAAACAGACGGTGTCAACAAACCCGCCGTCGCAGTTGGAATGGAAATCTCTTGGCCAGACTGGCCATTCAAACAAATGGCACTGCCATAAACGCCCGGCTGCCAGTTGCTATTGTCTAATGACATCAGCATTCCGTTAGCTGCTGCGCCACTTGAGTCAGCCGCATTTAAACCACTGTTTTCATCCAGTTGCCAAAAACCTGTAATATCCGAAACAGAGGGGCTAATGGTTCCACCGCTAGAAGAATTCACAGTTACAGCTACAGTATCCGAACGTTGATACTGCGTATCACTGGCTGTGAGTCGTAATACGTAGTTGCCAGCAACTGAAAACATTGCCGTTGTGGTTGTAGCATTTGCATTGTCAAAACTTACCGTTCCAGGCCCGCTCTGTACCACCCAGGTTGTAGTTACAGCTGATCCACTTGGCAGCGAATCGTCGGTTACCATACCTTGTAAGTTCGCTGTGGCTGCAGGATCAGCAATTACAATGTTAGACCCCGCTTCAACCATAGGCGGTACATTACTGTCTTCGAGAATAGGCTGGAGCGCGTCGAACCACCGCGTAGCTATTTTTTCTTCGCCATCAGGGTTCGGGTGAAAGTTGTCTGCATTGTCGGCAAACGCATCGAAGCCCGTGAACTGGTCGACCAAAATGATAGGAGAATTTGGGTTGCTCTGGGTGGGCAACCAAGCGTCAATTGCGTCGTTAAAAGCGGTTACCGATGTATTCCGCATAGGGATTATCTTGGCAAGTAGTATAATGACCTGCGGGTTCTCGTTGCGAAGCTTGGCGATAATGCTCGCCATTTCATTCAAGGTACTTGCTACCGTTTGTCCGCGATTAATGTCATTGGTACCAATGTGCAGTAGCACAATATCAATGTCGTACAGTTGCAGCCATGTATTAAGACTCTGGTCGAGCTGGCCTGCTTCTATGCCGGAATGTCCTTCATGGTCCAGGTCAAAGTCCTGTAGTGCAGGAGGAATTGTTCCAACAAAGTCAGTGTGGCTTCCAACGAAATCCACGTTGTAGCCTGCATTTTGAAGTTTAAACCACAGAGCCCGGCGATAACTTACCTGATCGAATCCATGCGTGATGGAATCACCCAGCGGCAGGACTCTAATCTCAGTTTGTGCCGATACCAGGTTCGACCATGAAGTGATGCTGAGTATTAGTACGAACTGCGCGAAGGTGTACAGGATTTTGTTATTGATAGAGAACAAGCTCTTACTTCCAATGTTGGCTTTAGAGAGATGTAATTGTCCACAAATTGATCAGTCTCACAATCTGATAACGACCACTGGTACCTTATGTAGTAATTTCAGTATTGACCATTCGTCGGAAAACGCTAGGCAATCCGGTTGAAAATGTAGTCGTTCAAACGGGTTCTCATTTCTACAATCTGGCACAAAAAATCACCTGTTGACTGTCTATACTCGAGTGATACGTATGCCTTGGACTTTAGCAATTGAACTCATTAACTATCTTAACAATCTCTCTTTTAGTTCTTGGGCTCAGTTTTAATGCACCGATGGCGCAAGCGAATAATCCTTGCCCACCACCTGCATTTGGCGTGGACGGTGGAAATTCAAGTGACAATGAGACAGATTGTGGTGCCGTTCTAATTGCGCCAAGCAATGGTGATGATGAATACGGTATACAGTCGGAGAATTACACTCGGATACCGGCATCTTTTTCCAGCAGCGAACGCGTGACCAATGTTTCGCAATTATCAGCCGCACTTTCGCGTGCAAGACCGGGTGGCGTAGTTTGGGTTGCTGATGGAACCTACAACTTAACCAGTCACAACGAAGAGTGGTTCTACTGGAATTCAAGCAATAGTGGCACAGCAAGCAATAAAGTCTATCTTCTGGCTGAAAACAAAGGTCGTGTGACTTTTCAGGGCGGAGGTCGCATTGCTCTTAGAGCCAACCATATCGTTGTAGCGGGCATTGCTTTTAACATTGAAACCAGACTTTTCGGTGACAATATTCGTTTTGCGCACAACAAGGTTTTTGGTGCAACGCCCAGGCGTTTTCACGTAGGGATTTATGGTGATGACGCGGAAATCGATAATACAGAGTTTACCCAGATCACTGGCCATGCTATGTGGATGGCACAAGGGCACAGCAATGGGCCAGGTACGATTAAACGCCCGCATGTCCATCACAATGAGTGGCGCGATATTCCCGTTCCGTCCAGAGGTGAATCAACGAACATAATGTTGGGCTACAGCCTTGCGCCACTACCGGCCGGCTATGATGATAACGTTGAAGCACTGATAGAGAACAATATTTTTGAGCGCGCTCAAGGTGACTGGGAAGTAATTTCTGTGAAGTCCAGTCGTAACGTGATCAGAAACAACTGCTTTATCGCCAATGGTAAGTCGTTCATAGAAATTCGAATGGGTAACGAGAACATTGTTACCGGAAACAAATTTGGCAATATCGATAACAGTGGTTTCCACATCTCTGGCCATAGAAATGTGTTCGCTTTCAACTATTTCGCCAGAGACACACCAGGGCAATACGCAATGGAATTGCATAGTCGCGGGCAGTACGCGGCGCCAGCAGAAGTTCCTAGTTGGGCAGTTTGGAGGTTCAACAGCGCGGATGACAATGTTATATCTTCAAACGTGTTCGAAAACTTTGCATCCATTTTTAGAATATACAGTCCGTCTGCCACGTTCCTGGACTCACCCAGTGGCAACTTTATACAAAGTAATGACTTCAAGTTATCTGCTCTTAATTACTACCAAGACAGTTCTGCGCGGTTGAGCTATAGCCAGTTCCAGGCTACGAATAACTTTGCAAACAATTCCATTAGAACAGCGAATTCTGCAAGAATGGGTTCATGTGCAAGTGTTCCATCACATCAAGCTGGTAGCTCTCCGGTGTCAGTAAATGGTAACTATAATGGAATTGCGGGCGGCAAAATAAACCCACCTTCCTGGTGGTAAGTCAACTTTATTAGTTTGATAAGTTGGAATACGCCCATTTAGCTACTGGGCGAGTGGTAGTTAACGTTCTACAATCGAGGAATGAAAGCTAATACCGTAGTGTTTTTGGCCATTGCCCTGGCGACCTTACTTTTTCGTTCCATCGTTTTCTATCACTCATATGCTGCAGAGCCTGATGTAATACTGGATGACGATAGTCTGAGGTATGAAAATCCTGCCTTGCAATTGTTAAGAACGGGGTCGCTAGCAATAAACCCCGATAGAATCGATACACCTACACTTAGCGTAACCCCAGCATACTCAGTATTTATTGCCGCGATATACAGGGTCTTTGGCCAAGACCGGTACGTACTCATTTTAATTCAGATCGCAATAAGCGTGCTGACTGTATGCGCTGTCTATTTAATTGCAGCCAGATTGTGGTCTGAACGCACGGGTTTGCTCGCCATGACGATTATGGCGCTAGACCCCCTGCAGCTACTTTACAGTCAACTTCTGTTATCAGAGACGCTGTTTACTTTCTTTCTAACAGTATCCCTATTTTATGCTTGTATGATAGTAACCAGCGTTCAGAGTCGATATCGAGCGGCACTTCTTTTCGGGATATTCCTGGCGGCAGCTACTATGACCCGACCAATAAGCCAGTACCTAATTTTACCGATCGTTGTAGGTTTTACGATTTATAGAAGACGTTTGGGTTGCACCTATTTCGAGCTTACCAAGTTGCTGTTACTTTTTGTACTACCGGTGGTACTAGCGATTGGTACATGGCAGATTCGCAACGGTCAGTTAACAGGTGTATATGCACTAAACAATGCTGGCAGCGAAACAATGCTCTATTGGAAAGCGAAAGGTGTACTTATGCGAGCCAATTCGTTTTCAGAAGCCGAGGCTAGCAAAGAAATCAACAATCTTCTGCCTTCTGATATTCAGTCTTTGAGGCAAAAAGCGACCGCGGAGCGTTCGCTTGCCCAGGAAATCATTCTCGCCGATCTACCCACATACTTAGCCTTTTCTGTGGAAGGGCTCAAAGGTATTCTGTTTGGCGTGGGGGTTGCTTCGCAGGCGAATTATTATGACGGATACCTGGATGTTTCCACGGGCACTGACCAGCAGATAGACAAAGGGTTTTTGTCAAACATTGAACAGCTCGCCGGCTTCCAAAATTGGTTTATCTGGTTAATAGCTTACTCCGGCGCATTCATGATTATGCTGTATCTGTTGTTTTGCTACGGCTATCTCAATAGCCTCAGAGGTAACCAGCGTAGTCAAATATTTCATTTTATGATGCTTGGTGCAGTTCTTTATTTCATCGTTGTTTCGACAGGGCATCTAGCTGCATACTCCAGAATGAGAGTTCCGTTCCTACCTATTCTTGCTCTATATGCTGCAAATGGAGCATATACATTGGCTCAACGATACCTTACGCCTGCGCGGAACAACTAGCCATTCTGAGTTTTAATCGAAAACTGACGCCCAAGCTTACGAAACAGCCAGTCGAATAGTTGGTAGTAGCTACGTTTTCTCTTCTCAGAAATGAAGGACAATAAGTAGACCGTAAGCACGATTAAAACGGTAAGCAAAAAGAACATTTGTTCATTACTTGGATTGAAGTACTTGCGCAATACGGCGCCGTAAAAATACATTAAGGGAAAATGGAATACGTATAGCGAAAAAGAGATATTAGAAAAAAACTTCGCATATGACCGCAGAAACGTTAGTTGATATTTAGTGTATTTAAAACAATAGATGTTGAGACACACAAATAATCCAAATACGAAGTCTTTGGTGATGGCGGTGGTACTAAACTTCTTGTAAGAGCTGGTATTGAAATCCAGAAAATGCTGCCAATACGGGTATAGGAAAATCACTGGTATAGTGAGTAAGAAAATACAATTGGCGTACGCAATGTTAATTGGCGGGCGCTCTTTATGAATCCAATAAAGTAATACTCCTGACAACCAAATAAGACCGTATATCAATATAACTGGTCCCATCAACATTGCTACTAGCAGCGCAAGAGGAATTTTGAATCGACCTTTGTAGAGAAAGCAAAGGCCAAAGAGAAGGTAATATGAGAATTCATAGGCAAGAGACCAGAGTGGCTGATTGCCGAAGAACTGGATACTTAGAAACCAGGACTCATTCAGAAACAGAAGATGCGCGAGAACTCTTATAGGTAAGTTGTCAGTTGCAACAACACCCACATAAGTTGCTGAGTCAATTTTAGGCCCCACGCTATCTAGTATTGCAGTTAACAACCAAGCTATCACCATCACGCTGTAGATACGTGCCAGTCTATGCTTCATATAGGTACTAAATTCTCTCTCTCGTTGGTCGCTAACGTAGGCAATGACGTAACCAGATAGTACGAAAAAAGCCATGACCGCTTGATGCCCATAGCCTTGCATACCAGGAAACACATTGTTGTTAAACATTGAAAGGTGCTGGAACAAAACAGCAAAAGAAGCCACAACTCTAAAAATATCTAGGTAATTGGATTCTTTGGCGTTCATATTGGTATTTGGTAGAAGTTAGGGCAGCGAAGCTCTTTATACAACGCTATGTATAACAAACCCTGATTAAAATCCTATACTTATAGAATATTGTTGGTAGAAAAGCTATGGGTACCTATGAGTGTTGTGAGTTATCAAATATTATTCAGATATTCTTCCAAATTAGTGTAACCATCGCCATCCATATCTTGTGTACCGTCGCCAGCACTATTCGGATTCAGGCCTACACTCGTCTCAAACGTATCTGGCAGCCCGTCACCGTCGGAGTCCTTAGGTACCGATCCGCTTTGAAGTGTAGGGTAACCGCCGACCGCGGCTGGGTCATTGATAATTTTCCCTTGCTTGGAACGGACTAACTGAACAACACGATTGTCAACGGCATCTCTCTTTGGCAATGACACGCCGGCGTGTGCGAGAATTGGGTTTCGAATACTTTCCCCGGGTTGGACCGTTATAGCAGGTTGACTCCTTCGGTTTGGTGTAGATTTCTGGTAGCCTTTGTTCGATTGAATCGTCATGAACGGATTGCCGCCGCCAAGGCACATGAACTTCCAAGGGTCTTCACTGCCTGGGTTGGTCAGGGTTTTTGCGGTGTTGGTTACCGTATCATTATAATTGCCCGCAACATATACAACAGGTCTAAGCGTCATTCCCGCATCGATACCTCCAGGACAGCGTTGATCTGAGGTAGCAGGTATGGATTCAAAGTAGTTGTTTATTACATTGGTAGGTAGCAGGTTAAATGCACCATAGGTGTATTGACCCAATTCCAGGCCGAAACTGGTCCATCCATAAACATAGTTATTTACAAACTCTGCTAGACCCTGGTTGTTTACAGCGTCTCCTGCGAATCTAGCATTGCGTCCTGGATTCATCGCTAGCAGATTGTGATGGAATGAGATCTTAAAGTCTTCACTCGTACTGCCAAGAAGTGTGGCCTTACCAGTGCGATCGACGTTTTGCGAAGGATCATTGCCCGACAGTACTTGATTTAGCGACTCGGAAATAATTGACCACTGTATTGTGATATTTGAAGTGTTGTAATAAGTTTCTACATTCTCATCCTGGGCCCAACTAAATGAGCAATGATCGATGATGACGTTTCTAATGACGTTCCTGTAATGCCCAATGCTCAGAGCGTCTCCACAACATGCATCAGCAACTTTGTTGGGGCCCGGGCGGAAACGTATATATCGAATAATAACTTCTGAAACGCGCACAATAATTGGTGCTTCTACCATGGTTCCCGGCTTGCTCTTAATTGTTATTCCATCACCTGGCGCCGTTCGTCCGTCAATTGTTAGGTATGGCTCATAGATCTGAATAGGCGAGCTTAGTTCAATCGTGCCGCCCACTTTGAACAAAACTGTTCGAGGACCAGGGGTTGTTAGTGCTTCTCGCAAGCTTCCTGAGCCGGAATTATTCAAGTTTTCGACATAAATCACCTTTCCGCCGCGCCCGCCAACTGTTAGTGCCCCAAACCCTTCAGCCGTTGGAAAAGCCTTTAACTCGTTGGCGGCATGTTGAATTGGATGTTGCAGGTTTCTTGGTATACAAGTTGAAGATTTGCCAACGCCGTCAACAGATAGCTTCGGGGGTGGGCATGGTTTCGCGCCGAGAACAGGCTGAGCTACAAGCACTAGCGCGAAAAGAGGTGCTAGAGCAATTTGAAAGCAGAGTCTCAAGGTAAGTGACCTGGTGTGCGAAAGTTGCTTACATAACTGTAGCCCAATAGCACCGATTTTCGCCGTTCCAGTTCACGTTTCGGCTCGAAAATGATGGCATGAAAGTGCGATTTTCAAAGGTGCTTGGCTTACGTAAAGCGTTTACTAAATAGCAGAAATGATCTGGTGAAAAGTGGGAATTAATAATTCTGCACCGGTTAGAGTCAAATGACCATTGTCGTAGTAGTACGGTGTTTTTGACCGCTTATCCATATACTCACAGATGTTGCCATCAGGACAAATAGCCACTGCCGGGTCATATGTGCTGGGCAGGTTGGTATCAAGGCTGACCGCAAAATGGCCAAAATCGATCGTCTGTTCCCTGTGAACCAGCAATTTCTTTTCTAGAAGCTTAGCTCCATCATCTACTTGGTTCTTGTAAATCGCTTTTGGAACATGTGTTTGGTAGTAGGGGATTGGTGCAATGAGTTTAGAACTAACCCCAATTTTTGAAGCTCCATTCAGCAACTCGCGCATTGAGCGAACAAAATTCTTGTCGTCGTATCTGTTGCTAAAATGCAGAACAATTGCGTCTATCTTGAATAGCTCTATATCCTCGAGAATTTTATGGGCCCCTAATTCGGGCGTAAGAAGCATAAGATTGTCGTGATAGAAGTATGTCGTAGCTTGGTGTTCAGATGCCACATTCGCAAACGCCTGCTTTATAGAATTTGCATGACTATCGCCAATCAAAAGTACTCTGATTTGTCCACCTTCCTTATTCAGGGCGCAAATGTCAGCATTGGGATTCATAAGTCGAAATGGAATTCCACCGCAGCGAAAAGAATCAGTGTCTTTCCATGCGTATAATGTTTGCTTATAAGCTCCGTCAACGCGATTTTCGTTGAGTGTGCCACTGATCACCGCTGCGAATAGCATTGCTGGTACAAGCCCAAACCGAACCAATGGGCGGCGGAAGTTATTGGCTGACTTGCGTTCCACTAGGTTGTAAGAAAGATATGCAGCAATGGCTGTTAACAACAAGATGGCCAATAGTTGCTGAATGCCGTCAAAGCCCATTCGTGTGCCTTCATAAATACGGTAGTTTACGAATATGATTATTGGGAAGTGCACCAGGTAAATTGAGTAAGAGTAATCTCCTAATCTTTCCAGAAGTAGACCTGGCCAGGAGTTCTCGAAAGATGTTGGTAAACGAGTATGCAATACTAGTGCCGTTAAACAACATGTTAATAGGGCGATCAAACCTGGGTGTCCCATCACCAGGTGCTGGCTAGACGGTGCGACTGGCACAAGCCATATTAGAATCATCAGCGCCACTGAAGCTACATACGCGGCAATGCTCTTTTTAGAACCACTCAGGCTCAGCGGGTGCCAGGCGACCCAGGCTCCGATTAGAAACTCCCAAATTCGAAGCGGCATCCAATAAAAGGCAGTTTGGGCTGATTTGGTTTGTATTATCAAGCAGGTAATGAAGGTAACCCCGATCGTTATAGCCAGTAATAATTTGGAGCGTCGCAGTAGCGGATAAATGAACGGAACCAGCAAGTAGAATTGGAACTCAACGCCAAGTGACCAAAGATTCAGAAGTGGTTTAAACGCCGTTTTATCGAAGTAACTGTTCTGCAGCCAAAAGTGGACGTTGGGAATAAAAAAAGCACTGGCAAGTGACTGCTCCTTAAGAGCATTAAACTCAAACGGCAGCAAAAATAATGACCCCACAATGCAAGAGGTCATTATAGTGACAGCGAAGGCCGGCAGTAAGCGATCCAGACGTCGTAGCAGGAAATCAGATTTCGTGCCTCTATCGTACAGCATTGCCATTAGGAACCCGCTTAGCACAAAAAAGATATCCACGCCGAGGTAGCCATTGCTAAAGCCAGGTATTTCCAAATGAAATAGAACCACCAGAATGACGGCTATTCCGCGAATAATCTGAATATCAATTCTATGGTGCATAGCAATCGATAGATTCTGAGGTCGTCATGCAAGCTGCCCGTAATGCAACTCAGCGATTATCCCGCCAGCTGTCATAGAACGTAACTATCAGAGCAACAGGAATGCTGCAAACCAGCACTAGCTGGCTTAACCGCGAATTGGTTTGTAGTATGGTAGAGTGGAATGTCGTCCCAATGTGGTGATTGTAACGCAATAAATTGGCCGCGTTTCTGACATAGGCTCTGGCGTTTCGGCGTAAGTAGTCTGTATGCTCATTCAACACTTCTTGATAGTAGTAAGCGCGCTGAGGTGCTGCGAGAATTGCTGACTGGCGGGTAAGCTGATTGGTACTCCTATTGTAGAACCTTAGCCCTTCGTTAACGTATCGTGTTTGATATCGCCTGGCAATTCGCGTCCAAACAAGACCTTCTGGAACATAGTGACCACCAAGATGCTCCGGGAACGGGTATTCCTTCATTATCGAGGTGCGTTGAAACCCCCATTTCTCGCCTTTCACGCGGTACACATATTCAGTTTCCAGGGAGTTTGAATCGAAGGGTGAATAAGGAAACTGTTCCCCAACAATCTCTTGCTGATCGTTAATACAAAGAGCAGTTACCGCCGAGAATCTACTTTTATCTTTATCAGGGATTTCGCACCAGTGCCAATACAATCGTTCCAGCGCAGTTGGCACACAGGTATCATCTGAGTCAAATGTAAGAAAAAATTCGCCGCTGGCTAGTGATACCGCGCGATTGGTTGCGCAATGCTTGCCAATATTATTACTCTGTTTTTTGTACACTATCGGGAATTCTGCCATTTGCTGCCAGTTGGCTACCAATGCTTCAGTGCCATCGGTTGAACCGTCATCAACTATCAGCCATTCAAAATTCTGCAGAGTTTGGCATTCCAAGCTTTTATATACGCCATCCAGCGTGTGAGCACGGTTAAATGTTGGAGTGAAAACCGTAAACAGATACGCTGACTGTGGCAAATCGTTAGTCATCCACGATGTCTTGCAACAGAGACAATATAGGGTGAAAATGTGCGTGTTGCTATTAGATTGCATACATGCTTTTCAAACAGCCAAACCAGCTTGGTTGGTATAGAAAAGGCCCGGCGAATGATGCCGTTGCAGTAGTGCTCTGCAAATCGGCTGGAGTTAATTGCATCCAGGTTCAAGCTCATAAAATACTCGCATGTTTCCACAAGGAGTATGTTCGGAGCATGAGCGGCGCTAAGTTCGGAAGCCGTCATCGGAACATGAATGTCAAATACCTCCCTGTCAACGATTTTCTGAAGCTGGCCGGCTAGCCCGGACATGTTCGGCACCATCGTAAACAAGATACCATTGGGTTTAAGGAACTTTGCGCAAGATGTTAAGCACGCTTCTGTGTCTTTGAAGTGCTCTACCACGCCAAAGGAAACAACCATGTCATACTGCCCAAAAAGCGATTCAGGAGGGTTAAACAAATCTGCACAATGTATGGTTCCCCCCAGACCCAACTCCTCCCAGGTTACACGGGTTTTTCTGCAGCCTATTTCTGAATAATCGATGCCATCGACACTAGCACCGTGGTAAGTCTGGAAATAATGCGGCCAGATAGAGTTTGCGCAGCCCACCTCCAGAATTTTGAGGCCTGGTTTTGTCAATCTGGGCGTTAGGTAATCATGGACACGCAAATGGGACGTGTTTTCTAAAGCGCGATCGCGTGGGTCGAAAACAGCCGGGATTCCCAGGCTATCCCACGTTCTATTCCAGTATTCGTTCCCAGCTTTATCCAGATTCTCTGTGTTTATTGGCGCAATCAATCCTAAGCAACCGTTCGTCTCTTTACTTGGGTCTGAATGATAATTCAGAGAATCTTCGAATACACTGCCTTAGGTCGGAGAAAAGCGGCTCTTTTGATGCTCAAAATAGCTGAGTTTGCGACGACAGAAGGTGATGCCAGCAATAGGTGCTGTCATTTAAACTAAGTTATCATTAGGTCGCTTAGACTCTGGTAAAGCCAATGCCAATTGTACTCTTCGTTTCAGCGAGTGTTCTACTGTTTTGCTCGTACGCTTATAGCTATTTGTGGTCGATACAAATCATCCCGGTAACGCCAGCTGTAATGTTTGTAGTCACAATCGTAGCAGGACTGTTGTTGGCCCTTTTTAGATACGGTTTTGTATTACCGCCGCCAAAGTTCCGTCATCTCATTTATTGGGTGGCGACATTTCTGCTGCTGTCTAGCCTCTCGGTGGCGTTTGCGGGTTTTGGCGAACAAGCGAATCAGCATTTAACTCATTACTTTCAGGGCGCCCTAATGCTTGTAGTATTCGCAATGCTGTTTAGAAGCAGCTGGATTGTAAATGCCGGAATTAAAGCGCTTGTGGCTGTGGTGCTGTTTGGTTCTACTTTGAACATTCTGGAATTCTTTGGCATTCTAAAGGATATAACGTTGATAAGTGGCCGATCAGCCGGCTTTTACGAAAACCCAAATTTATCGGCGTTTTACTTAACCTTGGGTTTCTGCACATCCGCGTTATTTGTTCCCAAGCGGTTTAGAACGGCATATGCAGTGGCAGTATTCCTAGGAGTTTTCGTAACTTTTAGCCGGTCAGGAATCTTGATCTGTGGTTTGATGATAGGCTACCTTGGGTTTGTAGGTGCTTTTGCGCTCTCGAGAATACAAAGCACTATTATTACCGCCTCCGTTGCTCTTGCCTTAGTCTTGGCCTTCACGTCCGGAAGTCTAGTGGATTTTTTAGGTAAATCCGCTGTGGAGGAATATATGAGTGAAGACGCAACTAATCGGATTAGCATTGACAAGCAACAAGATTCCTCTGTGGCTGGCAGGGCCTCAGCCGCACTAGCCGGCGTTGAACTGTTTATGGAGAACCCATTGCTTGGCATAGGCGTTGGTGGTGCTATTGGGCTGGATGAGGGCATGAATACCCACAACGTGTACGTGCAATCAGCTGTAGAAATGGGGTTTTTGGGGTTGTTTCTCATATTCTGGCTCATGTTTATAGTCTTTAAATGCGGTACGCATGAGTCGAATATGTTTCTACTAGCATTTTTTGTATGGGGTTTCTTTAATCACAATATTCTGGATCAACCTGCCTTCTTCATCATGCTTGCGCTTGCAGCTGCGGTTTCCACACGACATTCCACAGACTACCCTCCATTCGTTAGAAGATTTCTGCAAGTGTACTGGCGTGAACCTGGCGCCAGCAAAGGTAAATGATTATTGACCACGATTAAATGCAGCCGCTACAGTCACTGCATAGGCAGATAACCAGCAACTTAATTTTAGTCTTCTCTTTCGTATTGATCGGCAAGTTAGCCGGTGCAGCGAAAGAGCTGGCCATTGCATGGCGGTTTGGCGTCAGCGAAACAGTTGATGCCTACCTTTTTGTGTTCAATATTACTCAGTGGCCAATAGCGATTCTGGGAGGTGTTTTAACGTCCGTGTTGATCCCCCTCGCCGTTAGGCTGCGAGGGGAAAATGACTTACATTTGGCTCGTTTTCGTTCAGAAGTTTTTGGCGTTTCTGCACTTGTTCTCGTTTTAATTTCGCTAATTTTGGCGATAGTTCTACCCGGTCTCGTTTTACAGCCGTGGCTTGGTTTAACACCTAACCAGGCTAACATTGCCTCTGAAATAGCACCGGTAATCGCCTCGGCCGTGTTTTTTGCCGGTATTGCTCAGCTGTATTCGGTTTGGGTAATGGTTATTGGTAGCCACATCAACAGCTTGATTGAAGCGGTACCAGCGATATTGATTCTGTTATTCGTGCTGGCCTGGCAGGGCGTTTCGTCTTTGGTGTGGGGCACAGTATTAGGCTTCGCGCTACAGGCTGGAATCCTGCATTTCTATTTGAACATACGAAATGAAGTAAGTTGGCTTCGGTTTTCAATGACATCCGTTCACTGGAAGGTGTTTCTTTCTGGGATGGGCATGATGCTCATTGGGCAAACATTGTCTACCTTAACGTCGCTGATAGATCAGTTTTACGCGGCGCACCTGGGGGCAGGCGCATTATCCACTCTCGGATACGCGAACAGAGTACTTGCGCTGATACTTTCACTTGGCGCTCTGGTAATTTCCCGGGCATTACTGCCTGTTTTGGCAAAAAGTTACCGTGAAAATCATGCAACCACTAATTCAATGGTATACCGATGGTCTGCAATCATTTTCTTGGCGGCGCTGTTAGTCACGATATTCTGCCTTTACCTTGCGCCCCAGTTTATTGGTTTGCTATTTGAACGCGGTGCTTTCACGGCACTTGATACTTCTCGCGTTGCAGAAATATTTCAATACTCAGCTGTTCAGATTCCTTTTTATTGTTTATCTATGGTTGCTGTTTATGCCTTGCTTAGCCAAGGCCAATATAGAGTCGTTGCACTTCTAGGCGCTATCAACCTTGTCGTTAAGATTGGGCTAGCCCTGGCACTTACGGAAGCACTTGGGCTTAGAGGTTTGGTTCTATCAACAACAGGGGTTTATCTGGTTTCTGGGCTAGTGGCATTACTATGCCTTTCTAGAACTGTTGCGCGAATTTAGCCGCTGCGCTTTCGAACTTCGAATTGGTTGACATATTGCACCTAAACTTGAATATAGTTCGTGCGACTGGCGAAGGTATTCCAGTCTTTTATCGCAAACAAGTTTACACACTCGGGAAATTTAGCGTCGCGCCTAATTAAGGTTAGTCGATTATTTGACCCCACAACTCTTTCAAAAATACTGAATCCGGCAGTAGTCAAAAGGTCAAAGATGTAAGACGAATGATAGCCGAAATTTTCCGTATGCTCATCCCACAACTCGAAGTAAATACAGTCTGTTTTCTGAATGGCTTCCTCTCCACCTTCAAATACAAATTTCTCGTAACCCTCGACGTCTACTTTTAGCAGGGCTATTGATAGGCATTCATCAACTATTGTATCCAGACGAGTTAAACTAACTTCAATGCCGGATGCATCTAAGCTAGTTATTCTGTTTTGAGTATCTGCTCGCAGATTAGAGATTTTGGCCGTACCGTCTGAAGAGCCAAGCGCACAATTAAACACCGCAACATTACTAATCGAATTTAGCTTAATATTTTCTCTTAAGTAGCGGAATGTCTGCGTATGTGGCTCGATGGCATATACTGCGCCATTTGTGGCCAGTTTTGCTGCAAGGACAGTTAGTTGACCTATATTAGCTCCAACGTCTACAACACAGTCATCTGGCTGGAGGTACTGGGAGAAAAAAATTTCATCCGCGCTTGGGTTTTCATCGAGCCACATCTCGGCCGCAAGAGCTGATGGACTGAATCGAAACGATGATGCCCCTCTATGAATTCGAAGGAACTTACAAAGGTGTGTCACCATTAAAATACGCGACAGCAGGAACTTGAATGGCTTAGGTTCTTCACGAATTCGTTGAGACATCTTTGCAATGCTTATCATTTATCGTTCACATTTGTCCATGAGAATCTGAGTCGGGTCTGCCCATTCTGTTAGATAATTTAGTTTTATATCAAGTGGTGCAAAGTGGGCTGGATAGTCTGCGATAAATCAAGCAATTGCGCACTGTCGTTCATCGGATAGTCAAGGCTTGCGAGCACAACTCTGATAGTATCCAGCTTGTGGCGAGTCATTGTCGAATAGAGTCCAACCAAGCTGCCAATTAGCTATTTTATCTTGAAGGAATAGGAATATGTGCGGGTTTTCGGGATATGTATCCAGAGAATTTGATAGCGAGCAAGCGCTGGAGATACTCGGTCGAATGGGCGACGCTATCCGGCATCGCGGGCCAGACAGTGGTGGAGTGTGGCACAGCCAAGAGGCTGGCGTTGGACTCGCACATCGTCGATTATCAATTGTTGATTTGTCAATAGCTGGTAATCAGCCAATGCATAGTCCTGGTGGCCAATTTGTGCTGGCATATAATGGCGAGATATATAACCATATTTCTTTGCGCTCCGAATTGGAACAGCAAAGCACACATATTAATTGGCGCGGCCATTCGGATACAGAAACGTTACTAGCTGGCTTCGAAACCTGGGGCGTTAAGGAGACTATCAAAAAAGCGGCGGGAATGTTTGCGTTCGCATTGTGGGATTCGCACGCTAAGGTCCTAACTTTGGGTCGCGATCGACTCGGTGAGAAGCCACTATACTTCGGCTGGCACAACGACACATTACTTTTTGGGTCAGAACTGCGCTCATTGAAAGCGCATCCATCGTTCAATGCGAAAATTTGCCGAGACTCATTGTGCTTGTTTCTGCGCCATAACTATGTGCCAACGCCTTATTCGATTTATGAGGGCATATCAAAGCTGGAACCCGGTACACTACTTACGATAGACACTGAAACCAAACGAAGTTCCACAATAACTTATTGGTCAGCGATAGAGACTGCCATAAGCAGCCAACAAAACCACTATAAGGGCTCTGCGCAAGAGATTGTTGATGAATTAGACGGGGCATTGCGAAAAGCGGTGGCCCAACAGATGATGTCTGACGTACCTCTAGGGGCCTTCTTGTCAGGTGGCATCGACTCCTCGTCAGTTGTTGCTCTAATGCAAACTCAAAGTATGCAACCGGTTAAAACCTTTTCCATCGGATTCCACGAGCAGGGCTTTAATGAAGCTGAATACGCGAAGCTGGTTGCTGAGCATTTGGGAACAGAACACACTGAACTGTATGTAACCGACCAAGAAGCACTTGCGGTGGTGCCGAAGTTACCGGATATATACGACGAACCGTTTGCCGATTCTTCGCAAGTACCAACTTATCTTGTTTCAAAACTGGCCAAAGAGCATGTGACGGTTGCGCTTTCCGGTGATGGTGGAGATGAATTGTTTTGTGGGTATAGCCGTTACGAACTGTCAAACAGGCTTTGGTCAAAACTATCGCATGTTCCAGTATGGGCCAGGAGCCTTGCCGCCGATGCTGTGGCAAGAATTCCCCAAGGTTCGTTAAACTCGATTTCAGCCATGGGGCCAGTAGCAACCCGGGTAGCTAATTTCGGTGACAAAATAAAAAAAGGTGCAGGCGTGATTTCTAGCACTTCGCCTGATGAACTGTACTACGCGCTATTGTCGCATCATAGGTCGCCATCAGAACTGGTAATTGATGGGGTTGAGCCACAAACCAAGCTTACCTGTCTACGGCCGGACTTGGGTGAGTTGACCGACGTAGAACGCATGATGGCGTTTGATGCCACAAATTACTTACCTGACGACATACTGGTAAAAGTGGACAGGGCAGCCATGTCAGTATCACTTGAAACCAGAGTGCCATTTTTACACCACGAAGTTTTCGAGTTTGCCTGGCGCCTTCCACTAGATTCGAAGCTTCGGGGGAATGTTACTAAATGGCCGCTGCGTGAGCTGTTGGCGCGCCATGTTCCGCGAGCGCTGTTTGAACGCCCAAAAATGGGGTTTGGAGTACCGTACAATCAGTGGTTGCGCGGTCCGTTGAGGGAGTGGGCCTCAGAGCTGTTGGATTCTGAGCGTCTGGCGCGCGAAGGTTTCTTCCGGCCTGAGCCAGTGGTACGGATATGGGAAGAGCATTTGAGTGGCAAGCGAGATTGTGCTGGTTGGCTCTGGAGTATATTGATGTTTCAAGCCTGGCTAGAATCTGAAAACTATTGATTTGGAAATGTGGCCAATGAATTTGGTTGGTCTGTTGTATATCTGGCATACTATACGTATGAAAAATGATCAATATATGTGGCAACCCAATAGAGTTAAGGGAGGCATAGCCGCTTGTCGATGAGCGTTTTAGGCATTGCGCCCTGGTGGCTCAAGATTGGCTCCAAGCTGGTGTTGTCGCGTTTGCCGCTTGATTACAGAGTCTGGCAAAGCATGGGTTTGTTTAGACATGGATTCATGGATTCCGAGCAATATGCTTTCGATGTGTTTTTGAAGCATGCTGGCTTAGCCGAATTAGAAAATTCACTAGCAGGAAAGACTGTTCTTGAAATCGGGCCGGGAGACAGTGTGGCAACGGCCATCATTGCCCATTCGTTTGGTGCCAATTCTGTGCTCATTGATGCCGGAAATTTTGCCGTTAACAGCCCCAAAAACTACAAAGGTCTATGTGACCTTCTGCATAACAAGGGGCTGAATGCACCTGATTTAAAAGGTTTGAATTCGATTGGCGAACTGCTGGAGCGTTGCGAAAGTACTTACCATACAGACGGTCTTTCGAGCTGGAAAAACCTTGCAACCGAGTCAGTCGATTTTGCTTTTTCTCAGGCAGTTCTAGAGCATATTCCAAGACAGGATTGTGGCATCACAATGCGCGAATGCGCTCGAGTATTAAAGCCCGACGGGAAAGCATCACATCGTGTGGATTTGCGAGATCATCTTGGTGGTGCACTGAATAATCTGCGATTTAGCGAACGGGTGTGGGAATCAAGTTTGTTTTCCAATTCAGGATTCTATACTAATCGAATTCAGCACCAAGAGTTTGTGAAGATATTTGAAAGTGCTGGCTTCCAGATTTTGTATGAAGATATTCGGCGCTGGCCAGCGTTGCCAACGCCACGAAGTAAACTGGCAGCACCATTCGCCACTCTTGGCTCTGAGGAGCTGTGCATATCTGGTTTCGATATTTTGATGAAAAAGCCAGCGGAATTGGCACTACCAGCGTGAAACGTAAAGTAGCAGTGGTGGCAAATACAACCTGGTATTTGTATAACTTTCGCCTTAACTTAATTCGAGCTTTTCAGGATGCTGGGTATGAAGTATTGGCAATCGGCCCCGCTGACAAATACGTTAAGCGCCTTACTGATGCTGGTGTTAAACACATACCCATCAAGGTGAAGGGGGATGGTAAAAACCCATTAACAGAAATACTATCAGTCTGGAAACTCGTGCGTGTGATGCGAGCAGAGAAAATAGAATTTGCGTTAAGTTACACACCGAAAATGAACGTATACACAGCGGCAGCAGCGAAAGTAACTGGTGCGATGGTTGTTCCAAATATTTCTGGGCTTGGCGGTGTGTTTACCGGGCAAACCTACCTGACGATTCTGATGGTAATTCTATATAGGCTTGTACTGAGTTGGACGCCAAAAGTGTTTTTTCAAAATAGAGATGACATGAATTTTTTTCTTTCGGAAGGAATCGTAGATATCGAACAAGCGCTGCTGATTCCAGGCTCGGGTGTGGATCTGGATGCATTTGCTCCGCAAACCGAAATGGAAGTAAGTTATTCCGATGATCAGGAATTTGTCTTCCTTGTTGTTGCGCGCATGCTCAGCGAGAAGGGAATTTACGAGTACGTGGAAGCCGCCAGGAGAATAAGAGCGGCTGGCAGCAATAGTAAAGTTCGCTTTCAGTTACTTGGTCCACTGGCCACCACCAATCCTACTGCGATCCCCGCAGAAGTTATCCAAAACTGGCATAGGCAAGGAGCCGTTGAGTATCTTGGAAGTGTAGATGATGTTAGATCTTATATTCGCGCCGCTCATTGTGTGGTGCTAGCGTCGTACTACAGAGAGGGGGTTCCACGTTCATTGCTCGAGGCTGCTGCAATGGCAAAACCGATCGTTACTACTAACTCGGTTGGTTGCAGAGATACTGTTGATAATGGACAGACAGGTTTTCTGTGCAACCCGCGTGATGTAGATGATTTAAAGGAAAAAATGGAGCAAATGATAGCTTTATCTCGCGAAGAAAGACATGTCATGGGTGAAAAGGGGCGACTTAAAATGGAAGAAGAGTTCGACGAAAAAATTGTTATCGCTCGTTACCTTGAATTGGTAGATTCACTTTAACATGTGTTTACGAAACTTGAGGTTATTCATTGAGCTCTAATAGCATCTTCCTCAATTAGCTCAAAAAATCCTGGTCAATCTGGATTGGTCTGAATTCGAGTTAATAGCGATTGCCACTTTTTCAGACTGAGCTCCTTGGAATAGTTTTCAGCAAATACTTGCCGCGCTTTTAAGCCCATCGCAATGCAATCATCTTGATGTTGAGCCAGCACCAATATTTGCGCCGCCAGACCTTCTGGATCGGAATTACTAATTGTGTGGCCGATTTGATGTTGTGAGAGCACTCGAGCAATCTCTCCATTGGAATCGCCTAAATACAGTGTTGGTCTCCCTGCCGCAATAACACCATAGAACTTACTAGGAACTATTAATCCTTCTAACACTTCATTTAACGAAACCATATGCACGTCAGCGGCACCGAGAGCGTTCGTGAGCGACGCCTTCTTTTGGTACGGCTCAAACCGCATGTTTTCCAATCCAATTTCCTCTGCAGAACGCTGCAATCGGGCTGAGAGAACGCCACCGCCTATGAAAAGAAATACAATATTTCGATGTTCCTTTAGAGAAACAGCGGCGCTAAGCATAGCCTCAATCATGTGAGCGCGGCCTAAGTTTCCGGCATAGCCGACGACAAATTCGTCACGAAACCCCCATTCGCTGCGCAGCGGGTTGTCTTCCTTGCTCACAGGGGAGATCAAATGCCCATCAGCCCAATTGGGAATAATCTCAATCAAATTGGGCAACACGTTGTTAGCAATCAATTCCGAGTGCATTAGCTCGCCGAGAACTACGTTGCTGGAAGAATGCTTTAGGCTCAAATTACGAAACCATTTCAATGTTGTTCCTAGCGGGCTATTCAGCCATTTAAAATCAAGGACCTGAGCAATTTCAGGGAAAAGGTCTTGCAACCAGTTTACTTGCTTCGCACGGCGAAATTTAGAAATGAGTAGCACGGGCACACTCATTAAAGGTGGATCGGTTTTCACCACAACAATATCATTTCGGCCAATTAAAAATAGCAGCTTTAAGCTTGCTGCTACGTAAAATGAGAGGTAGTCAAAAGTTCGTCCGATTAAATGCGCGCGGCCGAATCGGGTTGTCCAAACACGATGCACCCGTACTCCAAAAATGTCTTCCACAGCGGGAAGTTCCGCTTTTGGACTGTCATATAGCTTACGGCTGGATATCACCTCAACTTCAGTTTCTTCCAGTTTTAAGCCAAACACCAAATCAGACAACATTTGGCTAGTTTCCGAGTGGTCTGGAAAGAAAAAGCGATTGATGAATACTATTTTTTTCAATTTCACGGTAATCAGGGGTGCTCAGGATGGTTTGACAACCAAGATAGTTCCATTACCAACCGGGTAAAGAATACCTTTTAATTCATCAGGATATAAGCCCGCCCGTCCACAAAACCTTGCTTCAACTGCCGTTCGTTAGCTTTCCGGTAGTAATGAAGTCAGTCATTTCAGTTTGATCTTGAGCGACGGATGTTCAACAGCTCGTTATGCAAGGAATTACACACTGCATTTCTAGGGCGGTGTGTCTATTCTCCGGATGATCGCTTGCCAATGCTGACGCCAGTGCATACTTGCGATCATGGATCGTGATCGCGCAATCGTCATTCTTTCCGAAATTGTACTATTACATCGCGATGATTCAGGCAAATATCAGACTGCAATACACTAAACCCAGCAGCTCTCAATTCATCGTCAACATCACTTATTTCCCTGTGAAAAAATCTACCAGGCGTATCTCGTGTGTCACTTTTATCTTGCTTGCCTTCTCCGGTGAATTTTGAGAGAAGTATCCCGTAGTTGTATCTTAAACTGCCAATTATTCCACTAAGTGAAAGCGGCATGGCTCGAAGTTCACCGAGATTATCGATTGCGGCATTTGATTTGTCGTAGTTAGCGTAAAGTACCAGTCCTATTGCTCCTGGTTTTGCTTTACGATAAAAATTCTCAAAGTACTGCTTCTGTAGTTCTGGACTAATGTGGCAAAAGGTGCCAAATGAAAAAATGTAATCGACTGAATTGTCTTCTATTGAGGACAGAGATGCATCACTGACCTCATGATAAGTAATTTTGTCACGGTTTTCATTGCCCACGTATTGCCAAAACCCATTGTGCTCAGCGCTAAGTACGTCAACACAGTCCAATTTTTTCGCTTCCAACATGCATCGCGTCCAGGCACCTCGCCCGGGCCCAATCTCGAGAACTACAGTTTCTGAAGTTATTTGCGGGCGAATGTAAGCCTGATAGAGAGCATGATTAACGGAGATTAAGCCAATATCTCCGTATTCATGGCAATGAATACGGTCAAGAGGGTCTCCACCATAGTAACCTCCTTTCCATATGGATTGGAATAGATTTATTCTCTCTGTGTCTCCAGTGTTTTTCTCGAAGTCAGCAACGGAATTTTTAGTTGCAGTGGAGTTATTTTCTAACGACATGTTTTTTACCTGAAATTGCTCGCTGAATTTTGGCTGCTGATTGCACTGGATAAAAAATGTTCTCTGTGTCCAATTGTTTTCTTTAAACTAGACCACAGATGCGAAATTGCTTTTCGTATTTCAATCAATAAAAATGTTGTGTTGCATTAAAAATCCTCTATAACCGGTTCTAGATGG
>JBCCIP010000069.1:0-23818 GCA_039111475.1 Pseudomonadota bacterium | reverse complement strand
GTACGAAGTGTTATCTGACCAGGAGAAGCGCCAGGCGTACGATCAGTTTGGTCACGCAGGTGTTGACCCTCAAGCTGGTGGTGGTTTTGGGGGTGGCTCGTTCAGCGATATATTTGGTGATGTGTTCGGCGACATATTTGGAGGTGGCGGCGGTGGTCGCTCGCGAGGAGGTCCGCAGCGCGGGTCCGATCTTCAGTACACGCTTGATCTCGATCTCGAGCAAGCCGTCAAAGGCACAACCATCAAGATAAAGGTACCTCGCCTGGTTTCCTGCGAGTCCTGTGATGGTAGCGGGGCCAAGCCTGGCAGCACGCCAAGCAATTGCGGCACTTGCGGCGGTGTTGGTCAGGTGCGTATGCAGCAAGGCTTTTTCTCCGTGCAACAAACCTGTCCAAACTGTCGCGGTCGCGGACAGGTAATATCCGATCCATGCCGAGAGTGTAGTGGCCAGGGCCGTGTTGAAGAGCGTAAGTCCTTGTCGGTTAAGGTGCCTGCAGGTGTTGATACCGGCGACCGTATTCGCTTGTCGGGCGAAGGAGAAGCTGGGCCCGGTGGTGGCCCCAGTGGTGATTTGTATGTGCAGATTTCTGTGCGTGATCATCAGTTATTCGAGCGAGATGGCAAGCATTTGTATTGCGAAGTGCCAATCAGTTTCGTGGATGCAGCGCTGGGTGGCGACCTTGAGGTTCCGACGCTTGATGGTCGCGTTAAGCTAAAAATTCCGGCGGAAACCCAAACCGGCAAATTGTTTCGCTTGCGAGGCAAGGGTGTTGTACCCGTGCGAGGTGGCAGCGCCGGTGATTTGATGTGTCGTGTGGCCGTTGAAACACCGGTCAATCTCAATCGCAGGCAGAAAGACCTGCTCGAAGAACTTCGAACAATGATGGATGAGCGTGGTTCCAAGCATTCGCCACGCAAAGACAGCTGGTTCAAAGGCGTTAAGAAATTCTTCGACGATATGACGGGCTGAAAATACGCTATAGTGCGCCCTGCAATATAAGGCAGGACACACAATGCAAAGAATCGCTGTCATGGGTGCGGCCGGTCGCATGGGCCGCACATTGATCGAAGCCATCTCCCAAACCGAAGGTCTGCAGCTGAGTGCGGCCGTTGAAGTGCCCGATAGCAGCCTGATTGGCGCCGATGCCGGTGAGCTGATTGGTCTGGGTAAATCTGGTGTTCAGCTGGTAGGCAATCTTGAAGTCGCGCTCCATGACTTCGACACCTTAATCGACTTTACTGCACCTGGGGCTACGCTGGCGAATGCAAGAGTGTGTGCCGAGCATGGTAAAAAAATGGTGATTGGCACCACAGGAATTGATGATTCCGGTAAGGCAGACTTGCAGAAAGCCGCCGCGAATACTGCCATTATGTGGGCGCCCAATATGAGTGTTGGTGTGAACCTGTGCTTTGCTTTGCTTGATATTGCCGCCCGTGTTTTGGGTGATGACGTAGATATCGAAGTGCTAGAGGCGCACCATAAACATAAAGTCGACGCACCCTCTGGTACTGCTCTTAGAATGGGCGAGGTTGTTGCTGATGCCTTGGGCCGAGATCTCGAAACATGTGCTGTGTATGGTCGTGAAGGCCAAACCGGGGTTCGCGACCGTGAGACCATAGGTTTTGCTACTGTTCGGGCAGGCGACATCGTTGGTGAGCACACTGTGATGTTTGCAGCAGAAGGCGAGCGGGTTGAAATCACGCATAAAGCCAGCAGCCGGATGAATTTCGCGCGGGGTGCCGCCCGCGCCTGTCTGTGGCTAGCGGACAAACAGATTGGCTTGTTTGATATGCAAGACGTATTGCAACTGCGCCGGCTGGGTTGAGCGATAAGACGAAGAGCTCAATGGATTTACCCGAAGTAGAACAAGAGCACTTCATTCCATTTCGCGCCAGCGATCTGCTGGACCTGTGCCTGCGGTCCAAAGACCTGGCTGAGAAAGACAAACGCCGATTCGAAAAGATCTGCGTGTTAATGAGCCGCTACTTCCATCTGCAGTTCCAGCAAAAGCTTGACACACTTAAAGACTGTTACGCACCGTTCAACCCCGATAGTGATACTCTGCCGGTCACCCAGGCCACTGGTAGCGAGCTTAAAGAGAAGCAAGTACTGCTGGTCGAAACCTTGACCGATGTTGTGCAATCTGCAAACTTTAAGCCGGTTAGTCAGGAAGATCTTAATCGTGCCATGCTCGAGCAATCATTGTTTAATATTCGCTTGAACGTTGACTTCGACGATTTCGAACAAATTCTCTTTTACCGACGTGGTGAGTCACACCGCACGGCTCAGGCCAGAAAATGGTATAGCTGGAAGAAATTTGATATTGAATTCACCAACTATGAGCGAGTGTTAGTATACGTAAAGTTTAAGAGCGAAGACTACTTTCGTAAACGCGATCCGAAAGACTTGTTCTTCAAGCCTGGCACTACCATGCTGAAATTGTTTCGCAATATACCCAAGGCAGATTTGGAAATGCTGTTTCCTAATACCGAAGTGGCGATGCGGGTCCAAGATAAAATAATGATTGGCGTTCCTGCTGCTGTCAGTGGCGTCGTAGTTCTGGTGACAAAGCTGGGCTCAACCGTACTTTTACTTGGAGCCTTGTTTGCGTTTTGGTTGGGCTGGCGCGACGAGCCTGTATTCATCGACCAAACAGCATTGGTCGCACTGGGAATCGGTCTGGCATCCGTTGGGGCCTATGTCTGGAAGCAGTTTAATGCGTTCCGCAATCGAAAGATAAAGTTTATGAAGGTACTGGCGGATAACCTGTATTTTAAAAATCTGGATAACAATGCGGGCGTTTTTCACCGGCTAATTGATGCAGCGGAAGAGGCCGAGCGTAAAGAAGCAATGTTGGCGTATTTCTTTTTGGTCACCGCAGAAGAAGCGCTGAGCCAACAGGAACTGGACGCAAAGATTGAGCAGTGGTTGAGAGGTTTCGGTAGTAAGCAGTGCGATTTCGAGGTGGACGATGCCCTGGCCAAACTGCAGTATTTTGGGCTTGTTGAGGCAGTATCTGCTGATAAAGTAGCTACAGACCAGTCCGAGGCCGCAACCCTGCTCAAGGCCGTCGATCTCGACATTGCGCTTGCTAGTATGCTGGAGTCGTGCCAGCAGTTGGTTGTCGATATCGCCTAAAGCTCGGGTGGGCCGGTTATATGATTGTGGCGTTTGTTAGTGGCGTCACTGCCGTGGCATTGCTCGATTTGGCTAACAGCTGCCCCAAGGCCTTAACGTGCATTGAATGCATACACGCTTGAGTGATGCTGATATGGCAAAAAGCTTATGGCCTGCTGGAACCCGCTAACTCGCTTTCGTAGTTTCATTAGCTGCGCTCGTATTTTCTCTTTCTGCTGTGCTGAGCTTGTATCGATCAGTGACTGCAGAAACTTTATGGAGAGTTCATTGTTGAACTCTGAGTTGCTTATTTGCTTGGCCGAAAAACTGGCCTCAGGGTTGTCGATCAGAATCGTCAGCCGTTGTTTCTTTTGTTCTTCGTCTGGTAGTGCCAGCGTCTGGAGGAATTGCTGTTGCCAGGCTTCTCTGGATTCCAGCCATAGCGATTCGTCCAGGCGATATTGCTGCAAAAAAGCTTGTTGCAGCATTTTTTGTTGATCACTCAATCGTCCCAGCCAGCGCTTAGCGTTGCGCTGAACGTCTTTACTGAATGCCTTGCGTCGGGCCTTTTCGCCAGGTGTTATGTGCTTCTTAATGTACTTGTCATTTCTGTGTTGCAACTGTTCGGCAATCTGCTGGCGTTGAAAGTCATCGATGGTGAGAGCGAAGTGAATCAGATTGTCTCTGTTGTCCTCGCTAAATCGATGGCCTAAAGCGTCAAGTTCCTCCGCGAGTGTCGGCAGCTCTCGGGACAACTCATCGTCGTTAAGTAGCGATACCGCGGTATCGACCAAAGTGATCACAGCCGGCATGGAATTGTTCGCGCTACGCTGTGTACTGTCGTCAACCAAGGCAGACAGTAGTTCTGATTGTTGATCACTTAAATCGAAGTAATCATCCACGTAGCGTTCAACCAGCCAGTCCAGGTTTCTAGCCAGAAGTCCACTGGTACAAGCCGATAATCCGAAAACCGCGACGCTGAGTAACGACAGAAATTTTATGCAGCGGATAGTAAGTAATGACATAGCAAGCGAATGCTAGCACGCAGCTCTGAATTGATGGTTATTAATCTTCGATTGTGCGCTCAAACAGCATGGACAGTCCGGCCGCCTGTGCGTACAATTGCCACCCGCACGTGCGATCTTTCAGCAACTGTTTCATTGAAAGTATCGCTGGCAGCCCAAAAGCGAGATGCGTCGCAAACCACTGCGTTCATCTCGCTTTTTTGCAGCTGCATTTTAGCTTATGACCATTTGAGGCGACTCTTTGACCCAACCGGCTGTATTGGCGCTCGCGGACGGAAGTCTGTTCCGAGGAGTGGCTATTGGTGCTGCGGGTCACTCTGTCGGCGAAGTAGTATTCAACACGGCCATGACCGGCTACCAGGAAATTCTGACAGACCCATCGTATGCCCGCCAGATCGTCACCCTGACCTATCCACATATTGGTAATACCGGCGCGAATGCCGAGGATGAGGAATCATCTGGACTTTGGGCGGCTGGACTGGTGATACGAGATTTGCCCTTGGAAGCCTCAAGTTTTCGCAGCGAACAGAACTTGAGCGACTATTTGCGAGAGCGCAATGTGGTTGCCATCGCGGATATTGATACCCGCAGGCTTACTCGCTTGCTGCGAGAGAAAGGCGCTCAGTCCGGTTGCTTAATGACGGGCGAGCCTGGTCAGGGTATTGATGAGCAAACGGCCATCGATTTGGCCAGAGAGTTTGTTGGGCTAAAAGGTATGGATCTGGCCAAGGAAGTGAGTGTTGCTGAGCCTTATCACTGGCGTTCATCAGTGTGGCAATTGGGTGAAGGTCATAAAGAAGCACCAGCAGAAGAGCTGCCTCGAAAAGTCGTTGCTTTTGATTTTGGTGTTAAGCGCAATATTCTTCGCATGCTTACTGCGCGTGGTTGCGATATTACGGTAGTTCCGGCGCAAACGCCGGCGGTTGAGGTGTTAGCGCTGAATCCTGATGGCATATTTTTGTCTAATGGTCCGGGCGACCCTGAGCCTTGCGATTACGCGATAGCCGCAATTAGTGAACTGCTAGAAAGCCACATACCGATTTTTGGCATCTGTCTTGGCCATCAGCTGTTGGGTTTGGCCTGTGGTGCCAAGACCATCAAGATGAAATTCGGTCACCACGGTGCCAACCACCCGGTGCAAAATCTTGAAGATGGAACGGTGATGATTAGTAGCCAAAACCATGGTTTTGCTATTGATGAAACCAGCTTGCCTGATACGTTGCGTTTAACCCACAAATCCCTGTTTGATGGCACGGCGCAAGGTATACACCACCGGGAAAAGCCCGCGTTCGGTTTTCAGGGTCACCCAGAAGCCAGCCCCGGGCCGCACGACGTTGCCCCTTTGTTTGACCACTTTATAGAATTGATCGATGCCAAAACGAACTGATATCCAGTCAATTCTGATCATAGGCGCCGGTCCCATTGTGATCGGTCAGGCCTGCGAGTTTGACTATTCCGGTGCGCAAGCCTGTAAAGCTCTGCGCGAAGAGGGGTTTCGCGTCATATTGGTGAATTCCAATCCAGCCACCATCATGACCGATCCAGCGATGGCGGACTCAACGTATATCGAACCGGTGAACTGGCGTAAGGTTGCGAAAATTATTGAGCAAGAACGGCCAGACGCAGTGCTACCGACGATGGGCGGACAAACTGCGCTCAATTGCGCTCTGGATTTGGCGCGTGAAGGGGTGCTTGAGGAGTTTGGTGTTGAATTGATTGGCGCCACTGCGGACGCGATTGATAAGGCAGAAGATCGCCAGCGTTTCGACCTGGCTATGAAAGCGATTAATCTGGAAACGCCAAGATCCGCTCTTGCCCATAGTATGGAAGAGGCTCTGCAGCTGGTAGACCATCTCGGTTTTCCCTGCATTATCAGACCATCGTTCACTATGGGTGGCTCTGGCGGAGGTATTGCCTACAACCGCGAAGATTATGTTGAAATCTGTAGTCGTGGTCTGGACTTATCGCCGACCAATGAATTGCTGTTGGACGAATCGCTGATTGGCTGGAAAGAATATGAGATGGAAGTTGTTCGCGACAAGAACGACAACTGCATCATTGTTTGTGCGATCGAAAATTTCGACGCGATGGGAATTCATACCGGCGATTCTATCACCGTAGCGCCCTCGCAGACCTTAACCGATAAGGAATATCAGATCATGCGTAACGCCAGCCTTGCGGTGTTGCGAGAAATAGGCGTGGAAACAGGCGGATCTAATGTTCAGTTTGCCTTGAATCCGGCTGACGGTCGCCTGGTGGTCATTGAGATGAACCCGCGAGTGTCGCGCTCTTCAGCACTGGCGTCAAAAGCCACAGGCTTCCCTATTGCCCGTGTTGCTGCGAAGCTGGCGGTTGGCTACACGCTGGATGAATTGCAGAATGAAATCACGGGCGGTGCTACGCCTGCGTCGTTCGAGCCAAGCATCGACTACGTTGTTACCAAGGTGCCGCGTTTCACGTTTGAGAAATTTCAGGCGGCTGATGACCGTTTAACCACGCAAATGAAGTCGGTCGGTGAAGTGATGGCGATTGGCAGAACCTTCCAGGAATCTATGCAAAAGGCCTTGCGAGGTCTGGAGGTCGGAGCCAGTGGTTTTGATCCTGTGCTGGACCTGACGGCCGATGATAGCCGTAGCATCATTATAGGTAAGTTGCGCGCCGCCAATGGCGACAGAATCTGGCACATAGCGGATGCCTTCAGAGCGGGATTCAATGTAGAGGAAATCGCAGAGTTCAGCGGAGTGGACCCATGGTTCCTCGTGCAAATTGGAGACATTGTACAAACCGAAGCCGAAATAGAAAAATCCGAACTGGAATCACTTACGTCGGCTGAATTGTTTCGATGGAAGCGCAAAGGCTTTTCAGATTCCAGAATAGCCGCCTTGATGTGGCGGTCCGAAAACGAAATTCGCGCACGGCGGCATGCACTGAAGATCCGGCCGGTTTATAAGCGCGTTGATACCTGTGCGGCGGAATTTGCGTCAGACACCGCTTACATGTATTCCTGTTATGAGGAAGAGTGTGAGTCGGAGCCTAGTGGGAAAGATAAGATTCTGGTGTTGGGTGGAGGGCCGAACCGTATAGGCCAGGGCATTGAGTTTGACTACTGCTGTGTGCACGCAGCACTTGCGATGCGCGAAGATGGATATGAAACCATCATGGTCAATTGCAACCCCGAAACGGTGTCTACGGATTACGATACATCTGACCGCTTGTACTTTGAACCAGTCACGCTTGAGGATGTTCTGGAGATTGTGGCGCTTGAACAACCCAAAGGAGTGATAGTGCAATTTGGCGGTCAGACTCCGTTGAAGCTGGCCAGAGATTTACAAGAAGCGGGTGTGCCCATCATAGGAACCACGCCTGATGCGATCGATCGGGCGGAAGACCGCGAACGATTTCAGGGCATGATTGAGCGGCTGCACTTGCTGCAACCAGCGAACACCACGGTTCGAAATCAGCAAGACGCTTTGAACGTGGCCGGTGAAATTGGTTATCCAATAGTTGTTAGGCCATCTTATGTGTTAGGCGGCCGAGCGATGGAGATCGTGCACAAAGACACTGAGCTTGAAATGTACATGCGCGAAGCGGTCCAGGTGTCTGACGAATCGCCAGTATTGCTCGATCACTTTTTGAATGCAGCCATCGAAGTTGATATCGATGCGGTTAGCGACGGTAAGGATGTGGTGATCGGTGCGATTATGCAGCACATTGAGCAGGCCGGGATTCATTCCGGTGATTCAGCGTGCTCGTTGCCACCATACAGTTTGCCTGCCGATGTCCAGGACGAGATGCGCAGACAGGTGAAACTGATGGCGCTGGAATTGGGCGTTATTGGTCTGATGAACGTGCAGTTGGCCTATCAAGACGGTGCGATCTATGTGATTGAAGTGAATCCACGCGCATCGCGCACCGTGCCATTTGTTTCCAAAGCGATTGGCGTTTCTCTTGCCAAAGTCGCCGCGCGCTGCATGGCAGGCACCTCGTTGGAAGAACAGGGCTTTACGCAAGAAATTGTACCCAGCTATTATTCGGTAAAAGAAGCGGTTTTCCCGTTTAACAAATTTCCTGCGGTTGACCCGATTCTTGGCCCAGAGATGAAGTCAACAGGCGAGGTGATGGGGATTGGCGAAACGTTTGGTGAAGCGTACGGCAAATCTCAGACCGCTGCGGGCGAGGCAATTCCATCCAAGGGGGTGGCGTTCATCAGTGTCAGAGACGCTGATAGAGAAGCTTCGATAGCAGTTGCCAAAGAGCTTAAAGAGCTTGGGTTTGATTTGATGGCAACACGTGGCACCGGCAAGGTATTAAATGAGGCCGGTTTGGATGTTCGAGTGATCAATAAGGTGCTTGAAGGCCAGCCGCATGTGGTTGATGCAGTAAAGAACAAGGAAATAAGCCTGATTATTAACACCACTGAAGGTAGGCAGGCAATTGCTGATTCTGCCACGATACGACGCAGTGCCCTGCAGCATAAGGTGTACACCACCACGACAGTTGCCGGCGGAGCAGCGGTAGCGGAAGCCTTAAAGTATGGCGGTGGAATGACTGTGCGACGTTTGCAAGATTTGCATAAGAGGGTGAGCCAATGAGCAAGATACCGATGACGGTCGAAGGCGAAGCAATGCTGCGTCAGGAACTGGACCGCTTGAAAGGTGAGGACAGGCCACGAATAATTCAGGCCATCGCCGAGGCTAGAGAGCATGGTGATCTAAAGGAAAATGCCGAGTATCACGCTGCACGCGAACAGCAAAGTTTTGCTGAAGGCCGTATTGCTGAAATTGAAAGTAAATTGTCAGAAGCGCAGGTGATCGATGTCACCAGCATTCCAAATCAACACAAGGTTATTTTTGGTACCACGGTTGAGTTGATCAACATGGATACTGATGAAGAAGTCACTTACAAAATTGTTGGTGATGATGAAGCGGATGTGAAACAGCAAAAGATTTCAGTGAATTCACCGATTGCGCGAGCAATCATTGCCAAAGAAGAAGGTGAGGTCGTTAAAGTTCACACTCCGGCAGGCGAAATCGAATACGAAATAGCCTCAGTGGAGCACATCTAGCTGATCCGCCCTTAAACTTGGGGCAGCAGCTTTCTCAATATTCCACGCACATCGTCTTCAACCATAAAATATGGCGCCGGGTATCCAAACGCTTCGGCGCAGGCGCGCTCTGCGATTTCATCGAAATCTGCTTCCCTCAATGGCTCTAGAACGGCCGGTATGCCTATCTGCTGATTTAGTTCGCGCACAGACTGGATAAAGTCTTCGGCCGAAGAACTGCCAGTTAATTCGCCCAGCTCGCTTAAGCGGGTGCGGGCTTTGCCAAGGGAGAGGTCCAGCACCACTGGCATCACGATTGCATTGGCGAGACCATGCGGAACGCCGTACAAGCCACCAATCTGATGCGCAATCGCATGCACATTGCCAACATTAACCTGATTAATTGCACGCCCTGCTTGATACGAAGCGTGAGCCATTGCATCCCGTGCTTCGATGTCACTGCCGTTGCGCACGGCGCGCGGCAGGTACACGAATATCTGCTCAATGGCGGAAGAGGCGCGTTCCATGGAATCGCCGCGATCCCAAACGCCAATGTAGGCTTCAATTGCGTGCGTTAGTGCGTCCATGCCGGTCGCCGCGGTTATATGCGGCGGCAGACCGGTTAGCAGTTCCGGGTCAAGACTCGCGGCCAGTGGCAACAATTGACTGCCTGAAATAACGCCTTTCTCATGCGTTTCGGTGTCGCTGAGCACGGCGCCAGACGTTGCTTCAGATCCCGTCCCTGAGGTAGTTGGTATTGCGTACAGCGGGGGAATGTCGCCTTTAACTTTGTTGAAGCCCACATAGTCTTTTGCTTCGCCTGGGCAGGAAACCTGTATACCAATGCCTTTCGCCGCATCGATAGATGAGCCGCCTCCAATCGCCAGAATGCTGTCGCAATTGTGTTCATGAAACACTTTCGCTCCGGCGTTGACCACCTGATACGTTGGGTCTGGTTGCACATCTGAAAAGACAACTGCCTGCTTCAGTTCAACAGATGCCCTGGCGACGATACCGAGGTCAACCAAAGGCTTGTCTGTAACAATCAAGGTTTTGCGGTGACCATTGCGGAGAATATAGCGGCACAGCTGCCTGGCACTGCCTTCGCCAGCAAACAGCGCGTATGAGGAAGAGGGCATAAAAAGCACTATGGTTTTCATGATTACGACATAAAGATCATGCAAGCACTTCTTGATAGACATTCTATTCCTCTGGATGAACAGGTTTTAAGCGGCGAAAATGGGTATTGTACGTGTCAGCAGGAAACTTGTCTTTGCCGCGAAATCGGCTCAAAAATACGGCCAAAAGCTCTGTTTTGATCAAAAACCAGCAAAAATCGTGCTTATAAAGGCAGAAAAGCGGGAATTACATTAGCCTGAATACCATTAATCGTTATAATGGCGCGGCAGACGTCTGCGATAATAGTTCAGTAAAGAGAGTAATATGAGTAAAGGTACAGTAAAGTGGTTTAATGCCGACAAAGGATACGGATTCATTAAACCTGAAGACGGTGGCAAAGATTTGTTTGTTCACCATTCCGAAATCAAGAGCGGCAGCAATTACGCAACTCTGGATGACGGCCAGGAAGTTGAATATGAGGTTGGTCAAGGCCAGAAAGGGCCGTGCGCTAACAACGTAGTACCCTGCTAAGCAGATTCTTCTAGCCCCCTAAGTTCGGATGCGCAGTTAGCATCCGGACAATCCTGTTCCCCTCAGTGTTGGAAATACGTCCAAATTGCGAGGCCTGTGACACGGATCTCCCGCCTGATTGCGAAGAAGCGCGTATCTGCACTTATGAGTGCACATTCTGCGCAGACTGCGTAAACCACGCACTCAACAACGTCTGCCCGAATTGCGGTGGCGGTTTTGCCAACAGGCCGATCAGACCGAAACGTGCACATCGCCCTGGAGTAAGTCTTGAGCATCAGCCAGCCTCAAATAGGCGAGTGCACACACCGTACAGCAAGCAAGAGCTGACTGAATTTTCGGCAACCCTTGCCTCCATAGACCCTGGTCTTCGCTAGAATCGATCAATTGGTGAGCGATTTCTCGCTCGCGCAAACATCTAAATTCTGTATCAAATAGTCCACTAACTGCTTCCTTGATTGCTAGGCTTAATGAGTAGGGTGATTACCTGTGAAGAAAGGAAAGAACATGACCGTAGTAGGGATGCGCCGGTTGATTGCCATGGTATCGCTGCTGCTGAGCGTCCAGGGCGTATTTGCCATTGAGTTCACTGTGTACAACGCGACAGGTGAAGAAGAATAGCTATGTTTGCTTCGCGTAAGGCCAATTTGTATACCCGGCTATTGTTATTGGTATTGAGCTTGCTATTCGTTTCCAGCGGCGCAACGTTGATCGCTGTGATAACCGCGACTGACAATAACATTGAGCGTGAAGCAAACGTGCGACTCCAGGTGGGTAGTTCCGTTCTGGAATCGATGCTGAAGAATCAGGGTAAACAACTACTTGAATCCGCACGGGTGCTAACCGCCGATTTTGGTTTTAAGCAGGCGGTTGCTCTGCGCGACAAAGCAACGATTGACACAGTGCTGGAAAATCAGGGTGCGCGCATCAATGCAGACCTGGTCTCACTGTTTGACCTGAGTGGCGAACTTCTGGCATCAACAGCTTCTTTCGAACTGATTGAGCACAGTGAGTTAATTAAAAAAATGCTCGCAGATGATGTAACTCCGGCAGGTGTACAGACAACCACAACGCTGGGTGATAAAGCGTATCAGTTAGTGATGGTGCAGGTACGTGCCCCGGCACCGGTAGCCTGGGCGGTAATTGCTTATGAAATTGATAAGGCGTTTGCGCAAAATCTGAAACAGATGACTTTGCTGGATGTCAGTTTTGCCCAGGAAGGTCAGAGCAAGCTACTGGTGACCACTTTGCCAGATGAACAATCACAACGGCTTGACGCGATGTCTAGCGCTGATGAGTCTGAATATTCGCATTTGCCCACTGTTCTGAGTAATGGCGTGGGACTAAAAGTTATTCTAAGTGTCTCGCTGGCTGAGGAGCGTGCCCGATTTAATCAACTGAAGCTGCAGATACTGTTCATTAGCGGCGTTATTCTGATAGGTTGTTTAATGGTTATGATTCCAATGTTGCATGGCATAACCAAACCTATCGGTAAGTTGGTGCACGGTGCGCAACGTATTGCCAGCGGTGATTACACCGCACCTATCGAATTGGTTAGCGCTGGCGGTTCCGAAATTGCAGTTCTTGCAGACAGTTTTAATCAAATGCAATCCGCAGTAGCCAGCCGTGAGAAAAAAATTGTGTATCAAGCGCATCATGATGCACTGACCGAGCTACCCGTGCGCGACAAAATTGCCATAGAGTTGCAGCGGCTTATTGATTGCGAAGAAACATTTCAGGTGGCCATTGTTAGCATAAGCGTACAACGAATAAAATCGATCAATAACTCATTGGGCTTTGCGGTAGGTGATGAGCTGCTGTGTGCGTGTGCTGCACGATGGCATGAGTTGTTTCCTGCGCCACATATTATAGGCCGTTCAACTGCCAGTGAGTTCACCTTGCTTTACGTTTTATCTGAGCACGAAAATCTCAGTCACGTTTCGGATAAATTGCATCAAGCATGGTCGGTGCCCTTTACAGTAAGCGGCTTTGAAATCAATGTACCGTTAACACTTGGAATTGCGCAATATCCTGACCATGGAGCTCTGGCTGAAGAGCTGCTGAGGCGCTCAGACATGGCATTAAATAGAGCATTGGAATTACGTCATCAGTCTGAGTACTACGAACAAGGCGAGGATCAAAAACACCTGAAGCAGATTCGCCTGATTAACGATTTGAAGCATGCCATGAAAGCCAATCAGCTGACCCTGTACTACCAGCCCAAAATCAATGTTGCTAAACGTGGAGTCACCGAAGTAGAGGCGTTGGTGCGCTGGATTCATCCAGAACTGGGTTTTATTCCACCTGATGAATTCATAGGTCTGGCGGAACAGTCCGGGCTTATGCCAGCTCTGTCGCGCTGGATTCTGCGTCGCGGAATTCGCGATTCAAGTGCTTGGCAGGCCGCGGGGCACGACGTATCCGTTGCGATCAATCTATCTGCTTACGATTTGATGCATGATGACCTGCCAGTATTTCTAGATTCCTTGTTGAGTGAGCGTGAGTACCCAAGCTCACGTCTAATTCTTGAAGTAACCGAGTCGGCGATGATGGAAGACCCCGAGAAAGCGCTAAATGTACTCAACCGCTTTAAATCGCAAGGCTTTACTCTGGCAATTGATGATTACGGAACTGGTTATTCTTCACTAGGCCAAATGAAGCAGTTGCCGGTGGACGAATTAAAAATTGATATGTGCTTTGTTCGTAAGCTCAGTTCTGACAACAGTGATCAAGTAATCGTTAAATCCACTATTGCCATGGCCCACAATATTGGTTTAAAGGTGGTTGCGGAAGGTGTTGAAGATGCGCAAGCACAGGCACTGTTAGAACAATGGGGTTGCGACAAGCTACAAGGGTTTTATTTTAGCAAGCCGTTGCCATACGACGATTTTCTGTTATGGATGGAAAGCTTCGAATACAAGAGCGCATTTGTTGACGCCGGAACAGAAGTTGAAGATGCTCCTTTTTCTGGCCATACTGATTCTGGGCAGCGTCGCGCGAGCTGAGCGTAAAGCGACATCAGCAATGTCGCAAGACACAAACTGTTGGCATGACTTGCCAGCTTACAGCCAGATACTAATGAGCGATCGGCTGCGCTACCAATTACCGTAATTTTCTTATCAAAAACGGTGCAATTTGCTCACCCGACGAATCTACAATGCCCACTTGTGGTGAGTAAATAACGCTAGGGTGACCGATTTCGTTTGCTCGATTTAGTAAGGCAGTACCGTGTAAACCATGATGAACCAGTTCCGTCTCGTTAGTCGGAAAGCCAGGCGGTTCTCTTTCGTTTATAAAGAAAAACTCTGGGTCGTCCGAGCTCATTAATCCCAGCATATCAATATTGGCGCGATACGAATTGCCGCTAGAGGTAAACATGTCTTCAAAATTTGATACGCCGTTGAAGGCCAGCATTCGATCGAACAAGCCGGTGCTGTTGGCAATTTCTTCCAGCGTAAAGCCGAAATCAGTAAAGACTACAGTTTCCCATTTCAGCAGGTCGTACGTTGCTTGCCCTTCAATTCCGCCAGCGCCTAGCAATCGTGTGGACTCCCTGAGTACAGGGTCACTGTTTGCTGGCTGCGCCATGTCGTCGTGAAACGCCAGCCACAAGCTTGTACCGGCGCCAGCAGAGTATCCGTACATAGCAACACGCTGCTTGTTGATATTCAGCGCATCCGCATGGAATCGCATGAACTGCAACGCGCGGGCTGCATCACGCATAGGTTTGATCACACCTTCGCTGTCATTTGCGAGAATGTAGCGATAGTTAATAGTCGCGAACGCCATGTTTGCTTGCAAAAACTGTCGGATCTGCCCAGCTCGCACAGGAATGTAGGTAACGGATTTATCGCCCGATATAAATGCGCCACCATGCATATAAATTACCAATGCTGTTGGTGTGCCTGATTCGGGTAAGAAAATATCAAATCGATTCCGGTTATCCGACCCATACGCGATGTTTTGCGCAAAGTTGGCATTGATGCCAGCCAAATCAATAGGTGCACTTACAAACGTCAGGGGTAAGCTGGGCTCTGGCTCTGGCTCTGGCTCTGGCTCTGGCTCTGGCTCTGGTTCAGGTTCTGGTTCAGGTTCTGGCTCTGGTTCAGGTTCAGGTTCTGGTTCTGGTTCTGGCTCAGGTTCTGGCTCAGGTTCTGGCTCTGGTTCAGGTTCTGGCTCTGGTTCAGGTTCTGGCTCTGGTTCAGGTTCAGGTTCAGGTTCTGGTTCTGGCTCAGGTTCTGGCTCAGGTTCTGGCTCAGGGCGTGGCTCCAGAGTGGGCTCTGGCGCTGGTTCTGGCTCCGGGAGCGGTTCGGGAATTGGCTCTGGCTCAGGAGCAGGCAACGGCTCCGGTGCTGGCTGCGGTTCAGGTGTCGGCTGCGGCTCAGGTGCTGATTGCGGCTCAGGTGCTGACTGCGCCTCAGGTCCCTGACTTCCCAGCGAAGTACCCCCGGTGCTGTCTGACTCTACCTCGCCGCCAGAACAGGCGGTTAAAAACAGAACAAGCGCGAGAATTCTCAGTGGATACATTGTAGAGATCGATCAATTTATAATCAGAACAGTAAGCCACAATTGTCCCATACAGGCTAGTTTTAAACCACTCAAAGTCGGTTTCTGGTCCCATTAGGCACCGTTTTCGACCGACGGTCGCTTACTGCGAGTAGCGGAAACAGTCTGTGGAATGGTCGTTAACCATACCAACTGCTTGCATATAGGCATAGCAGATAGTGCTGCCAACAAATTTGAAGCCGCGTTTCTTCAAGGCTTTGCTCATAGCGTCTGAACGCGCCGTGGTGGCGGGTACATCTGACATTGTGCGTGGTGAGTTTACAATTGGCTTACCATCAACAAATGCCCAGATATAGTCACTAAAGCTACCGAACTCCCGCTGCACATCCATAAAAAGCTGGGCATTAATGACTGTGCCACGAACTTTGAGTTTGTTCCGAACAATGTCAGGGTTGTTCAGCAAACGCTGAATTTTCGACTCTGAATAGCGCGCAATTTTCTTTACGTCAAAGTTATCAAATGCTTTACGGTAGCCCTCGCGCTTGTTCAATATGGTCGACCAACTCAGTCCAGCCTGGGCGCCTTCCAACACTAGAAACTCGAATAAAACCTGATCGTCATACACAGGTACGCCCCATTCTGTGTCGTGGTAGCTTTGTTCCAACTCGGAACCGTTCGCCCAGGAACATCGTTTCATTGCCAGGTCCCTATATTAATGGAAGATGCAACCATAGCATGTCCGTACCTTGAATTTACCGCATCTTTACCTCATGAAAACTGACAAGGCTCAGCGTATTCAGTAGTATCACAGACAATTGAAAGTCAGGTATTGAATACGTAGTGGGTCGTTCATCCCTAATAGTTTTTAGCACATACGTGTTTGCCAGCCTCAGCGCCTGCACGCCATTGTTGGATAAACCTGCATCGGAGGTGGTGCCAAAAACCAGTGAGCTAGCAACTGGCTGGAGCACTCAGGAGTTGCTAAATACACCGCTAAGCTGGGGGGCTTTTGTAGACTCTGCGGAGCTTTTGCAGATCATTAGTGAGGCCCAGCTAAACAATCTTGATTTACAAGGGTCAACCGCGCGTCGTAACGCTGCGTTTGAGCAAGCCAAAATAGCCAGTGGGCGTCGTTGGCCAACACTAAGCGCTTCATTAGATGGAAACCGACAGCAACGAGCCGGTACTTCGTTTACCACCGCCGGTAGTTCAATTACGGAAACTGTAAGTGCAAGTGTATCGGCAAGTTGGGAAGTTGATCTCTGGGGCGGGTTAGCATTGGGTCAGAAGTCGGCCATTAACGTGGCCCTGCAGCAGCAGGAATTGCTGCGCTGGTCGCAATTCTCATTGTCCGCACAAATTGCTCGCACTTGGTTGGACTCTATTGAGTCTCAGCAGCAATGGCGCCTTGCCGAGCAGCGAGAAAAAAACCTCAGGGATAACCTTGATATTATTGAAAACGGATTCAGCTCAGGTATTCGTGATGCTCTGGACGTGTACTCTGCACGTGCTGAAGCGGATGCCTCCCAAGCCAACACGGTTCTGCGGCAGCAAAATTATCAAAGTCTGGTCCGTCAGTTAGAAGTTCTGCTCGGGCGCTATCCTGGCAATACAATGATCTTGCCAGCTTCCGCGCCGTCTTTACGCATTGATATTCCTGAGCAACTGCCTCTTACTTTGCTTGAAAGGCGCCCGGATGTCATAGCCGGCCGGCATGCGCTGATCAGTCAGCAAGCTAATCTAGGTGTTGCAAAAGCCAATCGCCTGCCGGGTTTTAACCTGCGCGGTACCTATGGCGCCAGCAATCAAAGACTGCGCGACGTTCTGGATGGCGATGATATTTTCTGGAGTGCTGTCGCGGGCATCGCTGCTCCTCTCTTTCAAGGTGGACAGCTGGCCGCAGAGCAGCGTCGACAGTTGGCTCTGCTTGACGCCAGCTTAGCAGATTACAAAAGCACATTGCTGGCCGCCATCAGCGAAGTTGAGCAAGGCATTGACAGTGAGATACTCATCAAAGAACGATTGGAAGCAGCCCGGCGTGCCGATCAAATTTCACAGCAAGCGGAACAGCAAGCGTTTGAGTCGTATGTAGCCGGCTTGAGTAACTTGAACACCTGGCTGCAAGCGCAGCGCACCGCATTTGATCGGCAAAGCCAATTGCTGCAACTGGAAACAGAGCTGTTGAAAAACCGCATTAGTTTCTATCTCGCCCTAGGTGGCGACTTCGGTATTGCCGGCTCGTCGGAATAAACTCCGTAAGCCATTACCCATGTCATTGGCGATCAGCATATTGCAAGGAACCAGAAACAGCGTGATGGCCGTGGCAAACAGAATGCCAAAACCAAGCGAAATGGCCATCGGAATCATAAACAGCGATTGAGTAGAACTGACAAACATCATCGGCATCAGGCCAACAAACGTGGTTACTGACGTCAACATCACTGCACGAAATCGCCTGGGTCCAGCACTGATTATCGCATCAAAGAGCGCCATGCCTTTGCGTCGGCTTTGGTTAACGAAATCGACCAGCACCAGGCTGTCATTGATCACAACACCCACCAGAGCCAGTAAGCCCATGTAGCTGACCATAGCGAAATATTGGCCCATAATCAGATGACCAATGACCGCGCCGATCAAACTGAAGGGGATTATCGACATCACAATCAGAGGTTGTGTGTAGGACTTCAGCGGCAGAGCCAACAGACAATAAATCAGGAACAACAAGGCAACCAGGGCAGCGCTTAAACTCTGTGTTGTTTCGCGTTGTTCTCTAGCCTCGCCTTCCAGGGAATAGCTGACGCCCGGATATTGCGCCAGTAATTCATCCAGAAATTGCCCAAGGTCGGCATTGAGTGTAATCGCATTGGTTTTCTTCTTATCGAAATCGGCTGTCACATTAACAACGCGGTAGCGATCTACCCGGCGAATGGTTGATGGTCCAGTCGATGGAGAGATTTCGGCAACGTGAGCTAGCGGTACTTGCCCACCATCAGGTGTGGTCATCAGTAGTTCGTTTAAAGTGTCGTGATTACTTCTCTCACTCTTTGGAAGCCTGACTAATACTCGAACATCATCACGACCGCGCTGAATGCGCTGCGCCTCAAACCCACGAAAAGCCTCGCTGATTTGGCGAAGAATGCTGGAGCGCGTTAGGCCAAGCACAGTACCCTGGTCGGTGAGTTCTACCCGCAATTCATCTTTACCATCAGACAGTGAGTCAGACACATCAAAAACGGTAGGATAACCGGCGAGCCGCTGTTTCACTTTATCGGCGACCTTGCCCAGAGTCTCTAGAGAGTGTCCGCTGAGTTGAACATTTATCGGGTCGCCAAAACGAAATAGCTCAGAGCGCATATTCAGCGATTCTGCGCCTGCTATCGGACCTATGAGTTTTCGCCACTCGCGGGTCACCTCTGCGGGGTCCAGTTCTATGGTTCGTTCCGCCAGCGGCACTGTTTCAATAGCCACTCTACCGCGATGTGTTGCCGCACCACCTCGGCCGTTGCCGCCGCTTACCGACAGGATATGCCTTATTGCGCTATTGCCGTCTGCGTCAGTGTATTTCTCACGTATTTGCTCGGCGGCTTCGGTCATTCTTGCAATATGTCGGTCAGTAACTTCAAACGGTGTACCCACCGGCATGGTAAGGCTGGCGGCTACTGTTTCGGCAGGAATGCGCGGCATGAACGTAAAAGGCAACCAACCTTTCAATAGCAGCGACAAAGCCAACGCAAATAAACCAACAAATGCGGCCAATACGCTGTATCGATTTCTCACCGCAACTTCCAGTGCTGGCTTGTAGTATTTTATGATTGAATGTTCGAATCCATCTGCAAAATCTTGTTGCCACAGCTCAAAGCGTCTAAATAAGCCATTTCGATTCCCGGTATTGTTCTGCCGGCGCACTTCAATGTTCTTTAAATGGGCTGGCAGTACAAATTTGCTTTCAATCAGCGAAAACATAAGAATTGCGCCAATCACGATGGGTACTGGCTCCATCATGCGTGACATATGTCCGTCAAGCGCTAGCATCGGCATAAACGCGGCTATGGTGGTGAGTACGCCAAAGGTGACTGGAATTGCAACCCTGTGCGTTCCCTCAATGGCAGCGTGATCTCCTGGGCCGTGTTCAGCCAGTGACGTGTAAATACTTTCCCCGGTCACAATGGCATCTTCTACCACCAGGCCCAATACCAATATAAATCCATACAAGCTCATCATGTTGATGCTGACATCGAGAAAGCCGAGCACCGTAAACGCGCCGACAAAGCTAATTGGAATACCAATAAACACCCAAAACGACACTGCCGGGCGCAAAAATAGAGTGAGCAACAGTATGACTAAAAGACCTCCTTGCCAGATGTTGTTTACCAAAGTCCCCAGACGTGATTTCAACAATTCTGAGTCGTCATCCCAATAGCTGAGTTCAACCCCTTGGGGTAGCTTGGCTTGCTTGTCTTCGATGTATTGATGAACATTATCGGCAATATCCAGCGCCCCTTCGGTGCTGGCGCGATACACTTTGACGAACAAGGTTTTCTTGCCATCGAATCGCGAGCTCATGCTGTCTTCTTCAAAGCCATCACGCACAGTGGCGATATCGGCGATGCGCAATATGGAGCCGTCTGGATTCGTTTTAACAACAATGGATTCGAAATCGTTCTTGCGATAGGCCTGCCCTTTAGAGCGAATCAACACATCGCCCCCCTGTGCACGCAGATTGCCTGCAGAAATATCCAGTGAACTTTCCCGGATCAGATTCGCCACGTCTGACAGTGTTAGCTGTGCGTCTCGTAACTTATCTTGCGAGACTTCTATGTTGATTTCATAATTTCGGCCAAACTCGATTTCGGCGACTGATATACCATCGATGCGAAGAATTTCATCACGAATCTGTTCTGTATAAATGCGAAGTTCTTCCTCAGGTAAATTCGCAGATACAACGAGGTCTATGACCGCATACTGCCATTGCGCAAGACTAATGATGGGTTTTTCTGCATCAGCCGGCAGTGTGTTGATCGCGTCAACACGTGATTTCACGTCAGCAAGCAATTCCCTTTCGTCATAGCCTTCTGCTATTTCAATGGAAATACTGGTAGAACCTTCAGCCGAAGTGCTGACTATTTCCTTTACGCCATCCAGGTCTTGTACCGCTTCTTCTATTCTAACGGCTATGCCGAGTTCCACATCCTCTGGCGTGGCGCCCCGTAACGGAACAGAGACGGTTACCATGCGTAAATCGCCTGGCGGAAAAACTTCCAGCAACACTTTATTGGAAAATGTCAGCAAACCACCAAGGATTATTGAAAACATCAATAAGTTGGCAGCAACTGTATTGCGAACAAACCAATTAATCATGTGCCAGCGTCTCGGCTGCGGGTACGATTGTCATTTGCTTCTGCGGTTGTTTGCTGTTGGTATTCTGTTGCTGATACACGCACGCCAGATGTAACCTGCCCCAGTGGAGTGAGTACCAACTGGTCGCCGGCTTCAAGGCCGGATTGGATTATGGCTCGCTCGCCACTATTCCAGGCAATGTCAATATTTCTGCGCTGCAGTAATCCATCCACCACTATATACACATAGCTATTTTGGTAGATTGCATCAACCGGTATGGACAATACGTTTTCCAGCAACTTACCGGCAATAAATGCATTCACGTATTCGCCAATTTTTATTGGTCGCGCGGTCGGCTTGCTATCTTCAGTCTGATTTTCAACCTCAAAAGGTCTATCAATTTTGGCAACCACATGCAACTGACGCGCATTTGTGTCAATCGCACTTTCTGTTCGAACAATTTCACCGTCCCAAGACTCATCACCAGTGAGTTGTGACGTCAAAACCACTTTCGGCTTTTCGCCTGACTCGACCTGAGAGTTTGTATACTGCTCAGGCAGGCTCACGTACGCAAGGTCGCGATTTCGTATTGGCAAGCGAATTTCTACGGCGTCCGTTGCGTATATTTCACCAAGTTGAGCGTTCATTGACACAACCTGGCCGAGATCAACAAGATTTTTCAGCGTTCTGCCCGCATAAGGTGCCCGAATTTTGGTGCGCTCCAGATCCAAACGCACCTTGTCCAAGTTAGCGCTGGCGGATGCAAGGCGCGCCTTCGCCGCCAGCATCTGTGGTTTGCGTAACACCAGGTCGCTGGGCGATTCGCCGCGACCCAGGCGCTTCCAGTCTTTTGAAGCCTGCTCTGCTCTGGCCGTCTCCTCCATGAGAACTTGCTGGGCATCGACCAAACTGGCTTCTGCAATTTTGACGTTGGCGATGTAGTCGCGCGGGTCAATTTCCAGCAGCACATCGTTTTTGTTAAAAAACCCGCCGTCCCTGAACGCGGAGTTGACCTTGGTAATCTGCCCGGATATCTGGGCAACCAGCATGCTCTGCGTGCGTGGTTGCACGGTTCCGTAGCTCTCGACTTTTATCTGCACGTTCTCATGCGTTAAAAGCATGACATCAACCGCAACGGGCGCTGGCCTAGCCGGCGCCGATCGTGCGGGAGCGGGTTCGTTGAAGTAGAACAGTGCTGCGATTAGCAAAAAACCGAACAGAATAATGAGTGGTAGTAGTCGCCTGTCCAGGCGGTCGATAATACTCAATGCTTTCCTCGCGCAATTCCAGGCTCACAGCATAGCGGATGCGTGCCGTCCGCGTTAAACTTCAAGCGTAAATAAACCGTAAAACGACAGCCAGACCACTGGTTGGTATTCTATCGTGAGAAACTAATTGCATGGAGTTAGTCTAACAAATACCCGTTTTGTTCCGAGACATACAAGGACACTCTTTGCGATTCTTGCCACGCCGTGCTTCGTTGCCATGTTATTTAGTAGTAGCGATCGCGTTAAATCTCTTTTTGCTCGCCGGCACAGCGCATGCCGAGAAAATCTACTACGGTGCGCAGCTTGCCGAGCTTGATTTTGATCAACGATTCAATAGTGATGACAGGCAAAGGCTACAGAATTGGGTAAGTGTTGCGCTAGATGCCCTCATGTCCGTTTACGGTGCCCTGCCGCAAGACCACATTATGATCCGTGTTGAACCGTATGCAGGTAGTAGCGGCTCGCCAGTTCCTTGGGGTCAGGTTATTCGATCACATTCTATTGAAACACCGGATACTGTAAGGCTACTGGTTGATACGTCGTATAGTCGTAAAGCCTTGCTTGCTGACTGGACTGTGTTTCATGAATTGAGCCATCTTTTTATTCCCTATAAAAGCGGTAGCCGATGGATTTCCGAAGGATTGGCCAGCTATTACCAAAATGTGATTCAAGCGCGGGCTGGTCTACTCACGGAACAACAAATGTGGGAAAAATTGTTGGCAGGCTTCGAACGCGCTCGCGTGCAGAACAAAATTAGCCGACGCACGTTGGATGATGTAAGCCGCAATACCCGGCAGTACATGAGAATTCATTGGCACGGCGCATTGTTCTGGCTAGACATGGATTATCGCCTTCGCAGTGCAAGCAATAACAGGCAGTCATTAGACAGTGCCTTGTTGAAGCTGAAACAATGCTGTGAGAAACACTCCATGTCGCCAGTCAATATCATGCGTGCTCTGGATACGGCGAATAAGGTGGATTTGTTTGAGACCAATTACCTTGCCTATAGAGAAGCTACGAGCATTACCTCCTACCGCAAACTGCTTGCGGCAATGGGATTGCTGGCTCAGGGAAATCGCATTACTTTCAGTGACGGCCAAAGCGCCAAAAGGTCTATATCCAAGGGCATTGCTCAGGGTGTTGTCAGCAGCGACTATGTGCCTGACTTACAGGCGATTCAACAGCTTACCGGTGTCGGTGCAGCCAGTTGGTCTCTGGTTGAAGGCGCTGATACCGTCGCGCTTGGTGCGAGCGGATATTACAGTGATGCTCGCAAAAGCCCCGTGCATCCTGACAGCGTGTTTCGAATAGGATCGATCACTAAAACGCTGCTGGCGCTGGGCAGTGCCAAGCTCAGTGAACAAGGGCGGCTTGATTTGGACGAACCGGTTCGAAAAATTGACCCGAAATTGCCCTTGTATAACGAATGGCGGAACAAACCGGTCACCACCAGAATGCTGCTGGAGCACAGTGCAGGGCTTGGTCGTTTGTCGCGAACGGAGTTCGACTATCCGCGGTCGCTGAGTTTGCACGATGCGTTAGCGCTGGAGCCAATAAACCGCACTTTGTTGTGGCGACCCGGCCACAATAGTCAATACAGCAATGCAGGCGCCGGCTTGGTGAGCAGGGTCATTGAGGTACGGACCGGCGAAACGTTCGACAATTGGTTTCACAGAGATGTGCTTCATAGCTTGAAAATGCAGCATGCGAGCATTACCTGGAGCCCGCAATTGCAATCTCAGTTGGTCAGCGGTTACGACCGCGACTTGCAAACCGCCTTACCGTACTGGCACACCTTGTTCCGCGCATTTGGCGGAGTAAGCGCAAGTGCCAGAGACATGACGCAGGTACTGAAGTTGTTTACAACACGGGG
>JBCCIP010000068.1:0-24544 GCA_039111475.1 Pseudomonadota bacterium | reverse complement strand
TTCAGGTCTCGGGGTGGCTATAAACCGGAGGTTCTGTCGTTTTAATTCTGTCGGTTTCAAATAATATAGACGCCGCCGCACCTAGATATTGGCACTGAGCTGGCTCCGTGACCGGTGTATTAGCGAAAAGATAATTGTCCTCAGAAAGGCTTCTGCCCTCGAAAATGATGCGGGCAATGCTCACCCGTTTTCAGTACCTCAACCATTGCCGCCCAGGTTCTGGTTTGCCTATCTATATCTTCCGGCCCAGTGGTCGCATCGAAAGCAGGGCGTTCAGGCCCGCGTAAGCGCTCCAGCTCTTTTTCTGCAACGGGCGTGTACCACTTGTTACGATTACGCAGCGTTATGTTTATGAAACCCGCCGCCTCGAGTGATTTCTGATACCGATTGGGGGAGGCCATACCAAACCCGAGATCTTCTGATTTTATGTAGGCTGCCATTTCCGATGATGGCTCGCCGTCGTGGCTTATTAACCAGTCTGATGCCACAAACCAACCGCCGGGTTTAAGTATGCGAAAGACATCTTGAGTTAATGCTTCCTTGTCTTCTATGTGCACGATGGAATCTTTGCTGAACACTATGTCTGTACTGCCTGATTCAATGGGTATTGGGAACCCAGGTTCTATTTGTCGAATCTCAAGTTGATCGGAAACGCCTGCTTTCGCCGCAGCATCTCTAGCGAACCGACACACAGGCTCCTCAACATCCAAACCAATCACTTTCTTAGCACCAAAATCACGAATCAAACCGATGCTGATGCCACCCGAACCGCAGCCTATATCGAGCACGGTTTTGCCACTAAGATTAATTCCGTTCAATAAGCGGCCTACCTCTTCGGCACCACCAGGCGATAAGTAACCTTTGCCCCACATTAGCTCCAGAAACTGGATGACGGCGTCGTCATAGTGAAGTTCTTCTGTATCATTCATAGTGGCGTAAGTCCTGCTTGCTCTATTGCCATGGGTATTGTTTCAACATCAGTTGGGCTGAAAACACGCGCTCCGGAAACACCAGGAATATCTTTTACCTGCTTCAAGAACTCCGCACAAATTGCGATGCCTTCGGCGCGTTGATCTGCTGCATGCTTTAGTCTATGCAGTACGGAGTCGGGTATTCTGAGATGGCCTTGATTTTCCTTTAGCTCGCAGGCTACATCGTACGATGGGATTGGAGACGTTCCAACAACAATATAGGCGCTGCGATTGATACGGTTTTGTCGAAGATGCTTTATGTATCGGGTAAGCAAATCAATGTTCAAACAGAGCTGGGTTTGAAACAGCTGTGCGCCTGCATCAACCTTGCCATTTAGCGTTTCCGTATTTTGATTAGGTCGAGGGTCATGAATATTTGCCATAGTGCCTAGCACAAAATCATCGGCGTTGTCGCGGAACTCATCACGATACACTTTCTGTGCAACACCCAGCAGCTCTACAACATCGGTATCCACCATAAACTGCTGATCGGTTTTGATTTCCTCGGGCGTGCTTTTGCCGCGAACCAACATTAAGCTGGACACTCCCAGTTCGCGAGCTCCCAGAAGGTCACTTAACAAAGCACCTCGGCTGCGATGCCGGCAGCTAAGCTCCATCACTACATCAATGCGATGTTGCTTAAGAATCGCGGCAGCGGCCAACGGCGACATGTGTACCCGACCAAAGCGATTGTCAGGAACGTAAATGGCATCAACACTCTTCGCCAATGCTTGTGCATCGCTAACGAGCTTTTCCCTATGGCTATCGGGTGTCAGTGGAAGTTCGGCGCATAGAGCGAAGTCTTTGTCTCGAATGGCCGCTACGAAATCGGTCACTAGTAATTGCTCATGGAGACTAGCACGCAGATCACGTGGTGATACCACTGATATCGCGCGAAAATCCTTGCTCTACATACACATAATCGCCGGTACCATAGCCATTGAAAACGGTCGCCGTTGATGAGCCGTAACCACCCATTTCGCCAAATTCTATCCAGTCGCCTTCGTCGGTACTTTCTGGCAATGGAACCTCGTAACTGAATATATCCAGTGAATCGCAGGTCGGACCAAACACGGTGAAGGGTATGGTCTTTTCTTTCAGTACCTGGTTGCCCCGAAACACTCTGGTAGGAAGCTCTACACGAGACAGTAATTGCTCCATGAATCCGCCATAAATACCATCGTTGAGGAATATAATTGGTTCATCGCGGCGGTGCTTAACGCGAGTCAGTATTGATATGGCGGGGTCGACTAATGCTCGTCCGGGTTCGCACACAAAAGCGATCTCTCGGCCGGAGAAGTGGCGTGCGAACTGCCGTTCGATTTCGACAAAGAAAGCTTGAAGATTTGGCGCCCCACTGTTTGGATACACCGTTGGGAAACCCCCACCGATGTTGAGCATTTCAACGCGAGCGCTTGATGCTTTTTCGATAGTGGCGGCACGTTCGATGTATTCGTTGTAGGCTTGTGCGCTGGTGCACTGAGAACCTGGGTGGAAGGTTAACGCGGTTCGGTAGCCAAAGTTCGTGGCCATAGACAATAATTCTGTGGCGCCTGCATCGTTGGTGCCGAATTTTTTTCCAAGATCATAAACAGCAGTAGACGCACCGATATTAAATCGCACTGACACTTCAACATCTTCATCAGTGCCAATCACACTGTGAATTTTCTTAAGCTCTATTGGATCATCAATTGCGAAGCTGCGCACTGCAAAATCAGAATAGGCCTGCTCAATTTCCAATCGTGACTTAACAGGGTTGTCGTAAAGCAACGTTGCACCGGGCTGAATGTTTCTAAGCAGCTCTATTTCGGTGACTGATGCGACGTCAAAATGATTAATTCCGAGATCGCTGAGTCCATGCAATAAAGGGCGGGCAGGATTTGCTTTAACTGCATATGCTACGGTGCCAGGAAAGCCCTGGCAGAACCTGGTGACATGGTCTTTGAGAATGGCAAGGCTTAAGCAGTTCACCGGTAACTCCGGTTGCTTCTTTTCGATCAGATCTTCAGCACTACGGTAAGTCGCTAGCATTCAGAGGCTCCCTGGAACGCTGTGAGTAAAGGCGCCGCGTTACCACCCATTATCATATTACTACTGTTGGTATTACGCAGATAGGTTTCCGGCTTTGACCGATGCGCATGCGGGTTTCCAAATTTCAGCGCTAGCCAGTTTGGCACTTCCCTTTGCCGTGTAAACAATGCAAGCCAAGCAGTGTTATAGCCCAGTAGCGAATACGCCATGGCAGCAGCGGTGTAGTGGAGAGAGTCTTGTTCCTTGAAAGTAAAAGCGGGCACTGGCGTTCGATAAGAGGGGCAACAGGATCTAGTAGTTTAGCGCTCCAGGTCCGATAAAAGCTATAGATATTAAAGGCTTTGTTCAATATCATGGCTGCCCCGATAACGCTTGGAGTCAGCATTGAGCCGATCAGACAATTCGCGCATTCTGTTCAATAAGGCACTGGATTTGCTGAAGGAAAACGCACACGAGGAAGCTGAGGGCCTGTGCAGAGAAGCAATCTCTCGTGAGCCCAGTGATGTTAATTTTATTGCGCTGTTGGGTACCATTCTTATGCGAGCGGGTAAGCTAGAGGAAGCGGAAACATGGTTGCGCAGAGCCGTTGCCATAGCGCCAGGGTTTCCGCGCGCCCAAGAAGACCTTGGTACTGTGCTGCTAAACCTGAAACGGCCAGAAGACGCGTTGCCTTATTTGCAAAAGTCGGTTGATCTGGATACTCAAAATGCTGAGGCCTATTTCAAATTAGGCGGTGCCTTAAAGGCCTTGGGCCGCATTGATGACGCGGAGCGAGCATTCAATAAATCAACCGAACTATCGCCGCAAAAAGGGCAGTTCGCAGAGGCCGCTGAGTTGTTTTTGCAAGGTCGGTATCGAGAGGCGGAAAAAATTGCACAAGAATTGATTCGCGAGAATCCGCGAGACGTGAATGCCGCGTCATTGCTGGCACGCGTTGCTATTCAGGCCGGCTGTTTCAGCGACGCTGAGGCGCTGTTGAAAAAGATAGTGCAGCTAGCTCCGCGATATGTTGAGGCCTGGCACGATCTGAGCACAGCGCTTAAGGAACAAAGTCGCTATTCGGAGGCTGTTGAGGCGTTGGAAACAGCGATCGATATTGATCCAGCAAATGCCGTGTCACATTATTTTCACGCCGCAGCGTTGGCTATGGATGCTAAGCCTGAATTGGCGGAGCGTTCTTATCGACGAGCGATCGACTTGAATCCATCGTTGTCAGGTGCCCATCTGGGCTTAGGCCATGTGTTGAAAACTATAGGGCGACAGGAAGAGGGCATTGCCGCTTATCGTCGCGCTAAAGATCTGCGGCCGAATTTTGGAGAAATTCACTACAGCTTGTCGAATCTTAAGACGTTTCGCTTTAGCGAGGAAGAGATAATTGACATGGCTCACCGGCTGGAGAATGAGAAACTTAGCAAAGAATCAGTTGTCCATTTTGCGTTTAGCCTTGGAAAAGCCTATGAGGATCTTGGCGACCATGAGCGTGCGTTTCCTTATTATGAATTGGCCAATCGAACGCATAGAGAGAGTGTGGCTTATGATCCGGTGCAAACAGAAATTGTGCACGATCGTATTCGCCAGGTATTCACACCTGAGTTGTTTGAAAGCGCAGCAAGCAAAAATGCGGGCTATCAGGATCCAGCGCCAATATTTATTCTCGGCTTGCCTCGGTCGGGTTCAACGCTGCTGGAGCAAATTCTCGCAAGCCACAGCCTGGTAGACGGTACCAGCGAGTTACCTGATCTTAGCCTGGTCTCTCAATCATTGACCAATCCAGAACGAGGAACAAACTACCCTGGTGCCATTGAGGCATTGAGTGCTGAGGCGCTCGCTTCGCTGGGCGAACAGTATATACAGCAAACCCAACGCCATCGGGCTGGCGGCACATTTTTTACTGATAAGATGCCGAACAACTTCCCTCACATTGGTCTCATTCAGTTGATACTGCCCAATGCCAAAATTATTGACGCCCGTCGCCACCCGCTAGACAGCTGCCTTGGCTGTTTCAAACAGCATTTTGCGAAAGGCCAAACATTTACTTACGACTTATTTGAGCTGGGTGAATTTTATCTGGAATACGAGAAAATGATGTCGCATTGGAACGATGTGTTGCCAGGCCGCGTGCTTCGTATGCAGTACGAGGACGTCGTGAATGACTTGGAGGGACAGGTCAGCCGATTGCTGGAGTATTGCGATTTACCTTTCGAACAGGCGTGCTTGAATTTTCACGAGACGGATCGCGCAGTACGCACGGCGAGCTCCGAGCAAGTCCGCCAGCCCATCTACTCAGGGTCGGTAAATAGCTGGAAGCGCTTTGAAAAGCAGTTGCAACCGCTAATAGACATTTTGCAACCCATTCTTCCCGATCACATAACCGCATAGGTATTGGCTGTGAACACTTTGCCCAAATTAGTTGCGACATCGGTAGTGCGCGGCAGTGAAAAAGGCCAGAGTCATGGCGGCGTATACACCGTCGATTTTTCGGTGCCAGAGGTGGTGCAGCGTATCGATTGGAACAGCAGCAATATTGATTTCACCGGCCGCGGGTGGGACAGGGGCCTGCGCGGTATTGAGTTCAGCGAACAAGACGTTTACATCGCAGCAAGTGACGAGCTGTATTGCTATGACCCTGCCTTTGATATTCAGGCGTCTTATCGCAATCGATACCTAAAACATTGCCACGAAATCTGCCGAAAAGACAATTTTTTGTTTTTAACGTCTACGGGCTATGACAGTTTGCTCGTGTTTGACTTGACCACCAAACAGTTCTCCTGGGGGCTGTACATATCGCGCGACGGTAGAAAATGGGTGGGGCAGCAGTTTGACCCACTAAGCGCAGGAGGGCCACCGCCTTCCAACAATTACCATATAAACATGGTGCATGTGAATCAGCGAGGAATTTTTTTTTCCGGGCTGAATACCAAAGCGGTATTGAAAGTTGACGGGCAGATGAATGTGTCCGAAATGTCCAATCTCCCTCCCGGTGCTCACAATGCAAGGCCGTTTAAAGATGGTTTATTATTTAATGATACTCAAAGCGATGCTGTGCGTTTTGTTGCGCGCAATGGCGAGCAGTGTGCATTTGGCGTACCCAGGTACAAGGACAGCGAGCTGAATTTCAAGGGCGTTGATGATTCGCGCGTTGCACGTCAGGGGTTTGGCCGTGGACTGTGTGTAATCAACGAATCTCTGATTGCAGCGGGGTCTTCGCCATCAACCATCAGCCTATACGACCTACAAAATCAGGAACGAATTGCGGCGGTGAATATCAGTATGGATGTTCGCAATGCGATTCATGGGCTTGAAGTTTGGCCTTATTCCTAAGCCAAGCACTGTGCTTCGAGCATAAATCGCAGGCAAAAAAAAGACACAGCAAGCTGTGCCTTTTTCTTATTGTCGCTGTTAGAACTTGTAATTAGAACTTGTAATTGAACTTGGCGCCAATGGTTCTGGGTCTAACGATGTTTTGACTGCTTCTTCCAAAGAACGGATCAAAGTCAGAGCTGTCGTTGAATGTAACCCCACGGTCATCAGAAAGATTATTCACAAACAGCTGCGCCGTCCAGACGTCGGTCTCAAAACCAAATTTAACATCGGTAACGCTATAATCTCCCTGGAACCCCCTAGGTGAATTCGCTGAATTGCTAAGCTGATTAAGCGAAGCATCTTCATCGTTGTGCTGCAGACGAATGTAGTATTCACCGCCACCAAACCAGCCAATTTCATCGGTGTATTCGATCGATGCAGACCAAGATCTATCGGCGAACAGTGGCAGTCTGGCGACGGGGTCCAGCCCCAATGTTGCTTGGCCACCGTCAAATCGATCGTCAGGAAAAAACTCTGGTGCCATTACTTCCGCATCAAAAATTTCCGTGATATTGAAGCTGAACAATATGTTCTCAGTGGCCGCAAAGTTCAAGTCAAAGTCCAGACCCTCGACCTGTGCATCCCCCAAGTTAGCAATAACAACCTGGAATGGTTCGCCCACTTCGAAGCTGGGGTCCGTCGCTTCTAGCTGAACGTCTTTCCAGTCCATCTGGTATAGGGTTGCGTTTAGCTGCAATCGACCGTCCATCCAAGTCGATTTGATACCAATTTCTTTATTTTCCAGCGTATCGGATTCATAAATTACCGGTAGCGTTGGGTCTCCACGTCCACGGTTAACTCCTCCCACGCGATAGCCTTCAGAATAAAGTGCATACAGCATGACATCATCGTTTACGTTATATTGAAGACCTACTTTCGGAACAAAACCATCGTCGGTACCACCCGCTTGCAATTCTTGTTCCAGCCGCGTAGTGGGCCTGGAAACAAAATAATCTCTCTCCACTTCAACATCGTACCAGCGGCCACCTAACAACAGGTCAATCTTGTCGGTAATTGACCAGTCTAGCTCACCAAACACGGCCATATCGGTGCGTGTTGTTTCCTGTACGGAAAGCCACCAGCCATCGGTTGGAGCTATGCCTGGATAGTAATATGACCATGCGGCAAACGCCGGCGAATCTCTGTACCCGTCCAGGAAGGAGATAAAATCCCAGCGTTCATCGGCTTCTTGATAGAACAAACCCGCCGTCCACTGCAGCCTTTCTGATGAAGAACTAAGACGTATTTCCTGCGTGAACCGGTCGTTTTTCTGATCGTTTGTTTGTCCGCCAATTGGGTCTAATCCAAAATTATAAGTGGCGTATCCGGCATAAATCCCAAGCGTGTAATGGAAGTACGCCGCATAGGCTTGCGTATCCGTTTGATAAAACACCTCTCTATCAAAGTAGGAAGATGCGGAGACGAGTTGGGCGAATCCCAGATCTGCCTCAAGGACCAAGCTAACTTGAAACCATTCGTCATCACGAGTCTCTTCGATGAACTTAATAGTTTGCAAATCGCCGACTGTTGGATCGTGGTCATTCCAGCCGTCGGCCTCAATTTTCTGATAATTGGTGCTTAACGTTGCCGCCCAGTTATCGTTTATCTCCCATTTAATAGCCGCTCGCGCGCCTAACCAGTCTACGCTATTAAAATCATCCTCAACCTGATTGGCGTTAGTCAATTGACCGCCCAGGCCGGAGGTTGGGTCAACCACCGTGGTACCCAATACGTTATCAATAAACCCGCCGTCGGTTGCAGAGAACCCGGTCAGTCTGATCGCTACTTTATCTTCTACCAGCGGGATGTTAACTGTGGCATTCAGATCGTAACCTATATCGCCATCCTTAACTTGATCAAAACCAAGTCCGAGGTGGCCGTGAAATTCAGACGTATCGGGCTTATTGGTAATAATACGAATCGTACCTGACTGTGAGCTGGCGCCGTACAAAGTAGATTGCGGGCCAGCGAGTGCTTCTACCCGAGCAATATCGGCAGGGTAGATATCCGGCGCCTGTGATGTCAGTGTGAGAGGTTGTTCGTCCAAGTATATAGCTGCAGTTGGGTCAACCAGGAAGCCGCCGCCGTCACTGACGCCTCGGAAGGTAATAGTGTTCTGGCCTGGTGTAGTGCTGGTTACACTAACACTCGGTACAAACCGACTAAAATCTTCCAATGTGACCAGCCCCTGCTTTTCCATCTGATCGCCAGACAGGGCCTGGATATGCATAGGTACATCTTGAGAGCTCTCAGATCGTTGACGGGCGGTAACGATCACCTCTTCAAGCGCGAATTTCTTCTCTTGAGCGATTGCACCTGTCGCGCCACCGGTAAGGGCCACACCGGAAGCTACGGAGCCGGCCAATACCTTTTTACCCAAGGTTGCGTTGGTGGAATTCTTGTTATCAGCGTCTGTCATTGGGATTAAACCTCTTCGTGTGTTGCTGAGTTAATGCGTGCTGCATGGTCCGTCATGAGGCGCAAACAAATCTACGTCTAGGCATGCTGTGCCTATGTTTCCGCAAGCTATGATATAGCTTTGTGGTGCATACTGCCAAGATTAATTTCTTGCATTTAAGTCATTGAAAAGAGGCACAAATACCGGCCTCGATTGGCGGTCATTTGCGGTAATTAAACGCCATTATCGGGCTACTAGGTCAGGCGGCACGTAATCGAAGATGAACGTAATACGGTCTTCCTCACCTTTATTGGTCACGCTGTGCTTATGCTGATTGTTGATCTCATAGTTTTTCCCAACTTCGAGCCTATAGGGGCGGCCATCAATCATGAAGCGAACTCTTGGATTCGTTGTAATCGGTATATGGATTCTATGCCCATAGTGGAAAGATGGGTGTTTGTCGGTATGTGGCTTTATCATACCTCCGGCCATAAGCTTCGCGGCCATTGCACGTACGATGGTGCCGCCTGGCGGATAATGACGCCTGATAATCTCATGCATAACGGGCACCGCTTGCTCAGCGAGAAGATCCCAGCCTGATTCCTTTCGTACCTCTATATTGGGCCAGCCTTCGCCATCGGTGAATATCAGCACTACAGACTCAGTGTAGCGATGAACGTCATAGGCTTGCTGGCGATACTTTTGGTCCAGCCAAGATTCTGGTGTCAGTGACAACACAGCCTCGCGCAGAGCTTCAGTATCCACAGGTTCAAGTTCTTTGAGTGAAACGCCTATATCCATCGTTTGGTTCCGCTTTGCTGTTTGATGGTCATGCTGCGTAGGCAGGTACCTGATAATAACGCAAACCGGTGAAAATGGCTTAGGGCTCTATTGCTCTGGCGCCAGGAATTTTCGCTCGTATGCTGTCATGAAAAAAAGCAACGGCACTTTCATTCAATGACAACGGACCTGGCGTATAGTTTTGCTGTTGCAGCCCTTTCTGCACTCGCTCGCATAAGGTCTTGTCTTCATCATTAACCAGTGTATTAATTTCGATATTGATTTTTCGCAATTCAAGCTCTTCCGGACTGCAGTCTATGGGTCCGTAGAACGAGGCACGAATCAGGGTTTTGTCCACCGCCAGTGGAATGACCTGAAACAAGTCCAGCATCTCAGGATAAAAGTCCATACCCAGATTATTGGGGTAGCCCACCTGAAACCAGTGGCCGCGAAATTTTTCCGGAACTCGATGTTCTGCCACATGCGCCAATTCTTGATATCGAGCTTCTAATGGGTTCGGTGAGCGTTCCTTGCTTAAAGGAAATAAGCTATAACTCACACCGCTGCTAAAGCTACGCTCGTCTTCAGCCGCATCCAGCATTCTGTTCAGACCAGGGTGTCCAACTGGAATATGATAATTCTCCTGATAGTTATCCCAGGCAACTTTCCAGTTGGCATTCCATATCTGGTCTATGGGATCAGCCACACGATGATAATTTTCCAGGTCGTAGGCGCGAACGTAATCGATGCTATCCCCAAATGACTCGCCCACGCCCAAACCAGGTGATTCAATAATTTTAACGAACAGCAAGCCATGCAAATTTTCCAGACCCACTTCTCGCAGGCCCATGCTGGGTTTGTCTAATGGCGGAAAACTGTCCATGGAAGGAACGCCGCGTAATCCGCCATCTAAATTGTATGCCCAGCCGTGGTATGGGCATTGAATCACTTTGTTGCAGTGGCCTGACTCGCCTTCTAGCAATCGCGATGCGCGATGTCTGCACACGTTTTCGAAGGCTCGAACCCGCTGGTCTTCACCGCGAACAACAATGACGCTATTGTTGCTCATCTCGAAGTTCAGGTAGTCTCCTGAATTCGGTATATCATTGGCATGGCCAGCGAACTGCCAGTTCTTTAGAAAAAACTCTTCAATTTCCTGGCCTAAAAGTTCCGGCATGTTGTATGCATGAGGTTGCAGTGCCTCGCCGTGTGCTTTCGAATCAGCAAGTTCTGTTACCGGGTGTTGTGCGCTATTCATAGAATGCCCCTTCCGCCTGTTGACCGGATTATTCCGGCTGCCACAAGCCCTCCGCTATGATGTCAGCCTGGGCAAGTTCGATGCCTTTTCGTAAAATCTCTATCATGTCGTCGATCTGCTGACGCTCAATCGTTAGTGGCGGTGACATAACGCACATGGAAATTAGCGGCCTAACGATTAAGCCAAGTGCTTGGCAGTGCGCATCAATTCGGGCGCCAATCTCGTAAGCTACTTCGCGCCCGGCAGCATCCTGGCCCTCGGCATTAATGCAGTCAACAGCACCCATTAGTCCGCGACCTCGAACTTCCGTGACCATGGCAATATCTTCCAGTTCACGCAGGCGCTTTTGGAAATAAGGGCCTGTATCGTTACGTACTTTCTCAAGTAAGCCCTCTTTTTCAATAATCTCGATATTCTTTAGTGCAGCAGCTGCAGCAACTGGGTGACCCGAGTAAGTGAAGCCATTGGCAAAATAGGCGCCAGTGGCTTCGTTCTCAGTAAATTCTGAGATTAGGCGGTCTGATATAAGCAGCGCGCCCATGGGCACATACGCACTGGTCAGACCTTTTGCGGTGGTGATCATATCTGGCACAAAACCAAATTCGTCTTCTGAAGCAAACCAATGCCCCAGCCGGCCAAACGCAGTGACAACTTCGTCAGCAATGAACAGAATATCGTTTGCTTCGCAGATGGCTTTACAGCGGCGGTAGTAGTCTTGCGGCGGCACGATCACACCACCTGAGGCCAGCACCGGTTCAGCGATCATCACGCCAATCTTGTCGGCGCCCAGTTGCGCAATTGTGTTTTCCAGGTTAGCTATTTTCTCTTCCAGAAAATCGCCTACAGATTGCTCTGCTTTTCGAAAATACGGTTGCGGGCAAGGCAGGTGATGGACCATCCCGGGAACGAAATCGAGGAAGTTCTTGTCTTTAGGCTTGCCAGACACCGAACCGCCGAGAAACGTGGAGCCGTGGTAGCCCATTTCCTGCGCGAGAATGATTTTCTTCTCTGGTTTGCCTCGGTAGTTGTTGTAGTACTGAACGAACCGCAGCGCCGAGTCCACGGCTGTAGAACCACCCGTGGTGAAAAACACATGGTTCAGATCGCCAGGCGAACGCTTGGCAAGCTCCATTGCGAGCTTGGGCGCTACCCCATTGGTCATGTCCCAAGGCGTTGCGTAGCCTAATTGCATGACTTGCTGGGAGATGGCATCCGCCATTTCCTGGCGCCGGTGGCCTATATTCACGCACCACATACCAGCCGGCCCATCGATCAGTTTGTTGCCATCGGAATCGTATATATAAATTCCTTCGCTGCGCTCGACGACTGTGCGTTTCGCCGTGCCTACCGCATCCATGGTCTCCCAGGGATGGATGAACTTATTGTCCATAGCCTGTAATTCGCTGGTTGATATCGCTTGTTTAGCCATGGTGTTGCTCCTGTTGGCTTGCTTCGGTTAGCCGTGCCAGGTACCACTGAACAAAGTCCAGGCAGGCGTATTCGTATTCTGTGTGATAGGGGCCGGGTTGATAATATCGGGAGTTCACTCCCTCGGCGTTGCGGCGGATAATGTACTCATCCTCAAGCGTTGTGCGGTGCCATAACCAGGTTAGTTTTTGTTTGTCGTAGTCGCTGGCTTCTTCGGCATCACCTCGAACAAACCACGTGATCAGCATGTCTGTGCGCGAAACATCACGTGGCAGAAACCGATACATTACGCCGTGGTCTGGGTAGACGATCATGAATGTGAGCGGGCCGAACTGAAAATCAGCCAAACCACCGTCGTAGCCCTGTAATTTTCCGAGCAAAGGAGCAACAGCTTGACCGTCTTCGCTACCCGTTTGATGGCCGGGATACAGCGCATAACGGCTGCATTCAACACCACCGCCGGCTGAATCTGCGTGTTGGTATACTTGATAAACCACCTCACCAATGCCCGCTACGCCCGTAATATCTTCGCAACGCGCCAACATTTCATCAGTTTCTTGTTTAATATTGTCTTCTAAATCACTGATTGTATGAAGCTTTGCGTACGCTCTGTGAGCTGTGGCGCAGTGGTAGCACTCCAGATAGTTCTCCAGTGCCAGTTTCCAGTTAGCGTCTACCGTATAGGTCTGCTCATGGGCGATTTTCCACTGCTCAGGTTCGTGTGCCGACAGAGGACCGGAGATGCTCTCTACTTCGCTCGCTATCGGTGCAGCCTCGTGATCACAGTTGATCAGGATGAAACCGTGACACACATTGACTTGTGCCCGGCCAAGACCATGGTCCGCCTGAACGAAACCTTCGACTACATCCATCTGCCGCGCTGACTTCAACGCGCCATTCAGTTCATACACCCAGCCGTGGTAAGGGCATACAAAGGTTTTTCTCTTACCGTGTGCATGCTCGCAAACACGTGAGCCACGGTGCCTGCAGTTATTGAATAGTGCGTGTATCTGGCCTTCTTCATCACGACAGACAATGATTGACTCCTGGTCCAGGTCAAAAAGAAAGTAATCACCCGCGTCCGGTATCTGACTGATGTGACCGGCGCACAACCAGCTTTTAAACAAAATGGCCTGCAACTCGGTCTCGTACACCAACGGAGATTGATAGAACCAGGTACGCATAGCGTAGCCTGGTTTGGCCTTCTGGGCTTCTACCATACTCGCCAGCCTTTCCAGGCCTTCGATGTTGGACTCAATGAGTTGCATGAGAGATTCGGCGTCAGGCTATGCGTCCGGTGCGGGCGTTTGCAGGCGCCGTGCTGGGTCCCACACTGGTTTGCTAATGACGGTGCACTTCGCCATCAGTCTGGTCCAATGTAATTCCCGCATATAGTAAATTTCAGCTTCTAGCTCGTCGCCAGGCCGTCCAAAGGGCATTTCCAGGGACGCCAATGCGATATTGGTTTTCGCAGTTGGGCACCATCCAGCCGATGTTACGGTGCCAACCTCTTTACCTCGACAGTAAATAAACGAATGATCAGCCGGTTTATTGCCTTCCACGCTCAGTTTTACGAACCGGTATCTAGGGCCGTATTCCTTTTGCTTTAGCAGCGCTTTACGGCCCGAAAATAGCGGTTTATTGAAATCTACCAGCCAGCCAAGGCCCAGTTCCAGCGGCGAGCGCCCACGGCCGTTGCGAACAATCTGCTCTGCGGGTACGAAATCAACACCCGCCGCGAGGTAGCCTGCTTCAATTCGTGCGATGTCCAGGGCCTGTGAACCAAACGCCCGAATACCGCGCAGCTTTCCCGCTTCAAACAACGCATCCCAAAAACTCTCGGCCTGTTCGGGTGCCATCCAGGCCTCATAACCGAGATCACCCGTATAACCGGTTCTGGAGATCATGACGCTGGCGCCGTTGAATTCAACGTTCTGCATTCCGAACGGCTTCAGATTTTCCAGGCCTGCAAACCCCATATTGCGTAACACCCGGCAGGACGTGGGGCCTTGTATGGCGAGCGCGGCAACGTCAGCCGTTTCATCCACTATGTTGACGTCAAAGCCGGCGGCTGACCACATCATCCAGTCCAGCACTCGTTCTTGTGTGCACAAACGGAAGTCGTTGTCGGCAATCCGAAACAGGGTGCCATCATCAATCACATCGCCAGCATCGTTGCACATCACGATGTAGGCAACGCGGTTGACACCCAGTTTCGCGATGTTTCGCGTCAACAATCGATCAAGATACGCTTCGGCATCAGCCCCGGTAACCCGATACTTGGTCATCGGCGTGAGGTCGAACACGCCAGTGTTACTGCGAATCGCGAAGTACTCGAATTCTACATTGGTATAGCTACCCGGCGTGGTATAGCCTTGCCAAGCTGACCATTCGTTGATTTCACAGGCCTCAACAACGCGGCTGTGAAATGGCGTGTGCAGCATCATCTGCTTGTTGTGCTGAGGTAGGGTGCTTACATTGTTGATCATCTGTTTTTTACTCCTGAGCTGAAGGCCGCTGTTTACGCTGAGGGCTCTTAACCCCGCAAAATTTCTTCAGCCGCGTTCTTGCCTGCCAGCCCCATTAAGCCACCACCTGGATGCGCGCCAGCGCCGCAGAGGTACAAGTTATCAACCGGCGTTCGATACTGGGTGCACCCAGGCGTTGGGCGCATCATTAACACCTGATCAAGGCTGATCTCACCGTGGTGCCAATGCCCGCCATAGGTATTAAATTCCTGCTCCAGGTCAACAGGACTCAAATACTCGGCACTCACAATCTGCTCCTTAATACGGGGCGCGTATTGGGCGATGGTATCGATCGCCAGGTTTTGCGCTTGTTTTGTTTGCTCGTCATTCCAGCCACCCTTGAGGTCATAAGGCGCATACTGCACAGTGGCACACAATACATGCTGGCCGATTGCTGCGAGACTGCTGTCGTGTGCAGTCGGAATTGAGATATCGATTGCCGGAGCGGACGATAATTCTCCGTATTTTGCATGATTGAATGCACGCTCTACGTATTTCATATCGGGAGCGATCAGCAAGCGAGCACCCGTCTGATGTTCGCTAAGACCGGAAAAACCAGGCAAACCATCCAGCGCCAGGTGCAGTTTGGCGGCATTGCCGTTCATGCGCATCACTTGCACTCGCCGGGAAAACCCGCCTTCGATGTGTCTAAGGCCAACGAGTTTGGTAAACGTGGTCTTTGGGTCAGCGTTGGATACAATGCTCTTAGCTGAAATAGTCTCGCCGTTGCAAAGCGTGACACTCTGCGCAGAATCCGCGTTCAGATTGACTTTTTTTACGGCGCAATTAGTGCGGACTTCAACACCAGCGTGTTGAGCGGAACTCAGCAACGCATCGGCCAGTTGCCCCATTCCACCTTTGAGTAGAGCGGGCCCATTAAAGCGGTAATGCTGGCCTAGTAAGCGATACAAATAGGTAAACACAGTGTTTGGCGATCTTGGGCCCATGTGTGAGCCAAGCACCGCGTCTACACTGAGTGCACCTTTCAGTAAAGGATTATCTATGTATTCGTCCAGAAGATCGTAGATGTTAATCAGGCCGACTCTAAGCATTTCGCTCATGTCTTCTTTGCCTAGCATCTTCATATCAAGGCCTAAGCGAGCAAGGGTTAGCTTGTCATGCCAATCACTTTCAATTAATTTTGGCGGACGGCGGTTAAATACTCTGTCCAGTACGTTTACAAATCGTAGCAACTGGCCTTGAAGTGCTGCGAATTGATGAGCGTCGTGTTCACTTAAGTCGCCACCGCCAGCGTGGCTTCCGTGAATAATGATGTGCTGCTTGCCATTAGGGTTTAGTGCAATACTTTCCAGATCTTGCGCCGCATATTCCAGTCCATGCGCCAGCAATTTCAAGTCGCTGACTACATTTGGGTTCAGTTGATACAACCACTGAGCGCCCGCAGATACTTTGAAACCGGGTGCAAACTCGCGTGTACAGGCGGCACCGCCAACTGTTTCCTTAGCTTCTAAAACGAGAACACTCTTGCCAGCTTTGGCGAGATAATTTGCACAGATCAAACCATTGTGCCCGGCACCGATAATAATCGCGTCCACGTTTGCTTGATCAGTCATCAGCGTAAGCTCCCGGTACGATGTTGGGCCTGCGTAAATCGTGCAGAATTTCCCGCGCAGCATTTGCACCGGGTGCTGCCATAACACCTCCGCCGGGATGTGTACCAGAACTGCACATATACATGCCTTTTACCGGGCCACGATATTGCGCGTAACCTGGAAAAGGCCGGTTAAATAAGAGTTGGTCGAAGGTGAGTTCGCCCATAAATATATTGCCCTCGGTTAAACCCACTTCGTTTTCCAATTCACGTGGCGTACGTACTTCGCAGTGCACGATGAGGTCTCTGAAATCAGGGCTGTGATTGGCAATCTGCTGAATAACGGTCTCGCCAAACTGATCACGCTCCTCATCCGTCCACTCGCGTCCATCTATATAGGGGGGCGCGTATTGCACAAACACAGTCATCATATGTTTACCAGGTGGCGCCATCGTTGGGTCTATCTGGCTGGGTATCAGCATGTCCAGATAAGGGTCTTTGGACCAGGTTTCATCTTTCCAATCGTCGTAAGCGCGTTCCATTCGCTCCAGCGAATCGCTGAAATGCATGTCGCCTTTTAACAAGATGCTGCCGTTCTCTATGCCTTCAAACGTTGGCATGCCATCCAGGGCAATATTGAGTTTGCCGGATGAGCCGCGAATCTTGAAGTTTTTCGCTTTGCGCACAACATCTCTGGGCAAATCGCTCTCAGCCATTATGTTAAGGAAGGTCCGCTTTGGGTCCAGGTTGGATACCACGATATCAGCGCGATATTCATCGCCATTGGCAAGCGCTACACCAGTGGTTTTGCCATTCTTCACAATAATCTGGCCAACTTCGGCGTCACACTTTATTTCGCCGCCAAATGATTGGAACGAGGAAGCCAGTGCTGCAGAAACCGCGCCCATACCGCCGCGCGCAAATCCCCATGCGCCGACTGTGCCATCAACGTCACCCATGTAGTGATGAAGCAAAACATAGGCGCTGCCGGGTGAATACACACCCAAAGCAGTACCAATAATGCCGCTGCCGGCAAGATGTGCTTTTAGTACATCCGTTTCAAAGTACTCATCCAGAAAATCGCCTATGCTCATTGTCCAGAAACGCAAAGTATCTGCCAAACCTTCTTCACCCATTTCACCAAAGGCTTTGGCAAGATGCATCAGCTCTTTAAGGTCTTTTGGCCTTAGCGAGGTGGGGTCGGGCGGTGTGCGCATCAGGAACGGGCGAATTAAGCGGGTTTGCTTCATTACGTCTGCGGCGTAGCGATCGTATGCGTTCGCGTCGCGCTTGGAATGCCTGGCTATCTCGCGTTGCTGGCGCTCGTGGTCGTCGTAGTTTCCAAAATAGTCGCCATTCTTGCAGAACGTAACGCCGCCGCCATATGGCTGAACCTGGAGCCCGTGGCGGGGCAGCTCAAGGTCTCTGGTGATTTCAGGGCGAAGTAGGCTGCACACATAGGAGCAATTCGAATACTTCCAGTCGGTATGCAATTCCCGGCTAACAGTCGCTCCACCTATGTATGAGTTCTTCTCCAGAACCAGTACTTCCAGTCCGGATTTCGCCAGATACGCCGCATTGCACAAGCCGTTGTGGCCTGCGCCGATGACGATGGCATCGTATTTTTTCAACTTTTGTACTCCGGTTTTTTACTGTTGGGTGGTGCCATACACTAGACCAGCATTGGCCAGAAGGAGCCCGTCAGGGACACGCCGAGAACCCATCCATGGGGGCTTCCCTAAAGGACCTACTGTTGGTGTTGAAAAGGTCCTTCTTCTCAACAGTTCCGGACGGGCCCCTTCTGGCCAATGCTTCAGTGCCGTATTTCGGCAAGGATGCCATCTTCAATGCAAAAAGTCTACTGAATGAGTATTCATTCATATCTAGCATATTTAGTGCTAATTGGGTAACCTGCCAATATGAACTCGCAATGCATTAACAACCACATTGTCTGCAGCCTTAGCGAAGGCTTTGGGTCGAATAGCCCTTCTCTCGACTGTGTGAGACATGGATGTCGAACACAAGCCCCCATGGATGGGTTTAAAGCTGGCAGCGCGAGTGCTTTGGGTCCGGCGTGTCGAGAGAAGGGCTATTCGGCCCAAAACCGTTCTAACCAAAAACTACCGACTGCTGGCGAGACGGTTCTCGAATGGGCAAGCGAACAATAACTAGCATATGAGTGAGCCAAAAACAAAAAGACGTGCCATGCCCGCCGAAGATCGCCGCGAGCAGCTGATTCAGGCGACTATCAAGTGCATTGCCGCGCAAGGCTTATCGTCAACCACCATGGCTCACATCACCAATGAAGCCGGGCTGTCCATGGGTATCGTGAATCTGCATTTTGAAAGCAAGGAAAAGCTCCTTGTGGAAACTTTACGCCACGTAACTGACGAGTATCTTTGCGGTTGGAATGACATTATCAGCGCAGATACAGGTAACGCGGCTGCAACAATCAAAGCGCTATTGGAGTTCGAATTCAGCGCCAGCATTGTACGCAAAGAAAAACTGGCCGTATGGTTCGCTTTCTGGGGGGAAGCGAAGTCCCGACCTATTTACCAGAAAATCTGTGCCAAAAACGATCAACGCACCGAGGATTCGCTCGCCGCACTCTTTCAAAAACTCATTGATAAGGATGGGCGCTCCGGTAAATCACTGAATGCCGCCTTGTTGTCCAGCACACTAACCGCGCTGGTGGATGGTTTGTGGCTGGACTTATTACTGACCCCAAAGCAGATGACACGTGCCAAGGCGAATGAAATCTGTTTGAATTATCTTCGCAGTGTTTTTGCTTCACAATTCGAATAAGGGAGAATTGGCTATGAAAGGTCTATTGGCTGTTGGCCTGTTGCTTGTCGCATCCGCGTGCGCAAACCAAACGCTGTCGAATCATGCCGATACGATTTTTCGCAATGGCGCGGTGTACACCATGGTGGAAGCGCAGCCGTGGGCGGAAGCAGTTGCTATTCGTGGCGTTGAAATCGCGGCGGTGGGCAGTAATAAAGACATTGTGTCTTTGATCGGGCCAAATACCAACGTTGTGGATCTGCACGGCAAAATGTTGCTGCCTGGTTTTCATGACGCCCACATTCACTCGATGATGGGTGGGCAGATGTTGACAGGTTGTTCGCTTGCAGAAGCGGCGACTATTCAACAAACGCTGGATATTATTCGGGGTTGTGCGGAGGAATCGGATCAACCGTGGTTAGTTGTTGATAGTTTGGATTTGTCGTTGTTTGGTGAGGACGGACCTTCACGCAAGCTGCTGGATAATATTGATTCGCAGCGTCCTATTGTGGTCAATGGTGCGGATGGGCATACCAAATGGCTTAGTTCTGCAGCCTTGGCAGCGGCGAATATCACTGCAGATACGATGACGCCAGAGAATGGTGTCATAGAGCGCGAGCCTGATAACTCGCCTAGTGGCACCTTGAGAGAGTCAGCCACTTCGCTGGTGACTAAAATGCAGCCAGTACCCAGCGATGAAAAATTTCGAACTATGCTGTTAACCGCGGCAAAAGCCATGAATGCTGTGGGTATCACGTCTGTACTGGATGCCTGGGTTGCTCGTTCAAAAGATCCGTGGAACGGTGCAACTCACATTGACACTGTAAAGCAGCTGGCCGATGAGGGCTTGTTAACGATTCGGCTCAATGGAGCGATGTCTTATGGCTACGGTGATATGTTCATTGCCGACAAAGGCGAGGCGTATGAAGAAACTTTGGCAAAACGGTCTGAGTTTGAGTCTGAGCGATTTCGTCTTCGTACCGTGAAAATATTTGCAGACGGTGTGCTGGAAGGCGAAACTGCCGCGTTGGTTGACCCCTATGTGGGTAAGAATGGCTCCAAGGGTAATCTTACGTTTCCCGCAGACGAACTTAGGCGGATAATTACTGAGCTTGACGGGCAGGGTGTACAGGTGTTTACGCATGCTATAGGCGACGGCGCCGTGCGCGCGACTCTGGATGCCATCGAAAACGCCAAGGCGGATAATGGCAGCACTGACCTTCGCCACCACATTTCCCACTTACAACTGATACACCCTGACGATTTACCGCGTTTTGCACAATTGGATGTTGTCGCTAATTTTCAGGCCCTATGGGCCTATCCTGACGAATACATCACGGAACTGAATTTGCCGGTGCTTGGTCAGCAGCGTGTAGATCGCATGTATCCGATTGCCAGTATCAAAAAGACAGGTGCCGCAATCGTTGGCGGGAGTGACTGGAATGTATCGTCCATGAACCCATTAGAGGCTATAGAAACAGCAATGTTGCGAAGTGATGCAATCAACAATGGCAGTAATTCAACGGATAATCCAAGACACAGTCAGGTTTTGAACAAGAATGAGCGCGTTGATTTGGATACCATGCTGCGTGCTTATACGTCCGTTGCCGCCTGGTCCATGCATCAGGATGATATCAGTGGCAGCATTGAGGTAGGGAAGCGCGCTGACCTGGTTGTATTGGATCAAAACCTGTTTGAAATTGACCCAGCGTTGATTAGTGAGGCCCAGGTGCTGATGACGTTAATTGATGGTGAAACTGTTTTCGAGCAAGCACTGAACGATGACTGATTTACGAGAGCAACTAACACAATTCGCAGCGCAAGATTTTTCCGCTGCTCTGACAGCGCCGCCCGGTATTTACAGCTCGACCGATTTATACGCTGTGGAGCGAGAGAAGATATTTTCCAGGGAATGGGTGTGCGCAGGTCGAACACAGGAAATCCCTGAGGGCGGAGACTACCTTGTCACCAGTTTGGAAGAACAGTCAATTATTGTTGTTCGGCAGACGGATGGTGGTGTTAAGGCATTGTCAAATATTTGCCTTCATCGCTGTGCGCAATTGCTGCAATGCAGTGGCAATATTAAGTCCATTGTTTGTCCTTATCACGCGTGGGTGTACCGGCTGGATGGCCGCTTAAGTAATACAGTGCATATGGAGCATTCGCCTGATTTTGATCAGGCCTCGCAACAATTGCCTGAGGTGCGCAGCGAAGTATGGCAGGGGTTTATCTATATCACGCTCAATGCCGATGCGGCGCCAGTATCCATTCTTCTGTCTGAATTTGAACACATTGTTCGCGACTATCAACTGCAAGATTACGTGCATGCGTTTACCTATGAGGAACGATGGCCAGCAAACTGGAAGTGTTTTGTTGAAAATTACCTGGATGCTTATCATGTTTTCAAGGTGCACAAGAAGACCTTCGGTGCTTATGGCAGCTTTGAAAGCGAGACTGAAATGTTCGATGGCGGAAGCCAGTACACGTACCACCTGATCGTTGGTGATGAGACCGAGGTTTATCGTGCTAATCCCGCGGATTCAGTCGCTCATCCGAACAACACTTCGCTGCAGAACCAATGGCGTGCAACAACGGTACTGGCCGCGGTGTTTCCAACCCAGACGATGCAGATTCAACCCGACTTGCTCTGGTACGTAACTGTATTGCCGGACGGAGTTGATCATTTCTCGATGCGTTGGTCCGTATCGGTGCCTCCGGAAATTATGCAAGACGCTGCCGCAGCGGACTATGTGGAGGCCGCGCGCAGATTGATTTGCGCAGTGAATGCAGAAGATGAAGCGATTATTCAGCGTGTCTATGACGGTAGCAAAGACCCCAAGGCCGCACGCGGGCCATACTCATGGCTGGAAAGGAATGTATTCCAGTTTGGTCGCTATCTCGCGCGAATGGTAAACTAACGCTTTGTTTCTACCAAGACGTTGACAAAGGCGATTTATGGGCACATCGGTTGTACGATTTACCACCAGCGAGAGCGACGAGCTGCATTGGGGGGTGTATAAAGAAAAGAAGGTGTACCCACTTGCGCTGGCTGCCAACCATCACCGTGATGTCATGCAAACGTATTTTGAACGCCGCGCTGCGTTCGATGCTGCTGTCAGCAACATTGCAATCGCCGAAAATGATCTGGTATATCAGGCGCCACTGTCTACAGACATCCAGCTGATTTGCCAAGGCCTGAACTACGCCGACCACCGGATAGAGGGCGGTCTTAAGGCGCATGATGCTGATGCGCAAAATCTGATTTTTCAGAAAGGAAGTTCTTCTATTTGCAGACCTAACTCGCCGATTATCCGGCCCGTTGGCTGTGAATTGCTGGACTATGAAATTGAGTTGGGCCTGGTTATTAAGCACGATATTGTACTGGGCGCAAATATAGATGAAGCCAATTTAGCAGAGTACGTCGGCGGTTTGGTTCTGGCCAATGACGTGTCTGCCCGTGATGTTCAGTTTGGCGTGCCGGCCATGCAATGGTTCCGCGGAAAGAGCTTGCCAACCTTCTGTCCTTTAGGGCCAATACTCTACTTGCTGGATTCAGGCGATTACGCGAATTTGAACGATTTGGAGCTAAGTCTGTCAGTCAATGGCGACGTTCGTCAAGCCGCCAATACCGCTCAACTGATACACAAGCCGGCAGACACCCTGACAGAACTCGCCACGTTTATGCAGCTGCGTGCGGGTGATTGCCTGTTAAGTGGCACGCCTGGTGGGGTTGCTTTAGAAATGAATCTTAAATCTGGACTGGCGCTAATGTTGAATTTGCGCAAAGACAAAAAGCGGCGTGAGAAATTTACCGCGGCACAGTTAGCCAATGGAGAGTACTTGCAACCGGGCGATAAGCTTGAATTAACGATTCGTTCAAGTGATGGCAGCATCGAATTGGGCAGTCAAAACAATAAGGTAATCGATGCATAGAGCGCACAGAGTGGTACCGCCGCTGAAAACTGTCAGCAGCGACTAAAAACAATCACACACTCAGAGCACTGCGCAGCGCCTGAACATCTTCGTTTGCCGCTTCCACGAATTCGGCGACTGTCTCGGTTTCCAGTCCGATACGTTGATATTCTGGGAAATCCGCAATGCTCTCCAGACCTTCCGGATCGTCATTCGCCGCCGCAATCATTTCCGCAACCGACAATGTAGCGACCATTCGTGAGTGTTCGGATTGTGCCGCGTCTTCATAATGCAAATAGTGCTCAACAGCGGCCACCATGTCTTCTGGCAGGCACCAGCTTTCCAGAATCGATTTGCCAACTGGACAGTGCCAGGCTGACAAAACCTCGTTCATACTCGCTTCATCAGCGAATAAGCTCTCGTCTTTACTAGCACGTGACCAGATATACACTTTGCCAATGCCGTGCATCATCCCAGCCAGCAGCGCCGTATCGGCATTCACGCCACGTTGTCTGCGTGCCAGCGTGTGGGCATACGCGGCAACGTGAACGCTGTGCTCAAGAAGAGGTTGTAATTGAGCCGAAATCGCCTCGTAATCTTTTTCCAGTTCCAGCTGCCGCATGGCGACGGTCATGGCAGTATTTTGAACAACATTTAGCCCCAGGCGGTTGATCGCGGAAGGCAGGTCAGTGGCCTTGTTGCCGCGCGAGTACTGCGCTGAATTCGCTAATTTGAGCAAACAGGCGGTTAGCTTGGGCTCTCTGGCGACGATAATCGCTAGCTTATCAACCGTGCAATTATCGTCATTTAGCGCGCTTCTTATCTGTGCCGCCACGTTGGGAAACGACGGAAGGCTTAGCTTGCGGGAATTAACATCATCGGCTAACGCCTGTATGAATTGGAATGCAAGTTGGGTGCTCATCTCTCATCCTTGAAAGTACGTGGGCCATTTCAAGATCTTCCACGCCGCCAATCGTGACCATGTCATCCACGCCGTCAAAGTCAGCCGCATACCCATAGCGACCCTCGACGCCAAAGGTCGGGCAGTTGTCGCAATCTGCATACCAATCGGAGCCGCCTTCATCGAGCAAATTGCTGCCGTCAAAGTCGGGGCTGGTGCTCAGTTCATCAAAGTTGAGTCGATAGACGGCGGCCGTTGACTCTGTCACGTCCATGTTGTCGATCTGAACGAGGTTGGCAATCGCGCTCGGATCGGTCGGCACAAGCGGATTGAACCCAAACGAGAACTCGCGCAGGTCGTTTAGCTTGTCCAAATCAAAGTCAGCATCGGTCGGGCTTGACCAGACGCGCATCACGCCGCCGTCGCCGTTGGAGGTCAGCCAGCCCGACACCGCTTCAACATAGTCGTTCAGACCATCGTCGTCGGTGTCGTCATCGTTCGGGTCGGTCAAATAGCGCATCTGTCAAAAAACGAGCAAGCGCCAGCTCCTTGTGCCGCCAAAACTTGACACAGAATACGTCTAATAGCTTTGCAGGCTTGGCGCCTGATTGTGGCGCTTGTGTGGATCTTAGTTGCAC
>JBCCIP010000067.1:0-27253 GCA_039111475.1 Pseudomonadota bacterium | reverse complement strand
GTTTCTGGCGATCGCCATCACCATTTTCTGGTTGCTTGGTGGCTCTTACTACATATCCAGCACCATCGGTTGGTCACAATTTTTGTCACAACCACTGGAAGCACTTGGCAGTTTTCTGGAAGGCGCGTTTGCGCCACTGGCGTTTCTATGGCTGGTGGTCGGGTATTTTTTGCAGCAAAAAGAACTGTCGCGCAACACGGATGCTATCCAGCAGCAGCACGTGGAAATGCAGCGCAGTTCGGACCAGGCCGAGCTGCAAGCGCAGGCCATACAACAAACCTCTGGTCATAACCAACGCCTGACGTTTATGCGCATGCACGACTTGGTGTGTGAATCCATGGGTTCAACCATTGGCCTGCTATACCTCTCAAGTCAAGCGGCCGACGTTGAAGGGACGGTAAGCCGTGAGGAGATGATTCGCATGTGGTCCGAAATGTCGCGTGGCGATCATGCCCTGTTCGCACGGCAGTTTATGATGCTCAATGCAGCGGGCGAACAGCCCTTAAGTGAACTGTTTTTTGGCACTGAAATTCGAAGCAGGCACTCGAAAACTTTTATGTCGCAGTTTGAAAGACTGCTTGCCGCTGCTCAGCAATGCGACCCAGATGGCCTGATCACTGATTCAGTAAAAGGCAACGTCAACGGGCGATTGTATCGATTAATGTATAACGAATTAAATAAGGTACCTTTGCCCGACAATTGGTAAACTCTGGTGTAACGAGTATTCTCGCCAGGGCAAGTTGTCCATGCGTCTACCACGTATTATTTTTGTCCTTGGGCTGTTGATTGCTTTTGCTGCGTTGGTTTTGTTACTCGCTGATCAAGAACACAATACGCCTCGCTCAATTCAGCCCGCTATAACGGCCCAGAAACAGGAAAAGATGGTCGTTTCTACAAAGCAGGGATCTGTAGGCCCAAGCGAATCGTCAACAATCGACGGCGATGCAGATGCGCAGATCAGCAGAGAACACTGCAACCCGGACAAGGTGTTCCAGGAGCATGCCAACAGCACTGACATTGAGAACGAGGACGACTATCCGGACACGCAAGAGCTGGCCGGTACGCTGTCAGTCTCCGATAATCTCGACGATCTTGCATTATCCTCAATGATGCGCGATGGAGAACCCGAGAACAGAATAAAAACGGCTTTACGTGTGTTGGAAACAAATAGCTCGCATCCGTTGGCGCTTGTTTCTTTGCTTCGCGGATGCTCTGCGAACCCGGATGTTAGCGAGTGCGGTGCGCAACTGCACGAATTGGTAAGAGATGGCGATAAGCAAAACGGCGTCTATTGGTTCTTGTTGGCCAATTGGCAGCTAGCACAGGGCAAAGAAGAACACGTGGAAGATTTATTGGGACAAGCAGCGTCTTCGCCAGTGTACAACTCATATTGGGCGACAACAGTGTCTGCATTTGATAAAGCGCTGGAACGTCATTTCAAGCTTGCTGAGCATTGGCGCGCGCTTACAGCGAGCGGTTTCGCAGGCGCCGTAGCGCTGGATGACTACCAGCCACTATTCGAATTCTGTAAAAGAGAAGGCGTGGCATTTACGCACCGACGCAGCGAATGTGCCCGATTTGCGGAACAGCTGGAGAACAATGGTATGACGGTCTTTGATCTAACCATTGGACTGGTACTGCAGTTTAGAATGGCCCAGCTTGAAGGTAACCAGGAATTAGTAAAAAGCATTGAGACTCGGCGAGCAGCCAATAGACATAAGCGACAACGCGATCGGGAAGCCTCGGCGGCACTATTGCTTAAAGGTATGGAAGTTGATTCCGATCCTGTGTTGTTGATTGAGTATATGCAGGGTTTGAGCGTTTACGGCGAAATACGAATGCTGGATTTTTCGGAAAGAGTTTACGAGCGTAAGTTTGGCCCACTGCCAGAATGCGGCTAGTGCGCGCGGTTAATCGTAAAAACTGGCTCGGCCTTCGGGTTGTCGTTTAAAGCGTTTGTACTCCCACTGATAATGCGGCTTGTGTAGCATGGCGGCCGTCTCAATGGTTTTGTTCATTCCAGCCACTGACGTTTCCAGGTCATCCGAGTAAATGGACGGGTCTGGCTCAGTAAAAACCAGCGTAAACCCTTTGTCATTAGGCAATGCATAAGCATTGACGATGCGCGCGCCTGTTTTTTTCGACAGATTACTCATCAGGGTCATGGAGAACGCGGGAATGTCGAAGAAGGGCGCAAACACGCCGCTTTCATCTGCTGGAACTTGATCGGGCAGAATGCCCACCATTTGCCCGGCGCGTAGCGTTTTTAGTAGCTGAATGACACCGCTGCGATCAGCAGGCACCAGCTTGGCGCCGGTTCGTTGCCGCGCATTCAGGATAAACTGATTCATGGTGTCGCTGCGCGGCGGCGAGTACATGGATCTAACTGTGTCACAGCATTCGGTTAAATACAGACCCACCACTTCCCAGTTGCCCAGATGCGGGGCCAAAATGATCGTGCCTTTGCCATGTGCCACAGCGGCATCGACAAATTCACGACCCTGAACCTCGGTCACCAATGACAAGGCCTTGCTGCCGCTCCACACATGGGGAATATCCATCACAGTACTGCCCAGGGTTTTAAAACGCTCCAGGAGTAAATCCGCGCGCTGCGCGTCGCTTAATTCGGGAAAACACATGGCCAGATTAACCTTGGCCACCCGATAGTTGCGGTTAGGGAATACACACATCAACCGGCCAAGGCAGCGCCCCAGCAACCTTGACCCTCTTAGAGGCAACAGCGACAACAGCCGGAACACGGCGTTAGCAAATGTGTATTTGACCGACATTTAGCCCTTAGGGAGGGTGAATCAGGCATTCATTGTATAATGCCGGGCTGACAATTTTGGCCTGAGCTTCGCGCACAAATAACGAAGCTCAGCATCGACACAAGCAGGACAATACTTTGACCACCCCAGCGGCTACTCCCGCCACATTTCAAGACCTTATTTTCGAGCTGCAGCAGTTTTGGGCGGCCAAAGGCTGTGTAGTAATGCAACCTTTGGATATGGAAGTAGGTGCAGGCACTTTTCATCCGGCCACGTTCCTGAAAGCTGTCGGCCCGGAAGCCTGGAATGCTGCGTATTTACAAGGTTCAAGACGCCCCACCGACGGCCGCTACGGTGAAAACCCGAATCGCTTGCAGCATTATTTTCAGTTTCAGGTGGTCATGAAGCCAAACCCGGACAATTTTCAGGAGTTGTATCTGGAATCGCTGACCAGCCTGGGTGTTGACCCGCTTGTCCACGATATCCGCTTTGTGGAAGACAACTGGGAGTCACCCACCTTGGGCGCCTGGGGCTTAGGCTGGGAAGTGTGGCTAAACGGTATGGAAATATCCCAGTTCACTTATTTTCAGCAAGCCGGTGGGCTGGAGTGTTATCCGGTGACTGGCGAGATCACCTACGGCCTTGAACGCATCGCCATGTACCTGCAAGGTGTTGACAGCGTATATGATTTGAAATGGGCAGACAGTGCTACGGGCATGGTTAGTTATGGTGATGTCTATCATCAAAATGAAGTAGAGCAGTCCACCTACAACTTTGAACACGCCAATGTGCCGTTTCTGTTTTCGGCGTTTGATACGTATGAAGCCGATTGCCAGGCACTGGTAGACGCGCAGCTGCCGCTGCCAGCCTACGAGCTGGTCTTAAAAGCATCCCACACGTTTAACTTGTTGGATGCACGACACGCCATTTCGGTGACCGAACGCCAACGCTTTATTCTTCGCGTTCGAACCATGGCCAGGGCGGTTGCTCATGAATATTTTCGCTCACGCGAAGCACTTGGTTTTCCCCTGGCGGAGCAATCATTACGCGAGGAAGTACTAGCGGCGGGGGCAACTAAATGAAGCCTTTATTGCTTGAAATCGGTTCTGAAGAGCTGCCACCCACGGCTCTTTTGTCGTTAACCACCGCATTTGCAAACGGTATCGTAAATGGTTTGGCAGCGGCTGGCTTGCGTGCTGAGAACGGCGGTGGCCTCAGCTATCAACAGTTTGCGACACCTAGACGGCTGGCAATACAGATTGAACATATCGCCGACACGGCCCCTGATCAGGAAATAGAGAAACTTGGGCCCAATGTAAAAGCGGCTTTTGACAGCGACGGCCAGGCCACCAAGGCCGCACTTGGATTTGCCAGCGGTTGTGGTGTCGGTGTTGAACAGCTTGAGCGCAGAGACACACCCAAAGGTGAGCGCCTAATGTTTGTCAGCCGTGAGCCCGGCTTGCCATTGGCAGACTTGTTACAACAAGTATTGAACGATGTATTGGCGAAACTGCCTATTCCAAAACGCATGCGCTGGGCTGCACGGCGCGATGAATTTATTCGCCCGGTCAAATGGCTGCTGGCTTTGCATGGCGAGCACGTAATACCGCTGCGGGCCTTTGGCGTGCAGGCAGGCAATACTACTCGCGGCCACCGCTTCCTTGGCGGTGGTGATAAAACGTTAGTGATTGCCACCGCGCAGGAGTATGAACAGCGCCTGAAAGAAGAAGGCAAGGTAATTGTGAATTACGAGGCGCGTAAACAGCTGATTGCAGAACAACTGGAGTCGCTTGCGCAGACCTTGAAGGGTGAAGTTGTGGTTGAAGCCGCACTGCTGGACGAAGTATGCAGCCTGGTGGAATGGCCGTACAGTTTGGCCGGCAAGTTTGATACCGAATTTCTCGAACTTCCCGATGAGGCGCTGGTGTCATCCATGCGCTCACACCAGAAGTACTTTCATGTACTGGATGAATCCGGTGCGCTTCTGCCCCATTTTATAACCGTTAGTAATATTGACAGCAAAGATCCGCAGCAGGTTGTTGATGGCAACGAGCGAGTAATTCGCCCACGTCTCGCTGATGCGCAATTCTTTTACGCCAATGACGGCAAGCAAGGCCTGCAGGCTATGTTTTCGCGACTTGGTAGTATCGTTTTTCAAGACAAGCTTGGCAGTATTGCCGACAAAGCAGCGCGCGTAGGCAAGTTGGCGCAATTCGTCGGTGATCAGGCCAGCCAGGATTTCAGCGCTTCAGACGCGCACGTCGCCAGAGCGGCCGAATTATGCAAAGCAGACCTGGTCTCAGACATGGTCGGTGAGTTCGCCGATCTGCAAGGCACCATGGGTCGTTACTACGCCGCGAATGAAGGCGAAGCAAATGATGTTGCCCGCGCAATCGAAGAGCATTATCTGCCACGGCATGCGGGCGATCGCTTACCAACCACCGATACTGGCGCGCGGCTAAGCCTGGCCGATCGGCTGGACACGCTGGTTGGCATTTTTGGTATTGGGCAGGCACCCACTGGCTCTAAAGATCCGTTTGCTCTTCGCAGAGCCTCGCTTGGTTTGCTAAGAGTGCTGATTGAGAAAAATATCGATCTGAATCTAAGACCCGTGATTGAGTTTGCTATTGCGCAACACAACGAGCTCAGCGAACCCGACTTGAGCAACAAAGTGCTCGCGTACGTGATAGATCGCTTGCGCGGCTGGTACGCCGATCAGCAGATTGCAACCGAGATCGTTCAGGCCGTTTTAAACACCGGCCTGGACAACCCTCTGGATATTGATCAGCGCATGCACGCTGTCAGTGCGTTTTCAACGCTGGAACAGGCTGAGGCATTAGCAGCGGCCAACAAACGGGTAAAAAACCTATTGAGCAAGCAGGGTGATAAATTGTCAGTCGCTCTGGATAGCAGCTTACTCAAAGAACCTGCCGAACAGGCCCTGGCCGAACAGTTGGCTGCCATGAAAACAGCAACGGCGCCGCTCTTAAACGAGCGGCGGTATAGCGAGGCTTTGCAAACATTGGCCGGCTTGAAGGAGCCAGTTGATGCGTTTTTTGACAGCGTTATGGTGATGGATGAAGACCTTGAGCTTCGCACTAACCGGCTGGCCTTGTTGCAACAATTGGGTGACATGTTCGGCCAAATTGCGGACATATCGCAACTCGCCCAGTGAACGCCAGCATGACAAGCAACACAGCTAAGGTGGTAATTCTTGATCGTGACGGTGTCATTAACCTTGATTCCAGCGATTACGTTCGCAGCAGCGAACAATGGCAGCCCATAGAAGGCAGCATTGAAGCCATCGCTAAATTGAGCAAAGCCGGCTTTCGAATATTTGTGGTCACCAACCAGTCGGGCCTGGCGCGAGGTTACTTCGATGCCGGCGACCTGCAGGCCATGCACGACAAAATGATCAAGCTGGTGCATAAAGCCGGCGGCCGTATAGAAAAAGTGTTCCACTGTCCGCACAGCCCAGAGGAGGGCTGCGATTGTCGCAAACCCGCCACCGGCATGCTGGAGCAGTTGGAAAACTACCTGGGCCAGTCGGTGGCCAGCGCCTGGCTAGTGGGCGATTCACTCAAAGATATTCAGCTGGCGCACGCTAAACACTGCAATGCTGTGCTGGTACGAACAGGGAATGGCACGGAGACTGAGCAACAAATCGCGTCGCTGGACACTGAAAATGAACAAAAAACCACCGTTGTAGACACACTGGCGGCTGCCAGCGAATTAATCATTAAGCAGCAAAAACCGGTGAAAGAGGCCAATTTAGGCACTAAAAACGGTGATTTGGGGCTTTTTTCGCGCTTTTTGCTGGGTGTACGTGCAGTGTGTTTCTACTTGTTAATCGTTACCGCGCTGTTCCCTGTGTCATTGATATTAACGCCCCTGGGGGTGTTATTCTCATTCACCACTCGCTACCAAATGATCACTAGCTGGAATCGCTGTGCACTTTGGTGCCTGAAGCTGTGCTGTGGCATTAGCCATAGCGTGCACGGAGCGGACAACATTCCAGCGCAGCCGTTTGTAGTAATGGCCAAGCATCAGAGCGCTTGGGAGACTATTTACCTGCAAACACTGTTTACACCCTTATCCACAATATTGAAGCGGGAATTACTGTTGATTCCGTTTTTTGGCTGGGGCCTTGCGATGCTGAAGCCAATAGCAATCAAAAGGAGCTCACCCAAAGGCGCCATACGCCAGGTACAAACGCAGGGTGTAACACGACTTAAAGACGGTATTGCAGTATTGGTGTTTCCGGAAGGCACGCGAACCCACTTCGGCCAGGTGGGTCGATACGCCAGGGGGGGTGCTCATCTCGCAATTGATGCCGATGTGCCAATTCTGCCTCTAGCGCACAATGCCGGTAAATTCTGGCCTAAAAAAGGCTTTCTTAAATACCCTGGCGTCATTCATGTTGAAATCGGTGAGCCGATTCATCGCGAAGGCCGATCGGCGGCCGAGCTCACCGATCTTTGCCAGGAGTGGATTGAAAGCACAATTGCCCGTATGCCCGACTAAGCATCTTGCGATGCTTTGCTGAATCAGATATCCAGATTAGACACGGCCAAGGCATTACTTTCGATAAAGTCACGACGAGGCTCTACTGCATCACCCATTAAGGTAGTGAAAATCTGGTCGGCCGCAATGGCGTCATCAATGGTTACCTGCAGCATGCGCCGGGTTTCCGGGTCCATGGTCGTTTCCCATAGTTGATCCGGGTTCATTTCACCCAAACCTTTATAGCGCTGAATGGAGTGGCCTTTACGAGCCTCGTTCATTAGCCATTCCAGAGCTTGCTCAAAGTCGTCTACCGGCTTCACTTTTTCACCACGACGAATAAAGCCTCCTTCTTCGATAAGCGTTCCCACTTTGTCACCGGCGTCTAACAGAGTCTTATAGTCGTTTGAGTCAAAGAAGTCTTGGCTCAGGTTATAAAAGGTTTCATTGCCGTGCGCCACGGACACGATCAGCGGCAGAAAAATGCCGCGCTCTGTGTCTTTGCGAACATTCACTTTAAAGTAGCTGTGCTCATTAGCGCCGGGGTCATGCAGCGCTTCTTCAAGCCCCTTGCTCCACCGCGCCACACTTTCTTCGTTAGAAAGATCGCTGGATAATAAGCGCGGCAGATAGATCATTTTATGCAAGGCTACTTGCGGGTATAAACGGCTTAGCCGCTCAGTTACATCCTGGGCACTTAGAAAACTGTGCACCAGCGACTCCAACCCTTCACCACCGATACCCGGGGCGTCTTCATGCACGTGCAGCGACGCTCCGTCCAACGCCGCCTGCAATAGGTGCGATTGCAGCGCTTCATCATCTTTAAGGTATTGCTGCTGCTTGCCTTTTGCAATCTTGTATAGAGGTGGCTGCGCGATAAACACGTGGCCCAACTCTATCAGCTCTCGCATTTGTCTGAAGAAGAAGGTCAGCAGCAACGTGCGAATGTGCGAACCGTCCACATCGGCGTCTGTCATGATTATGATGGAGTGATATCGCAGCTTGCTTGGGTCAAACTCTTCCGAGCCGATGCCACAGCCTAGCGCTGTCACCATTGTGCCCACTTCCACCGACGACAGCATTTTGTCGAAGCGCGCTTTCTCTACGTTAAGAATCTTGCCTTTTAGTGGCAAGATTGCCTGTGTACGACGGTCGCGACCCTGCTTGGCCGAACCACCCGCCGAATCTCCCTCCACCAGGAATAATTCTGACAATGCCGGGTCTTTTTCCTGGCAGTCTGCCAGTTTGCCTGGCAAACCGGCAATATCAAGAGCTCCCTTACGCCGGGTCATTTCCCGGGCTTTGCGAGCAGCTTCTCTGGCTCGTGCTGCATCAATCATCTTGGAAACAATTGATTTAGCTTCTTTAGGGTTTTCCACGAGAAAGTCGCTGAACTGCGCGCCCATCGCCTGCTCCACTGCGGTTTTCACCTCAGACGACACCAGTTTGTCTTTGGTTTGCGAGGAAAACTTGGGGTCTGGAACCTTCACTGAGATAATCGCGGTCAGGCCTTCTCTGGCATCATCACCGGTAGTAGACACCTTGGCCTTTTCGGCCATACCTTCTTTCTCAATATAGGTGTTCAGTGTTCTCGTTAAGCCAGCTCTAAAGCCCGCCAAGTGGGTGCCGCCATCGCGTTGTGGAATATTATTTGTGTAGCTGAAAATATTTTCCTGGAATGAATCATTCCATTGCATGGCCACTTCCACGCTCAAGCCGTCGTCCTGAGCGACATCAAAGTGAAAGACCTCGTTAACCGTGGTTTTATTCTGGTTCAGGTACTCAACAAACGCCCGCAAGCCTCCGGCATAGCTGTAAAGCTCTTCTTCCGCTGAACGCTCGTCTTTGAGTACGATGGAGACGCCAGAATTAAGGAAAGACAGCTCTCGCAGCCGTTTTCCAAGCTGGTCAAAGTGAAATTTGATATTGGTAAAGGTGTCTGGCGATGGCCTGAAGTGAACCTCGGTGCCGCTATGCTCCGTTTCGCCTATTTTTGCTAGAGGTGCTTGAGGTATGCCATGCCGGTATATTTGCTCATAAACCACACCTTCGCGACGAATCGTGAGCTTTAACTCAGAGCTCAAAGCATTTACAACCGATACGCCCACACCATGCAAACCACCAGATACTTTATACGTGTTGCTATCGAACTTGCCGCCAGCGTGCAGTACCGTCATGATCACTTCCGCAGCCGATACACCCTCTTCATGCATGTCGGTGGGAATGCCGCGGCCATCATCTGAGACAGTAATGGACTCATCGGGGTGAATAACGACGGTGATGGTGGAACAAAAGCCCGCCAGAGCCTCGTCAATCGAGTTATCAACCAGCTCAAACACCATATGGTGCAAGCCCGTGCCGTCATCCGTGTCGCCAATGTACATTCCGGGGCGTTTGCGAACCGCATCCAGGCCTTTGAGTACCTGAATACTGGAGGAATCGTAGCTTTCCTCTCCAGAACCCTCTGAAGTGTCGTTTTCGTCTGTCATAAACCGTGCCCGTTAAATAAACCGCTGCTCTCAGCTCTTTTTTAGACCTGATATAATTTAATTTGTCCATGTTCCACGTGGAACATCGCCACCGGAATCTCTGGCGACCAAATAGACCCCAGCTCTCCCGGTTCGATACAGGTGATAAAACATTGCGCCTGTAACGCTTCCAACTCCATGCATAACCGCCGTCGATGATCCGCGTCCAACTCGGAAGGCAAGTCATCAATCAAAAACAAGCAGCCGCGCTCTTCTTCAACCTTCAACATCAGTGCCTGCGCCAAGCGTAAAGCGCACACCAGTATTTTCTCCTGGCCTCTGGAAAGCACCTCATTCGCCGCTTTCCCGCCAATTCGAATTTTTATATCAGCCCGGTGTGGCCCGGTGCCACTAAACCCTTGCTGTATATCTCTGGCTCGATGCTCGCTTAAGGCTTCAAGCAGTTCTTGCTCCTCTGGCCAACCCCGGCGATAGTCCAGTACTACATCATTGATACCGCAAATTCTGGTAACGATAGGCTGAAAAATGGCTTGGTAATCGGTCAGGTATTGTTTTCTGCTGGCGTCTACGCGGGTACCATGGCTAGCTAATTCCTTGTCCCATGCAGCCAAGCTGGACAGCTGTATTTTACCATGCCGGAGCAGTGAATTACGGTGCTTTATACACTTTTTCAAGGCCTGCCAACGCTCTAGAAAGCGATGTTCCACGTGGAACACTCCCCAATCCAGAAACTGCCTGCGCAATGCCGGACCACCCTCAATCAAGCCGAAGGAGTCAGCATTCAGCAACTGCACCGGCAGCAACTCTGCCAGACTGGCCAGCGAGCGGATCTGCTCTCCATCAATTCGAATTTGTGCGGCCTGAGTCCGGCTGCGGCTAACGCCCACCTTCTTTACACCGGCAGACTTTTCGTCACTGATCGACCCAAACACAGTGGCGCCATCAGCGTCATCTTGTATGACTGAACGCATCTGCCGAGTTCTGAAACTGCGGCCAAGACAGAGCATGTGCACCGCTTCCAGCACCGAAGTTTTGCCGCTGCCATTCGCACCGTGAAAAATATTAACCTGGCCCAGAGGGTCCAGCCTGGCCGAGCTAATATTGCGAATTGACTGAATATCCAGCCGGTCGATAGCCAATGGTCAAGTCTAATCGCGCGATAAAAACACGAAATGCCGAGCTAGAGCCGCATCGGCATTATCACGTACTGCGAATCAGACGCTTCAGATTCTTCTATCAGTGCGCTGCTGTTCGAATCTGACAAAGTAAAGCGTACGCTGTCATCCTCGATAACACCCAGCACATCCAGCAGATAGTTAACATTAAAACCGATTTCCAACGCATCACCCTGATAATCCACGGCTACTATTTCTTCCGCTTCTTCCTGCTCGGGGTTGCTGGCCACTATCTGCAAGGTATCTTGCCCTAGCTCAAGTCGAACGCCTCTATACTTCTCATTCGACAAAATGGCTGCGCGGGCAAACGCCTGACGTAACACATCCCTGTCTCCGTGCAGCAACTGCGTGCCGCCCTTAGGTAAAACGCGTTGATAGTCCGGGAACTTGCCGTCAACCAGCTTGGACGTCATGCGGAACTCGCTGGTTTCCGCCCGTAAATGGTTACGTCCAAGGCTCAGGCTAATATTGGCTTCGGCGTCTTGCAGTAAGCGTGACAGTTCTATAACGCCTTTGCGTGGCAAAATAATCTGTTTTTCTTCACTGATACCGCTAACGTCATTCGCCTCACACAACGCCAGCCTGTGGCCATCGGTTGCCACCAACTTCAAACTACTGGGCGTCAACTCAAACAACATGCCGTTTAGGTAGTATCGAACATCTTGCTGAGCCATAGCGAACGAGGTGCGATCGATCAAGCGCTTTAAGCGCCCTTGCTGCACCTGGAACTCGCTTTGCTCGTTATCTTCATCCACATTGGGAAAATCATCGGCGGGTAGGGTTGCCAGGCTGAACTTACTTCGACCGCTTTTGACTATTAATTTCTGCTCGTCCTGACTGATCTCCAAGCTGGCGCCATCGGGCAGAGATTTGCAGATGTCTGTAAGTTTGCGCGCGGGAACGGTGATGGCGCCATTTTGGCCCTCTTCCGCTAGCTCGACTCGGCCCAGCAGTTCTACTTCCAGGTCTGTACCAGTTAACGACAAATGCTTGCCATCCAGACGCAACAGCACATTGGCCAAGATGGGCAGTGTTTGTCTGCGTTCTACCACGCCCACCACAACATTTAATGGCTTAAGCAGCGCGTCTCGCGTACACACGAATTTCATGATCAGTTCCTGGTTGGTGTTTATTCGCAGTCGCTATTTTGCTCAGGTTGTCAGCAACCGCAACAAGTTTTTGTAATCTTCGCTCACATCGCTGTCAGATTCACGCAATTCAGCGATTTTACGGCAGGCATGCAATACCGTTGTATGGTCTTTACCGCCAAAGGCGTTGCCAATTTCAGGCAAGCTGTGATTGGTCAGCTCCTTAGATAATGCCATTGCCAGCTGTCTGGGCCTGGCCACCGAACGATTGCGACGCTTCGACATCATATCCGACAGCTTAATTTTATAATATTCAGCCACAGTGCGTTGAATGTTATCCAGACTCACCTGGCGGTCTTGCAATGCGAACAAATCTTTCAAAGACTCTCTCACAAGTGCCTCGTCAACCGGCCTGCCGTGAAAGTTAGCGCTCGCTATCACCCTCTTCAGCGCGCCTTCAAGGTCTCGTACATTCGAGCGAACACGTTGTGCAATGAACAAGGCAACATCCTGTGATAAATCCACCCGCGATTGCTCAGCCTTTTTCATCAAAATGGCGGCGCGTGTTTCCAGCTCAGGCGGGTCAATTGCGACGGTTAAGCCCCAGCCAAAACGCGACTTTAAGCGCTCTTCAAGGCCTTTAATTTCTTTAGGGTAGCGATCACACGTGAGAATCATTTGGTGGCCGCCTTCAAGTAAGGCATTAAACGTATGGAAAAACTCTTCTTGCGAGCGCTCTTTATTGGCAAAGAACTGAATGTCGTCAATCAACAGCGCGTCGACTGAGCGGTAATAGCGCTTGAAATCATTGATGGCATTCAATTGAATAGCCTTCACCATATCCGCGACAAAGCGCTCTGAATGCAGATAAATGATTTTTGCGTTTGGGTTCTGTGTTAGTAAGGCATTACCTACCGAATGCATCAAATGGGTTTTGCCCAGGCCAGTACCACCATATATAAACAGCGGGTTATAGGCCCCACCTGGATTATCAGCTACTTGAAGTGCCGCCGCTCTGGCAAGCTGGTTTGATTTACCTTCAACGAATGAGGTGAAATTAAGCGCATCAATCAAGGCGTGCTGGTGCTTGAGGCTGCCTTCTACCGCCACCGGCTCAACAATTGGACGGTAAGGCTCTTGTGGTGGAGCAGGTTGGCCAAAGCCACTTATTGGCGAGGACATATCTTCGTACTCAGCGGCATCTTGCAACACCGCGGCAGATTGCTCTTCATCCGAGACCCCAGATTCCTCCCACAAATTTCCCTGGCCGTTTACGCTTGCACCGGGTTGCTGAGCAAAGGCTGGAACAGAGTCCACAACGGCAACCCTGGCACTGGCGCCTTGCTGGAGTTGCGCCACAACCTCATTAATGCGAGCCAGATACTTTTCTTCCACCCAATCCTTGATAAAGCGATTAGGCGCCATCAATACCAAAGCGGAATGGCGATTATCAGGCATCAACGGCCTAATCCATGTGACAAATTGTTGCCTTGGTAGCTCCGCCTCCAGCGAGGCGAGCGCTTTTGACCAAATTACAGCGCTGTTGGAGTGGCTGCTGCCGTTTGCCTGCGAATGGCCAGTAGGCTCATTGACAGAGGATAAATGCGAAGAAGAACCAGAGGGGTTGGCGTGCATGAAAAGTGGGCTTTTATTAGTGTTGATGGTTTACGCGTGATGAGCCGGCATTCTACTCCCGGTACCGGCATTTATCCACAAAATTATTCGCCTGTGTGTAAACCAATCAATCGCAAATATCTCTTGTTAAACAATGGCTTACAACACTTATTTACAGGGGGTAGATCAAAACTCGAAAAAATAATTTTTTATACTCGGCTGTGTATAATATGTTAGTAAGTTGTTATCAGCCCGTGTTCAAGCTGTCATTAACACTAATTGTGAACATCTTTATTTCACCGCTTTTTCGGCTGTTTACAACATTAACTACAAACGCTAAATACCTGTGTGAAAACAGCTTTTTTGCGTTTTCCACACAACATGGAAATACCGAAAATTGCTGTTATTGTTTTCTTCGTCAGGTCGCGCAGCAATGGGTCAAATGTCGCCCGGGTTTGGTGCTTGCTGCACAAAAGATCAAATTGCCATTCAACAACGAATTCTCTACAATGCGCCCTCATTTTTTCCGGCCGTTTCAACGGGCAATACGCCGTTCCCTATGGCCTGCACCGGCTGCGCTGTGTTTAACATTGCCCGGGGCCCACAAGTAATCAGGTACTGAAATGAAAAGAACCTTTCAACCCAGCGTTATCAAGCGCAAGCGTTCGCACGGTTTTCGCGCAAGAATGGCCACCAAGAACGGCAGGCTGGTGATCAAGCGTCGTCGTTCCAAAGGTCGCAAGAGACTGTCGGCATAATAATTGGTGAGGTGGCATCTGCCGGCAGTACTTCTGGTGACCCGGGTGATTCGCCGGCCAGCTCCTCTGGCCAGTACCGCTTTACCAAGCATCAGCGATTGCTGTCTGCCAAAGACTATACTCCCGTGTTTGCCAAAGCTGACTTCAAGGTATCCAACAAAACGCTTCTGATTCTCGCCAGGCAGAACACGCTTGGCATCTCGCGCCTCGGTTTAGTTGTTAGTAAGAAAAACGTGCGCCATGCGACTCAGCGTAACCGGGTAAAGCGTGTAACGAGAGAATCCTTTCGTCTCCAGCAACACACAATTCCCGCAATCGATATTGTTGTTCTAGCTCGTGGTGGTCTAGGCGAGTTATCCAATACCGAGTTACACACCGAGCTTAACCGCCTGTGGCGCTCCCTGGCTGCCAAAGCCAGCCATAAAAAGCCTTATAAAGGAAGCCATACCACAAAGCAGCAACGGCAATCCAATGGATAAGGTAAAAGCAGTCATCAACAAAGCATTAATTCTAGTAATACGCGTCTACAAATTATTTATCAGCCCGGTATTAGGGCCTCACTGCAAATACTACCCCAGCTGTTCTGACTACGCGGTAGAAGCCTTGCGACAACATGGTTTATTCACAGGTGCGCGCTTGGCCGCCTGGCGCATATTGCGTTGCAATCCGTTTTCTTACGGTGGCCACGACCCTGTGCCTTCCCCACATACAGACTGTTCCTGCAGCGACACCCAGCTCGGTGAGCTTACCTACACCAAGAGATCGTAGATGGAAATTTATCGTTATTTTTTGATCGGTGCGATCATGTTCTGCGGCCTGGTGCTAATGACACGCTGGCAAGAGTTTTCAGCCGTTGAAGTAGATCAAAGCGGGCCAAGCAGCTCACTGAGTAGTACGTCTTCAGCTGCAGCACCAATGACTGTGCCAGAGTTTGAAGACTCTGCAACAACTGTGGTTGCCGGCACTCAGTCATCCACCGCCCAACTTGGTGCAGAAGACAGCGAAGGGCTTGAAGGCTTGGAAGACACCATTCCCGGTGCGTCTGTTGATACCTCTATACCATTGGTCGAGGAGCAAGCCAGTCAGGCCGAGCTGATTACCGTGCAAACCGACAGCTTAGATATTCGTATAGACCCATTGGGCGGCGACATTGTTTACGTAGCGTTGCCAAAACATCGAGCGAAACTGGAAAACCCAGAACCTTTCATACTGATGAATCGTAACCGTTCAATGACCTATGTGTCGCAAAGCGGTTTGGTTGGCCCAAACGCCACGGATAAAGCGGGGCAGCGGCCGGTTTTTAGCAGCGCCAAAACCGAATACGTCATGGCAGACGGCGCCGATGAGCTAACCGTTACTTTAAGCTACACCGGCCAGGAAGGTGCAGACGTTTTAAAGCACTATCATTTCAGCCGAAATTCCTACCTGGTGAATGTTGAGTACCAGATTAACAACCGCACAGACCAGCCGTGGCGCGCTGCGCTGTTTGCACAAATAAAACGCGACAATTCCGCAGACCCTGGTTCAAACAGTGGTGGTTTGGGCATGGCCAACTATCTGGGTTTTGCCACCACCAGCGTGGACGAGCCCTACATCAAATTATCGTTTGATGATATTCGCGACAGCGCTTACAAACTTGAGCAAACCGGTGGCTGGTTGTCCATGGTGCAGCACTATTTCATTAGCGCTTGGGTACCACCGCGTGATCAGAAGACCACATTCTCATCGGCGGTGACAAAATCTGGCTTCAACATTATGCGCATGACCAGCCCACTGCTGAACGTGGCGCCCCAATCAAACGGAAGCATTAGCGCACAATTTTATGCCGGCCCTAAAGACCAATACGTGCTGGAAGAAATTTCTCCGGGTTTAGACCTTACGGTAGATTACGGTTGGCTGTGGTGGATAGCACAACCGTTGTTCTGGGTTCTTACCTGGATTCAGGGCTTTGTGAGTAACTGGGGATGGTCGATTGTTGTTTTAACGTTGTTCATAAAGTTAGCGTTCTTTCAGCTGTCGGCGGCCAGCTACAAATCAATGGCGAAAATGCGCGTGGTGGCTCCTAAGCTTGCTGCCTTGAAAGACCGCTACGGTGACGACAAACAGAAATATTCGCAAGCGATGATGGAGTTGTATAAAAAGGAGAAGATCAATCCTTTGGGCAGTTGCTTGCCGATGTTGATTCAGATGCCGGTGTTTATTGCCTTGTACTGGACCTTGATGGAAAGTGTGGAGTTGCGTCACGCGCCGTTCATGGGCTGGATTACTGATTTGTCGGCGATGGATCCGTTTTTTGTTCTGCCTATTTTGATGGGTTTGAGCATGTGGTTTATGCAGAAGCTGAATCCGCCGCCGCCAGATCCTATGCAGGCGAAGATATTTCAGTGGATGCCAGTGGTGATGACCTTCCTGTTCTTATTCTTCCCGGCGGGGTTGGTGCTGTACTGGTTGACGAACAACTTGTTATCCATGGCGCAGCAATGGGTTATTACGCGACAGATCGAGAAGGCGGCTGCGGCTAAGGCTTAATACCAGAACCCGCTCAGCGACGATAACATAGGTATTTTTGCGCTCAGTGGGCCATCCCTGGCCCATCCCGCGTCCGTCCTTGGCGCTATTCGCTCCAAAACACCTATGTTATCGTCGCTGAGCTACATCGTAGTGAAAACCTTGCCCCTTGGTAGACCAGTCCGTGAGTAGCCTGGATACAGACACAATATCAGCAATCGCCACGGCCCCTGGCATTGGTGGAATTGGCATTATTCGCCTCAGCGGTCCGCAAAGCTTATACATCGCCGAGCAAATCTGTCAGCAATCGCTGACTGTCAGGCATGCGCATTTTTGCAATTTTTCTGCGCAACAAAAAGATGTAATCGACAGCGGCCTGGCGTTGTACTTCCAGGCGCCTGCTTCATTTACCGGTGAAGACGTGGTGGAGTTGCAAGCTCATGGCGGACCGGTGGTGTTGGATATGTTGTTGCGGGAAACGGTGCGGCTGGGCGCGCGGCACGCGCGGCCGGGGGAGTTTTCTGAGAGGGCATTTTTAAACGACAAGCTTGATCTGGTGCAAGCAGAAGCAATCGCAGATTTAATCAATAGTGGGTCTGAGCAGGCGGCGCGCAGTGCGCTGAAAAGTTTGCAGGGCGAATTTTCGCGCCATCTTGACCAACTGGGAGCGCAATTGCTGCAGCTTCGAATATACGTGGAAGCGGCTCTGGATTTTCCGGAAGAGGAAATTGATTTTCTGAACGACTCCGATGTGCATAACAAGCTTGAGCAACTGAGCGCTACCCTGAACCGTTCGGTGCAACAAACCCGGCAGGGCACTTTGTTGCAAGAAGGTATTTCAATCGCGATTGCAGGTAAGCCGAATGCGGGTAAATCCAGTTTGTTAAATGCGCTGGCCGGGTATGAATCAGCAATTGTTACATCACAAGCAGGTACTACCCGAGACGTATTGCGTGAGCATATTCATATTGATGGTCTGCAAATTCATTTGGTGGATACGGCAGGTCTCAGGGAATCAGACGATTTAATTGAGCAGGAAGGCGTTCGCAGGGCGTACAAAGAGTTTAAAAAAGCCGATTTGATTCTGCTGGTCTGCGACGCCAGTGAGGAGGCGGGTAATACGGCTGAAGAATGTTGGCCAAGCCCGTTGCCGTCGGCTGAGATTTTAACACGCGCGATTGTCGTTAAAAACAAAATGGATCTGCTTGAGAAAAGCATTGAGAACACCAGTGTGGTGTGTCACCTATCGGCTAAAACGGGTGAAGGCATTGAAGCCTTGCGCGAGCGCATTGCGCAGCACGCTGGGTTTCAGGGGGGAACAAGCAGCCCTTTCATGGCAAGGCGACGCCACCTAGATGCGCTAGAGAAAGCAGCGAATTTAATCAGTCAAGGCCATACACAATTGCGTGAGTTAGGCGCGGGTGAACTACTGGCGGAAGATTTACGCCAAGCTCAGGATTGTCTCAGCGAAATCAGCGGCAAAGTCAGCTCAGACGAGCTTTTAGGAGAAATTTTTGCTGGATTTTGTATTGGTAAGTAGTGAGAAAAATGGACTGCCGGCTAACCACTTATCCGTAAATTTCTACCCGTTCCAATGCATTGCGGTACACTCGGGCAGATGGCAAATCGAACACTTTTAATAAGTTCTCTGACCAGTTGCTTGTGGCTGTCGTCGTGCAGCTCAGGGGGCGGTTCTGATCCAGTTGTTGAAAGCCCTGTGCAAACTAACGAAGTTGTGTTGCAGTTCTTTTCCAACGCTGAAATGACATCTTCCTATTCCCGCGGCCTGCAAGTGATAGTTTATGGCGCGGATCATCAGAGTATCAGTAGAACGATTGAAGTAGATAGTACCGGTGAAGCCTCCCTGGGAGATTTTGAACAAGACGTCTCCATCAGTCTTATCTATACGAATGACAGTATTGACCTGGAGGCCACTCCAGTGGATGGCTTGCTGCCCGTCATTCAACGACGGCATATTCGTTCGGTATTAGATCTTCCTGTCGAACAATTAGAGAATCAAGACGGTCGCTTCTTTATTCGATTGAGCACCCAATCCAACTTCGTATTGCCAGCAGAACCGGTGGTACGCAATCTAACTTTGACCGTTATTGCCGATGGCGAAGAACTGTATTCCGAGCCGGAACGCGAAATACTGCGAATGTCATCGCAACCACAACTACAAGCACCAGCGGCTGTATTCGAAGTATTTGGAGGCACGCCCACCTGCGAGACAAACATTAATGATGGCCGGTATATCAAACTTGATGGTCAGCTTAGCCCAAACGCTATCCAGAATGATGGCAACGTTAGCTTCTTGAGCTTTCTCAACGTGGGATTTCGTAATTCTATCGAACGCTATGGGTTCTCGCTGGATCAAGAACCTGTCAATGGCGCAGATTACAGCACCACTACTAACCTCATACCAACACCAATTGACGTTGATTACATTGGCTATTCTATTGAGCTACCTGACGGCACCAGCGTTGCGGATGCGCGCTCTTCCAGTGCGTTTTTTGCTATAAGACAAGGAGTGCAATACAGCGTCAGTTCGAATTTGAACGCGATTTTTGATCTGAATGCACAGCCGTCTTTGTCTTCATCATTGTCGGCCTGTTCATCTTCTGCAGATGCAACGCTGCAGATAGATGTTGCCGATCAATTTCCTGTAGACCACTACGTGTTGTGGCACCTCAATACACATTCAGATTTCCCACGCACTATTGAAATTACCAACGGCGTCATTCCCAACTTCATTACCACTTCATCAAATGCCTGTTATGAACTGTCTGCCAGCACAGACTTACCAGACAGTGTTGAATTGCAAGCCAATGGACTTGATATCGGCAACATTGAATTCAGTACCGGACAGCAGACCATGCTGTGGCAAGCACCAACGCCGGAATCGGTAAGACACACGCGAATAACGCTACACCCTGCAGGTGAAGATCCTATATACGGCTTGTGGACTATCGATGCTACTGACAGCAATGACCAACAAATACAACTGCCGGCATTGCCACCCGAATTGGCTGAGGTGATCAACCCGCTATTCGAAGAGATCCCAGCGCGAATGGATTTGGAAGTATTTGATCACTTGCCAGCACTGAATACGGCCAGGCACGCTACGATAAGTAGTTTGTCTGTTGGAGAATCTTTACGCCAATGCAGACGCCAGCAGTCTCGTCACGAAATTAACCTTTGAAACCAACGACTTTCCATAACTGTCTATTAACACCTTATTCATTGCCAATCACAGCTAATAAACAAACATAAAAAATCTGTGGATAAGCGCTTCACAATCTGCCAATAGGCTCTTAACAAGCGGAAACGCGCATTTTCAGCACGTTTTGACGAGCAACTCAGTACACAGCCCATACCCGCTAATTCGACAGGCTAAGAGCAACAAACCAGCCTGTTATTCAACAAGCTGACATGTGCTTAAGTAATTGAATAGTTTAGATAATTATTTTTAATCCACTGTTAGAACGCTGCTCATTAATAATAGTATTAAGCTACTGTCGACATCGACCAAATAATGGATGTATATAGCGTTCTGGGGGATATTAAGGTCAGTAAGTACAAATGAACACTTGTCGTATTGATTACCCAGCATGAAGCTATCATCCTGTATACTTCGCGGCCCTTAAAAACGGGTTGAAATGAAACCGGCGCTCAGCGTCAATTACCAAGACCATGGACTATCCAGACCATTTTGATGTGATTGTGATCGGTGGCGGCCATGCCGGAACGGAGGCTGCGCTGGCGGCTGCCCGTATGGGATCCAGCACGTTGTTGCTCACACATAATATTGAAACCTTGGGTCAAATGTCGTGTAACCCAGCCATAGGGGGTATTGGTAAAAGCCATCTGGTAAAAGAAATTGATGCGCTTGGTGGCGCCATGGCAAAGGCCAGTGACCGGGCTGGTATTCATCTTCGTACTCTTAATGCCAGAAAAGGCCCTGCGGTTCGAGCAACACGCGCTCAGGCCGACCGGGTGCTGTACAAAGCGGCAATTCGAGAACAACTGGAGCAACAGCAAAACCTGTATTTATTTCAGCAAGCGGCTGACGATCTGATTATTGAAGGTGAGCAGGTGCGCGGTGTTGTCACGCAGATGGGCTTGCGTTTTTATTCATCCACAGTGGTGTTAACAACCGGCACCTTTCTGGGCGGCAAAATTCATATCGGCATGCAAAACCATTCTGGGGGTCGTGCCGGTGACCCGCCTGCCATTGCTTTGGCCGACCGTTTGCGGGAAATGCCGTTTAATGTTGATCGATTAAAAACTGGAACACCGCCCCGAATAGATGCTTCATCGGTAGACTTCAGCGACTTGCAAGAACAAGCCGGTGATACACCGCGCCCGGTAATGTCGTACCTGGGCCGCGTGGATGACCATCCACAACAAGTGTCGTGTTTTATCACCCACACGAATGAACGCACCCACGATCTTATTCGCTCAGGGCTTGATCGTTCACCCTTGTATGGCGGTGACGGCGGCGTTATTGAGGGCACTGGCCCCAGATACTGCCCATCAATCGAAGATAAAGTGGTTCGTTTTGCTGATAAAAACTCACACCAGATTTTTATTGAACCAGAAGGCCTAACAACCAACGAGTTATACCCCAACGGAATTTCAACCAGCTTGTCATTTGATGTGCAAATGCAACTAGTGCGGTCTATTAAAGGGTTTGAAAACGCACACATTACGCGCCCTGGTTACGCCATTGAATACGATTTCTTTGACCCTCGCGATCTCAGGCACACTCTTGAAACCAGGTTTATCAATGGTTTGTATTTCGCTGGCCAAATCAATGGTACTACGGGTTATGAAGAAGCGGGTGCGCAAGGTTTGTTTGCTGGTCTCAATGCCTCACTTAAAGTGCAAGGGAAAGAGGCTTGGTGGCCTCGTCGAGATCAAGCCTATATGGGCGTGTTAGTTGATGATCTGATTACGCTGGGCACCACTGAGCCTTACCGCATGTTTACCAGCCGAGCTGAATATCGCTTATTACTTCGCGAAGATAATGCAGACAGACGCTTAACAGAGCTGGGTCGCACCTTAGGTCTGGTTGATGATCATCGTTGGGTGCACTTCACTAACAAGATGGACTCGATAGAGCGCGAAAATACCTGGCTGAAGTCTACTTGGGTGCAAGCCGGTAGTGCACAAGCTAAAGCGGTAGAAGAAAAGCTGCCCAAGCGTTTAAATCACGAACACTCCGTGCTTGAATTGTTAAAGCGCCCAGAGCTGGACCTCAAAACCTTGTGCGCTGCCACTGATCATGCTTTACCGGATGCCATGGTTGCTGCACAGGTGGAAGTAGACGTTAAATACGCAGGCTATATATCGCGTCAAAAAGACGATATTGAACGCTTGAAGCGCAGCGAAAACGTTGCTATTCCGTCAAACTTTGAATACAGCGCGGTTGGTGGCTTGTCAAATGAAGTGGTGCAAAAGTTTGAAGACCTGCAACCTGCCACGCTTGGCCAGGCGGCGCGAATACCCGGCGTGACCCCGGCCGCTATTTCTCTGCTACTGATTTACTTAAAAAAACATCCGCAGGGTGCGCCCAGCGTTGCTGCCCAGTAGTAACGTCTTGCCTGATTCCTTGGTAGAAGAGCTGCAATACACCGTTGCCACACTGAACCTGGCGCTGAACGACAGGCAGCTTGATCAATTGCACCACTATGCAGGCTTATTGATCCGCTGGAACAAAACCTACAATCTGATTGGGCGCAGCACCGAGCGTGATGTGGTAAAAAGACATCTACTGGACAGTTTGCTGGTACTTGCCGAGCTAAACGACCCGAAAAGGTGTGAGCATTGGGCTGATATTGGCACCGGTGCCGGCCTGCCAGGCATTCCTCTGGCGATAGCGATGCCCAATACCCGATTCACCTTGATCGACAGCAACAGCAAGAAAACCCGGTTTTTGCATCAAGTGATCGCCGAGCTTAAGTTGCACAATGTGCAAGCCGTGCATACCCGAGTGGAAGATCACCACAGCGAACCCTTGTATGATTTATTGATCAGCCGGGCCTGGGCGGCCATGATTGATGGTTTGCGGCAATCCGCGCATTTATGCAAACCCGGCGGCAGAATCTGCTTTATGAAGGGGCAGAAAAACGAGCAAGAGTTGCTAGATGCCAGTAAACAGTTTACTTTGCTTCGTTGCACCGAGTTGGCCAATGAGCAGGCGGCCCGGCACCTGGTAGAATTCCTATCAGAATAAGAGTGGAATAAGAGTTCACGCCCTAACACCATGACACGAAATCGCACGTTTGCCGTCACAAATCAAAAAGGCGGGGTTGGTAAAACCACCTCGGCGATTAACCTGTGTGCGTCATTAGCGGCAACCAAGCGCCGCGTGTTGCTGGTTGACCTGGACTCACAAGGCAATGCCACCATGGGCAGTGGCGTGAATAAATACGAGGTGGAGCTTTCTGCCTACGACGTGCTGACGGATATGCGCCCGATCAGCGACGTAATTCAAGCGTCACCAGACGGTGCTTATGACCTGGTACCCGGCAACTCTGACTTAACCGCCGCTGAAGTGCAATTACTGGACCTTGAGAATCGTGAGTTTCGTTTGAGCTTTGCCTTGTCAAAGGTGCAAGATCAGTACGAATACATCATTATTGACTGCCCGCCATCACTGAACATGCTCACGGTAAACGCTCTGGTGGCAGCGCACGGGGTGTTAATACCTGTGCAATGCGAATATTTTGCGCTGGAAGGTTTGTCTGGGTTAATGGCAACCGTAGAGCGCGTGCAGCAAAACCTCAATGCAAACCTGAAAATTGAAGGTATATTGCGCACCATGTATGACCCGCGCAATAGCTTGACCCGCGACGTATCGCAGCAGTTGTTGCAACATTTCAATCAGAAAGTGTATCGCACGGTCATTCCCCGAAACGTGCGCGTGGCGGAAGCGCCAAGCTTTGGGCAGCCGGTATTGGCTTATGACCGCCAGTCAAAAGGGGCTTTGGCGTATCTCGCCATGGCCGGTGAGATGCTGCGCCGCCATGAGCAGGAAGATTCGCTGGCAGTAGAAGCCGAGAATAGCGCTGACAATAGTAGGGAAAACGGTGATTCCTTCGAAACTGGAACAATGTCAGGTAATGCGCCCGACGAATACACCACGCATTGAGGCACTGAGAATTTTTTATGGCAGCAAAGAAGAAAGGGCTGGGCCGCGGATTAGACGCATTACTTGGCGGCGGTCAGAGCACGTCTGTTGCCAATCGCGATCCGGCACCAAGCAACGTTCCGGCCTCAACGCCTGTTGAGACCGCACCATCAGCACCCGCATCGGATTCCGGTAATGCAGCGGACAAATCTGAGCTGCAAAACATACCTATCGATCTGATTCGCCCCGGCGAATATCAGCCGCGCCGTGATATGCACGCTGAAGCGTTGGAAGAGCTGGCAGCCTCTATCAAAGCACAAGGCGTGATGCAGCCGATTGTTGTGCGCTCGGTGGGCATGGGTCAATACGAGATTATTGCCGGTGAACGGCGTTGGCGCGCCAGCCAGCAAGCCGGCCTGGATACTATACCGGCGCTGATTAAAGACGTTCCCGATGAAGCCGCCATCGCCATGGCGCTGATTGAGAACATTCAGCGCGAAGACCTGAATGCTATGGAAGAGGCCACCGCATTGGCCCGTTTGCAAAGCGAATTTGAACTGACTCACCAGGAAATAGCCGATGCAGTCGGTAAATCGCGCAGCGCAGTCAGTAATTTACTGCGCTTGATGCAATTGCAGTTTGATGTGCGAACCTTGCTTGAGCGTGGCGACCTGGAGCTTGGTCACGCCAAGGCACTGCTAGCACTTGAAGGTGCCACCCAAAGCGAAACCGCTAGAAAAGTAGTCGCCCAGGGCTTATCGGTGCGTCAAACCGAAGCCCTGGTTCGAAAAATTCAGCAAGGACCCGCCACTAAAAAGGCCGAAGGCGGCAAAACCAACGACACCATTCGCCTGGAACAACAGCTGGGCGAGAAAGTGGGTTTGCCCGTCGCGATTGATCACAAAGCCAACGGCAAAGGCTCCGTTACGTTTACATACAACACTCTGGACGAATTGGAAGGTCTGCTGGATCATATTCGCTGACCCCCTGCTGTTGAGCGCCTGACCACATTCTATAACCCGTGAGGTAATTGTTTTTATTATCAGCTGTGCCACACTGACAATCGCGCAATGCGCCAGGTTTGAGACCAGGGAGGATCCAAACCGATTGTCGACAGCGTGAGAAGTACCGCAGCAGATGTAGTATCTGTGGTTGCCTAGAACGGCCAGAGTCCCTATAATTCGCGCGCACTTTTCGGGTTCCCTTTTACGGGACTTTTTTGGGGCCAAGGCCATGATTCTGGTACGCAGTTCTGCAGGTATCAGAAAACCTCCCACACACCGCGTTGTCGGTTTGCAGCTGCTGATTACAGTGTTAGCAGCAGGGTTTGGTTGGGTTTTTGCCGGTGCACTGGCTGCTAAGTCAGCTTTGTTGGGTGGCTTGATAGTGGTGTTACCCAGTGCGTATTTTGCCTGGCGGGCGTTTGCTTACAATGCAACGCGGTCAGCCGCCAAAGTGGTTGGCGGGTTTATTCAGGCAGAATTGGGAAAGTTATTGTTCACGGCCTTGTTGTTTGCGGCGGTGTTTAAATTTGGCCAACCCCTGCAGTATGGGGTGGTCTTCGCGGCCTTTGGCAGCGTTTTATTGGGTGGTTTAGTGGGTTCAGCACTGTTGCTAACGCAGCGATGAACACACTGAGCTGAATAGCATGAGAGACGGACTTATATATGGCGGGTGATTACGAAACATCGACCGAATATATCCAGCACCATCTGCAGAACCTGACGTTTGGCCAGTTGCCAGAAGGGTATGAGCGCTACGATGGTGAAGTACTGGAGTCAGCGACCTGGACCATAGCGCACGGCGCTACGGAAGCGGCCGACATGGGCTTTATGGCCATTCATGTCGACACCATGTTTTGGTCTATTTTCCTCGGTGGCTTGTTTCTGTGGCTGTTTAAGAAGGTTGCTGACAACGTCACCACCGGTGTACCGGCCGGCACCCAGAACTTCGTTGAAATGATCGTTGATTTCATAGACGACAACGTTAAAAGCATTTTTCACCACAAAAACCCCTGGATTGCCCCTCTGGGTCTTACGGTGTTTGTGTGGATTTTCCTGCAAAACCTGATGGATCTGGTGCCGGTCGATTGGATTCCATGGCTGGCCTCTGTGGTAGGCATTCCCTATATGAAGGTGGTGCCAAGCACGGATGTTAACGCCACAGCAGGCATGGCGCTGGGTGTGTTTATCCTTATTCTTTTTTACAGCATCAAGCAGAAAGGCGTTGGTGGGTTTGCCGCTGAACTGGCCTTTCAGCCCTTGCCCAAGTGGGCACTGCCGTTCAACCTGTTTTTGGAATTGGTTGGTTTGATCGCTAAGCCTGTGTCACTGGCCTTGCGATTGTTCGGTAACATGTACGCCGGTGAGATGGTGTTTATCATCATCAGCCTTCTACCGTTTTACTTGCAATGGACTTTATCGGTGCCGTGGGCTCTGTTCCATATTCTGATTATTACGCTGCAAGCCTTTATTTTCATGATCTTGACTGTCGTCTATTTGGCGATGGCATATGATCACCACTAAAGACAGTTAACCCTGTCAAAAACGTTCGACTCTTAACAGGAGAAAACAATGGAAGCATCAATTATTACCCTGGCAGGCGCCCTGATCATGGGTCTTGGCGCGGTTGGCGCCGCCGTCGGTGTGGGTATTCTGGGAAGTAAGTTCCTGGAAGGTGCTGCACGTCAGCCTGAGCTGATTCCTCTGCTTCGCACCCAGTTCTTCATCATGATGGGCTTGGTCGACGCGGTGCCAATGATTGGCGTAGGTATCGGCTTCTACATCCTGTTTGCTCTTTAAGCATTTGCTGTTCGCGCGCCAAATACCAACAGCGCGTGAAACCAGTGACTGTTTTTTGAAACAAACCAGGCAAGAGGTAGAGACGTGAATATTAATCTTACCCTTTTTGCGCAGCTCATCAGCTTTGCGATCTTTGTGTGGATATGCCGTAAGCACGTATGGCCACCCATTATCGAGGCGATGGAAGCGCGGCAGAAAGAAATTGCTGACGGCTTAAGCGCCGCCGAACGTGCCCAAAACGACTTGCAGCTTGCGCAAAACAGCGCCGCCGATAAGTTGCGCGACGCCAAAGTAGAGGCGTCTGGCATTATTGAGGCAGCCAACAAGCGTGCCAGCCAGATTGTTGACGAAGCGAAAGATCAGGCACGAGTTGAGGGCGACCGTATTAAGGAAGCGGCTCAAGCCGAGATAGAG
>JBCCIP010000066.1:0-28878 GCA_039111475.1 Pseudomonadota bacterium | reverse complement strand
TTCTCATTATTTGACGCGTCAAGCGCTGCGCGAACTTGATCCAATTGCTGTTGGTTAATCGCAAGAGGTTTCTCCACAAACACGTTTTTACCAGCAGCTAGTGCACTGGATACCAATTCGGCGTGGTTGCCATGGCGAGTGGTGATAAAAACAGTATTGATGCCAGGGTTGCTAATTAATGCATTCTTGTCTGTTGTCGTATATTCAAACCCATGTTTTCTGCCGTGATGTGTACTGGAAAGCCCTTCTTCAGATGCCAAGGTATGCAATCTCGCCTTCGTTGACGCCAGTGCTGGCAGCAACACTTGGCTGCTGAAATTACCCGCGCCAATTACGCCAACGGATGCCGCCCCAACGGAAGCAGTCGGTCTACCGGCTGCAATATCAAGAACACGATTGATTGGCTCATTAGTATTAGCCGTATATTGCAAGACGACACCAAGTGCTTCCGGGCCGCTAATTTGATCGTAAGCTTCGAGTGCTTGCTCGAAATCATAGCGATGCGAAATCAAGGCGGCAGTATCGATGCTTTGTGATGACATCAGCTGCAATATCGCTTCGAAATTTCGTTGCTCTGTCCAACGTACAAAGCCTCTAGGATAATCCTGACCAAGTTCTTCGTAGGCGAGGTCATATCGACCAGGGCCGTAAGAACAGGATACCTGCAAAGAAATTTCCTTTTCATAGAAATCCGCGCGGCTCCACTCATTTCCTATTACACCAATAAGCACAACGCGTCCGCGTTGCCGGCACATATTGGCAGCGTGTGAGAGCGGTTCACTGCTTTTGGTTGATGCGGTGATGATGACACCGTCCACACCCTTGTGATCGCTGAATTGCTTCGCTGCTGAAACCGGGTTGCTACCGTCTGCTGCGCACACTGTTTTTGCACCAAAGCGTTGCGCAATGTCGCACTTGGACTGGTCAAAATCAACGCCCAGTACCTCACATCCGTTGGCCAGCAATAGTTGTGTAGTGAGTAAACCGATCAGCCCAAGGCCGATCACCACAAACTGCTCGCCAAGTGTGGGTTCCGCCAGGCGCACGCCCTGTAGGCCAATGGCTGCCGCTACGGTGAAGCAGGCTTCTTCGTCACTGACATTGTCGGGAATCTTCGCGCAGAGGTTGGTGGCTACTGACACAAACTCCGCGTGGCCACCATTCGATACAACCCTGTCACCAACGGCAAAGTCGGTCACGGCAGCGCCAACTTCACGCACAATTCCGGCATTGCAGTAGCCGAGCGCAATTGGCTGATCCAGCTTGGACTGAACCGAAGTTACTGTTGCTGCAACGCCGTCTGTTTTTACCTTTTGTAGAACCTGCTTCACTTTATCCGGCTGTTGGCGAGCCTTTTCAATTAGGTTCCCTTTACCAAACTCAATTAACATTCTCTCGGTGCCAATCGAAATGAGTGTTGCCTTGGTTTCAATAAGAACACTGTATTCTGAGCAGGCAGGTGCAGGTAATTCTACAAGTGAGGTTTCACCCGTTTTAAAGTTCTGGATTATTTTCTTCATTGACAGTGGCTGCGCGGTGAAGCCCGGCAATCGCAGGCTAGGACGAAGGTGTGGAACCTATCGAGCGCACCGGTAAATCCGGGTACAGCCTAAAAATCAGATTGCTCGAAGGGAAAATAATTACCCAAGCCGTACAAAATAATATTAGCAGATCCAGCCCGAATGACTGGTTTTGTTGGTACCATTTTTCCAGCTCACCTTTGTAAGGGTAGATTTCTTTTGTATACACATCCCAGGCTGTTTTTCCTTCCTCGGTGGCCTTAAGAATAATGTCTTCTTCATCGCGAAAAACGATAGATCCAATGCCGGTTATACCTGGCGGAACATTATAAATGACGTCCTTAACGTGATCAGGATATTCTGCAAAGCTCTGGGGCATCACAGGGCGTGGGCCAACAAAACTCATTTCCCCACGCAGTACGTTTATCAATTGCGGAAATTCATTAATTTTGGTTTTTCTCAGAAAGCCGCCCATGGGGGTTATACGAGGGTCATTCTTGGTGGTTATTATTCCACCGCTCATATTGGGGCTGTTGAGCAGCATGGTGGCAAATTTCCAAATCTGGAAAGGTTGGTTATTCAAACCAATCCTTTTCTGGAAATACCAAATATACCCTTCGCCGGTTAATTTCAGACCAATTACAATTGGCAGCATAAGCGGCAATATGATCAGCAATACGATCATACCTAAAATAAGGTCGAAGATTCTTTTACTTGTTTTATACATGCAACAATCGTCTATGCGCAGCCAGCAAGCTTACATTTTTTGATCAAGATTTTTTCCGGTTTCAATGTGCCCAAAATCTGGGATAAGCTCTTCAAGTACTGCAACAATTGCCGCTTTATCATAGTTGTCTGAGTTCATAACCGCCCGCAGTTCTTCGATCGTGCGTTGTACTCTTTCCAGCGAAGGTTTGTTTGCGTTTTCAATAACGCCCAAAGCAGAAAATTTAGCGAAGTTGACTTTATCACACTCGGTATAAAATTCTTCGAATTGTTTTTCACCAGATGTGTCGCTTTCGAAAAAATACACAGGATAGGGATCGCTACTGCCAAGATTTACACTGAGTTGCTTAGCTTCCTCTTCGCTATTGCAAACAATCATTTCACGACCCATGGCCAGAAAAAAATCCTCGGTGATTTGCTTGAAGGAAATCAACTCCTCTTCATCCAGTTTGGGGAAAAATATCTCGCTGCTTTCGCCAAGAACGCATGCAAGCAAGCATATTTGTCCACTTTCCTCGGGTGAAACGAAAAATCGCCGCACATCACTAGGGCAGCTTAATGCCTGATTTTTCATCAGTCTTTGTACATAACCATCCAGCAGGCTACCGTTTGAAAAAGCAACATTGGCAAATCGCGCCGTAGTAATTGGAATCGACTGGCTATAAGCCATGATCGTTTCTTCCATCAACTTTTTGCTCGCACCCATTACATTAACGGGGTTTGCGGCCTTATCTGTAGAGACGCAGAAAAAGTGCGAAGGTGGTGTTTTTATCACTAAGTCGAGAAAATCTCTTGCCTTGAAAACGTTGTTTTCAAGCATCGCCTCAACTGAATATTTGTCTTTTTCACTTCGCACATGCTTGTGTGCGGCAAAGTTGGCAATGATGTCAAACGGTGCATGCTCTGCAAACATTTTCTTAAACGCTGCTTCGCCAAAGTTCATTGGGTAACTAATGTATTCCTTGGGTACAAACTGATCTGCAGTGCTGCGTAGATCTCTTGTTAGCTCGGTCAAACCGTTTTCATTTGTGTCAACTACAACCAGTTTGCCTGGTTCAAAATCAAGCAAGGCTTTGGTGTAAGACTTGCCAATGGTTCCCGCAGCGCCAACAACCAGCACGGATTTACCTTGTATTTCTGTTATCAAGCGATCACGTGATCGTTCCACATCATCTGCAAACATACTTTGTCTGCGTTTAACGACGTGCTCCCTGATGAATTGCGAGATATCTATTAAATTCATTCGCTTGCGTTCACGGCAAAAACAGCAATATAGAGGTTAAATCTTAGACGATAAAGGAGAATTCAGCCGCTTTTCTACCACTTATCGCTTACTACTTTTCGCGGTCTTGCGTTTGTTTTTTACACAGAGTTGTCTAATTACTGTCTGCTTTGATCGCATTTGAATCGATTTAGATCTTGATTTTGTCACAAACAAAAATATTGATAGGCACCCAGGATTTATGCTCGTACAATTTTGTCACCGACGATTTTACAATCTTCAGTAACAGCTTTTGGATTCTTAGTAGTGACAAAAACAGACAATAATAGTCAAGCAACGCTTAGCATTCCCAGCATAGGTGAACTGAGCAATCTTCGATCATCAACCCGTAATGGTGAGGCAGTAAAAAATAAGGGTGAGGATCATGCAGCCTCTACGGAGAAAGTAAGCACGCTTTATACGGCGCCGTACTTCGGTGGTTCAGGCCGGGCTGAATTGCTAGAACTGGCGCTGCGCCTCATTGCATCAAAAAACCCTCAAAGCCTGGTGTTCTATGGACCAACCGGAATAGGGAAGTCTGCGCTGTTTGATGCCATTCATCAGCGATTGCATCAGCAAACGTCGGTGATTCCGCTTCGCGGTTACTACCGCAGCTTTCGGCAGATTTTGGAAGATTTGTCAGCCAGTGTACTCGGAATAACCCGCTTTTCCGCGGTTCGTGATTCGGCTTCTGACCAAGAATTGTCTGAAATGGTGAAGCGTTCTTTGTCTGGCAGGTGCGATGACGCGCGCGCAGTAATTCTCATTGATGACGCACACGAAATACCCCCAGATCAGCTTATTTTGCTGCTTGAGTACGGGCAACACATTGGCGCAGCAGCGAAAATGATGCTGTTCGTTGACACCCATGGCGGTCAGCGTTTACGTAATCAGATACTTGAAACCTTCACTTACCCTGTTGCCATCAGACCGCTGAGCGACGCAAGCCTGGAGTCTTTTTTAGATACGAAAAGCGATGTGTATCAGATTGATGAGGAAAACAGGGGCAAGATTGTTGAATTATGCGAAGGCATTCCGGGAAGAATTAAATATCTAGCAATGCACTTTGATGCCGCTAAAAAAACAGCCCGCCGTGCGCCAGCTTTTCTTTCTACCTCAGGGGTGGCGGCAGGCGCTTTCCTTATTGCAATGTTTTCCCTTGCTTTTGAATACCATGCGCAGCGCACCGAACAATTTCATTACGCGGGCCAAGCTGATCAATCAGAGACTCGCCTGCCTGTGATAAGAGACACAATTCCGCTGAATGAAGTGGTTGTAAATGCGAAGAAAAAGGAAACACCAGGTGCGCATGCAGAGCTGATCCTGCCTATCCTAAACACCAATGAGATATTGGAAACAGGCGAATTCGTTGCGGTTGATCAAACGGAAGCGTCTAATCCGGCAGAAGTGGAAGAACAATCTACTTTGGGTCATCAACAGACAGTAGTTGGTCTAGTGACCGAAGTACCCGATGAAGCTGCCTCGGCTGTGCTATCTGATGACTCTTTACCCGACTTCATCGAGCTTACGGAAACCCCGGCAGTAGTCACTGAAACAAGGAGCGATGAGCACCGACTGTTATCAAACGACGAGGTAAACCTGTTTTTTAATGAGTCTGAAGACGCATATGTTATGCAGTTGCTGGCAGGATCGTCGGAACACGCAATGCGCGCCTTCGAAGCACAATATGAACTGGCTGGCCATGAGATCAGAGTGTACCGAACTCTGTTGGACGGTCGCGTTTGGTTCAAAGCTACATCAGATGTAATCGTTGGGCGTGCTAACGCAGTGCAACGAATGCAGGTATTGCCTGAGGGTCTTAGGGCGAGCCGACCGTGGCTCAAGCGCGCGCAAGATGTGCGCGCAGAAATTAATGAATTTCTGACCTGGGCTAAAAATAAGGAGCTTGGAAGTGAACTTGCCAGGGGCTATTGAACAACACCGCCAATGATTATGCAATTCACTTTACTTGGTGGGTTCTGTGCTTCTATCTCTTGATAAAATAATTAGGCTAAGAGCAAGCGAGCCGAGCAAAAAGATAAGCATTCTCGCAGACTCTTTATCGGAATCATCTGGCACGGCGGATGCCGCTGACTTGTCGTTGAGTTCTTCTGCTGCTGCCAGTGAAAACAAATGAGGCGCTTTATCCGTGCTGGCAATCAATTTCTCATTCGAACTCGCTGAGGGGTCCGAAGTAGCAGCTTCAGCAGCCGCTAAGGGACAGAAGAGAGTGATTATTAAGAATCCAATCACCCGCATAATACGCTGGCCGTTTAGGTACATTGTCAACTAATCCGTGTAGTGATCTGCTATCGCAATTATTAGTATCGAGATATGCTCGCCATGCTATCACATGCGTGGAACAAAAAAAGCACAATTTAGTCAATTTTCATCCATTTACGATTGCCGATTGGCAGCTTCTGTTTTTTTAATATCTGCAGGTTTTTTAATAAAGTTCTTTTAAAATAATAAGTTATAAGTTTGCGCATTCAGGCCGATATTGGATCAACCTCGCTGCGCCACCGGATGAGTGGTGTATTTACAGCGCCGGCATTGGCAGTGTCATGGTCGCAGGCTTTTGATATTCCTGCCGCTCATCAGCTGCTGCCCAGTTTCCGACGAGTTCCTTGAAATACACTGAGCAAGTGTAATACCGTGCTTGCAAATCAGAGCGGCTTGATTAAAGCAACAATGCGTTTGTATACCCCACTGCATATCGCGCCACGAATATTTGAAGAATTAGGACAACGATGAGCAAAACACATAGGGATTTGGTATTAGTGGGTGCAGGGGGCTATTTTCTCGAACTCTATGACTACATCACTTCTGATATAGAGAAGGGGCTGCTGACGGGCATAGAACTGAAGGGCTTTCTGGACGAAAGCTTTGATTCACCACCACGCTCTTTGCAGTATCTGGGTAAACCCAGCGAATATCAGATTAAGAGCGACGATGTATTCCTGATATGTCTGGGAAAACCACAAGCGCGCGAGGCCTGGTTTGAAACTTTGAGTTTGAAGGGTGGGCAGTTCTTTACCTATGTTCATTCAAGCGCGATTGTGTCGCAAACCGCGGTTCTAGGAAATGGCGTGATTGTCGCGCCATTTTCAATTGTGAACTCAGATGCGCGGGTTGGCGACAACGTTTCTTTAAATGTGAGCACAAGCGTTGGCCATGAGGCCCACGTAGGCCGCAGTTCTAGCTTGTCTCCGTATTCAGCCATTAATGGTCGCGCCAGCGCAGGTGAGCAATGTTTTCTTGGCACGCGATCTACCTTGTTTCCCGGTGTGTCTATTGGTGATCAAACCATTGTTGATTCACATTCTTATGTAAACAAAGATGTTGGCGAGCGAAAAATAGTTGCTCAACGCGGCACTTATGAGTGCCTGGATAACAGATTCTTACGGAAAAAAGTTTAGCGATGGAATCACTTCTAAACGACAAAATTGCGATAGTTACCGGAGCCACTCGGGGGATTGGATTGGCCATTGCTGAAGCCCTGTGCGCGCAGGGCGCACATGTATTTGTCAATGGCAGAGATCTTGGCGCTACTCAGCGGGTTGTAGATGAGTTAACCACCAAAGGGTTCAAAGCGACGGAATTAGCGTTTGATGTTGCTAACTCTGATTCAGTTGCTGAAGGTTTCAAGCGTTTCAGAAAACACTCAAAAGTGCTGGATATATTGGTTAATAATGCTGGAGTTCTCGACGATGCGCTCATTGGCATGGTGTCTGACGAGCAAATTGAGCAAACGTTTGCTACCAATACGTTTTCCGTCTTATACACATGCCGCTACGCCGCTCGCTTTATGATGCGCAGAAAAAGCGGAAGCATTATTAATCTTGCTTCCATTATTGGTCTTACAGGGAATGCCGGGCAAACTGTTTATGGTGGTTCGAAAGCGGCCGTTATCGGCATCACAGAATCTCTAGCGAAAGAGTTGGGCCAAGAAGGCATACGGGTTAACGCAATTGCCCCAGGGTTTATCGACACCGATATGGCACGATCCTTACCCGAAGAAATATTTGAGCAGCGTATTGCTTCAGTGAACATGGGCCGAATTGGTGCCGCTGAAGAAGTGGCCTCAGCGGTTACATTTTTGGCGTCTGATATGTCTTCTTATATCACTGGTCAAACACTGGGTGTTGACGGTGGGATGCTCATTTGATGGACGCCAGCGCCTCAGGGCCAAAACTATTGCTGGATGCACCCAAGCTTAGATTTCTGTCTTTGCTGACGCTTGCGGTCTTGCTGTTCGCTTACTTTAACTATGTGTCTGGCGTGCGTGGCCAGGATCAGTATTGGTATTTGGCGGATACAGAAACCCTAATCAACAACGGCACACCAACAACGAATTTCGTGTTTCCGGGTATGGTACTGCGCCAGCAAACAGGAAACCCGGAAACCTTTTTTGTTCACAATGGCCCTTTGTTAACACTGACTGCTGCAATTGCAAAAACTCTAAATGTTTCTGCAACGACTGCCTGGAAACTTAGTAACTTTGGGCTTTTATTTTTTTCAGCAGTGCTCACTGGCTTAGTGTGCGCTCGGTTAGCTAATTCAACATGGGGCTGGGCGGCTTTCTTACTTTATCTAATAGCCCCCATCAATGTGTGGCAGGCCGGCAACTTTTTGCAAGAGTTGTACCTTGGCTTTCTAACCGCCGCTATGCTGATGATGCTGTTCTTAGCACGAAATCGCCTCATTTGGTTGATGCCGCCGCTGGCGTTCGTTGCTGTGCTTTCCCACCCGTTTTTTCTGGTGGCCAGCCTACTATTTATTGCGTTTACAATCTTGGTTCAAAGGCAGGTATTGTTAGGCCTGGCAACCTTGCTAGCGGTAGCTTCCGCTCTGGCTTTGAAAAGCAGCTTGTACCCAAGCTCATTCCAACCCGATTTATTGTCGATAGTTGCCTCAGCTGCTCCTGGAAAATCCAACATGATTTGGCATCTGAGCGATCAATTACCTGAGCTCAGCTTTGGTTTGATGTTGAGCAAATTCACTGATGCAGTGCACCTGCAGTTTCTCGACGTGTCTATGTTGCCATTTACGTTTGTGACAAACATCGGCTTGATCGCACTTCTTTGGTTGGCGTTTACCAATTTCCAGGCAAACAAGCCCTTAGTTATTATCTGTGCGCTGTGCTACCTCACCTATTTTGCGATGGTGGTTTTAATGCAGAATCAGCCAAGGTATCAAATGCTGATCAGCCCAATTGTCGTATGTGCCATAGCCGTTGCGGCCTCAGGGCTTGAGTGGCGGCGCTGGGCTGAAGGATTGCTTATTGCCGGTCTAGCCGGCGTGATTGCCGCAGACGCTTACTTGCTTAGCACAGTTGACCGCGACGCGCAGTCAGAAGCGGCGGTGATAGAGAGATTCAAACAACAGCTGGCCGGTTTCAACAAAAGCGACCGTATTGCTTTTGTGGCCACCGACGTACAAGCGGTAGTGCCATTACTTGCAGCGATGACCCCGGCAAAATGCTTGCTGCTGGATCTGGATTACTTGCCAACCTCTAAGGTGAATGAATCGCTTCAATTGTTTCAGCCCGATTTGATTGTAAGTTCTTCGTTGCCTGATGACTCGATGCAGCAGCACCGAGTAATTAGCGAATTCAATGCGGCTCCATTGACTGTGCGCCTGTATATTTATGAATCGAGCGGCACGCATAAAATTTGATGGACCGGAATTAGAGTATGGAAAATAAGTTGTACAAATTGGAAGCGTTGCGTGGCTTTGCTGCATTGTATGTAGTTATCCACCACTCGCTGCCACATACCATGATGTTTGCCGGTATAAATTTCGCGTACCTTATTCGCTTTGGTCAGGAAGCGGTGATTTTGTTTTTCCTGGTGTCGGGTTTTGTGATTCATTACTCGTTTAGCCAAGGCAGTGATAAGAGTTTCAGAAGCTACTTCCTAAAGCGATTTACCAGAATCTACATACCGTTGCTGCTGGTGTTCTTGCTGAGCTTCTTAATTATAAGCTTTGAGCAGAACGCTTTTGTTCACTTAAGCTGGCGAGAGCTGCTGGGCAACCTGTTTATGTTGCAAGATTGGGTTGATGCGAAGCCCTATGTCATCGTAAATGGTTTCCTGGGCAACGACCCTCTGTGGTCATTGTCTTATGAGTGGTGGTTCTATATGGCGTTTTACCCGCTAGCTGTGTATGTGAAAGACGCCACACGGCGCGACAACATAGTGTTCGGCATCGCAATTTTGGCGTCTCTTCTTTACCTAGTTTATCCTCATTTCTTTGTGCGGCTGCCCATGTACATGGCCATATGGTGGGTTGGCGTGAATCTTTCGCAACTCTATATTCTGAAAGATCTTAGATTAGCAAATGTGCGCAAACCCTTGTCGGTTCTGGGCATAGTGGCCGGCGTGCTAACGGCTAACGCAGCACTGCAAGCGTCTGCTGGAAAAGATGTCACGTTCGGGTTTCACCCTGTTCTGGAGTTACGTCATTTCGGATTTGCCATTTGTGCTGTGATTTTCGCTTTCTATTGGCGTAATGCTGGCTGGGTTTATTTCGACAAGATGTTGAAGCCATTTCTAGTGGTGGCGCCAATTTCCTACGTGATTTACATCAGCCACTTCCACCTTTTCAGTGAGGCTTCTTATTTATCATTCATTGGTAACTCTCAAGTTGAGTGGATTCTGTATTTCACAATTGTGTTGTTTGCGTCTTATTTAATAGAACGCCGCATCTATCCAATTCTGCGAAAGCCGGTCATGAAATGGCTTGGCAAGAGTCACTTGTCGGACGTTTATTCCTACACCGCGCAAAAAACACAAACTTCGGTGGAATCGCAGAGAGCAGTGCGCTGATTACTCTATACTTAGTAATTATGCAGATAATAGATGCATATTTTTGATCAAAAAATGAACGATACAACTGGTGCGGCATGTATCGACCAGACAATAGATTATCCAAATCAACAGCTAGTGCCCGTTGTGAGAACCCGATGAACGTATTGATCATCAATTACGAATTTCCACCTCTTGGCGGGGGGGCAGGCCGTGGCACCTATAATCTTGCTAGAGAGATGGCGGCCAAAGGGCACAGTGTCGATGTGCTTACCTCTCGTGCAGCGGGTTATCAAAAGACCGAGCTGGTCGAGGGGTTCCGAGTGCATAGGGTGAGGAGCTACAGAAAAGGCATACATGATTGTGGCTTTCGGGGTGCCTTCTCTTTTCTGCTGTTTGCGATACCTGTGTTTATGAGACTGACCAAAAATACGGATTACGCGATCATCCACTATTATTTCAGTTTACCTACAGGCTTGCTGCGCTTCTTACCTGGGAAGCATCGTAAAGTTCCTTACTTGATTTCGCTTCGCGGATCAGATGTGCCGAACTACGATACCTACAACAAAAGCCTTCAACTGGCGCACAAGTTTTTACTGCCTATTACCAAAACCATTTGGCGAGAATCGCACCGCGTTGTTGCATTGAGTACAGATCTTGCGAATAGTGCGGGAAAAGCTGATTCAAAAGTTCAGATCGATATAGTTCCAAACGGTATCGAATCAGAGATGTTCGTGTGCGACCCTGAAATCAAAAGAAAACACAGAGAGAATACCAGCGACGATCGGGTGCAGTTCATCTGCGTTACTCGCTTGATTGAACGAAAAGGTGTGCAACATCTTCTTGCTGCCTTACAAGATCTGGACGATTCAGTTTTCCTTACCATTGTGGGCGAGGGCAATTATATGTCAGAGCTGCAGAGGATTTCCAAGGATCTTGGTGTTGAAGATAAGGTCCGTTTTTATGGTTATTGCCCAAGAGAGAAGCTAGTTAGCCTGTATAACAAAAGTGATGTGTTTGTGCTTCCCTCTATGGCAGAATCATTTGGCATGGTATTCGTTGAAGCAATGTCCTGTGGCTTGCCTGTGATTGGAGGTCGTGTAGGTGGCGTTCCAGATATCATCCAGGAGAGCAATGGAATACTCGTTGAGCCAGGATCCGTTGGCGAGGTCAAGGATGCAATCCTGACGTTGGCAGCTGACGCAGATGTACGCAAAGCGATGGGAGAAGCCAATCGGGTTAAGGCTGTTGCGAATTATTCCTGGCGCAGTGTTGCAGATGCCTATGAAGCGATTTATCTGGAGTGTGCTAACTCTGCAGAAACTGCATAGTGTCATCGGCCTAAAGTACCCAGTTCATTATCATCTATGAAATTCCAAACCCGTTCTCGTGAGAGTATTCAAGAGCTTCAGTTGAAATTGCTGCGCAAGCAAATAGCGCACTGCAAGGAAACTGTACCTTATTACCGCGAGTTGCTGACCGAGTTAGGTTTTGATGCGGGCAAGCTTAGGGATCTAATTCAGCTTGAGCGATTGCCTTTGCTGGATAAATCAAAGGTTCGAAAAAATGAAGAGGGCTTTAGAAGCGAACTAATAGCGAAAGACAAATGCTATAAGAGCTTCTCAAGCGGCTCAACGGGTGAGCCATTTGCAAGTTATTTTGACGCGCGCTCGTGGTTCAGCAAGAAGTATTGGGTGAAATTACGCGCTCGTTTTGCTTGCGGTATGAAGCTTCGACAGAGAATTGCAATTATAGAATGCGAATCTGAAGAGCTGGTTGCAAAACGTAATCGTAAGACAGGATTTGCCGATGCCTTTTTGCAAGTACGCGTATTCTCATTGTTTAAGGAAAAAAAGGAATTAGTTGCCGCGCTTAGGGAGTTTGCACCGCAGAATATATACGCATACCCCAGTCATCTACTAGAGCTGGCCGACGCGCACACTGATGACGTTGAGATTATTCCTGGCCTGGAACGTTTGTTTACCAGCTCGGAATTTTTGGAGCGCGGCATGCGCCAACTCATAGAAAAGAAATTTCACGCCCCGGTGTTCGATACTTATGGCTCTACGGAATTCAAGGAAGTGGCATGGCAGTGCGAAGAAAAAAACTGGTATCACATCAATAATGATCAACTGATATGCGAGGTGGTTGACGCTGATGGCTCGGCATTGATCAATGAAGCCGGTCATATTGTAGTTACGGACCTGCGCAATAAAGCGATGCCGTTATTGCGCTTTGATCTGGGAGATCTAGGTGTGTTGACAAACTCACCCTGCAATTGCGGTTATCATGGTAACAGTATTAAACCATTGGGCGGTCGAGCTTCGGACTATTTATTGTTCGATGGGGGCATCCAGCTATCTCCATTTCGTTTTACTACCCAAATCGAATATCTGCCCGGGATGCTTCAGTACCAGATTAATCAAACATCAATTAGTCACATAGAGATTAGTGCCAGGTTGGGTTCTGAAGCGACAGCGGATACACTCGAAACCTCCTCGCAGATTATTCGCGATGCCATCGCTTTTGCCAGTTCTAGCAAGCTGGCGGATAGCGTTCAGATTACAACACGAATTGTTGACAGCATTGAGAATGAAATTAACGGCAAGTTCAAAATTGTTAAAAGAAGCTTCTAGTTGTTGTTCGCGAATTCGTTGCTGAACTAAGTTTCGATTCCAAAATACAGCACTATTAGCTGGTCTGAGCCCGTATTTCTTAACTCATGTACTTCGTTTGGCGTAACAGTGACACATGTGCCAGCTTTCAGCGGTACGCTTTTCTCGTCAATCAAAAAGACTCCCTCACCTGATTCTACAAGGAAGATCTCTGTCATGTCGCTGTGGCTATGAGCGCCAGCAATCTCTCCTGGAGGGAAGATCGCTCTCGAGAAATTGGTTAAATGCGATACTTCACCATTCGAAACTAACAACTTCTTTTTAATTCGAGCGTTGTGCGATACTTCAGATTCGATGGTGTTTTCTAAGGAGCTTACTTTCAACGACTCGTCCTTCTTGCGCGGGAAATGGGTTGTTAAGCTCTCAACAACATCTTCTGAAATATAAGCTTCATATCAAAAATATTCGGTGGCACACACTTCTTACAAATAGGATTACGCCGAATATTGTCCTTAAACTCACCGCGCAACTGCTTGTAAGTTTCCCCATTCCAAATTTCTTCAAACGGAGTTTCAAGCGCGTTGCCCAATGACTCGGATTGCTTTTCCCACACAAACACAGGGCAGGGTAGAACATTTCCATTAACGTCAATAAAGCAACTTACCCAGGGAAACGTACACTTCGTGTGATTCTCAGCATACTCTTCAGTGGGTAGCGTCTTGTTGTAAAACGCGTCCATATTGCGGCGCCAGTTACCTATGTTGGTATCAATACCGTATTCACGTGCTTTCGCATCGGCGGCGTCCAACACTTCTATTAGGTGCTCCTTGGTAAAGCCACACAGCTTATCTTTCTCATCTTCAACACTGAAGTAATTAAGGTCTTGCACATAGATAGTGCCTACCTTGTGCTCGCGGGCAAAATCCATCAAGCCAACCAGGTCATCCATATTCGCTTTCTGAAACGAATAATTCAGTCGAATTTCAGGGTAGTTGATCCCGCGCTCTTCTTTGATGCGATTAATAGTGCGTATGTTGCGCGTGACGATATCGAACCAGTCAGATTGGCGCACGATGATATAGGTGTCTTTATCGATGGCATCAATAGACACTTTGATTTGGTCTATCTGGCTGTCGATTAAATCGGTGATCACACGCTCATTTAGAGTGAGATTCGTCGGAAAGTTCACGATGGAACCGTGTTCCCGGCTGTATTTGATCATGTCAAAAACTTCGGGGTTGGTCAGCGGCTCGCCAAGACCGCTGAGATTGATATTCTCTGGCTGAATCTGGTCGTATATGTGTTTGAACTGCTCAAAGCTCATGTGCTTTGGGTCATGAATGATGTCGCGCCTGCCGCAGCTCAGGCAGTCCTGATTGCAATAGGTGGTAATTTCAATCTGTATATGCGCCGGCAATTGCTTGACCGTCAACGGCTTCAAGATGGCGTTTTTCGCCAAGTGCCCGTAATGATTGAACTTTTTTACCGTTCCCAGTGCTTTTTGCGCCGAACCCATTAATCGCTTCCTGACGGCCATTGTGTGGAAATGTGGTGGGCCGCTGATGAATTGAGTATAGCAGCTGCCCACTGAAGGCAACCTGTATGCCGTTTTCTCACGATGATGGTTACAAGTTTTTTCTGGGCAGTGAAAGAGAACCACCTTTTGGATAGATCGTCCAAATTTCGGGCGGGCAGGCTAGCACGCTTTTCTACCAAGGCACCCAATTAACCATTACAAAACCTCATACCAAAACCTCAAAAATATCGCTTGATAGTGCCCCACACTGGCTCTAGCATGCCAGCGCATCATAGAAAATAAGCTTATAAAAACGCCATTGCCCTATGAAACCAAGCCTATGAACAGTGTATCCGGCGCAAAAATTCCGCTTCTGAACCTCGAATCAGTGCACAAGCCTATCCATGAAGCAAACGGCATGCCGAATGCGGTGTACCGTGAGCCAGAATTATTCGCCTTCGAATGCGAGCAAGTTATGGGTAAAACCTGGGCCGGGCTTGCCTTTGTGAGTGATTTGCCGCAAAAAGGCTACGTAAAACCCATTGAGTTCATGGGCGTGCCGTTACTACTGCTGCGAAATCAGCAGGGCGACATCAAAGTGGTGCACAATGTGTGCAGCCACCGTGGCATGCCCTTGGTTCGCGAAGAAAGGGCCGTGGCCGGCAAAATGCGCTGCGCTTACCATTCCTGGACATATGATCTGAATGGCGATTTGAAAGGCACACCTCACATTGGCGGTGTAGGTGTGCATGAAGTTGATGGGTTTGATTGCTCAGAGCACGGGTTGAAGCCGGTGCGCATGGCCATCTGGATGAACATGATTTTCATCAATCTATCCGGTGATGCGCCAACATTTGAAGAGCACATTACTCCGCTTCTATCACGTTGGGAACAGCTTACTGGCAAACACGGGCTTGACCAGGTGCAACCAGCGAGCTCAGGTAGCCGTATGGAAATTGAGGTGAAGGCTAACTGGAAGTTGGCGGTAGAAAATTACTGTGAAGCTTACCATTTGCCGGTATTGCATCCCGGTTTGAACAGCTATTCACCGTTGAACGAACACTACAATATCATTTGCGATGACTATGGCTCAGGGCAGGGCAGCTATAACTACAGTTTGTCTGCGGTGGCGGGAACGACCTTGCCACAAATTGCCGAATGGCCAGAAGACAAAATACGGCATGCAGAATACATTTCATTTTATCCAAATGTACTGCTTGGTCTTCAGGCAGATCACGCGTTTGCGATCATCCTGCAGCCATTAGCGGAAAACAAAACACTGGAGCGCCTTGAGTTGTATTACGTAGGTGATGAAGCATTAAGCGACACGTATTATGATTGCCGCAATTCCGTGCTTGAAGCGTGGCAAATCGTGTTTTCTGAAGATGTGTTTGCCGTCGAGGGCATGCAAGAGGGCAGGCGTTCACCGGCGTTCAAAGGTGGCGTGTTTTCCCCTGTTTTGGAAGGGCCCACCCATCACTTTCACGGCTGGGTAGCCAGAAAATACAAAGCCGCTGGGCTGAGCTGACGGATTTAGGGAGCCTCCGATGCCGATCCAGCCGTTGCCGCCACTGAAAAGTTTAATTGCCTTTGAAGCCGCAGCCCGGCATAGCAATTTCACTGCAGCCGCACTTGAGCTTAATGTTACGCAAGGTGCAATTAGCCGCCAGATACGCCAGTTGGAGGACTATCTTGGTCATCCCTTGTTTGTTCGCGGTCAACGCTCAACAACGTTAACCGACGTTGGCGAGCAATATTGTGCGGCGGTGCGAAAATCACTGGGCGAAATATCCGAAGCCACCTCTGATATAGTTCAGTGGCAAGGTGATCAACAGTTTACGGTGGCCATCACCGGTGCCATGGCTTCGTATTGGCTATTACCAAGGTTTGCCGAGTTCCAGTCAATGTACCCTGAGGTAGAGGCCAGAATTCTGGCCATTGATTCTTTGAGGAACATGCGCCAATCTGAATTTGACGTGGGTCTGTTTTACTATCGCTCCGCGCCAACCGATATGAAATCTACACCCCTGTTTAATGAGCATGTTTTTCCAGTGTGCAGCCCTGACTATTTAGAGGCACACCCTGAACTCAACGAGCCGCAGGCGCTGGTCAATGCCACGTTGTTATACCTGGACAACAAAGAAGACTGGGTGAACTGGGAAGAGTGGTTTACGACCTGTGGTTTCGAATTACCGAAGAAACCCCTGAAGCGCTCAAAAATCAATAACTACACGCTTGTGATGCAAGCGGCATTGAATGGGCAAGGGGTAGCACTCGGTTGGGAAACACTCGTTGATGATTACCTCAATAGTGGTCGCCTGGTACGGCCGATAAAGACCTCCATGATCAGCAGTGCGCAGTTCTTGCTGCTTGAACCTGGACATTCCTCGGGCCGGAAAGAAGGTGTTCAGGCGTTCTGTGACTGGCTGCTTGAGCAAAAATAACCGCGGTGTAATAGGGAATACCTAAAGAGAACCTAATGCCAATTGGCTTACTAAAATTTGGTCTGCGCAAGCGATACCCGGCAGTACACCAGTTCACTCCGCAAACGGAACTGAAGAAGCACTATGACGTCGTGATCATCGGAGCCGGCGGTCACGGTTGTGCTATTGCCTACTACCTTTCCAAATATCATGGCGTCAACAATATTGCCGTGCTGGATAAAGGCTATTTGGGCGGCGGCAACACAGCGCGAAATACGGCGGTTATCCGATCTAACTACTTAACCGAAGAGGGAGTTAGTTTTTACCGCGAGTCAGTCAAGTTGTATCAAGACCTGAGCAACGAATTCAACTACAACATCATGATGGAAAACCGCGGTCAGTTAACACTGGCCCACAACGACTCCACCATTCGCAGCTTTCGTTGGCGTGCCGAAGTCAACCAGCACTTGGGCGTGCGTTCTGAATTGCTTGACCGAAAAACCATTTCGGAGCTGGTACCCAATTTAAACTTGTCGGAAGATTCTCGCTTCCCGATTTTGGCCGGCCTATGGCATGCAGACGGCGCCACCGCACGGCATGACACAGTGGCCTGGGGCTACGCCAAAGGCGCGTGCGAGCTAGGGGTAGAAATTCACCAGCTTACGGAAGTGCACGACATAATCGTAGAGAATGGCGCTGTCAGTGCCGTTGTGACCAACCGCGGCCGAGTAGAATGCGGTGTTGCCGTGCAAGCCGTGGCGGGTGCCAGTTCACTCATTGGCGCTATGGCAGGTATCAAGTTACCCATTCATTCGTATCCGCTGCAAGCCATGGTAACGCAGCCCTATAAACCTATTCTTACGCCTCATGTAAGTTCGCCGCAAGTACACGTATACATTCACCAAACCTCGCGCGGCGAGTTTGTTATTGGCGGTGGTTCTGACCCATACCCCTTGTATAACACTCGGGCAACGTTGGATCAGAAAGAGGCGCTTTGTTCAGCGGTTCTGGACTTGTTTCCCTTTTTGGCGCAGGCCAATGTCATGCGCCAGTGGGCCGGCACCACTGACATGACGCCAGATTACAGCCCAATTATGGGCGAAAGCCCGGTCAAGAATTACTATCTGGATGCCGGCTGGGGCACTTGGGGTTTCAAGGCCACACCCATCAGCGGCAAAACCATGGCAGAGTTGGTAGCCACGGGCAACACCCCAGATTTGATCAAACCATTTGAGCTTGAGCGTTTCTACCGCTTTGAACAAATCAACGAAGCCGGTGCAACCGCTGCTAGCCACTAATGAAAATACTCAACTGCCCACTGAACGGCCCAAGAAACATCACCGAGTTTACCTATGGTGGTGAGTTTCACCGCATGCCAGACCCTAAAGCCGCAACCAGCAAAGAATGGTCGGAATACGTTTTCTTTCACGACAACAGCGCGGGCGTGGTGACTGAATGGTGGTGCCACACGGCAACTTCGTATTGGTTTTTGGCGGAGCGCAATACCATCACCGACGAAGTTATCAGAACGTTTCCGCCCGGTGATGTTTTTGCGCGTGGTGAGCAGGGTCCGGGTACTGACGCATGAGTAATCATCAACGCCTGCCTGCGCCTTATGGCACAGCGATTGATCGGCAACAAGAGATCTCTTTCGAGTTTGATGGCCAATCGTACCAGGGCTATGAGGGCGACACTGTCGCCAGCGCGCTGGCTGCAAATGGCAAGACCTTGCTAAGTCGCAGTTTTAAGTACCACCGGCCAAGAGGTGTACTGACGATGGCCGGCCAGGATGCAAATACTCTGGTACAAGCGCCGGAGAATGGTAATGCGTTGGCGGATTGTCTACCCATTCACAGCGGTTTATCCGTGTACTCTCAAAACACATGGGGGTCGCTGGAAAAAGACCGGTTTCGATTTCTGGGCCTGGTGTCAAAATTTTTACCGGTGGGCTTTTATTACAAAGCGTTTTTCAAGCCACGCGGCATGTGGGAGAAGTGGGCGCCATTCTTCCGGCACATCACCGGGCTGGGTCGCATTGATGAGTCGCATCAGCCAGAGTACCACGACAAACAATATCTGTTCTTCGATGTTGTTATTGTAGGCGCCGGGCCTGCGGGAATGCAGGCGGCTATTCAAGCCGCGCGGGGGGGTGCCGAGGTATTGCTGCTGGACGAAAATGCGCAATTAGGAGGTTCTTTAAATTATGCGCGTCTTGACCCCGAAGGCCGCAAAGCGAAACGCTTGAGCGATGAGATAAGGGGAGAAGTGCAATCACAGAGCACTATTCGCGTAATGCGAAATGCATTGTGCAACGGCTACTTCGCCGACAATTGGTTGGCTGTGGTGCAGGGCAATCGCTTGTATAAGGTTCGCGCCGCGCAAGTCTTAATGTGCGTGGGTGCGATGGAGCAACCCGCCGTTTTTCACAATAATGATTTACCGGGCGTGATGCTGAGCAGCGCGGCACTCAGAATGATGCGCCAATACGCGGTCGCACCTGGCAGGGATGCGATTGTACTTGCCGGCAACAACGATGGCTACGCCTGCGCAATGGAGCTGCTGGATGCTGGTGTAAACGTATCGGCTGTTGTGGACTTGCGTGAGCGGGCAAACCTCAAATACCCTCTACTCAAAAGTGTTCTTGACCGCAATGTCCGCGTGATCACCGGACACACCGTGTACTCTGCCAAACCTGGTAAAAATAGGAACCATCTGGGCAGCGTTGAGGTTAGGCAAATTACCGGAAAGGGTCAGTGCGCGTACTCCGGCGAAACTATTCCATGCGATTTGTTGTGCATGGCCGTGGGCTACGTACCCACATACCAATTGCTATGTCAGGGCGGCGCGCAATTGAGCTATGACGACGAACTGGCCTTGTTCACGCTGTCGAACTTGCCGGCCAATGTGCAGATTGCGGGCTCGGTGAACGGCGTTTGGTCTGTTGATGCCGTTTTGATGGATGCAAAACGCGCCGCCGATACGGCGTTGCACGCTCTCGGCATGGGCGACTTACCATCCGGTCACGTGGCATCAGATGATGCTGAGAGCGAAGCAGTCAACGCCAGCTGGCCAATTTTCCCGCATCCGCTAGGCAAAGAATTTGTAGATTTCGACGAAGACTTGCAAATAGCCGATATTGTGAATGCCACCCGCGACGGCTTCGAGCACATTCAGTTAGTCAAACGCTATTCGACCTGTGGCATGGGCCCATCGCAAGGCCGCCATTCCGCATTAGCGGCCGCCCGCCTGGTGGCCGAAGCAACTGACAAAACCGTGGCAGAAACGGGTGTTACAACAGCCCGCCCTCCGTTTGCCCGTGAGACCATCGCGCACAATGCAGGCCGGAGTTTTTACCCCGCCAGACGAAGCAATATGCATTACCGGCATATCGAACAAGGCGCACAAATGATGCACGCCGGCGATTGGTATCGTCCCGCGTACTATGGAGCGCCAGAGCAACGCGACGTATGCATAAACGCAGAAGTTGATAACGTTAGAGCCAACGTGGGTTTGGTCGACGTCTCTACGCTCGGCGGTATGGAGGTTCGCGGCCCAGACGCGGCTGAATTTCTTAACCGCTTCTACACCTTCGGTTTTTTAAAGCAGCCTGTCGGCAGAGCACGCTACGCCTTACTGACTAACGAAGCCGGTGTTGTCATTGATGACGGCGTAGCTTGTCGCCTGACCGAGCACCATTATTATGTCACGGCCACTACCGGTGGTGTTGGCCGCGTTTACCAACAGATGTTGAAGTGGAATGCGCAGTGGCGTTTAGACGTGGATATTGCGAATGTCACCACGGCGTGGTGTGGCGTAAACCTGGCTGGGCCTGCGTCTCGGAAAGTGTTAAACGCGCTCTGCGATGATGTAGATCTGAATGCCGAGAACTTTCCTTACATGGGGGTTCGCGAAGGCACACTGGCCGGAATAAAGTGTCGTTTATTGCGCGTCGGCTTTGTTGGTGAGCTAGGGTTTGAAATTCACGCACCACAACAATGCGGCGAGGCTCTATGGGATGCGCTGATGAACGCTGGTGCTCAATTTGGCATCAAGCCTTTCGGCATAGAAGCACAGCGCATACTTCGGCTGGAAAAAGGCCACATTATTATCGGTCAAGACACAGACGCCATGTCTAACCCTATGGAAGTTCAAATGGCTTGGGCTGTATCCACTACCAAGCCGTTTTTTGTGGGCGGGCGGACGATAGAAGAATTGAACAAGGCGCCACTCAATCGTGTGCTTGCAGGATTTGTCATCGAAGATAACTCAGCACCTGTTCCAAAAGAGAGTCACCTGGTACTTGATGGTGAGCAAATGATTGGCCGCGTAACGTCCTGTAATTATTCGCCAACTCTGGGCAAGCCTATCGGGCTCGCTTACGTGCCGCCGGCACTCGCTCGAGCGGGTAAAACACTCTGCATAAAATCAAGTGGTGGTGTTCTGGTAGACGCGCAAGTGGTTGAATTACCGTTCTATGACCCTGAATCTGCGCGGCAGGAGGTGAACGAATGAACACCGCTAAGGCTACGCGCAGAAACCCATTGAATCGCCTACACCAGGCGAATGGTGCCAAATTTATCCACATAAACAACGCAGAAATTGCTGCTCACTATGGCAACCCGGCAATTGAAGAACAGAGTTTGAATTCGCTCGCACTGTGCGACCTGAGCGCCTTGTCTCGCTGGGGATGTAAGGGTGCAGGTGCGCCAGCTTGGATAGAAAGCCTGAGTCTTGAGTTGCCGCTGCAAGCCAATAAATCGGTTTTACAAAGCAATGGTGGTCTCTTGGCGCGCTTGTCCATGGAAGAATGTTTGCTACTCGATAACACTGTATCCAATAGTGAATGGCCTAATGCAATTGAGGGCCAATGTGCTGACGAATACCCGGAGCGAGTCTATTCGCTACCTCGTGCTGACAGCCATTGTTGCTTTGCACTGGTTGGAGAACACAGCAGCGATACCTTGGCAAAAGTATGTGGCGTTGATCTTCGTCTGGCAAAATTTGCCAACTATGATGTCGCGCAGACTTCTGTCGCCAGAGTGAATGCGATCGTTATTCGCGCAGATCAAAAAGACACCCCGAGTTTTTACATTCTAAGCGATCTTAGCTCTGCAGAATTTTTATGGACCTGCCTCATCGACGCAATGCAGGAATTTGATGGCTGCGCTGTCGGATTGACTGCGTTCCAATCCATTACATAACGTACAACCCACAACCGTTTTAACGAGCGAAACCCCATGTCACATCCTATCAGTTCCCCTTACGTCATTGTTGGCGCAGGTATCCATGGTCTAAGTACCGCCTACCATCTTGCACTGAAACTCAAATCGACTGGCAAAGGTGATGGCAGAGATATCATCGTACTGGAAAAAGGAGAGCGCATTTGTTCCGGTGCAACGGGCATCGCCTGCGGTGTTATTCGCAATAATTATTTTCAGCCAGCCATGCGCGAGCTGATGGCACACAGCGTAAAAGTGTGGGAAAGCGACCCTGAAGCCTACAGCTACCACCCTGTCGGCTACATGCAGATTAGCTGTGAACGAATGCATGAAGACATAGCCTCCATTTATCGGCAGCAACAAGCCATAGACTACCAATCAACCTTCATCGAAGGCGAAAAAGACTGTACTGCTTATATGCGTGGCATATTCGACGATTGGCAAGCGCAAGGCATCACCAGCGTTTTACACGAAATGCCCGGTGGATACGCTAACAACACATTGGCCATGCAAGGGGTGGCGAAGAAGGCTGAAGCCGAAGGGGTTCGTATTCTCACCGGTGTAGAGGTCAGCGGATTTGAGCGTGACTCTGCTGGTGCGATTTCCTCGGTTGAGACTGCGCAAGGCAACATACAATGCGACTACGTAGTAATCGGCGCCGGCCCCTGGGCCAAACAATTTTGGGAAATGCTGGAACTGCCCAAGACCATAGGCATTAAGAACCCCGCTGATGGCAGCGTGACACAAGACATTCCCATGTGGGTCTATTGGTCATTGCAAGAAGGAACCTTGGGCGTGGACCCTGAGTTACAGAAAACCAACGATGGCAAACTGCCACCGGTAGTTCACGTAGATACTGACGCACCTCTTTACTGCGATGTGAATGGCGATTTAATAACAGACGAGCTTTGGGGTATTTATTACAAACCCGATTTCCACTTTGGTGGTGTACAAGGCGGTGCTGCGCCTTTTGTCGTTGACAAAAACGCTGATGACGTAGCGGTAGACCCGTATGGGCCGGCCAGCCCTGAATTCATCGTGGGTAAAGACTTTGAACGCATGTGGGTCTCCGCGTTAGCTCATTGCCAAAAACGCTTTTCTGGCACAATGCCGCTCTACAAAAAAGAACCCTCCGGCGGCATCGGCGCATTCACACCCGACAGTTTTCCTGTTTTCGATGTATTCCACCAAAACTGTTATCTGGTGGCTGATTCAAATCACGGCTACAAAATGCTGGGCGTAGGCAAATTGGTAGCCGAAGAAATCTGCGGCACCCAATCCTCACTGCTAAACCCTTTCAGAATGTCTCGCTACAGTGAGGGCAATCTGCACCCAGTCTCAAACTCCCCATTCCCCTGGAGCTAACACCATCCACCAAACAAGCCCAAAGGCGCAATAGGCCTCTTCACAAACAATAAGGAGCGAATACCTCGCGACCGTTTGTGAAGAGGCCTATTGCGACTTTGGGTGGGCAACAAAGTGCCGCAAGACGGTACTCCGAACTGCGCCGTTCGAATGACATACTTCCTTCGCTCCGGTCGCGAGGTATTCGCTCCTTATTCTCCGCAAAGAAAGTAGGACATTCGAACGACTCAAATCGCTAGGAACTCGAGAGCGTTCATTGGGAAAGAAACGTCGTTTCCGTCTATTGCATCCGAAAACAGATTACGCCACCATGCCGCCGTTTAGGCAGCCTGCGACCCTGGAGAAAAACTTGTCTCACATAATAACGCCCACCCGTCGAACCCGCCGAACCCATTTCACCCGCCGCGTTGAAGAAGCGGGTGTGCAGGGTTACACCGTATACAACCGAATGTTGTTGCCCAGCTACTTCGAGTCTGGTGAGGCCGACTATTGGCACCTTTGCGAGCACGTTCAGGTTTGGGATGTGTCGGCTGAACGTCAGGTCGAACTGAATGGTCCAGATGCGGCTAAGTTAGCTCAATTGATGACACCGAGAGATTTGAGCAAAGCCCAGCCACTGCAGGGGAAATACGCGCCTATGTGTGACGCTCAGGGCCTGATTCTTAATGACCCAGTGTTGATAAAACTCAATGAAAACCAATGGTGGATCTCGCTCGCCGACAGCGACATTAAGCTGTGGGCAAAAGGCTTAGCACAAGGCTACGGTTTGGATGTTGACGTGTTCGAGCCTGACGTGTCGCCGCTGGGTGTGCAAGGTCCAAAAGCCACCGAACTTGTGGCCAGAGTGTTTGGTGATGAAGTTCGAGACATCCGTTTCTTTTGGGGCAAGATGCTCAGTTTTCAAGGACAGGAAATGTACGTGGCGCGCTCCGGCTGGAGCAAGCAGGGTGGTTTCGAAATTTATGTTAATAGTGGCGAGATTGCTGAACCCTTATGGGACGCTTTATTTGCTGCAGGTGAGGACCTTAACGTAAGAGCCGGCTGCCCTAATCAGATAGAGCGTATGGAATCTGGGTTACTGAGCTATGGCAGTGACATGGACGAACACAACAATGTATTTGAGTGTGGCCTCGACAGTTATTTGAACCTTGACGCGAATATTGAGAGTCTTAGCCTTCCTGCATTAAAAGCGATGGCCGACTCGCAAACATACAGGCTTCAAGGCCTTCTGTTTCCAAAGGCTTTTGACGTACCGGCGCCTTACTATCTGATGTCCGACGATCATCGTACCGAAGTACGCTCATCATGTTGGTCTCCCAGATACAAGAAATTTATGGTCTACGCGATGCTGCCGCTGAGTTACACCCACTCGAATGAATCGTTGACAGTGCAGGGTGTGACCGGAACAATTACGGACATTCCCTATACCAAGGATGAACTGGAGTCCTAATGGCCAAATCTTCGTTTTTTAAGCCCAACACGATCGCGCTGCACGCAGGCTACGCGCCTGAAAGCGATCATGGATCACGAGCGGTCCCTATTTATCAAACCACTTCGTATGTATTCGACAGCGTCAGCGACGGTGCGGCTTTATTTAACGTAGAACAGGGCGGCCACATCTACAGCCGCATTTCCAACCCAACCGTAGCCGTGCTTGAGCAGCGTATCGCCGCACTAGAAGGTGGCAGCGGCGCTATATGTACCGCGTCTGGTATGAGTGCGCTGTTCACAACGTTTATTACACTGTGCTCTGCCGGTGACCACATCGTGTCTGCCGCGCAAATTTATGGCTCAACCGCAACGCTACTGCGTCATACCCTGAAGCGCTTGGGCATCGAAACAACGTTTGTCAGCATCAATGATGCAGACGCATTGCACGCGGCAATTAAGCCCAACACCAAAATGGTGTTCTGCGAATCCATCGGCAATCCCGGGCTTGAGGTGTCGAATTTGCCGCAGATTGGCGCAATCGCAAATGACGCCGGCATACCTCTGGTAGTGGATGCCACGTTTGCTACTCCCGCTTTGCATCGCCCACTTGAGCATGGCGCCAATGTGGTTGTGCACTCTATGACGAAATGGATGGGCGGACATGGTGCCGCTATCGGTGGCGTAATCGTGGATGGCGGAAATTTTGATTGGAGCGTGAGTGGTCGTTTTCCTGAGCTGACTGAACCCTACGAACCGTTCCACGGCATTCGCTTTTGGGAAGAGTTTGGTCCTAGTGCCTTGGCCTCGAAAATTCGTGCCGAATCCATGCGTGACTTAGGTGCCTGCCTTGCGCCCAACAATGCGTTCTTAATATTGCAGGGCATAGAAACCTTGCAGCTTAGAATGCAGCAACACGTTAATAATACCCGTGCCTTGCTGGAGTGGTTGCAGCAGCAAGACGAAGTGGCCTGGGTAAATCACCCTGAACTGGAGTCCAACGCCTCGCAAGGCGTTGCTGCTGAATTGTTCCCAAAGGGTGCAGGCTCTATGTTGTGCTTCGGCGTCACGGGTGGGCGTGCCGGTGGTGCTGCATTTATCGATGCTTTGGAGTTGGCATCCAATCTTGCCAATGTGGGTGATTCTCGCACCCTGGTGTTGCACCCCGGCAGCACCACCCATTCCCGGTTAACGCCAGAAGCCATGCTCGCGGCGGGTATTAGCGAGGATATGGTGCGGGTATCCGTGGGGCTTGAACATATCAAAGACATTCAGTCTGACTTCGGTCGTGGCCTGAAAGCAGCAAGCAAAGTCGCTGCGGTACAGGAGCACAGCTGATGAAAGTAAGCGTACGGGGAATAGAAACCCACGTGGCAACCGGCGGCAAAGAATTTGATGCCAGCCTGCCCACAGTCGTGTTCTTGCACGGCAGCGGGTTAGATCACCGCAGCTGGGCGTTGCAAACGCGATGGTTTGCGTTTCATGGATTTTCCGTATTGGCACCCGTGTTTCCAGGCCACAGTCTTTCGGCGGGTAAGGCCCTGGAGAGTATTGAAGACAGCGCACCGTGGCTGGATGAGTTACTCAAGACGTGCGATGTTGAAGCAGCCCATATTATTGGCCACTCTCAAGGCTTTCTCAGCGCGCTTGAATTGACCAATCAATATCCCTCACGGGTACTCTCGCTAACGGGTATTGGCACCGCTGGTGCGATCCCTGTGAATCCGACTCTGCTCGAGACTGCGGAAAAATCCGCCGCTAAAGCGGCTGAGTTTATGTTGCAGTGGGGCTTTGGCTCAACCATGCACAGAGGTGTATCTCCCACACCGGGTATGCAGCCCATCGCTATCGGGCATCAAATCATGTCGGCCAATCCTTTAGCCGCCGATCTGAACGCCTGCGCTAATTATCAGGGTGGCGACGAGGCCGCAGAAGCGGTGAAGGTAGCTTGCAAAATGATACTTGCCGGGCAAGACAAAATGACGCCCATGAAGGCCGGAAAGGCGCTGGCCGACGTGTTAGGCGCCGAAGTCAGCGTGCTGAGTGATTACGGGCATATGCTGCCCATGGAAGCACCCAAACAGGTGTTGAACGAGTTACGCGATTTTATCCTTAGTGTAGAGAACGGAAAGTAAAGTATGGCGTTTAAAAAAGTAGCGGTGATTGGTGCCGGCACTATGGGCTCGGGTATCGCTGGCCAGGTAGCGAATGCAGGTATTGATGTTTGGTTGCTGGATTTGCCCACCGACGGCGACTCGGTAAATGCCTTGTCTGAGCGCGGTCTGGAGCGCATCAAAGACCCGGGCTCGCCAGGCTTGATGAGCAAGGAAGCCGAGCGTTTTGTGCATTTGGGCAATACCCGCGATGACTTCAATCAGCTGGCTGACTGCGACTGGATAGTAGAGGCGGTTGTGGAGCGACTGGACATCAAGAAAACGCTGTATAAGCAGCTTGACGAGGTTTGTCGTGATGACGCAATTGTCTCGTCAAACACCTCCACCATACCGATTCGCCTGCTGATCGAAGACATGCCGGAATCGTTTCAGCAGCGATTCGCCATTACGCATTTCTTCAACCCAGTACGACAAATGCCATTGCTGGAATTGGTGCGTGGGGAGCACAGCTCACCCGAGGTAATGGCAACACTCGCTGATTTCTGCGACCAGCAACTTGGCAAAGGCGTTATCCCATGCGTTGACACGCCCGGGTTTCTTGGTAACCGAGTGGGTTGCTATGCCATTCAGTGCGCACTGCAAGCCGCATTGGAGTTAGGTCTGACTGCGCAAGAAGCCGATGCTATTTTTGGTCGCCCTATGGGTATTCCAAAAACAGGTGTGTTTGGCCTGTACGATTTGATCGGCATTGACTTAATGTCAGACGTTGCGAAAAGTCTGGTTGCCACACTGCCGCCAGCAGACGCGTTTCACAACGAAGCCACACCCGTACGGCTAATGCTGGACATGATCAGCAAAGGGCACACGGGCATAAAACAAGGGCAGGGATTTTATCGCCGCGGCGAAGGTGGCACTGAGGCCGTAAACTTGAAATCAGGCGAATACGAAACCGTTCCGCACAGAATCAGCCTGCCTCTGGCAGACAATGCGGAGCAGGAAGGTGTACATCTTCTTCTGGAAGACGATGGAAAGTACGGACAGTTCGCATGGCGTGTCCTATCACGTGTTCTATCATACGCTGCCTCGCTGATTCCGGAGGTAGGCGACACACCGCAAGGTGTGGACGACGCCATGAAGCTGGGTTACAACTGGATACGTGGTCCATTCGAGCTGATTGACGATATTGGTGTTGATACATTCATCACTAGGCTGGAAGCCGACGGAATGGACGTTCCTGAATTTCTGAGATCCGCCGCGGGTTCAAGCTTCTATCGCGTAGATTCAAGTGAACTGCAGCAGCGTTCTATTGACGGCGCCTGGCAGGCCTTAGACCGTCCGCAAGGCGTGTTACGTTTCAACGAAAAACGCCAAACCATGACACCGGTCAACACCTGTGACGTGGCCAGTTGGTTTGACCTGGACGGTATCGCTCTGGTCGAGTTCCACAGTAAGGCTAACGCGCTGGACGGCGACTCAATGGCGATTCTCGCTGATGCTATTGATACCGTTGCTAGCAAATCCATGCGTGGCTTGATTGTGCACAACGACTCCCAGCACTTTTCCTGTGGTGTTAACTTAGGCGCCGTGCGTGGTTTCTTTGAAGCCGACGACCTGGACGGACTTGATGGGTTTCTGAATCACTTTCAACAAACGGCATTGGCGATGGCCAATGCGCCATTTCCAGTGGTTGCCGCACCCGTTGGAATGTCGCTTGGTGGCGGTTTCGAAGTGGTGCTGCAGGCTAAGCAGGTAATCTGCCACGCCAATTCCAACATGGGTTTGGTGGAATCAGGAGTGGGATTGGTGCCAGGAGGCGGCGGCTGCAAAGAAACACTGTACCGCTGGATGGACCAATTGGGTGGTAACGATCACATAGACGATG
>JBCCIP010000065.1:0-29600 GCA_039111475.1 Pseudomonadota bacterium | reverse complement strand
CTCTTGGAGTCCGCAAAGACCTGACCAGAAGCAAGAAATTCACCGTGCAACAGTACTTACTGCATACACGACTGCCCGGCCTGCAGCTTAGGGGATATAGCCGACAAGTACACCCAGGAAGAAACCCGAGTGGTAGAGCGCCACAGCGCCGCTGACTTCAATTAGTTGCGCTGAGATCAGGGAGTTCGGTATCGAGCTGCCTGGCCAGATAGCGTAAGTCTGACATTTTTGCGGCAAGCTCCGACCAGAAACTTTCGCTATATTTTGCGAGATGCCACAGCATGTCTCCCCAAAGTAGTGCGATTTGTGATGAGAAAAATACTGTGTTGAGCATTTTCTCTTCCCAACCAGGCTGGTAGGCTCTTAGAAACAAACTGGATTGCTCGGCATCCAAATGCAGATAATAGACAATGGATGCTAGATCAAACCATGGGTTATGCCATTGCGCAAATTCCCAATCGATGAATAGTGCGCGCCCGTCTTTGATAAAACAATTTTCAGCCACCAAATCATTGTGGCAAAAGCAGCGCGCGGTAGAATCCGCCGCGTAGGCATTCAGAATCGCTCTCAGTGCCTGATGAATCAGCATCGCGCGACTACCCGCTGCCGGCAAATATTGATTGCACCAATAAAAAATATCAAACTCACCGGTTTGTTTGGCAATTGAATCAGCGGGCGTACAATGCATTGCCTGCAAAGAAAGCGCTAGTGCCTGTAAATCGCGGTCATTGATTGTGCACTCAGCCAGGCTACGTACTCCTACGTACTCCATCAGGCAGTAATTGGCTTCAACTGATTCGAAAATAATTGAGGGCGAAATGCCTATCTCCGCAGCCCATCGTTGAGCGGCCAATGCCTTGTCAGCGACTGCTGCAAACGATTTCAATACCAGGAAGCGGTTGGCCGTTTTGAGCAGCGCTGTTTTATGATTGAGTCCTGCATCGAACTGCTTGATAACACCAGGTTCGCTAACGATTGGCCACTTCTGCCATTCACGCAATGCAGACTCCAGTTCAGGATCAAGCGGAGTGTTCATCGAGCATCAGGCGATGACTTGCGCGCCATTGATAGTAGCCATAAACAGCAATCACCGTGAATAGCGCAAACAAGATCGCATACAGATAAAGTTCTCGGTCAATGTACAAATAGATAGAAAAGGCATCGATTACAATCCAGTACAACCAGTTCTCAAGAATTTTCTGCGCGACCATCCAAGTGCAGATAACCGCTGACCAGGTGGTTAGAGAATCCAGATAGGGGAGAGCGGCAGTACTGTTGCTGCTCAGTGCTGTACCACTTGCCACGCTTAACAAAGCGATTGCGATCAACACATACAGGTGGTTTTTCAAAGGCCAGGTACTAATGGTTAACTCGCTTTGTCCACTGCCGCCATGCTGCCATTGCCACCAGCCATACACCGCGATTACCAGATAAAATACATTGAGACCAGACTCCATCAACAGGTTGGCGTCCCAAAACAACAGGATTGCCGTCGCCGTATTGATAAGCGCTGCGGGCCAACACCAGGCATTTTCCCGTGCCGCCAGAAGCACATAGGCAAGCCCAAAGCAAACAGATACCAGCTCCAATGTGCTGGTCGCTTGCCAGGCGCTGCTCAGCGCTTCATTCATACCCGCTCAATTCGCGCGCATCACCTTGCAGATATTTGCATACAAAAACGATTTTTCCGTATTCCTCCATTGAGCGCAGCATTGCGGTATTAAGGCATTGCGTTACGTCAGCGAAATCACCAAATATTCGCGTGCTCATATTTGAGGTTCGAATTTCAATACCGTCAGCTGAGCCATTGAGATCAGCAAGGAATGCCTTAATCTTGTCTTTGTAACCGTCCTGCAGCGGGTACATGCTAAGTTCCACCGAAAGCTTCATGATGCAGTCCTCTCTTTGGGTTAAAATTGCGCGCTTGCTTTCACACCAAATACTCTGGGTGCAGCAAATTGATTATAAGGCTCAAGCTCGTAAAATTTTCGCGGGTCGTTGCCGAAAGCACCAAATCCGCGGGTTTGAACCAGCTCATCGCTCAGGTTTTTGCCATAGGCCGCGATCGTCCAACGCTCATACCGAAAGCCAATTTCGACGTTAAACAACTGGTAGCTGTCTGAGCGGACATCATGGCGTTCGGAAAAATAGAAATCGTCTTTCATGTCCACCGAGCCAATCACGTACCAATGCTCGCCGAACGAGTATTTGCCACCCATGTTTGCCTGATATTCTGGCGCATGTGCCTGGGCTCGCCCATCCAGGTTAAACGTCGCCCCGTTTTCGCAGTCGGCCAGCACGTGCTCGCAGGTTTCGAAATCGCCAAACTCGGTATCCAATACGCCAAGATTTAACCATAATTGCACCTGATCAGTGGCTTGCCAGTTAATCTCTAGCTCCAGCCCCGTGTTACTTCCTTCAGCTGCATTACCAGTGAAGTCTGTAAAATCGCACGGGCAGATGCCACCTACCACTCCAGTGGCAATCGAGCGCACTATGGATTGCTTGCTTTGAATCGCGTCTCGGTCCTGATAGAACACAGCCAACTGCAAACTCAGCCCGCCATCGAAATACTGCTGCTTTAGACCCAGTTCGAAGTTAAGCATGGTTTCAGTATCAAATTCTCTCTGCTGTTCAGGTACTGCCTGGTCGAGATTGAAACCGCCCGCCTTGTAGCCGCGTGATACCAGTGCATATAAAAATGCACCTGAAACGGTGGTGTATTCCAATGCCAGCTTACCACCCCACAAAAATTCATCCGGCGATTCGGAACCCGCGTCACTGTCGGCGTAGTCAACTTCACGCTGCTCCAGTCGCGCACCTATCGTTACCGCGAAACGATCTGAAAGATCAATATTCGTCTGCGCGTAGGCAGCGGTGTTTTGAGTATCAAGCGAGCTAATGAACGGACCGGCATTGAAAGTGTACAAGCGAAGCAAGTCGATAGATTGATCTCGGTGATATAAGCCAGCCACCCAGTTGCTGCTGACCACACGCAGGTCAACACTGACATTGTCGTTATCTCGTTGATAATCATCCACCGAGCTGTAGAACCAATCGAATCCAAATAAATCGCTGTCGCAAGCCGTGTTCTCGCAGATTCCCAAATGACTCCAGTCTTCGTCATAACGGTATCGCAGTTCAGAAGTTGCGACGCTAAGTAGCGCTTCAAGGTCTAAATCACCATCCAGGGCCAAATCGATTTTCAGCGCACTGGCGACCGTTTCCTGCTCGTCCACGCCTGGTTCGTCAGAATAGGTTTGCCTGGTGTTGTCCAAGCTAAATGCGTCGTACCCGTTCTGAACGTCAGCATAGAACAATGTCCAATCGAGCGTCAGCTGATCGCTGGGCGAAGATGAGATCTTCAGCCTGGCGCTGGTCTCATCTACATTGTTGGTGTCGTCACGGCCAAGAAATACATCGTCAGTAAAACCATCGGAGCGGTAGTGCTGTAGAGCAACGCGGTAGCCTGTTGTATCTGACAAGGGTCCACTGACAACGCCGGTTGCGCCGAAGCCCCCATATTCTTCCGCCGACGTCCCTAGTGAGCCGGAAAACTCGTCCGTTGGATTGTTCGACACTACGTTGATTAATCCAGCCAGCGCATTAGCGCCATATAAGGTGCCCTGAGGGCCGCGCAAAATTTCAACTTGAGCGATGTCCAGGGTGCTGGCAACCGTAGAGATACCCGTCACATCAATGCCGTCAAGCAATACGCCAACAGAACTATTGATCGGGTCCTGGAATTCACTGCGTTCACCAATACCACGAATCTGGATAAATCGACCGCGCGAGGCACCACTGGCGAAATTGACGTTAGGCGCAATGTGCAGCAACTCCTCAAGGTGGCGTGCAGTCCGCCGCTGAATGACTGCTGCATCAATAACAGAGACGCTGACAGGAAGCGCGAGTGCACTTTCCTCGCGAAACTCTGCACTGACAATAATCTCTGTGAGGTCTTCATCCGCGCTGGCGAATACTGGTAGAAGTGATAACAGGGTTATGAGTAGACGGTACTTAGTGACGTTCATATTGGTCTCTTTGCAATGTTCAAAAAGACCCGGGAGGCGAGGTAGGTGTATAGCCCATCCCTACGCCGGTATTAACCGGATCAGGTTCATGGGGTTTATGCCGTTGGCAAGTCTCAGGTGAACAATCACCACCCCCTGGGTGCTCTCATCGAGCGGACGCAATGCTACCACAGAACTGTAAGGCTAGCCCGACTATTCCCCCATTCAGTTGCTACTGGCTTGCTGCCGCATGGCTCATTGTGGTAATTTGAAGCTTGAGTGATTATTGCTCACACGAGCCACTGAACCGCCCATGCAATGCGATCCTGATTATCGTTTGCAATACAACAAAATCAAGGTTCAGAGGTGCTTCGCATATTCATTGCTTACGAACCAAAAAACGACTATGAACAGTATCAAAATCGCTTTTATTAGCGCGGTTGGCCTGTGGCATACCGGCGTGGCTGCGCACAGCACCGTGTCTGAGCTTGCTGAGTTATCTCTGCAAGAGCTGCTTGAAATTCGCGTTGACACCCCGCAAACAGATCAAGATGCTACTGAGGACTCACAGCGCTGGAATTTCAGCCTTGGTTGGTACTCGCAGCGTCTTGATGGTTATCGGCGGGGAACAACTGATTTCACCATCAACGAGGTATTGTTCGAATCCGGTGAGCAGCGTGTATATCACAATTTCCCAGTGGTTCCGACGGTTATTGAGCAAGACGTTTTCACCGCAAGCCTAAGTTATCGATATTCCCGGCGCAGCACTCTATCACTCACCGTTCCATTTGTACGTCAGGCGACGGACCACGTCTCAAGTGTTGCGTCGTACGAGCAATTTATGCTTGGAACGGACGGCATCGGTGATGTCGGCGTGAGTTGGCGTAACAATTTCTATAAAGACGACATTTGTCAGTTTTCCATTGGAGTGGGCTTGAGCCTGCCAACGGGTTCTATTGATGAGCAAGGTGATACGCCACGCGAACCCGGCAATCAGCAGCTGCCCTACACCATGCAACTTGGCTCTGGCACTTATGATGTGAAGATTGGCATGGGGATGAGCTGGTACTTGGGCAAGTGGACATGGGTCAGTGATTTCGGCTATGTGCATCGCACAAACAAGAATGATCGTGACTACCGCCTGGGCAACCGTTTCTTACTCGGCACGGAAATGCGCACCGCAGTAAATAAGTATATTACGGCTGGCCTGGGAGTCGAATATCAGCATTCCGGCGACATCAATGGACTTGATACTGAGATTACAGTCCCTGGGCCATTCCCCTATCCAGCATCGATTACCGACCCCGGCAATTTCGGCGGCCAGTTAGTTCGCGCTAACGGGTCTTTGACACTTAAGCTGACTGCCAGGCAAAGCGCGGTAATTACCTATGGCTCGCCAGTTTATCAGGACCTTAATGGTATACAGCCAAAAGCCAGGGGCCGCGTTAGCGCGTCCTGGTCTATTAGTTTTTAAGACATGATTATCGATGAACCGTAGGCACAATCACTCACAGCAATCACCCGGAGACAGTGCTCCGTGTGGCACGGTGCGTGGTGGTAAGCTAAGAAGAAGCTGGCTGTTGATCATACTGTTTAGCGCTGCGTCTACGCTCGTTCAGGCTCAGGACATCTCAAACATACTTCAACAAGAGCGAGATGTGAAAGTGGCGATTGTTTTCAAGTTGCTTCGCTTTGTGGAATGGCCCTCGGACTTTCTGATACAAGGCGAACCTTTAAAGTTATGCGTTTGGCCTGGTGAGCCTTACACCCAAACCTTCAAAGAAATAGAGGGCTCCAGAGTAGCCAGTCACTCACTATTTATTGAGCAATTAGATTCCAGGAATTCCGCTTCCTGTCACGTGCTGTTCAGTTCCAGCGAAAAAAATCGTTCCGCAACTCAATGGCGGGCTGCGAGCAACGGTAAACCTATACTGACTATTAGTGATGCAGAGAATTTTGCGGCGAAAGGCGGAATGATCCACCTAATGATGCGAGATCAACGAGTCGTGTTTTCTGTAAACGTAGAATCAATGGATAATGCAGCGTTACGAATGAGCGCGCTGGTGCTCAATCTTGCGGAAATACAGCAATCCAACACCGAACTGCCACAGATTCAGACGCCCATAGGGAATTCTAATGAATAACGTTAAACGCTATTCGATCGTATCCAAGCTACGAAGAACTATTATCGTAACGTCGGGTGTCTTATTACTGGCGATTGTCGCTACCAACTTATTTGAAGATATCGCGCGCGAGCAGTCGGCGGTTAAGAAAAGACTTACGTCCGCTGCCGAATTGATCGCAGACAATGCGGCAGTAGCTGTGTACTTCGATGATAAGAGTGCAGCTGCTCTTGCTGTAGCCGGCCTTGGCGCAGTGGGTGATATACATCGCGGCGTTCTCTACGACTTAAAGGGGCGGCAGGTCGCTTCATACAACTCTGGAGAGCAAGTGGCCAGCGGATTTAGAAACCTGAGTTGGGAAACACCGGCGGCACCATTTACCCCGTATATTGATCGTAGTGCAACTCTGCCGCTTCAGTTCAAAGAGGAGTTGTTGGGTTCGTTGTATATCGAGTCAAACGTCAATGGCTTTCATGATGTATTGCGCTGGAATATCCGACTTGTCAGTGCCACTTTCCTTATTGTTTTAACGCTGGCTTGGATTCTCGCCAGTAGACTGAATCGCAGCATTACCCAACCAGTAACGCAATTGTCTAACGACATGAAAGAGGTTAAGGAGAGCAAGAATTTTTCGTTGCGCTCCAGTAAGACCAGTAATGACGAAACCGGCGATTTAGTGGAAGGTTTTAATCAGTTGTTGGCGCAGATTGAACACGATGGGCGCGCGTTGGAAAACTATCAACGAACGCTTGAGGCCAAGGTGGATTCTCGCACTCAGCAATTGAATGAGAACATCAAGGAACTCAGTATTGCCAAGGAAGAGGCTGAATCAGCGAACAAGGCTAAGAGTGAATTTCTTGCCAATATGAGCCATGAAATACGTACGCCCATTAATGGTGTTCTTGGTATGGCTGAACTGCTCAGGCGTACACCTCTTAATGACAAACAGCATCACTTTGCCTCCACCATCCTTGCTTCCGCAAAATCGTTACTAAATATCATTAACGATATTCTGGATTTTTCCAAAATTGAAGCAGGTTCTCTAAACCTCGAGTCAATACCGTTTGATCTGGCCGACCTGGTAGAGAATTGCGCTGCATTGCAAGCCAGTCAAGCCCACTCGAAAGAAATAGAGCTTACGACCAACATTGCAATGGACAAAAACTATGCATTGCTTGGCGACCCGCATAGACTTACGCAGATCCTGAACAATCTGATTAGTAATGCGATCAAGTTTACTAGCAGTGGTGAAGTCGTTGTTTCGCTAAATGCTGGCCATAGTTTTAACGGGCGGCAAGACATAATATGCAGCGTTGAAGATTCCGGCGTTGGCATTGGAGAGGAAGAGCTTGCACGAATATTCGATAGCTTCGAGCAAGCAGACGGATCAACTACTCGCCTGTTCGGCGGCAGTGGACTGGGATTGAGCATTACAAGAAATCTTGTCGAGCTAATGGGCGGTGAGATCTCGGTTCGAAGTGAGCTTGGCAAAGGCTCTAAATTCGCGGTTAATGTCAGTCTACCAATCAACGAGGACGTACCAGCGAAGTTTCGCGACACGTCAGCACTGCTCGGTGCCTTGGTACTGATCGCTTCTGATAATGCAACCACACGAAGCGTGCTGTCTAATATGGCGACGGAATGGAGAATGATAGCCGTTGAAGCCGGCAGTGCGGATGAATTGAAGACCTTGCTTTCCAGCAGAGGCAATGATGTGGCAATGATATTGCTTGATCAGAATCTGGAACAACCATCAACAGAAAGGCTAGACGCCTGGATAGACAACCGTTTCACTGGTCTTCCAGTAGTGATGCTAACGCGCGTGGCTGGAAGTGGGCGTCTGAGTATTCAAGCCGAAAGTGTTAGGGCTAGTGTGATGAAGCCAGTGCAACGCACTGAGCTTTTTCGTGCGATTCACCACTGTTTGATTTCAGGTAAAGAGGCGGTGGCCGATGGCGAAGAGGTGACCCTGCAAAATGCGGCCAATTACGCTAATTCCAGAGTATTAGTGGTGGAGGACAATTACATTAATCAGGAAGTAGCGCTAGGAATGCTGGAGTTGTACACCACTAACGTTGACCTTGTGGATAATGGTGCCAAGGCGATTTTCAAGCGGTTTGAGAATGAGTATGACTTGATTCTGATGGACTGCCAAATGCCGGTGATGGACGGTTATGAAGCCACGGCGGAAATACGCCGACAGGAGCGAGCACTGGGATTACCCGAAGTTCCGATTGTTGCGTTAACTGCGCACGCGTTCAAGGGTGAACGCGAACGATGCTTGCAGTGCGGTATGAATGATTTTCTGAGCAAGCCGTTTGATGAAGAAGACTTTTTTAAAATGGTGCAGCATTGGACGGAGCATTCCAGAATTGGTAAAGATTTTGCGCTGCAGAGCATACCGCTCAACGAACGAATGAGTAAGCCCAATAGCGAACCTGGTGTGAACCTGGAGTCGATTGAAAAACTGCGTGGCTTATCTGGCAAAAATCGAGTGGGTCTTGAGGTGAAATTAATCAAGCACTTTCTGCGGTCGGCTCCAGATGCAATAGCCGCGTGCAAACAGGCTTGTGCGGAAAACGATGTTGCGAAAATGCTCGCCAACACCCACCCAATGAAATCTAATTCGGCAGCATTGGGTGCTTACCGACTGGCCGAGTTGTTTATGGAGATGGATGATTTATCGCGCGCATCACGCCTGGCAGAGTGCGAATCGCTGTTAAAACTTGCTGACTTGGAACTGCAATTGGTTGTGTCTGAGTTGAATGCTGTGGTGGCTCAGAGCGCAAAACAGCAAGCCTCTGAATCGAACTCCTCTGCAGAGCCTGCTTAATCCTGCATAAGCTCTATGCCCAGCGAACCCGCATTGCTATCATTGTCGCAATGGACCACAGAGAGGCGGGTAAATGAAATTCAACAATATTCTTGAAACGATCGGTGATACGCCGTGTATTCGAATAAACAAGCTGTTTCGGCCTGATATTGAAGTTTGGATGAAGGCTGAGCGGTTCAATCCTGGCGCCAGCATTAAGGACCGCATTGGCTTGGCGATGATTCAAGATGCCGAAAGAAGAGGTGATGTTAAGCCAGACACTGTGATAGTAGAACCTACCTCCGGTAACACCGGTATCGGCCTGGCATTGGCTTGTTCCGTGAAGGGCTACCGGTTAATTCTTACCATGCCTGAATCTATGTCGATAGAGCGGCGTAAATACATGAAGGCGCTGGGTGCCGAGCTAGAGTTGACCCCTAAAGAACTGGGCATGGGTGGCTGTATCGAAAAGGCCAGGCAGCTGATTAGCGAAATACCCAATAGCTGGATGCCGATGCAATTCGAAAATGACGCTAACGTTCAAGTTCACCGAGACACCACCGGCCAGGAAATTTTGGCTGATTTTCCAGATGGTCTTGATTATATGATCACCGGTGTTGGAACGGGAGGACATATAACTGGGTGCGCAGAGATACTTAAAGAAGCGTACTCTTCCGTACAGGTTCTTGCTGTTGAGCCGGAAAAATCGCCCGTTATCAGTGGCGGTGAAAAAGGTTTGCATAGATTGCAGGGAATTGGCGCTGGCTTTGTTCCGAAAATACTCAACACTGAGCTGCTGGACGGTACAATTTTGGTTAGCGAAGAAGACAGCTTTGACATGGCGCGCCGGTGCGCTAGTGAAGAGGGTATTTTCATCGGTATTTCGTCCGGTGCCAGTCTGGCCGCCGTGGCCAAGCAACAGGTTGATATGCCAGCCGGCAGTAAGGTGCTGGTGTTTTGTTACGATACCGGCGAACGTTACCTGTCAATAGACGACTTGTTTAGCGGTTAACGAATAGGCAGCTACAGAGCGGTGGTTTCTAAGTGATCTGCGCGAGCTGGCGCTTGTCTTGATGCGAGCAAGCAGGCCGTAACAATGAGCGCCGTGCCGATGAGTGTGCTGCGGGTTAACTGTTCGCTGAAAAACCACCATCCCAACAAAGAGGCCCATACGAACGCTGTGTATTCCACGGGTATTAGTACCTTCGCTTCAGCACGGGCATAAGCCCATGCAAGTATCATTAACGCGCCGGTACTCAGTAACGCAGCCAGAACAATCAATGGTGCATGTTCAGTGTCTGGTACGTGAGCCAACCAGGGTGCTGCGCACAGCAAAACAATACAGCTTGTGCTGTTTTGAAACAGCGCGATTTCTGCAGGCTTGGCCAATAGGGCCTGTTGCCTTTGCAGAATCAGGTTGTAGGCATACATCACCGCAGAACACAATATTGCTGCAATGCCATAGGCGATGTCTGAGCCGAATTCACCGCTTAGCTGACCAAACACAATAATGAGAGCCCCAGTAAACCCTAGCAAAGAGGCAAACAAAGCAGTCAGGCCAATCGCCTCCTTAAGTAATGCCGCTGCCAGATAAAGGGCAATCAATGGTGCGATGAACGATAGCGCGACAGCTTCCGCCAGGGGCACGTAGATTAAGCCCCAGAAGAACATGAAGCCCATTAACGTGACAAGAACCCCTCTTAGTACGTGCAAGCGCAAAGCAGCAGGAGTGGGCCACGCAAGCCGCAGCGCAAAGAACAGCAAAGCACTAAAGGCGATACTTATAGGAGTTCGCCATAGCATGGCATTGTAGGCGCCCAAATCGATCGCAAGACTTTTCATCACACCATCCATGGCCGCAAAGCAAGCAATGCCTAATGTCGCCACCGAAAGTGGTAAGAGATTCTTGGAAGTTGCCAAACGCGTGGGTCCAATGAAGGAGAGCTGGGTAAAACGGGTGCGCAATGATATCAGCTTGGCATGGTATAGTGCGGGTCACCCGGACTTTATTAGGGATGCTTTTGAAGAATAACAACAACGGTGAAAACGCCACTGGTGGTTGGTACGCGCACTATGTGTTGGTAGTGTTGGTCATCGTCTACATATTCAATTTTATTGATCGCAATATTCTGTCGATACTGTCGCAAGAAATACAGGCCGACCTTGGTGTGTCTGATTCGCAAATGGGCTTTTTATACGGCACCGTCTTTGCTGTGTTTTACGCCGTTTTCGGTATTCCACTAGCGCGCTTCGCTGATGTATGGGTACGTCGCAGTTTGATCTCTGTTGGCCTGTTATTCTGGAGTGCAATGACCGCTTTGTCTGGCTTTGCGCGCTCATTTTCCATGCTAGCTATTTTCCGAATTGGTGTTGGCGTTGGTGAGGCCAGCGCGTCACCGGCAGCGTATTCAATGCTGTCTGATTACTACGCGCCCAAAGTACGTGCGACGGTTCTTGCTATCTATTCCTCGGGCTTGTACATCGGGGGCGGTATTGGGCTATTCCTGGGTGGTTACATTTTGGATTCATGGCATGCAGCCTACCCGGATACCAGCGCTGCACCGTTTGGTCTGAAGGGCTGGCAGGCCGCATTTCTGGCCGTAGGCATTCCAGGCATATTGATGGCCATTTGGGTAAGAACCTTGCGCGAGCCGCAACGGGGTGCCAGTGAGGGCCTGACTAGTGAGCCGCATCCAGCGCCGTTTTCGTTATTGAAAGCTGAATTGCTAGCGATGCTACCACTGTTTAATTTGTGGCAGCTAAAGAAACAAGGCGCCTCCCTAAAAGCCAATGCATCTGCAGCAGTGAGTATTGTTGCGGGCGCCGCTGCTCTTATTGCATTAACAGGTAGTGTTGCACAATGGGTTACGCTAAGCATAGGTGTGTATGTGTGCTTCACTTGGGCACAATCGTTGGGCGTTCGTGATCCGGCTACCTATGCAATGATATTTAAATCAAAGGGTATGATTTTTACTTTGTTGGCATTCCCAACCATAGCGTTTGTTACATACGGCGTGAGCTTTTGGACAGCGCCTCTGTTACTTCGATTACACGACACTACCGCCGCTGATGTGGGACTGTACATTGGCCTTGGCGCAGCCATCGGCGGGTTTCTCGGTATTACCCTGGGTGGCGTTCTAGGCGACTGGTTTAAACAACGCCACCCGGCAGGTCGTTTGCTGGTTGGTTACTGGGCGGTTTTCGGCACTGCACCCCTGGTGCTATGGATGATTTACACGGATGACCTGGAGCTCGCATTTTTTCTAAGCTTTTTGCACCATTTGTTCAGCGCTTCCTGGCCTGGTATTCCACCTTCTACGGCCGCAGATCTTGTGTTGCCACGCATGCGCGCGGTGGCTGGTGCTTTCTATATTTTGCTGGCCACGTTTATTGGTTTGGCACTTGGGCCGTATATGATGGGTCGGTTATCGGATGCATTTATTTCAGGTGGCCTTGAAGGTGCAGCGGCTCTTCAATCCGCAATGGCATGGTCAATGGTGATTTTCATCCCAACATTGATACTGCTGACCCTTGCCTGGCGGCATCTGCCTAAAGACGAAGCAAGTCGAGTTCTGCGTGCGGAAGCATTGGGTGAGAAAGTAGAAGTTACGCCGCAAACGACTTAGCCTGGTAGCTAGCTTAAGCTGCTTCCAGCTTCTCTTCTTGCCACTGGGCAACATTGTTCTCAATGAAGAAGAACGCCACAATCCACACAAAAGCGTCCCAGAAGTCGATGAACTCGCCATAGAAACCCCAAAACACAGCAATAGCTATCAGGGAGCTGTACAACGCGAGTTTCACAAATTTAATGGAGCGGAAAGCAGAGGCGCTCAACGGGCCCTTGGCCAGCAGCCATACCTCGACTTCGAGAATGCACACTACTAATATCCACGCCGCTGAATTAGCCACGTCGGCGATAGCGAGAGTCTGCGCCAGAAAGTAATGACTATCATCGGTTAGCAGATCATTCCCCATGGTCATCAGTACGCCATGCTCACCCAGTGTTTGGCAGTTCGCTGCTGAAACGAGTTCGAAGCGCTCAAGACTGTACATGAACGAGCTTCCAACATAATTGCACAGCTGCGAAACATCCGCTTCCAACACTTTCCACTGGCTCAGCTCCTGCCAGCTTTGCACATAACCATAAAATGCGTAAACGATGCTGGAATAACAAATGGCACGCAGGCCTTTAAACAGCAATTGAATGCCAGGTGTAAGTTTCTCGTCCGGGATGGTCCACGTTTCCAGTTCGAACAGAAGCAGTAATACCACCCAGGCAGCTGTGTCGATAGTAGCGGCATAGGCATTGATAATCCCATCCCACTCAACGCCATTTGGGTGCATTAGCGACGCAGCAGAGGCTTCTTCGCTATAAAACGTAATGGTGTTTACAACCAGCAACAAGTACACCGCGTATTTGAACCATTGGAACGGAGTAAACAGAGAATCGTTACTGTTGTCTTGTGTGGTGTGCAAAACAGAATCCTTTGGTCGCTATGGTTGCTGGCGCGCTTGAATTACCTTCTTGTAAAGGCGCATCTTAGCAAGAAAGCGCCAAATACTGCTGATGTGCCATCGCAAATGAGTGAAGTCACGCCGGCTTTGCCATTGTCCCTGGTGAACTATCTGACACTGGTCCGTAATCGCGCTAAATAATCCTGCCTGCCTAAAGCGTAAACACAGGTCTACGTCTTCGTAATAGAGACGGTACTGCTCATCGAAACCACCAATAGCCTCAAAGTGATCTCGCTTGATTAACATGCACATACCGGCGACCCAGTCTACCTGCGCCAACCCTTGTTTCATAACAATTGGGTTTTCAGGCTCACGGCCAATCAGCTTCTTAAACAAATAGCCAAAATCAGGGAAAATACGACCGCTGCTCTGTTGCAAGCCGTTTTCATCGTACACTGTCGGCCCCAGCACTGACAGCTGCTCATCAGCCTGTTCCCTCATGATCTGCGCCAAATCGCTGATCAAGGAGCTTTGGAGTCTCACATCAGGGTTGAGAACAAGAAAGTACTTGGCATGCTTGCTCGCGGGCGCTTGTTGAAAGGCCACATTGTGGTTGGCCGCAAAGCCTTTTGCTTCCGAGTTTTCAATCACCGTATAGGGAAATGTCAGCTTGCGCAGCGCTTCCGGGTGTTGTTCAGGCACGTTTAGAATCAAGCTCAGCTGCAGCGCCTGTGCGTCATCTTGCTGCGCCAAATCATGCAGCAAAAGCTCTATGTGCTCACCATGACCGTGACTGACAATTGATACATGAATTTCTTGTGACAAAACAAACCCTGAAGTGGTGAAAGGCAGCGTTAAGCAGACCTATATTAGACCATTTACATTGACCACAAACACAGCTATTGCTTACCGTAATAAGACGCGAAATAATGAGCCGACGCTTTAGCATCGCATCTTCAGGCCAACATAAACCAGCTAATGTCAGTAAGCACCAACTCAGAAGCAGCAGATCGACGGCAGCAATACCTAACAGCCATGGGAGTAGATTGTTGGCTGCCACACACACAGCTGCCCGGAGCGCGGAAGTCTGCAGAGTATGTGAGAGCTGAGCCCAAAAATGAACTCGATACTCGGACCAGCAGCGTTTCTGGGGCATCAGCTGAGCAAACGGCCGCTAGAGTGCCAAGAAGAACAGCTGCGGAAATTCTGACCGAAGCACCAGTGCAGCGCAAAGCGGCGGCTGTCAACAGAAGCACGATTTCAAAGCCAAGTACTCACGCGTCAAGCCCGGTCAATGATTCTCAACTAAATCTGTATTTACTGGAATGCGCAGGTCACTGCCTGATCATTGATGACGCGCATGGGAGCCGTGAGCAACTGGCACTGCTGCATAACCTGATGTTTGCGCTCAGTGCGCAACCGCCCGCTAGTTACCGTTCAACGCCATTCGACTGGGCCAGTATTCCACCGCAGAGTGGCGATGCGGTGGATGTGCTTAGAGGGATGGTTGATCGGGCGATAAACCAACATGCTATTCACACCATCGTGATTATGGGTTCCGCTTCAAGGTCTTTGTTTGAATGTGATGCCGACGCAACAGGTTCGGTTGCGACGCCTTCATGGTTAAGCGTTGGGGTGCAAGTAGTCGTTACTCACAGCTCTGGCGAGCTTTTGCGCGACCCTGCCAGAAAGGCGGATACCTGGGCACATATTCAAGCCGCAGGGCACGGCGCTGCTCGTTGACTCAAGTGGCCAATGTCGACAGCTTTGGATTGCAGGAACTGGAAGAGGTTCATGCGATTGAATGCTCGTTAAATGCCTATCCATGGTCTAAACAATCTTTCATAGACAGCATAGAGTCGGGTCATGGATGTTACTGTTTGCGTAAGGACGATAAGCTTGTTGCCTTCGCGATTATCAGTCAGGTGTTGGATGAGGCCAGCTTGCTGAATCTGGGTGTGGTGAAAGAACATCAGCGTCAAGGGCATGCGCGACAATTGTTGAAAGCGGCACTTCGACGCATTGCCGAAGCCGGTGCCAGCATGTGTATTCTTGAGGTTAGAGCGAGTAATCGTTCCGCCATTGAGCTGTATTACGATATTGGCTTTTATAAGATAGGGCAACGACCCGGCTACTACCCTGCAGCGCGTGGAAGAGAAGACGCGCTGCAATTGTGTATACCGTTGGGTTAGCGAGAGGCGAAATATGCTTAAAAAGATAATTCTGAGCTTACTGACTACGATTGTTGTTTTATTTCTTGCCGCCCTTGGTTTTCTCTATTTTAGCGGGGCGTGGAGCGCATTTTTCCCCAGCAGTGAACACGACACTACGCCACCTGAAATATCAGAGCCCCTGCAACGACCGGCCGTTTTGCTGTTTACTAAAACCAATGGGTTCCGTCACGTAGACGGAATAGAAGCCGGAAGCAAATTGTTCACGCAAATCGCCAAGTCCCGAGATTGGGGTTTGTATCACACAGAAAACGGTGCAGTGTTTAACAGAGAACAATTGCAGAAATTCGATGCCGTAGTCTTTCACAATGCAACAGGCGACATGCTCAATGGCGAACAAGAAACCGCATTTCAGCAATGGCTGGAAGCGGGCGGTGGCTGGCTTGGCGTGCACGCTGCCGGTGATGGATCTCATCAAACCTGGGACTGGTATATGGATAATCTGCTCGGTGCAAAATTCACTGCGCACATTATGGGCCCACAGTTTCAAGTAGCGAAAGTAAACGTCGAAGATAACAATCATCCGGCGGTACATGCGCTGCCCAATCAGTTTGAGCATTCTGAAGAATGGTACTCGTGGGAAGAAAGCCCACGTAAAAAAGGCTTCAGAATTCTGGCAACCATCGATGAAAGTTCATACACGCCTGTGCAAAAAATATTTGGTCAGGAAAATGACCTGCGCATGGGTGATCACCCCGTCGTTTGGGCCAATTGCGTTGGCCAGGGTAGAACTATTTATTCAACCATGGGACATGCGACCGACGCATACGACGTTCCTGAACACCAACGCTTACTGGAAGATGCCCTTGCCTGGGCGCTAGGTGAGATGGGTGACTGCAATCGAGACTAAGTTATGAGTATTCTGAATTCCGCGTGGGTCAATGATGAGTTGCGCATTCTTCACGACAGTGCCTTAAGATTCACCCTGGCGGAATTTGCGCCACACCGTGAACGTTGGGAAAAGCAAGGCAAGTGCGACCGCCAGGCTTGGAGTGACGCAGGTGCGGCCGGATTACTGGGCGCCAGCGTTCCTGAAGAATATGGAGGTGCCGGCGGTGACTATCGGCACGAAGCCATTATTTATGATGCAATGATGCGTGGTGATGCCGCCGCGTCGGTTGCGGGTGGCAATACGGTGCACAGTCAAATTGTGGCGCACTACTTCATCAACTACGGCACGGAACAACAAAAGCAACGCTGGTTGCCAAAGATGGTCAGTGGGGAATTGGTAGCCGCTATTGCGATGACAGAACCTGGAGCGGGTTCGGATCTGCAGGCCGTAAAGACGTCGGCAAACAGAGACGGTGATCACTATGTTATCAATGGTAGCAAAACGTTTATTACCAATGGCCAACACGCCGAATTGATCATCGTTGTCTGCAAGACTGACCCAGCAGTAGGCGCCAAAGGTACTTCTCTCATTGTGGCGGAAACTGAAGGATTACAGGGCTTTAAGCGAGGGCGAAATCTGGACAAGATTGGTTTGAAAGATGCGGATACATCGGAATTGTTTTTTGACGACGTAAGAATTCCCGTTGAAAACCTTATCGGTGGCGAAGAAGGACGTGGCTTTATTCAGTTAATGCAACAGCTGCCTCAGGAGCGGCTTAGCATTGCCTGTGCGGCAGCTACCATCGCTGAGATGGCCGTCGAAGCGACCGTGTCGTATACCAAGGACAGAAATGCGTTTGGTAAAACTGTTTTCGATTTTCAAAACACTCGCTTTAAATTAGCCGAGTGTAAAACCGAGGCAACAGTATCGCGCGCATTCGTTGACCATTGCATTGTCAAACACCTGAATGGTGAGTTGACCGCCGAAGAAGCCTCCATGGCGAAGTGGTGGTGTACTCAAAAACAATGCGATGTAGTGGATGAATGTTTGCAGTTGCACGGCGGTTACGGTTATATGTGGGAATACCCTATTGCCCGAATGTACGCTGACAGTCGAGTGCAAAAAATTTACGGTGGCACGAACGAAATCATGAAGGAGTTGATTTCCCGTTCGCTGTAATTTTCGATGAAACCCAATGGAGAGATTACCATGACAATAATTCGACAATACCATCGATGGCTTGGCTCTGTGCTCGCTGTTGTTCTCGGCTTGTTCTTTTCACCAAGCGCTTTGGCGGCTGACAAGCCGAACATTCTGGTGATCTGGGGTGATGATATCGGCTGGTCAAACATCAGTGCCTATCATCGCGGCATGTTGGGTGGTGAAACGCCAAATATTGACCGTATTGCCAATGAAGGAGCCATGTTCACCGATTACTATGGTGAGCAAAGTTGCACGGCGGGTCGAAGTGCGTTCGTAACCGGTCAGCACCCGCTGCGTACGGGGCTGTTAAAGGTTGGCTTACCGGGTGCTGACATTGGTTTGCGCAAGGAAGATCCGACCATTGCTGAACTGTTGAAGCCCCATGGTTATGCAACCGGGCAATTTGGCAAGAATCATCTTGGTGATAAAGACGAATTTTTGCCGAGTAATCATGGCTTCGACGAGTTCTTTGGCAATTTGTATCACCTGAATGCTGAGGAAGAACCGGAAACCTATTTCTATCCTAAGGATCCTGAATTCCACAAGAAGTTTGCACCGCGCGGTGTGATTCATTCCTACGCCGACGGAAGAATAGAAGATACCGGTCCTTTAACGCGTAAAAGAATGGAGACTGCAGACCAGGAATTTACCGATGCAGCGCTCAAGTTTATGGACAAAGCAAAAGGTGATGACAAGCCTTTCTTTCTGTGGTTTAACGCCACAAGAATGCACGTTTGGACCCGGTTGGCACCCAAGTGGGAAGGCAGTTCTGGCTATGGCTTGTACGCCGATGGCCTTAAAGAACATGATTTTCATGTGGGCCAATTGCTGGACAAACTTGAAGCGCTGGGAATCGCAGACAATACGATTGTTGTGTACTCCACTGACAATGGTTCTCAAACCGGTACGTATCCAGATGGCGGCGCGGAACCTTTTCGTGGCGAGAAAGGATCTACATGGGAAGGCGGTTTTCGTGTGCCGGCGCTGATTCGCTGGCCCGGTGTGGTGGAAAAGAAACGTGTGATCAATGATATCTTTTCTCATCAAGACTGGTTGCCCACGTTTCTGGCCGCTGCAGGTGAGCCCAATATAGGGGCCAAGTTAAAGCAAGGGCACCAGGCGGGTGGCAGAACCTATAAAGTTCACCTGGACGGTTACGACCAAACGCCGCTGTTGTCTGGCAAGGGCAAAGGCAAGCGCGAAACAGTGTTCTACTTCGATGACAATGCGCAGCTGAATGCCATGCGTTGGAACGATTGGAAAATTCATTTTGCGTTGCAGATGCAAGGTTGGGCTGGGCCCAGGGAAGCGCTGAACTTTCCGCGGGTGATTAATCTCAGATCCGACCCTTATGAAACCTCAATCGACTCCGGGCTGTATACGCGGTTCTTTGGCGATCAACTCTGGCTGTTTGTGCCAACACAGCAAGAGGTTGGAAAGTGGCTGGCTACTTTCAGACAATTTCCACCCAGGCAAGCAACGGCAAGTTTCTCTATCGACCAGATGATGGCACGTATGCAGCAAATGTTGGCAAGAGGGGCAGGCAGGCAATAAACCGGAGCCTGACATGACGCAGCGGGTGTTTAACGATTCTGATGTACCTTCCGTTGTGGGCAAGACCGCACCGGTGACCGGCGGAATCGACGGGCTTGGTTTTGAGGTTGCCAGGATTTTGGCGGCAAACCGTGCCAATGTGTTTATCTCTTGCCGCTACGAGCGTAGGAGATTTGCCACTTTTGAATGAGAGCTTTGTTTATAAGTGGTTGGCTGATTGAGCGCTAAAAATGCCCATGGGCAACTAAAGGACGACTCAGCACGGAAAGAAGGCCGAGAGGTATCCGCTAGCTACGGCAAAACTCTTATATTTCGAAACCACACTTTGTCGAAATGATCCTGTAGGCCAATGTGGCCTTTGGTCAAGGTGCCGTAGTGGGGTCTGGAAGTAAACTTGCTTCGTTCATACAGGGCTCGCCATTCGAGACCGCCTTGTCGAAACTTTGCAGTTAACTGTTCGTTCAGCCAAAACTCTACATCCGGGCCATTTGCAATGATATGAACCCGATTCCAGTAACCCACCGGTTTACTGGTGTCATGGTCTGGTGCAATCATGTCGTAAAACGCGCCCGCTCTGTGCGTTGGATCTTCCGCATCGTAATGGCCGGCGTTGTCCAAAATTTGCATCTCATAACCAGTGTGATGAATGCTGTCGCCGCTTTCGTCACCTCGGATAAAAATACCGCTGTTGCCTGAATCGCTAATGCGCCATTCCAGTTTTAATTCGAAGTCATCAAACTGCTCGCGCGTAATCAAGTCGCCCGCCCAGCCAACTCTCGCCAGGCAACCGTTTTCTATGTCCCACCCTGAGTCCACGCTGTCTTCTTGGTAACTCCTCCATTGATCAAGGCTGTTTCCGTCAAACAGCAAGCGCCAGCCAGCCTGAGCCTCTTCGGCGTTCAGTGAGTTGTTGCATTCAGAGGCATCAATGATAGGGTCAGAACCGCAGGCGCTTAGCAGCAGTGCTGCCAGCAGGTAGCTTGCAAATCTAGCAATGATCATGGCCTAACCCTTTAGTCAGATGTTTTCTTCTTGAATTCACAAAGGTCCTCAATGACGCACGCGCCACAGCGTGGTTTGCGCGCCACGCACACATAACGACCGTGCAGAATTAGCCAGTGATGCGCATCCAATTTGAATTCATCATGCACAAATTTCAGTAGTCTTTTTTCAACTTCGTCAACGTTTTTGCCGGGCGCCAGCGCTGTTCGATTTGATACTCTGAATATATGAGTGTCTACGGCAATTGTGGGTTCACCAAACGCGGTGTTGAGAATAACGTTTGCGGTTTTACGACCAACACCGGGTAAGGCTTCCAACGCCTCTCGATTAGGTGGTACTTCGCCGCCGTGTTTATCCAGCAGAATGTCGCACATTGAAATCAGGTTCTTGGCCTTGTTGTTGTATAGGCCAATCGTTTTGATGTACTCCTTTACGCCATCTACTCCCAGCTTCAAAATGCGCGCAGGGGTGTTTGCTTTCTTGAACAATTTTGCCGTTGCTTTGTTGACACTCACATCAGTAGCCTGTGCAGACAAAGCAACGGCAACCAAAAGTTCGAACGGGTTTTTGAAATTTAATTCGGTGGTGGGCTTTGGGTTTTCAGCCCGCAGCCGTTCAAAAATTTCACGTCGTTTCTGTGGGTTCATAGCAAAAGCTTAAGGGCACCTCTATTAATTCCTCGTGATCCCTGGCATTGCATGCGGCTCGATGCCGAGACATCATTTTGCAGGCATGCTGGTTGCATGTCAAAAAATGAAAACGAAGGCATAGAACTGCACCCAATGCCCCAAAGGCGCGACCTGAAGCGCGCATCTGCTTCGTTGCACGTCTCGTGAAGGACAAGCAGCCTTGCCCTTCGGCACGCGCCTCGCAGCTAGGCGCTTCAGGTCACGCAGGGGTCGCGAGGAATTAACAGAGTTGCCCTTTGCTACTTGATGGTGCCGGTAACCCGCACCCGTTTGCTGCCTGCCACGGGCTTGTCTTTGAGCGCTTCTTCGCGCTCTTTCAGCCGCGCGTCAATGATGTTCTTCATTGCAATCAGTAGTCCGGCGAACAAGAAGGCACCCGGCGGAACAATAGCAACAATAAAGCCCGGGTAGTCGTTGAACAACTCCATCTTCCACTCGGCTGCTGCGGCACCAAACAATAGGTTCATATCGGCGAATAAGGCACCGGTGCCTACCAGCTCGCGCATCGCACCAAGTAATACTAAAACCAAAGCGAACCCCAGCCCCATGATAAAACCATCGTACATTGAGGGTATTACGGGGTTCTTGGCAGCGAATGCGTCCGCGCGGCCGAGAATGGCGCAATTGGTTACGATCAGCGGAATAAAGATCCCTAGAATTTCGTACAACTCATACGCATAAGCCTGCATCAGTAACTTGATGCAGGTGGTGAAGGAGGCAATGATCATTACGAATGCGGGAAGACGCACAGCGTCAGACACTACGTTTCTAATCAGCGACACCGCCGTGTTTGAGCACACCAACACAAATATTGTGGCCAGACCCAGTCCTAATGCGTTCACGACAGTGCCACTCACTGCCAGCAATGGGCACAGCCCAAGCAACTGGACTAATGCGGCATTGTTTTTCCATAAACCGTTGCTGGTCAATTCAGCGTAGCTGGTGTTACTGGCCATGTTGACTGCTCCCGCTGGATTGGCTAACAACCGCTTTTCGTTCAATCTGCTGTTGGTGCTTGTGAAAGTACAGCAAGGCATTGTAAACCGCTTTGGTCACCGCACGTGGCGTTATGGTTGCTCCGGTAAACTGATCAAATTCACCGTTGTCTTTCTTAACAGTCCAACGCTCCGGCAGAGGGTCTGTCAGCGAGCGCTGGTTAAAACTCAAAATCCAATCGGATTTCTTCAAATCAACCTTGTCGCCCAGCCCTGGCGTTTCAGCGTGCTGCACAACACGAACGCCCGCCACGCTACCATCAACGTTGATGCCCACCAGAAGTTCAATCTTGCCACTGTAACCGTCCGGTGCTATCACCGGCAGAATCACCGCTTTCATCGCACCGTTTAACGTGGCTATGAAACCAGAGCGTTGACTGGCAAGATGAAGCAGATCTTGATCACTAACATCAAACTGTGCATCCAGCATCTGATTGTCGTGCTGATCTCTTGGCACAATCTCTAACAGTGCTTTTTCACGTGCCTGACGAATTTGCTCCGCGATACGGTCTTTCGTACCCAATTGCGTCGCCGCGATAATGGCCGTCGTGAGCATTGCGAATGCGCCAAGCAACAAGCCATTGCGGGTTACCGCTGAACCAATCATTGCTGCCCTCCGTGACCATAGGTCCGCGGTTGGGTGTAATGATCAATCAACGGTGCCGCAAAGTTCATCAACAGTACCGCGAATGCAACCGCGTCCGGATAGTTCCCAAAGCTTCTGATCAAATAAATCAGTACGCCAATACCCGCGCCATAGTACAAGCGGCCGATATTGCTCACCGCAGAGCTGACTGGATCGGTAACGATGAAAAAGGCGCCCAACATAGTCGCACCCGTAAACAAGTGGAACATGGGTGAGCCGCCGCTGGCGGAGCTGCCACTGTCATTAAACATCAAGGCCATAACCGCCAGTGCGGCCAACATGCTGACAGGCGCATGCCAGGTAAAGATTCGTTTGTACAGCAGATAGCCGCCGCCCAGCAGAAAGGCCAGGTTAACCCATTCCCAGCCGTAGCCGCCAAAACTGCCGAACTGTGGTGAGCTGGCAAACAATTCCTCTACCATAAGGCTGTCGTTTTGCTTGAATACGTCCAATGGCGTGGCCATGGTAAATGCGTCTATCGGTGTGCTGCTAAAAAACGGAAAGCTCGCACCTAAGGCGCTGAGTGGGCCAAGTGTTGGTGCCTGGTCAGGAACGCTGCCAGCCGGTGCAGCCCACTGCGTCATTTCAATAGGAAATGAGATCAGCAGAACAACGTAACCCACCATAGCGGGGTTGAACGGGTTGTAGCCCATGCCGCCATACAAGTGCTTGGCGACCAGAATGGAAAAGCCAACACCCACAAGTACCAGCCACCAAGGCGCGTAGGGTGGCAGCGCAATGGCGAGCAAAACTGCGGTTACCAACGCGCTGCAATCGCGCAAATAAAACATAGGCGGACGATTGCGCAGGCGCATCACCATCGCCTCCATTGCCAAGGCAAGCAGGCAGGCCCAAATGATGTTGACAATGGTGCCCCAGCCGAACAGGGCCGTCATCACCACAATACCAGGAACAAGCGCAAGCAATACGTGGCGCATCACACTGCCTGTATCGCCGCTGCGGCTCATGTGCGGAGAGGTTACGTGTAGCAAAGCCACTAATCGTTCGCCTCGTTGTTGCTAGAGGGTGATGCAGGCTCGCTCAACGCGTCTTTCTTCGCTTTAGCACGCGCAACCGCGGCTTCAACTTCTACTTGCTTGGCTGTCGCGGCGTTGTCTTCACCGCCGGCTGTGGCAGCGGCATCCTTTTCAGCCGCTCGTTTGGCAGCAGCGGCTTTGCGCGCGGCCTTTTTCGCCTCTTTTTCGCGCTCGGCAGCGTCCAGTCGTTCCTGGCGAAACTCAAACCGCTGGCGCGAGTGTTCTGCTTTCACATGTTCTTCCGCACGCTCTCTAAGCTCAGCTTTTGAAGCACGATAGTATTGCACCAACGGAATATTGCTTGGGCACACGTAAGAGCAGGCGCCGCACTCTATGCAGTCTGCAATGTTGTGCGCTTCCAGCTGCTCGTATTCCCTGGCTCGAGAATACCAGTACATTTGCTGCGGCAACAAAGAGACGGGGCAAGCTTCTGCACACATTCCACAACGAATGCAGGCTTGCGCCATATCGGGTGAAGGCAGTTCGCTAGGCGTAGGAGCCAGCAAACAGTTTGTTGTTTTAACAATGGGTACGTTTGCTGAGAGCACCGTAAAGCCCATCATCGGGCCGCCCATAATCAATCTGGATTTCGCTGTTGCCTGCCAGCCGTGTTGCTCAAGCACGGCTTGCATTGTGGTACCCAACAGTACTTCCACGTTACCCAATGTGTTAAGCGCATTACCCGTCAGAGTAGTAATCCGTGAGATCAAAGGCTCACCGTCAAACACGGCGCGCTTAATCGCGTAGCAGGTACCAATATTTTGGCAGACAATACCCAGGTCAGCGGGCAAGCCGCCACTGGGAACTTGCTTACCAGTGAGTATTTCAATCAGCTGCTTTTCGCCACCTGATGGGTACTTGGTTGGAAACTCTATCACCTGGTAAGGCCGACCTGATAAGGCTTCATTCAATGCGGTTGCAGCGTCTGGCTTATTGTCTTCCAGTCCTATCAGTATGCGAGCCGGTTGCAGCAAATGCGTGAGCACATCGATGCCTTGCAATATCTCTTCGGCACGCTCCAATATCAGCGCGTGGTCAGCCGTTATGTACGGCTCACATTCAGTGGCATTGATAATGAGTGTGGCGATGGGCTTGTCAGCGGGTGGACTCAGCTTAACCGCCGTGGGAAAGCCAGCCCCGCCCATGCCAGCTATGCCTGCATTTCGTATGTGAGACACAAGCGCGCTGCGATCAACAGCTGTGTATTCAGTGAGAGGATTGCGCGCGCCCCAGCGATCTTCACCGTCGGTGTCGATCACAATGCAAGGCGCACTCATGCCAGATGAATGGGCGATGGGTCTGTCTTCGATGGCGGCGACCCGACCAGAGCTTGATGCGTGCAAGGGCACACTGACGAACCCGGTTGCATCGGCAATCTTTTGCCCCTTAAAAACCTGGTCGCCCAAGGCAACACATGGCTCGGCGGGTGCCCCTATCGATTGCGACAGGGGCAGAATTAATTGCGCTGGAATCGGTGCAGTCTGAATGGGGTTGCCCAGACTTTGGGTCTTATTTTCAGGTGGATGAATACCGCCGTGTATATCCCAAGTTTGGATTGGCTTCTGTCGCGTATTCATGCGGCTTCACCGTTAACACGCGGGTTTCGGTCTGTCGCAATCAGATTAGCTTCTGCGGTAGCCGGTAAGTCCCATGCCCAATGTTTGAGGTCAATTTCGATTGGCAGCATATCAATGCAGTCCACCGGGCAGGGCTCTACGCACAAGTCGCAACCCGTACACTCGTCTGCGATTACCGTGTGCATTAATTTCGCTGCACCCAGAATCGCATCCACCGGGCAGGCCTGAATACACTTGGTGCAGCCTATGCATTCGTCTTCGCGAATATAGGCTACCGTGCGAATTTCTTCGGTGCCGTGTTCAGCGTCCAGCGGTATGGGCTCCATATCCAGCAAATCAGCCAACGCCTGAATACCCGCTTCGCCACCTGGTGGGCACTTATTAATGGCTTCACCGTCGGCAATGGCTTCGGCGTAGGGTTTGCACCCCGGGTAGCTGCATTGGCCGCATTGGGTTTGCGGCAGAATGTCGTTGATCTGGTCAACAATGGGGTTACCTTCTACTTTGAACTTAACCGATGCAAAGCCCAACAAGCCACCAAACAGACCGCACATGACCAACAGCGCAATCACGGCTGCCCAAAACGGGTATGCGGTGGCAAACTCAATCATTCAAACAAGCCCTGCAAAACCCATAAACGCAAGACTCATTAGGCCGGCCGTGATCATGCCTATGGAGGCGCCCTGAAACGGCTGTGGCACATCTGCAACGTTCAGGCGCTCGCGCATGGCGGCGAACAAAATAAGCACCAATGAGAAACCAACCGCCGCACCAAAGCCAAACAGCAGCGACTCTATGAAGTTGTGCTGCTTGTTGATGTTAAGCAAGGCCACGCCGAGTACGGCACAGTTTGTGGTAATTAATGGCAAGAACACACCCAGCACACGGTGCAGCAAGGGGCTGGATTTCCGCACGACCATTTCCGTGAACTGCACAACAACGGCGATCACCACAATAAATGCGATGATGTCGAGATACTCAAGACCCAGGGGGCGTAGCAAGTAGGCAAAGGTGAGGTAACTAACAACAGAAGACAAGGTAAGCACAAAGATGGTGGCGGCCGACATGCCAATGGCGGTTTCCAATTTGTTGGATACGCCCATGAATGGGCACAAGCCAAGGAACTGTACCAGTACGAAGTTATTGACCAGTATGGCACCGATCAGCAAGCTAAAGTATTCCATGAGACTTTGCAGGTATTTAGATAAATTTCAATAACTTGCAGCGGTCATTTAGAGCGTGAGTGACCGTTGTAAGCCGCATGCATTGTACCACAGCAGCCCGGTTGGGCAGCGGTTGATTAATGCAGTAGCGAAGTGCTGCGGGCTTTGCAAGCGACCGCGCGTTGCAACTGACATCCGAAGATGAACATCTGTAAATGGGAAGACGCACAAGTCGCGAACCATCTGCGCTGACCCCTGATTTCACACTAATCGTTTCGCCGACTTAAAAAGAATCTTAATTCCTCATCAGCTACTTTCTTAGAAGACATGATGTGAAAGAGTGGCAACATTGAGTGGCGAACAGCCTATTTCCCACACCCTTTGAAAAACGAGCGAATGGCTAAATGTATGGCGTCTTCCTGATTCAGTTCCTCACTCTCCAGCAAGGACCAACTTGTGTAAAGAATCATGTCGAAAAAATTGCTTAGCCAAACAGATGGGATATCGGCATCAATTTCGTTAGTGGCTTTCGCATTGTCCATCAACCAAAGCGTGTCTCGATTCCATTCCGACAGCTTCTGCGCCACTAAGGCATTGTCGCCGGCTTCTTGCCAAAGGCCGTTCAGGAAGCGGTAGCGATCGGCAATCGGTATCAGTAGTCGGAAGGTGGCTTCGATCAGTTCCCGGCCAGTCTTGTCATATAAGGGTCTAAGAACCTGATCGATCTCGTCAAAGCAATGAAGTGCAATACCCCGGATTAATGCTTCTCTCGAGTCGTAATGGCGATAGAGCGTGGTACGGCCTACACCAGAGGCGAGCGCAATATCAGACATCCCCGCCGACGGATTACTGACAAAAGTGCTGATGCCTGCTTCGATAATAGCGCGTTCAGATTGAACAATACGTTGATCTCTTTTCATAGCACAGTTTGGTATGGCTGGAATTGCGCGTTTCGGACCATGCCCATTGATTGAGCGCAAATTACCTCAAAAAAATAATGAAACACTATTGTACCATATCTAATGTTGAGATATGGTACAAATATGTTCCATAAAATACACTGTCGATTGGGAGAACACTATGAACCTGCTTGAACAAACCAAGGAAATTACCACGCAATCCATTGGCCGCGCCGAAGCGCTGCCATTTGCCAGCTACCACGAGCCGGATTATTTTTTTGAAGAGCAACGTAAAATCTTTAGCCGGGACTGGGTGTTTGTCTGCATGGAAGCGAACATTGCCAACCCCGGTGATTACCACGCCGTTAACATAGCCGGTGAACCCATCGTTGTTATTCGCGGCCAGGACGGCGCGCTGAGAGCCATGTCAAACGTGTGTCGGCATCGAGGTGTCGTCATGCTTCAAGGCAGCGGCACAGCAAAGAACGTGGTTTGCCCCTACCACGCCTGGACGTATTCGGATCAGGGCCAATTAAAAGCCATACCTCACCCTGGTGACGTCAGCATAGACAAAGCGTCCCATTGTTTACCGCAGTTCACGCTCGATACTCTGCACGGCTTGGTGTTTGTCAGCCTTAACCCGGACGTACCGCCTTTGCAAGAACGATACAAAGGGATGGAAAAGTACTTGGCACACTATCGGGTGGCAGAGTTTCAGCATTCTCTACCCATCGACGTTGACCAATGGCAAACCAACTGGAAATTACCGATGGAGAATTTTGTTGAGGGGTACCACTTCTTTGCCGTACACAAGAACACAGTGGAAACGGTGGCCGCAACGCGTGATTGTTTCTACGTGGAAGGGCATGCGGATTGGTCCATCACCGCTGGGAAGCAATTGGACTATCCCGCCACTCTGCGCGACTGGTTGCGTGGTAAAGGCAATGAAGTGCATTACTTGTCCATCTGTTTCCCACCCAATCTAGTCTGTAACTTATACGATGGCTATATCACGTGGGCCAGAGTACTTCCAACAGGTGCAGGAAGTACTGAGATTGCCACGGGTTACGCAGCCATTCAGGACTATAAGGTCAGTAAATCGATAGACTCAATCGGCAAAAAGATCATCACTGAAGACAAACAGATCTGTGAGTTAGCGCAGCTTGGTACGCAGAGCCGGCGTACCAAAGGTGGGCGGTTGGTTGAAATGGAGCGTGCCGTTGTGGATTTTCATCAATACCTTGGCAAGATGATGTTCGGCAAAGACCATAGCCGGCATTTCAGGGCCGACAACGCAGGTTTGTTTGATGGGAGCACGGATAAGAATGCTGCAAAGGCAGTGTAAGACAATGGTTGTTGTTAGAGTGACCACACGATCGCAGATCTTACCCGTATCACCGGGCAGGTTTGGAATTCTAAAACCGCTGCGGGCTCTGAACGCACCTGAGTCATGAACCGATGAGCGAAAGCAACCTTCTTATTCGAGCACCAAGCTGGCAACTGTTACTTGGCACGTGTTCTCGTTTCGTAAGAAACCACGCGCGTCTGACGTTAGCGATCACTGCCGGATTCATTTTCTGCCATTACTTAGAGCCGCAGTTGATTGCCTTTGATCAGTGGTACGAGCTTGATGAAGTAGATCAATATCGGTGGTATGCGTCTGTATTTCTGTCTCTTGTGTGGACGGTGGTTTTAGCTTTTGCTGCATTGCGATTTTTCTGTTTGGAAAACGGTCTTCTACTACAAGTAGAATCGAGCAATCTGATTCGATTTATCTTGGCCTATGCATCTATCCATATTGCGGTAATCCTTGGAACAGTAATTTTTCTTGTTCCAGGCATGCTCATTTGGATATGCACTCTTATGTTTCCCTTATTAATTCTAGTTCGCGGTAAAACAATAGGAGAGTCCTTCGCCATTAGTTACCGAGCACTGCAAGGCCAGATCTGGCCGATCACATTCCAGTTTCTTCCATTTGTTGCCATTGTGGCCGGTCTGTATATTGTTTTCTATTTGCTGTCCGAATCTATGTTGTTTTGGCCTGCGTTACCGCTGCTTGAGGTGGCACTGTTTCTGTTCTCGGCAATTATTAGTTCTTATTACTCAGTCACTCTCTATTGCAATTTGTGTGGGCAACACGATTCTTGAATCAGTCAAACGGGAATGCAAATAAACAGGTGGTGCAGGTTTAAGGGTGCTTGCGTTAACGAAAGGGCGCGATAATTCCTCGCATACTGTATTGGAATTTACCACTTCTTCATAAAGGATCAGTACTCATTGACTTTGCTGAACAATATGGTTGGTTGCTGAATGATTTTATACCTTTACTATTTGTTATTTGTAAAGAATATGCTATCTTTACAATAACCGAT
>JBCCIP010000064.1:0-29827 GCA_039111475.1 Pseudomonadota bacterium | reverse complement strand
GTTTAATCAGCGATCTCACGGAGTGGGCCATCCTAACCTTACCGAGAGAAGCCGCTCACATTGAATACCGAAACACATTGTTGAACGTGTCCCTAAACTTGTCGCCAAAAGATCTTGTTGCCGGTAATCTGCAAGCCACCCTCAAATCTGCGCTCAATATTTGGGACATGTCCAGCGACAACATCACTCTTGAAATTACCGAAAGCAGCCTGATGGACAACCCTGATCAATGCTTTGAAATGATGGAAGAACTAAAATCACTGGGGTTCAAGATCTCCATTGATGATTTTGGAACTGGTTATTCATCCATGTCTTACTTCAAGTTGATACCGGCAAACGAAATAAAGATAGATAAGTGCTTTGTTAGCAATCTGGTTACTGATCGAGATGATCAAATTATTGTTAGGGCGATTATTGCGATCGCTCACCATTTCGGAATGAGCGTGGTTGCAGAAGGCGTTGAAGATATGCAAACGCTGGAAATCTTAATGAAAATGAAGTGCGATTATGCGCAGGGCTATCACTTTACCAAACCCCTACCTGGCGAGGAATTTAGAAAGTGGTTAGACAAATATAACATGATCAAGTACTTCAGCCCGCCCAAGAAGCCGCTGCGTGCTGCAAACTCCTAGCACTCTCGACCTCGCGTTAAACCTTGTTAGACTAGAGCTTCCATGTCTGCAGCGCTTGACTCAAGGCTGAACGAATTCAAGTCTTCAAGTACCAGGTACAGACAAGGTATTAGAATCAGGGTTACGACGGTAGAGAAAACGATACCAAACGCCAATGACACAGCCATTGGTATTATGAACTGCGCTTGCGCACCTGTCTCTAACACAATGGGTATCAAGCCAAAGAAAGTAGTTAGGGATGTGAGCATGATGGCCCGGTAGCGCAAGCTGCCCGCTTGAATCACAGAAGTAATGGTGTCTATGCCTCGCGCCCGAGCCTGATTGATAAAATCAACAAGAATAATACTGTCATTGACTACCACCCCAGCGAGCGCCAGGATACCAAACAAAGAAAAATTGCTGATGGTAAGGCCTAGTAACATATGGCCAAACACAGCGCCAATAAAACCAAATGGAATCACGCCCATGATGATAATAGGTTGTAGGTAGGATTTGAGAGGAATCGCCAGCAATGCATAGATTGCAAACAACGAAAAGCCTAAGCCAATAAGGAGGTTTAGAAGCAGCGCTTGTTCTTCCTCGGCACCGCCATCGAGCTCAATACTCAGATTGGGGTAGCGCTCAAGTAACTGCGGTACGAAATTCGTCTGAATATCTTCAACAATCTTGGCCGGTTCGACTGCGTTAAGGTCTGCGTTTGCGCCGACAGTGACGGCTCGTGAGCCATCAACCCGTCTGATGCTCGTATAACCCGGCTGGATACTTGCGTTGGCAACCGATGAAAAAGGTACCTCGTCACCCTCTGGCGTTTTGACGAACATATTCTCTAGCGTCGTTAAGGACTGCCGCTGCTCTTCGGGATAACGCACCATTACTTTCACTTCGTGTCGGCCACGTTGTATGCGCTGTGCTTCTTCTCCGTAAAAAGCCGCCCTGACTTGGCTGCCAATATCCATTAAGGAAAGTCCCAAAGATTCACCCTCAGGCTTCATGGTTATATTGAGTTCGTCCGAATATTCTGCTGCATTGTTGTCTATATCAAAAACGCCGCTGAAGGTTTGTAAATGCTGTGCGAGTTCATCTGCGGCCTGGCCAAGTTCATTGATGTCCGTTGAGATCAACAGGAATGCAATAGGCGCTCCGGCCATTGGGTCTGCATCCAGAACTCTAAGTGATTTTGCACCGGGAATTTCGCCAATGTGCTGCCGCCAACTCTCAGTTACTTGCGCAGGGCCCACCGGTATGTTTTTTTTCTTGGTCATTTCCAACATGAAAGATGCGCTGCTGCTGTCTTCGCCGTAGCCAAAAAGATTTTCTACAAAATCTTCTTGCATACCAGTTTGTGATTTTAAGTCCTCTTGCATGGAGTCTGCCGCTGAGATAATGCGATCAATAGCGCCATAAAGCTCTCTCTTGGGCACGCCTTCACTCATTTCCAGATTAATCTCGATAAATTCGCCGGGAACTTCCGGAAACATGACATAGCGAGCCACACCGCCAAAGACCAAACCCAACGTGATTATGAAAAGGGCGACAAAAAAGGAAAATGTGACATACCTGAACTCCAGGCACCAGCGCAGAAGTGGCTGATAGTGTTCAGTAATCACCGTGTGCAAAAGACTATTGCACTTTGCCTGCAATTGTCCAAGTAAACTGGTTTTCTTTGCGGCTGACTTAATGTGGGTTAGATGAGCGGGCAAAATAAGCTTGGATTCGATCAACGAAAAACTGAGACTAAGTATTACCACCCAACCAATCGCTGCCGGGAATGCGGCCACGTCGCCCTCCAGTGACACCATGGGAACGAACGCCGCAATCGTCGTTAAGACGCCGAACGTCGCCGGTGTAGCCACACGGCGCGCGCCACTGATAACGGAATCTACCGAATAACCGTCACGCGACATACTGGCATGAGCGCTCTCGCCAATGACAATGGCGTCGTCCACCACAATCCCCAGTACGACTATAAAGCCCAGTACGCTAAACATATTAAGAGTGACGTCTATCGCGCTTAGTGGCAAGGTTGCGAATACGCCAAGGAAAGTCACAATCAAGCCAATTACAACCCACATTGCTACTTTAAAATCCATAAACAGCAGCAGAATGATGAATACCAGTACAGCACCCAGCAGCATGTTTTCAAACATCAAGCCCAGTCGGTCTTTCAGGTAATACGTAAAATCGGCCCAGTAATCAATACTCACACCTTCTGGAAGCGTTAGTTTTCGCTCTTCGAGGAATGCCTTGGTCGCATCAGTGACTTCAAGAATATCCTGGTCCCCGACAGCCATCACCACAACGCCAATGCTTGGGCCGCCATTGAAATAGGAAAATCCGTCCAGTTCTTCAAACCCATCGTTAACGGTGGCAACGTCTCCAATGGTTACGCGCGTGCCATCTGCGTTTGTGATCAGTACGATGTCTTCGAATTCGTACTGCCTATACGCTTTATCTTTGGTGCGTAAGACGACATCACCATTGATAGTACGAATTTTACCTCCCGGAAGGTCCACAGAAGCGCGTCGGATAGCATCACTCACATTGCTCAGTGACAGGCCGTACTTGCGTAGCGTAAGTTCAGAAACTTCGATGGTGATTTCAAATGGTCGATCGCCGAACAATTCGACCTGAATGATCTCAGGTAACTGCAATAGTTCTCGGCGCAATGATTCTGCTACGTCACGTCTTCCCATTTCATCCATGGAACCGCCAACTTGAATCTGCAATGCCAGTTTCGCAAAATCCAGCTCCACCCGCGCCACATTCGGACTTTCAGCTTGGTCGGGAAACGTCGTGATTCCATCAACCGCTACCTTGACCTCGTCCATAACCACATAAACGTCATGATCGGTGTCGACTTCAAGGGTCACGCTGCCAATGCCGCTATTTGCAGTGGACGTTACTTCCGTAATGCCTTCAATATCTTCAACGGCTTGCTCGATTTTTAGAACAATACCTTCTTCGACATCTTCTGGCGTTGAGCCAGGAAAGGGCACACTTACGACAATGCTCTGGATGTTAATCTCAGGCATCATAGTCGAACGCAGTGAATTACTAATGGAATACAAACCTGAAACGATGATGATCAACATCAGCAAGTTTGCGGCAACGCTGTTTCTAGCGAACCAGGCGATCACACCTTTATGAGTATCTATTTCCCCAAGGTCGGGGTTATCAAGTTCGCTCATTGGGTGTTTGTGCGTTGCGAGTCGTTAGTGCTTGCCGGACTTAGCGTCAGACTTTGCTTTGGAACTTCGCCATTGATGCTTGCTATTCGTACTTCTGCGCCGGTTACAAAGCTGCTTAGCGAAGTTGTGCTGACTTTATCGCCGTGCGCCAATCCACCATTTACGTAAGCGGTCTCAGCTGTGCGGGTAAGAATATCGACTGTGCGCTGTTCGAGCCGGCCACGTTCGTTGACCAGCCAAACTTTATTACCAGGGTTTATAGCGGCCTGGGAAATTTCGATAAGATCAGCAATCGGTTTACCATCGATCGCGGCATTCACGTAAGTGCCCATTCTCAGAGGTTGTTCGCGGTGCTCCGAATTGCCAAGTAGCCCGTAAGGATCGCTGACTTCAACAACGGCAGTCATTGATCGGGTTTTCTCATCTAATACGCCTTCTGTTCTTACCAATCGACCCTGCCATTGCAGGGCGCTTTGGCTGCCAGTTCCACGCAGCATTACTTTAGGGTAAATTACCTCAGCTTGGTCAAACGCGTCTGGGATTCGAACGAACTGCAGTTCTTTTTCTGGCAAAGGTACTTCGACTTCAGCAGTATCTATTGCAAATACGCTGCCCATCATTGCGCCTTGATTTAAGTAATGGCCTACATCGATCGATTGGGACCTAACCATTGCATTGTACGGCGCGCGCACCACTGTGTGTTCCAGGTCTGCCTGGGCTTGTCGCAAATCAGCTTTCGCTGATGCTAAATGCGCCTCCGCTTCTGCCAATTGCGGTTTACGAAGGTATAAGGCGAGTGCTGCCTCGCTGCGTTTCGTTTTCTTACCACGCTGCTGCCATTCTTTATGCGCAACCTCGCTACGACCAATTTCAGTGGCCAGTGCACTATGGGCGCCTGCGATGGCCGCCTCAGCCCGTTTGACTGCGGCAACGTACATACGATTGTCGATTTTGGCCATTTCTTCGCCGCGCAGAAAATAGCCACCAGGACGAAAGCGTTCCGAGATGGATTGCACGCGCCCGGCAACGTCTGAAATCAGTTGTGTTTCCGTACGCGCACGTACTGTACCTTGCGCCAACACAGGAATGGCCACAGTGCGCTGCTCAGCAACAATGATATCGACCAGGGGTTGCACGGGCTTGCTGTGCTTTTGTTCCGCGGCTGGTTTGGACAGTACCAAAAGGGTTGCAATCAGGATGGCACCCAGCAGAATCGCGACGGGTGCGAGAATTTTAAAATGCTCTGTTTTCAACTTCTTTCCGTACAATAATGAGCTGATTAAGGCCATCCATTCAGCTTAGCATTTGCGTTCAGTTGTAGCGTTACAACCATGTACTCTGTGATGCCGGAATGAGCAATTCAGCCGCAACTGTGGCAAGCCGCTTTCCGTGTTATCAAGGAAGTTATTGTTAGGGACGCGAGTGCTGATATTGTATCACTTTTGCCAGAAATAGCCGCTATATCTGCAAAACGGTGCGCAAACCTTTTGCCGCCTTCATGTCTTCCATGGCCTGGTTGATATCCTCCAGCGGCCGGATGCCGCTGATCATACTGGCGAGGTCTAAAACGCCCGCTTGATACAAACGCACTAGACGGGGTATTTCGTAAAGTGAATTGCAGCTGCCCAAAAAACAACCACAAAGCTTCTTCTCCGTTGACGCGAAGATAACCGCTGGGTCTATAACCAGCTTCGCGTCAAGCCCGGGAGCCCCAACGCAGACGGTCATTCCCCCCGAACGCGTGGCATTCACTCCGTCGCTGATCAAGCTGGCGACACCGGCTGTTTCAAAAGCATAGTCAACACCCACTTCGGTATGTTGCATGCAATGTTGCACCAGATTTTCGTTCATTGGGTCAACACAATGCGTAGCTCCTAGTCGCCTAGCCAAATCACGCCGTTCGGCTACTGGATCTGAAACGATAATAGTTGTTGCACCGCTGATTCTGGCGCCTTGAACAGCGGCCATGCCAACGCCACCCAGCCCCATGATCAATACGCTGGCACCTTTTTCTACACCGGCCGTGTTAAATACTGCACCAACACCGGTTTGTATTGCGCAACCAATAACACAGGCGTGCTCCAGCGGCACTTCTGAAGGAATTTTTACGGCACCACTGGCCTGGGTTACAACATATTCGGCAAAACCCGCCATACCCAGACCACGGAGAATAGCTTTGCCGCCTCTGGACAGCCCGGTCTGCCCATCTGCAAAAGTGTTGGTAAATACGGCGTGGGTGTTGAGGCAGAGTTGGGACTCATTGCGAACACAGTAGTAGCAATGCCCGCAAGGCGGAGCGGGCGTCAGGATGACATGATCCCCCACAGCCAGGTGGTTCACACCTACCCCAATGCTTTCAACAACGCCAGCGGCCTCGTGGCCCAGAATGATAGGCCCGGTCGGAATGAAAGTACCGTCAACCTGACTAAGGTCTGAGTGACAGATACCGCAGTATTTGACAGCAACTCGCACCTCTCCTGCGCGAGGTTCGATAATCTCAACGTCCTCGCGGATAACGATCGGCTCGCCAGCTTGCTCCAAAATCGCTGCTCTCATTGCTTGCCCCATTACCTGAAAAAACTCTGATACTTGATCTGGTACCTTATCGGATGAGCGGTAGCTGCCGGCTTAAAATTAGTCCATTTAGTGTCAACCATACCGGCATTTGGGGGTTAGTAGATATGAAACAGCCAGAATTGCGCACTGTGAAGCAGCTGGTTGCAATCCTCACACTAAGTCGATATCGACAGGAGAAGTATCATGAAAAAGCCAGCAATAGCTCTGGGTGTCATTATCACCGCGTCTTCCTGGACTGGACTGAGTATCGCACAAGCAAGCGATGCCGCAGACAGACTGGGTGATCGAATTGACCATCGCCTTGACCGCAAAGGTGATCGCATCGATCAACGTCTGGACAGGAAAGGTGACGTTGTAGAGCGCCGTTATGACCGACGCGCAGACACGGCTCGTCAGCATGGCCATGACAATCTTGCCAACCGCTTGGAGCGGCGTGGCAATCGAGCTGACAACCGCCTGGACCGCAAAGGGGATAAGATCGACAGACACCTTGATCGCAAAGGTAATCGAATCGACAGACGCTTGAATCAAAGATAGATTGAGCAATCGTGCACACAGTGGGGGCTTTGGTTGCCCCCTTAACTGCGCTAGGCTGCAGAGGTCTAAGTTCCTCTTACAGTTGGAGTGTTGCCCGCAGACCATGAGTGATGAGCAAGCTCGACAGCTGCGAATGCGCGAAATGGATCAGTTTCTTGCAGGGCAGGAACGCAGGGCATTCAATATGGCATTGATGGCTACCAGTAACCGGGATGACGCCCTGGAGATTGTGCAGGACTCAATGTTCAAGCTGGTACAAAAGTACTCGCAAAAAGAGCCTGCTGACTGGGGACCGTTATTCACTCGTATACTGCAGAATCGAATCAAGAATTGGTACCGCCGCCAATCATTGACATCACGCTGGTTCTCAAAAACCGGCACAGGTGACGATTCGGACAGCGAAAATGCGTTCGCCGCTGATGGTGAAATAGTGCAGCAATTGAGCCAAAGCACACCTGCGACAGATGCCCAACAACAACACTTCATGCGGGCGTTGGAAAGCACACTGCGAGAGCTGCCGCTTAGACAACAGCAGGTGTTTCTGCTCAGGGCGGTTCAGGGCTTGGATGTAGCGGAGACGGCAGAAGCGATGGCTTGTTCCAAAGGCAGTGTTAAGACCCATTATTCAAGAGCATTGCAAAAATTGAAGCAACAACTTGTGGAGTATTCCTGATGTCTGACGACAAGCTGAATGAACCAACAGAAATGGTCGATAAAGACAGTGTGGAGCATAACCTACTTCGCAAAACTGCTGATTTATTGGAACGAAAAGATGATTCCCTGGATGCTGTGATTCTCAGCCGTTTGAATAAGGCGCGCTCTGCTGCGTTGGAGCGAAACGGTGGTAGGCAATTGAACTGGATGCAGTTTGGTGGAACGGTGGCGGCCGCAGCGCTGGTAACTGTTGTTTTACAAATTAATCCGGATTCGCAGCAAGACCTAACTTCTGAGACACTTCCACAGCTTGTTGATTCGGAGCCGGCAAATATTGATGACTTCGAATTGCTTGCTTCGGCCGCTGACCTAGAGCTGTTGGAAGAGCTGGATTTTTATATGTGGTTGGACAGTGACGAGGGGGTTGAGGCATGACCAGAAAATTCGTTTCTGTAAGCGGCTTCATCTTGCTAGGCCTGGTTTCGATTGTTGGTCTGGTGTGGGCGCAAGACTCTATAGCAGATATTGAGTTTCTTGAGTTCCTTGCCAATTGGTCTGAAGAAGAACAATACTGGTTGGAAGCAGAATTGGATGCGATGGATCAGAGTGATTGTAATTCTGGTAATCCACAGCATACAGACTCACAGGACAATGACCCTTGCACAGGCATCGTAAATGAAAAGGAGAATGTGCAATGACGAAATATTTCCCGGTCAAATTACGTTGCGATTGGCTGTGCGCCTTATTACTTTCAGTTAGCGTCAACTGCTTTGCGCAACAATCATGGTCTGATTTGGATGCGAACGAGCAGCAAGCACTTCAACCGTTTGAATCGCAATGGGGTTCATTTTCCGTTCAGCGACAGCAAAAACTGCTCAGCGGCCTGAAGCGCTGGCAATCCATGAACCAACAAGAGCGTGCCCAGGCAAGAACACGCTATGAGCGTTGGCAAAGCATCAGTGCCGACCGAAAGCAATTGATCAGGGAAAGGTACAAGAAGTACAAGGAACTATCGCCACCACAGCGTAAACGTTTGCTTGAGCAGCGTCAGCGATACAAATCATTGTCTAAAGAACAACGTCAGGAATTGCGCCGCCGATTTCGTGATCTCAGTCCTGCGCAAAAAGCGAAAATTCGCAAAGCCTTGCGAGATCGATAGAAATCGGTGGCGATGGCGATGATATAATTGAGCGTTGCCAATATCGAGGAATAAGAACATGGGCACCGAATTTGATTCACCTGCTGAACTGCTGGCCGCTGAGCCCGGGCTGTCGCTGGGCAGTAGCGATTGGCTATTGATAGATCAGGAACGTATCAATATGTTTGCCGACGCGACGGGTGACCATCAATGGATTCATGTTGACCCGGAAAGAGCCAAGGACGGCCCATACGGAGCCTGCATTGCGCATGGTTATCTTACTTTGTCATTGGTGAATTTGTTTTTGCCAGATATTTTCAAAGTACACAATGTATCCATGGGTATTAACTATGGTGTTGAAAAAGTGCGATTTCCTTCGGTTGTTCCAGCCGGTTCGAAAATACGTGGCAGTGGTGAGTTGGTTGGCGTTGAAGAAGTGAAAGGGAGTGCCGTTCAGGCGGTAGTTCGGGTCACGGTTGAAACAGAAGGCAGCGATCGTCCGGCCTGTGTGGTGGATACGATTAGCCGCTTTGTTCCAGCTTAGTAACCAAGTTGAAAGCGCAAAGTAATAGCGTCGCCAGATGTTTGGCTGTGCACAGTATCACCTGAAATTTCAGGCATCAGATAGTTAATGCCCATTCGCATGTGTTTGTCAACATAGACGTTGACGCCAATGGTCATCACACTGGCCTCAGCGCCAATTGAGTCATTGCCTACGTTGTCTCTTAGATCAACTTCGCTGTAGCGAGCGAACAACTCCACCGCACCTTTGTCTGATTCGGGTTTTAAGCGCGCAAACTCGCCATTGTCGTAGCGCCTGTGTTCGCCACTTAATGCATAGCTTGTTTGCAGATAGAATCCGTCGTAATTGAATTGCTGGTCGAAGTCGCTAGCATCTACTTCAGTCAGCATGTATTCCGCCTGTAATCTCATTGCTCCCTGTTGCCAGGCACCTTCCAGGCCAATCTGCCACTGCTTATCGGCATTGAAACGCGCACTGCGAACTATGTTGTCAGCTGAACCTACCTCGGCCGATTCGCGTAAGCGAAAAGGATTCTCGTTCCAGTCTGTGTAAGAGCCGGCGACACCCAGATGCAAAACAGTACTTTTGTCCCGCACGGGTGCGAAAGAATACCGGCCGGTGACTGATTGTGGTGCAGTATTTGGAAAGCGGTGGTCGTCATCGTGCACCTGAAAGACTCCAATGGCCCAGGTGCGACGTTTGCGGTGTTTATGCAGTTGAATTCCAAATGCCCGATTCGGTGCGAGTGCACTGGTTGTCATCGCACGTTCTAACGGGGCAATTGATCGCACGCTGTCCAAACGCTCCAAGCCGAACGGCTGTTTGAACTTGCCAACAGTAATCTTTACTGCGTCAAATCCTCTATAGCGCAACCAGGCATTGTTGACGTTCAATGCATCGCCGCTCTCTTCATATTGGACAGTAAATTTCGCACGCCAGTCCCGCTTGAATCCATAGTTGGCGTCCAGTCTTGCGCGACGAACATCAAATTCGCGATCGCTTTGCGCATCACGATTGTAGAATTTGCCAGTGAAATCTCCGTCCAGCTGCAACAGCCCGCCCAACTCGACGCTGTGGTTGTCCTCACTAACGACAGTTTGGCTGAACAGCATTGTCACTAGCAAAGAGATTGACTTGGTCGTCTTCATAGGCTCAATCATTGTGGTTTTTTGGCGCAAAGTGTATTTTTAATCTCGCTGTATCGCGAAGATAATCCACAGACAAGGTCTCCACAAACTGAATATCCAGTCCGGTTTTTGCGCGCAGGTCAGCGATTAGTGCTTCTTTATTATCAGGCGCGATATTGGCTACGTTCTCGTACAGAATTTCCCTGTCATGCAGTATCGGCAGTATGGCACTGGTTTCAGAAAAGTACGCAATCAGGCAAATCAATCCGTTGAGCAGGCATAACTCCCACCACGCCATTTGCCCAACTCCTGACAACAGAGCTATCGAAATGACTAGGAAAAGATACGTCATTTCCTTAATAGTAATTGATTCTGTTCGGTATCTAAGCATGGAAAATACGGCAAACAGGCCGAAAGCAAACCCCATGGAAATATCGGCGCTGTGCAATAAGGCAGTGACAATAAATACACCCGTGCCAAACAAAACGAATGACATTGCATGCGCGCGATGGCGCGAGTAAGGGTAGTAACAAAAGCGCACAAGCACAATAACCGACGCCGTGTTAATCAACAGGCGTACGATGAAAAAGGTACCTAGAGTTGATGCCATATCAAATATCTATCTGTGATCTATTGCTTGTGTAGGAATTTACTCGGCGCAAAATGGGCCCAAAGCGATTCATTTTTAGCGGTTCTTCTGCGGTAAGGCAGCAGCCAATACAATATTTGCTGAAACTGCTGTCTCTAAAGGCATTACTCTTAACGAATGTCTGAAAAGCAGTCTTCTCCGGTTTGCCGTAATGCTTGTTTTCCGCAATTGCTAAATCAGGCAATCGTGTTTGGTGTGAACTGCCCACGCGGCTGAAGCGTAAATCAAAATCTACGGTCAAACGTTCTCTAGCACGTTTGTGATTTAATGTGATTCGCCGATAGTTAACATGCAATACAGGGGCTAGCTTGGCGACTTCTGAATCTGGCAACAAGCTACGCACAAAATTCTGGCTCGCAGATTCAGCTGAAGTTGACGCATTAAGTTGAGTCCGCTCTTTCATCGTGCGTCTTTTATTGGTTTTGAATTTGACTTCAAAGAATTCAGTATTTGTTTCTTTGTACCGACGATAACGCACTTTGTGGCGGTTGAGCTTGCCGTTGTGATGCTGTAAGTAGTAGTTCATATTATTCGAATCGAAATAGGTATTCTGGTAGGTGAATACGCGATTCGAATCTATTTCCAGCGCAGTGTAATCTTGATTTAGTTGGCTGAGTCCTTTCAACAGCGCATCGATAGAGAGCAAATATTTTGAGTCAACTCTGTCCATCAATCTGCTATCTGTTGCTTCATCCAGCGAGTGAGTTTGAAACGCGCTTGCCGCCTCGCATATATCTGAGTAGTCGCTAGGGCATGTTTGGCGCAAAAGCTCATGCATCGTTTGCAATTGACGTATAGAAAACGCCTGCATTAGCTGCCCGGCCCGCCAAAGAAACCATTATTGAAACCTAATGCGGTTTCAAAACTGCCACTGAACGGTTCGCCTGGTGCACCCGCTTGATCAATTGTTAAGCGCCCACCGGCGGAAATTCCGAAATCACCATCGGGACCAGTATCAATTATAAACAGGGTCGTTGCGAAACCGTGAAACTGCGTTTCCCCCACTTTGAATTCTGGTTCCTCTACCGAGAAAAGTGCGATTACCAGCGGACCGTTACCGATACCAAAAATATTAAAAGGTGTTGTTTGCGGGTTGCTTGAGCTACTCAGAGCGCCGCCACTAATGTCGTTTCTATTAATTGGGCCAGTAAATGATCGTGCAGTTCCGCTCGAGTCAGTGTACGTGAACGAACCCATATTGCCTTCCCATTGCCCGCTCACGTGGCCTCGAATGGTGCTGCAAGTGGTCTCTGCATCCTGTAGCGGTTGACTATCATCTTCAATGTCGCCATTCATTGCACTGCGCAGTCTTCCGACTTGATTGATGGCGAAATCTTTAACCTCTTCAATCGCGTCTGGATTGCTATCAGTTAATTCGAAGATACGGTCCATCTCTTCCGTAATCTCGCCTTCGTCAAAAACGTCTTCTAACAGGCGTTCCACATTTTGGAACAATCGTACCCGCATTTCTGGAATGTTATAAAGCCGGTTGGACAAAAAGCTCACGTGCCATATCGGAAACTCCCCGCCATTGAGTCCTGCTCTTGGGCTCAAGGCACCGTCAGTACCCCAGGGTATATAGCTAAATCGTTGGCTTTGAGGGTCGTTGTATACGAAGTAGTTATTGTTAGTATCACCCGTGGCGCCATCCCAATGACCAGTGATAATTTCCATCGCCCAGAAATCCATAAACTGATCAACATCCAAAACCTGTTCTAGCAGGGCTAGCACATTGTCATCATCGGCGACAAGCGCGTTGACCACAGCATCGAGGTCAGTTCGGTCGTTCACCCGCTTGTTGGTTTTAAGTTCAAACGAATCTTTTCGAATTGGCGCGAAACCCGCCAGCTGGGCTTCATATAGATTGCCCCCCGCATTTTCGAAATTGCGTCTCAGAAAAGATTCATCGATGCCTTCAACGTTTGAGTAGTAACCGAGGTTCTGCCCGTTTACGCTGACCTGGGCAAAATTGCACCGCGGTGCGATCAACCCGGCATCTCTGAAAAGTTGATACGTTATGCATTGGCGGGTAGCGCTTGCGTCCTGACGATTATTGTTAAGGGTCATGCGACGCATGCTCAGATAGCTTGAACTTGAATCATGCAGCGCAAAATTTAACTTCATTGACGGTCTGCTAGGACTCAATGAACCAAGAAACCCTTTTTTTCTAATGCCTACATTAGGAATCAATTCACCATCAATGCTCACATCGGCGCGAAAAGTGGTGTATTCAAAGTCGCGAAAGCAGCCCGAAAGCAAGTCTCCCATGGTGCGCCCTTCGAAGCGCAAGGTCTCATACTCCGTGTCATCCATCTGGATGTCCACCTGCAGCACTCTGTCTTTAGCAAAGAATTCACCAGACAGGTCTGGTAGCAATGGAAAGAGCTCGCTGTTTGAAACAGTTTCAGTGTCACCACCGGCTCCGCAGGCGGTTAGCGTAAGTAGTAATATGCCGCGCCAAGCAAGGGGGCTAAGGTCTGGAATTCTCAAAAAATGCAGTTCTTGTGTCTTATTTGTGTCACATACTCACACGTGATCGGTGGCTAGGTCAATTTACGAACCGTTTACCTGCTACTATACCTAGCATCGCTGCGATGAATTGAGCGTCGAACACGATAAAAGTACTTTTAGGAGTAACGAGATGGCCGAGAAGCCCGACTTTTCCAAGGTGCCTATCCGGCCGGCAGCAACGGTAATTTTGCTGCGCAACAGTGATGAAGGCTTGCAGACCTTATTGCTTCGGAGAAACTCAAAGTTAAGCTTTGCTGGAGGTTCCTGGGTTTTTCCAGGGGGGCGTTTTGAATCATCCGATTTTGATGAGGCGGGCAGTCAGGAAGAAGATGCTGCGGCGCCGTTCGCTGCAGCCAGGGAGACTCTCGAAGAGACGGGTTTGCGTGTGAAGGCAGATGAATTTGTGTACTTCTCGCACTGGACTACGCCGCCCGTGATGCCCAAGCGATTTTCGACCTGGTTTTTTATAACACATGCTCACGATCGTGATGAAGTCACAGTCGATGGTTCGGAAATTGAGGACCATGTGTGGGTGACACCTGAGAATGCGCTTGCGTTGCACGCGAAGCAGCAAATCGAATTGTTGCCACCAACCTTCGTGTCCTTGACCGAGCTATTGGCGTTTAATTCTGCAGACCAAGCCTTGCATGCCGTTGCCAGTCAGACTCCGTTTGTGTTTCATCCCAGGTTTGGCAAACAAGGTGATGACGTAGTTGCATTGTATGCCGAAGACGCTGGCTACGAGCATTCTGATGCGAACACTCCGGGCAGCAGGCATCGCTGCGTTATGCGAACCGGAGAGTGGCGTTACGAGCGCAGCGAGTAAGCTCAGCTTCAGGCGATTTCGGTTTGAGCTGCGCGCTTTCTTTTGCCGCCAGCATTTTTCTTGCTGCTCGTTGTTCTTTTTGCAGACTCAGGTATGCGTATATCTCGTAATGAGCGTGAACCTGCCTTTGCCTTGGCTGGAGTCTTCGTTTTCGTTTTAACAATCGGTTTTGTTGCCGGCCTGCTTTTCTTCGCAGCTGCTCGCTTGGCTTTCTTGGCGTTGCTGCGGGCTTTCTTAATTTCGCCTCCTGTTTTCTGAACAGCCTTTTTCGGTTTGCTCTCAGGCTCTGGCTTTGTTTCCACTGTGGCAGCAGTTGGTTTGGCAGACCTGCCAGTGGCCGCAAGATACATTTCTTCAAACGAATGGCGCAGGCACTGCGCATAAAATTCTGGATCGGGTATCGCATTGCGGTCGCCAAGAATAGTGATGGTCACCCTGCCATTACTGCTGAAAATTGTGTGGAATAGACCACAGCCCGGTGTTAGCAAGCCTAGACCGTGATAGCGAACCATTTCCGCACCGGCACAATACAGTGGAAAATTTGGTCCGGGTACGTTGGTTACTACTGTGCTGGTATTCATTGGAATAAATCGACTTAACTGGTTTTTTGACCAGAAGCTGGCTAGCGACTTGGATACGGCTGGTGAGAAAAAGCCAGCCAAACGCATAGCCTCTACCAGCGGGCTGGATTCGCTTGCTTCCTTTGCCAACTTAGCGCTATCGCTAACGGCATCAACGCGTTTTATCGGATCAGCAATATTGGTGTGCAGTTCTGTAAACATTGAGCCGACCTGATTGTTTTCGTCGTTTTGCTCACGGCGCGTGCGCATGTTCATCGGTATGGACGCTGCGAGCGAATCCTCTGGTAGTTCGCCATGTCGATCCAGGTAGCGACGCAAGGCTCCGCCAACGATCGCCAGTGCAACGTCATTAATGGTCGCACCGCAGGCGTTCTTGATGTCTTTGAAATGAGCCAGTTCAAAAACCGCGGCCTCGGCCACCCTATGTGGCCCAACTTTCCGATTAAATCGAGTTTTCGGCGCCGCCAAATCGGGCGACGGCACTTCTTCTCTCGCCACAGCTACGCCATATTTAGCCAGTTCAACCGCTGTTCCGCCAATGCTGCGCAACATACTGACGGAATTAGTAGCGCGGTTAATCAGAGCTCTAGCCAGTAGCTCTCCATCTGAAGGTTGGCGATCAACAATAATGGTGTCTTGTTGGTTGTCAGGGGGGTAGGTTGGGTTCGGTTCCAAATCGTGCAGCGCTGACATAAACGACGCGCCGCCAGCACCATCAACCAGTGAGTGATGCATCTTGGTATACATCGCAAAAGCGCCCTCGGGAAGCCCCTCGATATTGTCTAAGCCCTCGATGATATAGGCTTCCCACAAGGGTCGAGACATATCCAGAGAGCGAGCGTGCAGTCGAGCCGCCTGTATCCACAATTGACGCCAGTCACCTGGTTTGGGCAGAGAAATGTGGCGCAGATGGAACTCCACGTCAAAGTTCTTATCTTCTACCCAATAGGGCCGGTCAATATCACCTGGTACCTGAACTAGCCGTGTGCGAAACAATGGCAGTTTATTCAGTCGCTGCTCAAAACTGGCCAAAACTTCTTTGAAGCGCACGAAACCACCGGGAGCGGAGGAAGGGTCATAAATTCCCAGACCGCCCACGTGTTGGGGGGTTGCACTGTTTTCAAGGTTTATGAACGCCGAGTCCAATGTGCCAAGTTGCTTCATTCTGACTACCGATACCGTGTGGTGTGTTTATTGGAAAACCGACCGATAATAATAACACAGGCAAAAAAAAGCCCTGCCGAAGCAGGGCAAGAACCAACTGATACCGGTACCGCGTTTGCGATACCTGACAATTACTCGCGTACTTTGCGGCGCACTAGGCCGAGTGCAATCAAACCAAGGGCTAACAGAGCCAGGGTGCTGGGCTCAAGATCATCACGATTGTCTGCATTGCCTGCTGCAGCGTTACTTAGTGATTCTTGCTCAACAGTCAGCAATTCTTCGCTGACAGGACTTTTGTCGACGGCTGCAGGTTCCGCCGCCAAAGCTGCTGGTGCGGCCAGAAAGATGCCGAGTAACAGCAGAATTGTCGAACAGCGAAGGGCGCTGTTACGGCTACTCAAATGTCGTCGGTATTGTGTGCTGCTCATCATCCTTCACTACTGCTTGCGACCGTTCACCGGAGACCGATGTTTTGATCATTTAATGTACAGTTAGCAGATGTCGTGCCAAGTTTTATAAGCCATTGATATAGCAACGTAAAAATTGATTACTAAATGATCAATTTTGAGTTGGTGTTAACTATTTCGACACAGTAATGAGTTTCGAACTACCGTTCGTCACGGTCTAGTTGTAGCGTTTACAGGTAGGGAAGGTTTCCTAAAGCACCTTGTCGATCAAATGCTGAAATTGGCTTTTGGCAGACGCTTTTCGAGTGGGAATGTGTTCGCTGGGAAAGCCCTGGATCGAATTTACATCTTCCAACAGCAATCGGGCCACTGACTGTTTGTGAACCTCATCTGCACCATCGGCAATTCGTAGGGCCCTGGCGCTGCGATACATTGATTCCAGTGGCATATCAGTTGAATACCCCAATGCACCGTGCAACTGGATGGCACAATCGATCACGTCCAATAGTATCCTGGGTACCGAGAACTTGGCGGCCGCAATATCCAGTCGAGCCGCTTTGCTAAACGGGCCGCTTTCATCCATGGTCCACGCCGATTTAAGAACCAATAGTCTGGCCATGGATATCTGCGCATAACTGTCGGCGATTGTGGCTTGCACCATCTGTTGCTTTGCCAATGGTCTACCGCGGGTGTGACGCGACGCAGCGCGCTCCAGCAACATTTCAAAGGCGCGATTACACTGGCCAATCATGCGCATGGAATGGTGAATCCGTCCGCCACCTAGACGTTTCTGTGCCAATACGAAACCATCGCCTGGCTGGCCAATCATATGATCCAGCGGCACTCGGCAATCTTCAAACATCACTTCAGAATGGCCACCAATTCTATCCATCAACGAGCCTTCTTCTGTGTGTGTAGGGTCGTGCACTGTGCCTACGTCACGAAGCACACGCATGCCAGGAGTATTTTTGGGCACAACTAACATCGATGCTCGTTTATGCGGCGGCGCATCCGGATCGGTTACGGCCATGAGCAAGGTGAAGTCCGATACACTGGCATTGGAAGAAAACCATTTATGACCATTGATGCACCACTGTTCACCATCTCGCTCACACCGGGTGCGGATACCGGTAGGGTCTGAGCCAGAAGTGTCTGGTTCGGTCAACGCAAACGTGCTTCGTACCTTGCCCGCCATCAATGGATACAGCCAACGCTGGCGTTGGGCTTCACTGGCGCCCACTGCCAACATTTCCGCGTTGCCGGAATCAGGTCCCTGGCAACCAAATATCTCAGGGGCCAACTCAGTACGCCCCAAAATCTCGTGCATTAACGCAAGGCGCACCTGACCATATCCTTGCCCGCCGTGTTCAGGTTCAAGATGAGCCGCCCATAAGCCTCGGTCTTTCACCTGTTGTTTTAGAGGCGCCCATAGCGAGTCAAGCTGAGTTTGGTCCAAGCCCTCATACAGCAATTCAAGGGGTAGCAATGTCTCGTTGACGAAATCAAGCATCCAGTCGAGCTGAGCTTGAAAGTCAGCGGGAGTGGAAAAGTCCCAACTCATTTTGGCATTGTCCTTCTTTAATGCAGCTTTTCGTTTGTCTGTGCAGTGTGGTTGCTGTGCTAGTCTATTAGCAGGTCCCAAAGGCAATAATATTACGCTATGTTTACGCGTTCCACATTACGACGGTTACAAGCGACTAGGATTTTAGTTGTGCTCAAATTCTTGTTTGTGTTGATGATTGCGCTGGAGCTTTATGCGAGTTTGATTCCTATTGATGATAGCGGTATCGACTTGCCACAATTTGACAAGGTAGCGCATTTCCTAATGCACTGGATCAATATGTGCCTAGCCGCCATTGTATTCATCAAAAAACGCAGTTTTCTGGTGGCGGCCTTATTGTTGTTTCTTCTAGGCCCAGTGATTGAATTGATGCAGGATATGTTACCTTACAGAGATGCCTCATTTGCCGATCAATTGGCAAATACTGCGGGTTTCCTCGCCGGTTTGTTCACGTCTAAACGCTTTCTTCGTGGCGAATAGCACAGGGCTTGTCAAGCGTTAGGATGCAAGGATTGATGTTGGTATCAGCCCACCACGAGTTTGCTAACCTCTATTTCCAACTCTTCCAACGGGTTTAGTTTGCTAACTCGCTCGCTCAAAAAGCGATTAACGCGGGCCAGAATGGGACGCTGATCGCCTTTGCATCGGCCTACAAATTCATTCCAGTCGTCTGCATGGTCTAGCCTATCCAGACCGGAGTACATGTCCAAAGCCCCCAGCGATTGTGCAATAACAGCAACAGGAACATTCGCGATCGCTGCGTCAATTGCAATCGTTGACGGTGTGGTGATCACGGCATCCATGAAACGAACCAACTGTGTGCCGGATATATGTCGCCAGTCGTCGTCAGTATTGTCGATGGTAATAATGTTTGATGGCAAATCGTAAGGAACGCTGTCTGACAGTGCGAACCACTGGCCAGCGGGATGAGGCTTTACTAGAAAGCAACAATCCTCATAGTTATTTGCAGTGGCGATCAGATTATGCAGAAACTCGCTTCGAAAATAATCGCTGTAGCGCTCCCAGTGCAAGTTCTCAAATACGCCGATCACTATGTCGCAAGGCAGCTTTTTTCGCAGTGCAGCTGGTACCGTTCTGGACTCGGTGCTACGGAAAATGCCGATAGGCAGGCACTTCTTTCGCGTGTCATTGCTAACGTTCTCCATGTTGCCTGGAAGCTCATTCCAGACCACGATTTTTTTTGATGCGAACTTGACTGATTTGTTTTCGCCAAAGTAAGTCAGGCCTTCGTTTTCTAAGCCGTGTTGAAAAGTGACGGCCGGAATATTTTTCCTGGCAGCTTCATTGGCAACGTGATGAGCAACCCGGTGCGGACCCAGGTTGGTTTCAGATGCCAGAAACACCAGATCCGCGCCATCTATTGCGGTAGGCGTGCCCGCGAGAAGCTCTTCTCTTTCCAGTACAGTGGGTGTGATGCTGCGGCTATTAAAGTAGTCTACTGGAGAATCTGGTTGAGACATCAACCAATTCGACGCCAATACTCTTACCCGCCAATCCTCCCGTTCAACAAAATGGTTTACAACAGGTTTGAGAACCTCCACGTCTTGGAGAAGGTCAAAAAGGAAAAGCAGGCATGGCTTGCTGCGGAGGTCAGTGGCTCCTACATTGCGCAATACAACCGACAATTGTTCGCCAATACCCAGAATGGAAAAATGTTGATTCAGTACCCTGTGCGCATTTGCCAGATCAGTGTCCGTTTGGCCATCTATGAGATAGCGCTTTAGGCCCTGATAGATATCTTCGCAGGCAACGCAATCGCGAAGAAGCTCGAGTCCTGCGAAATCTTCTGCTACAACCGGCACATTCTGTGAAAGCGCAAGCAAAACCCTATTTGCTGACTTCGTGCGGGAGAAACTGTCGTTGGAATTTGGCAGTATGACCAGATCAGCGGATCTTATGTGTTTAAAAATACTAATCGGGTCCCACTCTTCATACCGGCTTGGAATTGGTAGCCTGCGAATGTACTCACGAAATTTCGGCAGGTTATTGCTAACAATCAACAACTCTATCGGTTGCTGCTCATTGATTCGTATGAGTTCATTAGCAAACCTCAAAACAGTTGGAATACCATAATTGCCATGGGCCTGACCGGCATTGCCAAACCATAGAACTGTTTTGCGATGTTGCTCCATGCCATCCGCCACGCATTTCTTGTCAAGCCTGGGCCAACTGGGTTTACGCCAGTACAAGCTACCCGGAAGTGATTTAGCAAAGCTGGCTACGCGAGCCCGTATAGCTGCCCTGTTTGAATTAATGTTGTTGGACATGGCCGTTCGGAACAAGGAGATTACGCGGTTACCATGCGAGGCAAGGCGAGCAGGCAAGTACTCTTCAACGGATCGCAAACGCTGTTGAAGGCGAGCTTTTCCAGACTTCAGAGCGATACTACAATTTGGCAAAAGCTGCACTTCTCCGCTGCTGGCCTGTTTTAGTTTAGCCAGCAGCGCATCTACATCCGTTTCTAGCTCTACGCAGTCAGGGATCACATGAATTTGTACACGGTTCCCGCTGAGTTGCTGTCGTACCACTTCGCCAAGAGCGTGCGTTGGTACCAGAATGCAACTTGCGAATTCCGCCATTGCCCGAAAACAAGCTACGGTAAGGAGCCCGTTTGTTCCACCAAGGTAGTTGGGTACAAAAATATTATCGCAGACGTCTAGAACAACCGGTATGTCGTTATTGTGCGCGCGCCAAGAAAGCTCAAGTGATTTTTGGTTGAAGGCTTTCGAAAAAACGATGCCCTGAGTGGCTCGATCAAGTGGCACTTGATCAGGATCATCGGTGATCAGGCAATTGTGCCCCAGTCTGGCAAGTGCCATTGACGGCCAGATACTGCGGTAGCGAAAACTGGCCAAGCGCGGTTCTACCGCATTTACGAAATTAACCCACATCTTTAAGCAGCGTCCATGTGCTTTCTTGCCCGAGGGCAAACGTATCCTTACTCCTTAAATAGTAGCCACTTTTGACGCCATTCCAAGATAAACGGTATCCATATATGCCATTTACTCTAGCGCGTAGCCCATGAGACAAAAATCACACGCCCGTCTGTCCGAATAAGCTGCCAAACAGGTCACACGTCGGTTAAAAAATAGACAGTATTTGACCGCTTTGTTACCTTGGGGTTTCTAGTAGTTGGGCGATTTCCAACCAATTGTCAGCCTCCATTTTCACTGTAGGAAGGTGACCAATGAATTTGGTTTCGCGGGATAGTGTATTTTGAAACCTAACGAAATAAATAAATCTATTGGGTATTTGAGGGTTTGCTTCAAAGCAGTATGTGCCGTATCGAGCCTGGCGATGGCGGTTTTATTTTCTACTCAGGCTTGGTCTATGACCCCTGAGTTGTATGGTGCAATAGCGGATGATGGCGTAGATGATACTGCGGCACTGCAGACTGCGGTTAACAATCACGATGAGATTTTTCTCAGCGGCCGCTACCAGATATCCAGCAAGATCAACTTGCGATCCAATCTGCATATTTATTCCAATGGTGTGGGTGGGCTGCATCTTACCTCGCTTGGTGGTTTTGACAATCTTGCCGCAAACATCGAATTTGCGGACAATGCGATTGCTCTGGCTGGCGAGAACGTCGAGAACGTCAGGCTTAGAAATTTCGTAGTTACAAAAGATTTCCAGGATGGGTCGAATGTGAGTGCTGTTCGTATTCGTGGCGGTGAGAACATAGTGATCAATGGGCTGGATATTTCCGGGTTCTCTAATGGGCTGGTTATTGCGATCGATTCTGTGCAATGGGCAACGATTGAATCGAACTGGGTGCACGGTAGCTTCACGAGTAGCGAAATACAGCACACAGCAATTGCCATTGATTCTTCCCGTCTGATAAGCAACGGAGTCATTCTGAATTCCAGTGCGGTTGTGGTGCAGAATAACTTTGTATTCGGATTGCAGGTATCGCAATCACTGCGCAACAGGCATCGTGTGGAAACCGATGGCATCAATATTGCGGGTCCTGAGGCACACGACATCTGGCTGGTTAACAATGCAATTGCGCGAGTTGGCGAAGGTATAGATAGCTTCGGTCAGCGCGTATCGGTACGGCGTAACCTGCTGTTTGAGAATTACATTTTTGGCATCAAGCTGATTCATGGCGCTTCGCACAATGTGGTTAAAGACAACGATATTCTGCGCGCAGCCAAAGCGGGCATTGTGCTGGCAGGTTCTACGTCAGTCTTCCGAGATACTTCGTCCAATGCAGTGATAGAGAACAGCATTCGTGCAGTTGGTCAAAACACCGAGATTAGTTGGCGTCCGCAAGTGACGGCCGGAATTTCACTAGAATCGAATGGTGGCACCACTGGCAATGTGGTGGGAAATATCATCAGTGAAAATCTGATTGCCAACAATGCGCAGGCCGATTTCGGTGTGCATTGTGATGTACCTTTCTCCAACCAGATCAGCAACACTGATATTCAAGACCAGCCTATTCGTGAAGGTGTTCTAAGCTGCCCATAGTGGGTTATATTGTCTCCCGCGCCACGCTGTCGCACACTGGAGTTGTATCCTAACTGAGAAATAGGCCGCATCGATATTGTCACAATGCGGCAAGGCGGCGTCGTATTCAGTACCACTGGGTGGGGCACTGATTCCACTGGCCGTAGAGACACTTATGCACAATAAAATTATCCGAATTGGCGGTGCGAGCGGGTATTGGGGAGATTCCGCACGTGCCACGCCACAATTACTGTCAGCCGGCAATCTAGACTACATCGTTTATGATTACCTGGCTGAGATAACAATGTCGATTTTGGCACGTGCTAAAGCCAAGAATGAGCATTTAGGCTATGCCACTGACTTTATTACGGCTGCCTTAAAGCCCAATATCGCTGAGATCGCCCGCCAGGGCGTTAAGGTCATCTCCAACGCCGGAGGTGTTAATCCTCAGGCTTGCGCGAAAGCTGTTAGAGAAATGGTGGTTGAGGCAGATTTGGACCTTAGAGTGGCCTGTGTGTTGGGCGATAACCTTCTGAGTGAGGCGGACTCGCTGGCGAATAATGACATCGATGAGATGTTCACTAGCGAAACATTCCCTGAGCCGGCCAAAATACAAAGTATCAACGCGTATCTGGGTGCTTTTCCCGTCGCCCGGGCGCTGGCTATGGGTGCCGACATAGTCATCACGGGGCGTTCTGTAGACAGTGCAGTGACTTTGGGTGCCTGTATTCACGAGTTCGGCTGGGGTCGCGATGATGTGGATCGGCTTGCGGCTGGTTCTTTGTGTGGGCACATTCTCGAGTGTGGTACCCAGGCTACCGGTGGTAACTTTACTGACTGGCATTTGCTGGAAGGCCAGTTTGAAACCAGCGGTTACCCCATTGCAGAAGTTGAGGCCAACGGGGAGTTTATTTGTACCAAGCCAGAATATACCTCTGGACTGGTCAGTGTAGGCACTGTTAGCGAGCAAATGCTATATGAAATTGGCGATCCGCAGGCCTATTGCTTACCTGATGTTGTTTGTGATTTCTCCGAAGTCGTTCTGAATCAGGAAGGAGACCATAGAGTTCGAGTTTCTGGTGCGCTCGGTTATCCAGCGCCCGATACATACAAAGTGAGTGCCACCTATGCGGACCAGTTCAGGGGCGGCACAATTCTGACGTTCTATGGGTCTGATGCAGATCAGAAGGCGGAAGCTTTTGGTAACGCGTGTATTCGATCTGCGCAAACAGCATTTGGCGCTATGGATTTGGCGGATTTTAGTGAAACCAGTATTGAATTGATTGGCGCGGAGAGCCAATACGGGCAATGTAAGCGCATTGATGGTTCGCGCGAAGTGTCAATGAAGATTGCGGTCAAGCATGAGAGCCTAATGGGCGTCGGGATATTTCTCAAAGAACTGGCCGGATTGGGTCTGGCAGGACCCCCGGGTTTGTCAGGTTTTGCGGGCGCGCGGGCGAAACCTTCCCCGGTTGTACGACTATTTTCGTTCTTAATGAATAAATCGGCTGTTAGGATTTCGATAGACTGCGATGGGGAAATAATCAGCTGCGACGACACTCCGGGTCAATTATTTCGCGGTCATACGTTACAACGGGCGACATGGCCTGAACCAAGCGAAAAAGCGACGTCAGAGGTGTTGCTATCGCAGTTGGCATGGGGCAGAAGTGGCGACAAAGGCGATAAAGCGAATATAGGAATAATCGCACGAAAGGAATCGTACTTACCTTATATTTGTGCCGCGCTAACGATCGATGCAATAAAGCAGCGCTTTGCACATTTTCTGGAAGAACCTGATAACAACGCCAGCATAGATCGTTATTTGCTACCGGGCAGCAACTCGGTAAACATATTACTGCACAGAGTACTGGGTGGTGGCGGTGTCGCCAGTATTCGTAACGACGCACAAGGCAAGGGGTATGCGCAGTTGCTTCTGGAATTGCCTGTTCTTGTGCCCGAGCAAATCTCCAACACTCTTTAGGCTTTAATGACCGGAATTTTTACATGCCCGTTTTTCAATCGAAAATAGTACCTGGTTCTGACACTTTTTCGCGTAATCGCGAGGAGATGCTAGGTTTGATCGACAAGCTTAGCGAACTTAACGCGCGAGCGCCGGCTAAATCAGAACAGCGTAAACCGCGCTTTGATTCGCGTGGGCAGTTGACGCCAAGGGAGCGTCTAGCTCGCATGCTGGACCCTGGTATGCCTTTCCTTACTATTGGTAATTTGGCTGGCTACCTGCTGGATACAGACGTTGAGGAAAAATCGATACCTGGTGCCACTGTTATTACTGGCATCGGTTTTATTTCCGGTACTCGTTGCGTCATCGTAGTCGACGATAGCGGAATACTCGCCGGCACTCTTACAACGGCTTGCGCGTATCGTGTTGGTCGCGCAGAAGAGATTGCCTTGCAACAAAAACTGCCATTCGTTCATTTGGTAGAGAGTGCCGGTGGTGATCTGATCAAATATACGGTTGAGGGCTTCAGTGGTGGCGGCGCATTGTTCGGGAGACTTGCGCAACTTAGTAAAGCGGGAATCCCTGTCATCTCGATATTGCATGGTTCATCGACCGCAGGTGGCGCGTATATGCCGGGTCTTAGCGACTATGTGATTGGTGTCAAAACCAACGGGCGGGCGTACCTGGCGGGACCGCCTTTGTTAAAGGCGGCAACGGGCGAGGTGGCCACAGAAGAAGAACTGGGTGGTGCGGAGATGCACGCATCCATATCTGGGTTGGTTGAGTATTTGGCGGAAGACGATGGTCATGCGGTGCAACTGGCCAGAGAGGTAGTGTATCGCCTGCAGTGGAATACGGCGTGCGCCACACCACCTCAACGCAGTTTTTCTGAGCCGCTGTATGACCCGGATGAAATTGCCGGTTTAATACCGTGCGATTATCGAACGCCTTACGACATGCGCGAACTGGTAGCACGCATTGTAGATGGTTCAGAGATTCTTGATTTCAAACCTGGTTTTGGTTCAGCTACGGTCTGTGTGCAAGCTGAAATATACGGTATGAGTTGTGGAATTTTGGGTAACAACGGTCCGATTGACCCAAACGGCGCCAACAAAGCAACGCAGTTTCTCCAGCTTTGTGATCAAAGTAATATCCCGGTGATATTTATGCAGAACACTACTGGTTATATCGTAGGTACTAAATCCGAACAAGCCGGCATGATCAAACACGGTTCAAAAATGATTCAAGCCGTGCGCAATATTGAAGTTCCAAGAATCACAATGATGACAGGCGCCAGTTTTGGCGCCGGCAATTACGGTATGTGTGGTCGACACTACGAACCTGATTTCCTTTTTACCTATCCCAACGCGAAGATGGGTGTAATGGGTGGAGAGCAAGCGGGTAAAACCATGGGTATGGTTGCGCGCGGGCAGGCAAAGGCTGCCGGACGTGAACCGGATGAAGAAGCGATTGCCGAACAAGAGCGCTACCTCAAAAATCATTTTGACAGCCAATCAAGTGCGTTCTACACCTCGGGTCATTGTCTGGATGACGGCATGATCGATCCGCGGCATTCCCGCCAAACACTGGGCTTTCTGCTGGAAACTGTTTGGGAGTCGCGAAACCGCATGGTGCGCGAAAACAGTTTTGGCATTGCGCGAATATAAGGTGGGCGAAGATGAATCGATTTACAAGTGTGCTCATTGCCAACCGTGGCGAAATTGCCTGTCGTGTTATTCGTACTGCAAAAGAACAGGGTTATAAAACCGTCGCTGTTTACTCGCAAGCTGACGCGCTGTCACCGCATGTTCAAATGGCCGATCAAGCCGTTTTGATTGGCGCCGGCCCGGTAGCTGAGTCTTATCTGTGTGCCGATAAAATTATTGAGGCAGCTCGCAGCAGTGGTGCCCAATCCATCCACCCAGGTTATGGGTTTTTAAGTGAAAATGCAGATTTTGCGAAAGCTTGTGATCAGGCCGGGTTAGTATTCATTGGTCCATCCGCCCATGCGATCAGCGCAATGGGCAATAAGGCGGAAGCGAAGCGCTTAATGATTGCCGCCAAAGTACCGTGTGTCCCTGGTTACGAAGGTGAAGATCAGGATGTCGAAACGCTGGTGGCTGAAGGCAAGAAAATTGGTGCACCACTGATGGTGAAGGCGGCGGCCGGCGGTGGTGGCCGTGGGATGCGCCTGGTGGATGATTTGTCTGAATTGGAAAATGCCATTTCCCTGGCAAGAAATGAAGCCGAGGGCGCTTTCGGTTCGGGTGAACTGATCCTAGAGCGAGCCATTATCAAACCGCGACATGTTGAAGTACAGGTCTTTGCTGATAGGCACGGAAATACAATATATCTTGGCGAACGCGATTGCTCGATTCAGCGCAGACATCAGAAAGTAGTTGAAGAAGCACCATGCCCAGTAATGACTGGACATCTGCGTGAGCAAATGGGCAAGGCTGCGGTGGATGCCGCCAAAAGTATTGATTATCAGGGCGCCGGCACCGTAGAATTTTTGCTGGACCAGAGTGGAGCGTTCTATTTCCTAGAGATGAACACACGCCTTCAGGTTGAGCACCCAGTGACAGAGTTGATTACTGGGCTGGATCTTGTTGCTCTGCAATTGCAAGTCGCGCAAGGTGATCAAATCGGTATCACCCAGGAAGAGGTCAAACTCAGCGGTCATGCGATTGAAGTTCGACTTTATACCGAAGACCCGGCTCAGGACTTCCTGCCTACCAGCGGCCCAGTGACATTGTGGCGTCCGGCTGAAGGAGAGGGGATTCGCGTTGACAGCGGTATATGCAGTGGCCAGGACATTTCCCCATTTTACGACCCCATGGTTGCGAAAGTCATTGCGTATGGCAGTGACAGAGAAACTGCACGACTTCGTTTGATCGAAGCATTGAAACGAAGTTGCCTTTTCGGCACAACCACCAACAAGCGATTTTTGATCGCGTGTCTGGAAAAGCCAGCATTCGCTGCAGGACAAGCAACAACGGCGTTTATTGAAGAACAGTTTGCTGACGCTTCGTTTGTCGAGCCAGAACCTTCATTGGAAGAAGCTGCTGTGGCAGCGGTACTGGCGATGCAATACGACTATGAGCGCGCACAAGCAGCTTCTTTGTTCGTTGCTCCCGGCTTAAAAAACTGGCAAAACGCCGAAATACCCGCAGTAAGAAAGCACTACGTATTCGATGATTGCGAACACAATCTGTTCATACATTCATCTGACACCGATAGGTACGCGGTTAGATGTGAAGACGGATATGTTCAAATAAAGCTGCTTGATTACGGAAATGACGCACAATTGGTGGAAGTTGCCGGTAATCGACATCGAGTGGATTTTTTGGCGATTTCCGAGGCCGAACATTTCCTCGCCATCGATGGGAGAACGCTGCACTTCAAAGATCAAATTCGTCTTGCTGGCGCTGTTGACGGAAGTAGCGGCGGTGGCAGTGTCACTGCGCCTATGCATGGAATGTTGCTTGAAATACGGGTGTCTTCGGGAGACAGCGTGAGCAAAGGACAAACTGTGGCCATTTTAGAAGCCATGAAAATGCACTATGAAATTCAAGCTGACGCTGATGGTGTGGTCAGCGATGTGCTAAGTACGGCTGGCACCCAGGTCGCTGCAGATACTGTTCTGATTGAGATCGATTTAAGCGACGAAATAGCGTAATTCAGTCAAAAGAAGTCTTACCCCTGGCGACCATTTTGGTGTCACAATAGCGCCGCATTTAACGGGTTGCGGGTACTTAGGCTAATGAGTGACAATTTTGAACGTGGCATCCAGGCACAGTGGATGCCTTTCACAGCAAACAGAGATTTCAAGCAATCGCCCAGGGTATTAGTGGGGGCGCAAGGCCATTACTACCAGGCCCGGGATGGTGGACAGGTATACGATGCTTTTTCTGGGCTTTGGACTAGCGGCATTGGCCACTGTCACCCTAAAATTGTAGAAGCAGTGCAACAGCAGGTAGCCAAACTCGACTACGCTATGTCGTTCCAAATCGCCAATGATCAGGCGGTTGAGCTGGCAGCCGCACTGACTGACTTTGCGCCGGATGGATTCAACCATTGTTTCTTTACTAACTCTGGATCTGAATCGGCCGATACTGCGCTCAAAATGGTGCTGGCGTATCACCAGGCGAAAGGCAATAACGAGCGTGTCCATTTGGTGGGTCGACAGCGTGGTTACCACGGAGTAAATTTTGGCGGCATTTCGGTTGGTGGTATTCCAGCTAACCGTGATCTATACGCGGCGAACTTATTACCCAATGTTCACCATTTGCCTCATCATCACGATCTCGAACATAACGCATTTAGTAAGGGGGCGCCGGAGTGGGGTGCTCACCTTGCTGACTCCTTGCTTGACCTGATTGAGGAACATGGCAAAGACTCAATCGCAGCTGTAATGATAGAACCTGTTCCTGGCTCTACTGGAATTCTGCCGCCGCCGGTTGGTTACCTGGAACGGTTACGTGAAATCTGCACGCAACATGGAATCTTGCTAATTTTTGATGAAGTTATTAATGCGTTTGGCCGGGTGTGTGATAATTTCGGTGCGTCTCGTCTTGGTGTAATGCCCGACATCATTACTACTGCAAAAGGTCTTACTAATGGCGTGATTCCAATGGGTGCAGTATTAGTCAGTGATGAGATATACAACACCTTTATGCAAGGTCCTGAGCATATGGTGGAACTTTTCCATGGCTATACATACTCCGGTCACCCCGTGGCAGCTGCTGCGGGATTGGCTTCGTTAGAGGCGTATGCTGAGGAAGGTAGCATTGAGCAGGCGCGCGCGCTGGAGCCTGTATTTGAAGAAGCAATCCATAGCTTGGATGATCATCCGATGGTGATTGACGTTCGGAACTTTGGCCTTATGGGTGCCGTTGAACTTGCACCGCGAGAGGGCGAACCGGGTGTTCGTGGCCTGGAGGCACATAAGAAGTGCTTTTGGGACGAGCAATTGGTGATTCGCAATGGCATGGACATTCTTCAGTTCGCGCCATTCTTAAACGCCAAGCCTGATGATGTACATCGTACCTTTGAATCATTGCGGCGGGTGCTTGATAGTATTGCCTGATCTTTCGGTATGGTCATGATGCTGTGGTGGTTGGTGGGGTAGTCTTCGTTCCTTGGACCGGGTTCTTAACTGATACCGGCGTTGGAGCGAATGATGACCATAGGGACCGTTGTAAAGAGGGACCTTTTCAACGAGCCCCCAAGGATGGGGTCACGGCGGGTCCCCATGGTCATCATTCGCACCAACGCCGGGATCAGTTAAGAACCCGGTCCAAGGCACGAAGACAACCC
>JBCCIP010000063.1:0-30494 GCA_039111475.1 Pseudomonadota bacterium | reverse complement strand
CATAACGACCTTATGCCTATCGATCAGATGTGGTCTGTCAATTTAATCATTGGCCAGCTTGCAAGCGGTGCCTCGGCGCAACCGTTTGACACTGTAGAGGACTATGAGAATTGGCTGACACGCGTTGATGCCTACCTGGAATGGCTGAGCGCAACCGAGTCAAAAATGCGTGAAGGCGTTGAGAATGGCTGGGTACTGCCAAAGTCTTTGATCAAAAAAGTGCTTCCTCAATTGGCGGGTATGGCGTCTGACAATGTTCAGGAACACCTGTTTTTCACGCCGGCAAAAAGCTTCCCTGATGACTTCCCCGAAGCCGATAAAGCCCGTTTAAAGGAACTATACACCGCGATGGTGAAGGAGAAAATTGCACCCGCCTATCAGAAAATACATGGCTATATGAAAGGCGAGTATATGGCCGCAGGCCGAGAATCCAGCGGCATTGACGCCTTACCAGGCGGCAAAGAGTATTACCGTCATCAAATAAAGAAATACACAACAACCAATATGACAGCCGATGAGATTCATCAGCTTGGTCTTTCAGAAGTGGCGCGCATTCAAAGCGAAATGGAAAAAGTAAAAGAGCAGGTTGGCTTCGAAGGTGATTTGAAAGCGTTCTTTGACCACGTGCGGAACAACGAAGACCTGATGCCTTACAGTGAACCGCAAGAAGTACTGGATCACTTCAATGCGATTCATGAGCGAATGAAACCACAAGTGGCAAAGCTGTTTGACATGAAACCCAAAACAGCTTTTGAAGTGCGGCGCACGGAAGCCTTCCGAGAAAAATCGGCGGCGGCGGAATACAGCTCGGGATCACTGGACGGCACACGGCCGGGTATTTTCTACACCCCTATTCCGGATGCCAGCCGATACAACGTGTTCGACAGCGAATCATTGTTCCTGCACGAGGCTATTCCGGGCCATCATTATCAAGTTTCACTTACCCAGGAAAACGATTCTTTACCCAAGTTTAGAAAAACCTTGTGGTACAGCGGTTATGGCGAAGGATGGGCCCTATACACCGAATCACTTGGCAAGGAATTAGGTCTATTCACCGACCCGTACCAATACTTCGGAATGCTCAGCGCGGAAATTCATCGCGCCATTCGCCTGGTTGTTGACACAGGTTTGCACAGCAAGGGTTGGACACGCGAGCAAGCCATCGCCTACTCATTGGACAACGAAGCTGAACCTGAAGATGGCATTATTCGGGAGATTGAGCGCTATATGGCAAACCCCGGACAGGCCTTGGCATACAAAATTGGTCAATTGAAAATTCGCGAATTACGCTCAATCGCCGAAAAAGAATTGGGCGATAATTTCGATATAGCGCAGTTTCACAATCAAGTATTGGAGACTGGATGCGTGCCGCTGGCATTGCTGGAAGCGAAAATTCGAAACTGGATTAGAATAAACAGGAAAACAGCGTCTATGTATTAGTTCAATCCACCTTATCTCCGCGAGAGCGTTCGAACCACGCCAGTATGTGATTTATTTTTGTCACCAATTGGCTTGGTCGCTTGGCGATGAAGTGCGATGCACCAGGAATTTCGACTAACAGTGTATCAATGTTACGTAGCTTCAAGGCATGGTATAACTGCTTTGCTTCAGACAAAGGTGTACGCAGGTCATCCGTTCCAACCATCACCAGCGTAGGCGTTTGAATATTGCCCGCCAGGGAAATCGGCGAAAACTTCATATATGTTTCCCAATTATCCCAGGGCTGGCCTGGGTATCTGTAGTCCGCATACGCAAAGTAGTTATCCGCTGTCAGCGTTTTGCTCACCCAATTCATAACTGGCTTAATAACAGCCGCTGAGCGAAAGCGATTGTTTTTACCGATCATCCAGGCCGTCATTATTCCACCGGCACTGCCACCAGTAACAAATAAATTTTCTTCCTGAGCGATACCACGCTTAATAAGCTCATCAATCCCGTCCATAACGTCTTGGTAGTCTTCGCCAGGGTAGTTGTTAAAGAGCAGGTTGGAAAACTCCTCACCGTAGCCAGTACTGCCCCTGGCATTTGGGTAAAACACTATGTAATCAGCGCTGGCATACAGCTGAATTTCTGGTGAGAAGCGCGCACCGTAATTGGAAATAGGTCCGCCGTGGTTTTCTACCAGCAACGGATAAAACTTGTCTTTATCATAATCTGGCGGCCATACAATCCAACCCTGTATATCGCGCTGATCAAATGAAGATTTATACCAAACCTCTTCCACCTTACCCAGATTTCGGTGCGCGAGTAAATCCTCGTTCAGCTGCGTGACAACACGCTGCTTACCTGAAGACGCCACAACGGCAAGATCGGCCGGTCGATACGGCGTGGAGTAAGTGAACGCGATAAGATTATTACCTGAAACACTGAAAGAGCCCCCACCATAGGGTCTGCCCATCGCTTCGCCCCCTAAATTATCGCTGACAGTGCGAATTTTGCCATTTAGTGACACAAACCCGATTTTGCTGTCGCCATGTTTATCGTATTGAAAGTACAAGCCCGAACTCTTGCCATTCCACTTCAGCGCATCCACGCTGTAATCAAAATCCACCAGCAGTTCTCTTTTTGATGATCCATCAGCCGCCATCACCATAAGTCTATTGAGCTGATAGGCCTGCACCTTGTCGGCATAACCGGTATAGGCAATCCACTTCCCATTTGGAGAGAACTGTGGCAACCAGTCTGGGCCGTTTTGATCTGTTAGCGCTGTCACTTCACCGCTGGCAACATTCACGCGATACACTTCGGAATTCCTGAATGAACGTTCCCAATCGGCATTGCGGTTGCCAGCAAACACTATCGATCGGCCGTCAGGCGACCAGGAAAGCTCCGGAAGGTGGCGAAACGAGCCTATGGTCAGTTGACGCGGGCTGCCACCGATAGCGTCGAGTACATAAATCTGCTGGAAGCCAGGCTTTAAGCGCCCTGCACCATCACTCTCATACTTCAGCTGCGACGTAATCCTCGGAATCTCCGCCCACTCTGCGCCCTCGGGCTTTTCTGGCGGTTTTACCAATACTGGCGGCTTTTCTGGCGCCAGCATAGTGAATGCAAGCTTTGAACCATCCGCCGACCAATACAAGGCATTTGGACTGTGCGCCAGGCTGGTCAGCCTTGACGTTTTTCCTGACGCCAACCAGTAAACATAGATGTTGGCGCCACTCTCGGATTGCCCTATATACGCAATGCGATCACCTTGTGGCGACCAAACAGGCGCTGATTCATTGCTGTCATTACCGGTTAATGCCTGATGATCCGTACCGTCCGTATTTACCAGCCACAAGCGGCTCTGGCGTTCATCGCGCATGATATCCATTCGCTTTCTAACATAGACGATTTGCCGCCCGCTGGGTGATATCTTTGGTTGCGATACCCACTCCAGATCAAATACGTCTGCGCCGCTGAACCTGTCCAGGGTTAGCGACTGATCTTCTGAGGCAACTGCCGCTGACGAAGCGACAGAAAAAGCCAATACAATAAATGACAAACTCAGCTGAAAGAACATGCGCTTCCGCTTCATATTGCCGCCAAGTTCTCATTGGCTTCGCGCCTGCGTTTCATAAACGCCGCGAAACGCAAGATAAACGCACCTAAGGTAAGCACCATAAATGGCCAATACACTGGCGGTAATCCCACCTCAAACGGTTTGACCAGGAAATCGAAAAAATAAACAAACGCGAATACATAGAAACCACTGTTATGCACCATTTTCCAGGCTTTGGGACCCAGCATTTTCGCTGGCACATCAAATGATGTCAGCATCATGACAATGGCCAGGCCAAGACCTGCACCACCTACTATCAATGTGGGCATATCGAATGGGTTGGTCTCACTGGCCTTGATGGTTGCTGCGATAATGAGCAAGTGTACAGACTGCATCCCACCGTAAGCAATTCCTGCGCTACGCCGCATTCGCACCAAGGCTGCGCTAAGCTCTGATTTCACTAATGTTCGTAGCGGGCTCGCAATAAACGGGATCAGGAATGCAAAGAATGCCAGACGACCTGTCCAACGCAGTGCAACTTCATAACCTTTCGCGCCGTCCTCGGCGTTCACCAAACCAACATAGGCGGCTGTGATCGCTAAAAATACACCAATTGACAACATCAACAGGCCTTGTTGAGTGCGCGTCATAAGAACTCCTCGTGACAACATTGCGTGAAGCTCAGGGCCTTGCCCCAGGCAAGCGTATGCTTTAAGTTCGCAGTATCACCTATCTTAAAGCACCCACACTTTGGAACACCAGGATTTACTAGACTCGATCAGCTTGACCACGCCGTTTGGAAGCTACAGAGGGCGCAAACTTTTAGACCTGCCAGAGCCCTACCTGGTGTGGTTACATTGACAATATTCCCCGCAAGGTAAACTAGGGCAGCAACAAGATTAATGCAATCACTGAAGAATCTTTGCCCGCACAATAAGTCTACTTTGGAAACTAGCATCTGCAACTGTCTATGCCTTAGGCTGGCCAAGCACCGGTCTGCCAGATTACACTACGAACACATCGCAATTCTTGTTAGAACGCCTGGGTGAACACAATGCTAAGAAACACACTTAGCTGTGCGATGCTGATTTTGTCAGCAGCAGTAGCGCCAGTAATTGCCGAGCATCCGTATTCACTAGTGATCAATAACGGACGCGTAATCGATCCTGAAACCAGTCTGGACGCTGTTCGTCACATCGGCATCAGTGGCGACCGAATTGAGACAATCTCCGAACAGGCATTAGCAGGTGATAGCGTTATCGATGCAAGCGGACTGGTTGTGTCGCCCGGATTTATTGACCTGCATACCCACTCACCCACGCCTTTGGGACAGCATTATCAAGCGTTCGATGGCGTGACCACTGCAATGGAACTTGAAGCCGGTTTCTCGCCAGTAAAAAACTACGCGGCGCAGATCAGCGCTACACCAGTCATTAACTATGGCGCTTCCGCTGGTTACGTGTCTCTGCGCATGAAAGAGAAAAATGGTGTTCAGATGGCGTTGGGTGCGGACAATGCGAAACCCATCGGATTCAAAGGCTGGAAGACCGCCTTGATGGTGTGGCTCACGGATCGCGAAACGGCAATGGCACCTTCGTTTGTTGAGCTTGCCGATGAAGCAGAGCTGAAAAACCTTAGACAAGAATTGTTGCTTGAACTAGACGCCGGCGCACTTGGGATTGGTCTGCCTCTGGATTACTTCAGCACAGCCATCCAAGACGCTGAAATGAGAATGTTATTTGGCGTTGCGGCTGAACGCAGCGCACCCATTTTCGTTCATGTGCGTCGCGGTATCGACGGCGACCCAAGCGGCTTACGTGAGGTGATAGGTCTGGCAAAGGATTTTGGCACATCTGTGCATATCTGCCACATTACCCACAACGCGATCAGCAACCTTGATTTGTTTTTAAGTGAAATTGCCGCGGCTAGAGAAAGTGGTGTGGATATCACAACTGAAGTTCTTCCTTACAATGCCGGGTCAGCAATGATCTCTTCCGCTGTGTTTGGTCGAGATTGGCAAACAATTTTTAACATCACTTATTCGGATGTGGAATGGGCCGCCACGGGAGAACGCTTTAACAAGCAAATGTGGGAAGAGTATCGCCGCGAGCATCCCGGCGGCCAGGTCATTCATCACTATCTGCAGGAGAAATGGACTCAGCAAGCGGTCAAAGCGCCAGGGGTTATTATCGTAAGCGACTTGTTGCCCATGGAAACCAAAGACAAACACGTGGCGCCGCACAATGGCGCGTTTACAAAAATTCTAGGGCGTTACGTGCGAGAACAAGGCCTGCTGGACTTACCTGTGGCGCTTACGAAAATGACGCTATTGCCAGCTCAACGACTGCAAAACTACGTGCCCGCTTTCAAACGCAAAGGCCGATTACAAGAATCCATGGATGCGGATATCACCATTTTCAATCCAAGCACTGTACGCGACAATGCTACCTACAAAGATCCATATAAGGAAGCCACCGGAATTAACTATGTGATTGTTAATGGCGTGGCGATTATTAGCGACGGGCAGCTCGTTGAAGGGCGGTTTCCCGGTAGACGGCAGCTCAAAACCAATCAATAACATCGACTGCGGTCCATACTCCATACCTGTGCGCGCCCGGAAATAGATAGCCACCTACTGAGTGCACCGTGTTCAGGACTCACGCAGCGCAGCAAAGGGCTCCAATTTTGCTGCTTGAATGGCAGGGTGTATTCCAAACAAGACCCCGGTTATTAACGCAAATGCAGGGCCTACGGCCAGTGCCAGAAGTGAAAACTGCACCGGCCACTCAGCCTTTGTCTGGACTACAAGCGCAAATAGAATGCCACCAAGTAATCCGAGCAACGCTCCTGTGAGACACAATAGAATTGAGTGCCATAGATATAAGCTAACCACTCGATTTTGTGAGCAACCGATTGACATACGCAAGCCAATTTCACGCGTTTGTTCAGCCACGTTCGCAAGCATAATATTTGAGATTCCGATGCCCCCAACCAAAAGGGACAAACTTGCGATAGAGCCCATAACCAACTGAAACATATGCTGCGTTGCCCTGACCGTACTCATCAAAGCAGATGGCACCACCAGCAGATAATCTTCTACATCTTGATGCCGCTGACGCAATCTCGTATCCACCCAGTTAGCGAGTTGATTAATTTCTTCCATCTCTTGTGTATCCAACAAAATGGATAGCCCATGAATGGATTCATGATTCAGCGGAGGTTGGGGCGAAAACGTACCATGGGGGAGAATCAACAAGTCATTGAACTCCAGAGAAGAAAGACCCGTGCCATCAGTAAGCAGAGGTTGCCTATCTTCCAATACGCCAACCATCTTGCATGTTTGATTACCGACAGTAATGTACGAAGATATTGCAGCCTGTAAGCGCTGGCGCAAACCTGCACCCAACACACACACTCTGTCTTGCCTCTTGAACTCCAGTTCACTAATCCATCGTCCATTTTGCACGCCAAGCTTTTCCACCTTATACCAGGTTTCAGACACAGCAATCACGTCTGCTGCGGCTCTACGCTGCTGGGTAGACACTCGTTTCGTGTTGTCCTTGACGTAATAAGCAACCAGGCCTCTTGAGCCCAATCCTTCAGAGAGTGAAGCAGCGTCGCTTACCACGAGCCCTTTGGAGAGGTTTATAAAGGAGTCTGATTGCGTTGTTTTGTTAAGTGATTGGCGCTCTACGCGTACAGTGTCTACACCAAGACTGACGATTTTCCGTAACGCCTCCTGTTTCGCACCTTCTCCGATCGACATCATTGCAACCAGCGCAACAACGCCAATTGCAACACCCAACGAACTAAGAAATGATCGCACAGGTCGACGTCGCAGGCTCTGCCATGCCTCCAGCCAGTCGCCATTTCCGGCTAGCTTAGTCGCTTTCATACTTATCCAACTCAATAGATCGCGTACCATAGGACATCGCGGTCGCATCATGTGTTGCCATGATTACGAGCTTACCGTTACGAGTCTGGTCTCTAAGAAGGTCCAGTATCAGAATAGAGTTTCCCGCGTCTAGTGCGCCTGTTGGCTCATCTGCGAAAATAACACTTGGCTCCATCAACAAAGCCCGTGCAAAAACCACTCTCTGCAACTCGCCGCCAGACAGTGTATTTGGATAACGATCAGCTTTATCAGCGAGACCAACGTAGTTCAACAGACTGTTTACACGAGCCGCACCATTGCTCATATCGTTACTGGTCACATAGTTCAAGGGCAGCGCCACGTTTTCTTTTACGGTCTTATATCCCAGTACATGCGGAGTCTGGAAAACAAAACCAAACGATCTATTACGCAGCCGTGCTCGCTGAACTGCATCAAGCTGTGACATTTCTATTCCGTCGTACCAGGCGTGACCAGAGCTTGCCTCATCAAGTCCACCCAATATACTTAACAATGTTGATTTTCCAGAGCCTGAGGGCCCAACAATTGTTAGCAGCTCACCGCCGACAGCGGTCAAACTGGTTGGCCGCAATGCCGAGATTTGCTGCTCATCCAATTGGTGCCTCTTGCACACTGCTTTTGCTTCAATCATTTTTAGGCTTTGGCGTAATACGCTCACTGATAGGAAATAGTAATGCCAGTAGTTAAACCTGAAGTTACCTCTGTCCATTGCTCGTTGGATAATCCAGTCTCGATGATCTGCCAATGCGCCTGGTCATTATCGACATTGACAACATTCACCACCCTATTCTCGCCTCTCAATGCGATAGCTGCGGTCGGCACGGCAATTTGCTGCTCGATACTGCCCCATATAACATCCGCGCTGGCTGACATACCCGCGTATACGGTGCCACCTTCAATCGCGTCTGGCGCCAAATTGATTCGCGCTGTAAAAGAGCGAATATTGGGATTTTGCTCGGATGCTTTCGCTAGTGCACCGATATGAGATACCTCTCCTTTGATGGCTTGATCGGGCTTTGCGTCAAGTCGAACAATTGCCTCCAAACCCCGTTGCATTCGAATCACATCAATCTCGCGTACCTCAATTTCAAGGGCTAATCGACTGGTATCAGGTATTTCCATAAATGTTTGCCCAAACCATACTGCGTCACCCACCTGGACTTTGCGTCGGGTGCCCTCGCGCGGCACCATCGAATAGAGTAAGACTCCTTCAATTGGTGCGCGCACATCAGATTGTTCCAGGTCACGGCGCGCCGCTGCTATGCGTGCCAGCGCCGCCGATTTTTCCCGTTGTCTCAGTACCAGCTCGGCCTCACGTCGTTGTTTTGTAAGCTCGGCGGTTTGGCTTTCACGCAATAACTCTTCTTTGGCTGCAGCAAGCTGCAGCTCGCTCTCCCTGAGCTGTTGAGTCCATTCGTACTTAAGGTAATTTGACAATGCCTGCTGGCCGAACTGCAACTGCTCGCGTTCACTTCGCAGCTTATCAGCGGCTATCTCCCGCTCACGTCTACTAACGTGGCCAAGCTGGAACAGCTCGTCAAAATCCTTGAGTTCGGCTTGCGCTATAAGCACCGCTCTTTGTGCTTTTGAAACAGCATTCTGTCTCTTGCGCTGTTCTAATTTGCCGGAGCCTTCGCTTAAATCTGACACTTTAATTGTCGCAATCTCCTGCTTACGCTTTGCCGCCTCAATTTTTGCCTCACCTTCCTTTATAGTGAGTTGAAGGGCTTTTTCGGCTGCAACCAGCGAAGCCTCTGCGTCTACCGCCTTGAGCTCGGTCTTTTGTAGCAAATCATTGAATGGTTTAGTGTCATAGCGCGCCACAATGTCGCCCTTCTTCACTCTGGCACCTTCCTCTTGTAACCATACGATTCGAGCTTGATTACTGGCAATGCCTGATTTGATTGGCAGCACACGAGCTGGCTGTATGATACCCCTCTCATGCAGACTAACTGAAAAGCTCTGCTTTGATACGGTATGAATATTGGCGGGAAGCGCTGCCTCAGAAGCGCCAAAACCAAATTGTGCTATGGCCAGCACCAATAACGCCAGAAAAGCGACCGCCGACAGTGCTGGGACCGTCTGCACAGTGTTTATACGCAAAGGCGTCACGAATTTTGTAGCATCAAGCATCAATCTGCCTCGCAACACTGAATCGCAGCCAGCGCCAATTCACCGCCGGACTCAGCGTGTCGAATCCATTGCAAGCCGAGCACCCCGTGAGTTCTGGCCATTCTCAACGCAGAAAGGTTGTAATCGGCTATGTCTCGTTTGATTCGTATCTCTGCTTCGGCAAGTACGGCAAGCGCATCCAGAACATCCAGATTTGTGCTGAGCCCGCGCTGGTAGCGTATTTGTGCGAGCTGGACCGCGTTCTTTGCCTGCGTAAGTTTCTCAACCGAGAATGAACGCTGATGCTCAAGTACTTGAAGGTCCTCGATCGCCTCACGAGCTTCGCGAAAAATCCGCCGCTTGAGAGTGGCGGAATCACGTTGAAGTTGCTGTCGCTGTATCTGCTGCCTACTGAGCGTATTTCGTTTCTCTCGTTGGTCGCTTGCGTAGTTATATGTGAGGTTCACTGACCACCGACTATCCTGGTTATTTGACAAGGAATCAAAGCTGCTGCCGCTGGCGCTGTCTTGCAGCGAAACATTCAGAGAAACATCGGGCAGCGTGTCTCGCTTGGCGATGTACAGATCAAGGCGACTTATTTCCATATCAAGACGGTGTGCACGCCAATCGTTGCGATTTTCCAACAGGCCTTCGTCCAACCACATGTCTTCATAGTCAGGTTTTAACGCTAGAATATCGGATGCTGTTTGCAAGCGCTCCGTGGGTGCACTGCCCACCATTTCATACAACAACTCGCGCTGCCGCTGGCTGTTTCTAACCTGCCCTTCCAGAACGCTTTGCGCGTCCAGTACTGCAAGTTCTGCTCGGTACACGTCCATTTTTGATACCAAGCCTATTTTCTGTCGCGCTTTTGCAGCCTCCAGGCTCTGCTGTGAGCGCTCTAGCGAATGCGTGGAGGTATCAATGCTTAGCAATGACAATACGTAGCCATAGTAGACCTGGCTGGCATCCAGCATCAGCTGTTGACTCTGTTCCTTAATTGCGAGGCTGCGTTGCTCAGCGCGTAATTCGGCTTTGGTCAAACTGCTTCGGTTATACGCATCACCCCAACGGCGGAACAACCCCTGCGACAACCTCAGGTACGTACGACGGCTTGTGTCATGCGCTCTCGATACACCGCTATCAAATTTTTGATTGACATAACCCAGTGCCATAGTGGTGCCAAACACGGTTCGCTTATTAAGCTCCACACCCAGGGTCTGGCTTTGCAGATCGCCACCGAAGTCCATACTGGATAGTGGTTTCCACTGCATTTCGAATGGAATTCTTGCACTTTCAAGATCCATCTCCGTCAATCGTCGTTGATCCTGTAATGTAAAGCTCAGATCATTACGCTGCAGTACCATCGCCACGTAGTCAGACAGACTTTGACTGGCTCTATAGTGCTGCTGGTGCTCAACTATTACTTCCGCGCCAGCATATGAAACCCAACAAGCAGACTGCAACAATTGCAACAAAACCAGTTGCGTAAGCCGATTCCTGCGCCGTGTGGACTTACTAAGAAATGTTAGCTGCATTCCCAACATCCTATGGTTTTGGGCAGCTGCGCTCAGCCTTTTTGCGCAATGTAGCACTGTCCCAGTCAGGTCTGTTTTTGTGCTTCATGTACATCAAACTGCTGATGCACGCATTGTAAACTTCAGTTCTAGACGGGTTTTTAATAGGGCACGCTGGACATTTGCTGGCGCCGCGACAATCTCCCATTGAGCCTAACGCCTGGCAGTTAACCTCGTATGCTTCGCGGCACAAACCGCAGGGGTTTCCACCACCAAACAAGGGGCCGGGGTCGTAGATAGATGTATTGCTGGACGGACTGTTCGCTATTTCGCACATGGCTTGCGCATCTCTAATGGTTTGCTCAAGAACCTCACGACCACTAACCTTCATGCCACAAGCCGCTTCGTACTCATTGGCTATCTGCTCAGTCGTATGAAGCCAACGGTTGAAATCTTCGCAACGCGTATTTTCTCGCGCGGCCATTGCTCTCGCAGCGTTTCCATTGTCGATAAACTTCTGCACAGCCGCTTTGCAAGCGGCACTGTTTGGATCACCACCGGAACCACCCGCTGTAGGCGCCCCACCGGACTGTCTGGGCGGGTTCGCTGCTGTTGGGGGCGTGACGGCTGTTGTTGGCGGTTGTCCGGGTGTTGTGGCTCCGGTAGCTCGCGGTTTATCCTGCTCACCTCTGGAAGGAGGTTGTCTTCGGTCACTTTCGCCCGTACCTTGTGGCTGACGCGGGGTAGATGCACCACGATAAGGATCCGAATCATGGTTACCCGGCCTATGGCCGTGATCTGATTCATCGTTTTCGGCGAACTCAGGTGCCTCTCCAAATTCATTCCCCAAGCCTTCTCGTGGTGGTCGCCTGCTGGGATCTGGATAACCGAAAGGAGGATAACCCAGTTGCTGGGAGCCTGCTCCTTCTTCATTAAACTCATCGTTGGGCGGTTGATCCGAGGGTGACGAAAGATCTAGTGGTGTGGCACCAAGGCCAGCGAAGCTACCATCGCCCGGTTCGGCTTCGTCACTGGAAGACAGCGAGCTTGCTTGCCCAGCGGCCGTTGCCTCACTGAGTTGCTCAGCACTGGCAACCGGTTGCTCTTCCGCCAACTGAGCTTCTTCAGCAAAGTCGAAGCATGCAGGGTCGCCTTGATCGCATTGTTGAACCAACTCACAACGCCCGCCTTTACGCGAATGCGTAGATGGACATTCGCAAAATCCTGCGGCGTTACGTTTTTCAACACCGCTGCATCTAAGAGTGCAGCTGCCACGAAACCACTCTTCGCTTGATGAGCAACGCGACAGACACTGACCGTCAGACCAGATTTCATCAATCTTGCACCGAGATTTGCACACACCATCGAGCCATTCTTCGTCGTTGGCGCAAAGACGGTTACAACGTTCGCCCGTCCACTTTTCGTCATCTGCGCAGCGCGCGAAGCAGTTTCCCTCTATGCGCTCCTCATCGGTGGCACAGCGAGTGATACAGCTTCCGTTTATTTCTTCCTCATCGTCTGCACACTGAAGCTTGCATTCGCCTCCCATCAGGCTGTGATTCAGTTCCGGGCAAGCACAGGAGTTACTCGCTGGCTCGAAAACCTCCGGCAAAGAGCAGCGGTCAACGCACTGGCCACCCTCTATTTTCTGACCAGCGTTGCAATCAGGAACACACTGACCAGCTACCACAGTGTGCTCAGGATTAGCACAGGAACAAATGCCAGCGTCATTGCGAGTTTCAGGCAGAATACACACGGCGGAACACTTTCCGCTTACACGCTCTTGATTCGCCCCACACTTCTCCAGACATTGACCGGCCACTGTCTCATGAGTATCCAGCGGGCAACTCACGATTGTTTCCGGCTCATCACGATCAAAAGGGTCACATGCGTAGGCATTCTCAAAGTAATGAGAGAGTTCGCGCATGCGCTTGCTGCCCTCTGATTGAGTCATGTTTTGACCAACGAGCTCGTAGTTATTGTTGCTTGTGTATCGCTCTGTGCCACACTGCGCCTGCAGCATGTGAAAGCACTGCGGCTTGTCGCCAAATTTCTTGTATCTCCAAACGCAGTACTTCCCCCCGCTGCCTTGCTCTATCACGGCATCCGGGCGTTTACCGGGACCTCTGCCTGGCATTTGTCCTTCGGGAATTATCACCACGTCAGTATTCAAGGTAATGTCGCCCGCACCCTCTTGCCACACCCTTATTTTCACAGAGTTAGTGCTGGGTGCGTTGGCACTCTCATTGGCACTGAAGTTCAGGGAAAAGATATGGCGTTGTTTGGATTCGACAGATGCGGTTCCGGGGTTGTACATATTCGGTGGCCAGGCGTTGGTTTTCTTGGGCCACACATCCAAGCCATTCGTTGCAGGGTATTCGGTTTCTACATACACTCTTGCGTCGGTGTATTTCCAGCCCCGAATGGTCAGGCCACACACCTTACTGGGCCGGCCACCCTGAACAATTTCGAAACTCTCACCGCATTCGAACTGCGCTGAAAAAGGACCGGTCTGTTCACTGGGTGGCTGCCCTTTGGACACCCAAAGATCCACTGCGGTGCCAGGTGCAAGACACTCACCATCCACCGGATGCTGCCTAAACACATGCCCATTTGGAATGTCTTCACGAAATTCGCGCTTGACCACATTACCAATAAACTCATTGACTTCAAGCTCGGTCAGCGCCGAAGTTTCAGGGGTGCCTACGGTATTCGGCACCTTTAACTCAGGTTTCGGACACTGATCTTTGTCGATTGTTACCGTTGCTTGCGCGCTCATCTGAATAGACTCGCCAGGTGCAAATTCTGCGGAAACAGTCAGGGTATTGGTGGTTGTTTCATCCAGTGACACACTGCATTCGAGCGCCCAGCTCTCACCGACATTAAGCACTTTGTCGTTGTTGCGATCACCGCTAACAATAACGACTGGAGCGCATTTGTCATCGCCATAGCTGACGCTTGCCAGATCTATGCTGCCACTGTTGGCAATTTCGTAACTGTAGTTGATCACTGTACCGGGTAGAACCAGATTTTGATCGGCGGATTTTGTTACCGTCATCCCCGCGGAATCTGCAGCGTTACCCCGCTTAACCAAAACCGTATCTTTTGCCTGCCACGATTTCCCCGAAGGATCGTCTGAATCACGGAACGTGGCTGTCGCCTCGACCGTGTGTGGCAAACTGTTGACCTTGGCAACGTCACTACCACGCACTTGCCCGGGTACTTTTCCAAGGTAGTCGGGTTTCCAGTCGGATTCACTGGTTACATCGTTACGTTTTCCTGAGGCACTCACCGCGTACGCTTTACACTGAGCTGTTTGATCCTCAAATATCGCACCGGGTTCACATTCAACGACAAGTTCCCTGATCTCAGCATCCGGGTCACTTTTCATATTGATCTGAAGGTCAAATTTCGTTTGCCTGTCATCAACTAATTTCAACAGGTCTGTCGCCAACATGCTGTCTTCTTTGCTCTGCGTATAACCCGGTGCTTGAGCACTCACCGCAATAGTGCTCATTCCAGTAGCAGCGTGATTGCGTAATTCAGATACTCTATAGGCAAACGACGTCTTAGCAGATGCTGTTGCTTTCTTCTTTTGAAAGTCTGGCTTTACGTAACCCTCTATGGCTAACGGCTTACCTGTATCTTCGTCAATCAGCGTGACGTTGACATTAAACTCTTTTATTGGAGCCTTCTTGAGCTTTATGTCAGCTTCCAGCGGTTGGTTGTGAACTAATTGCCATGTATCAAGCAGCGTAAGCAATGGAACCCAATATTCACCATCATCGTAGCCCTCAGCTTTACCTTCAAAGCTGAATTTTGTTGACGGTCTGCTGGCCAGCAGCAGCTCTAAGTCCTTGTAGCGATACTCGAATTGAACTTCGCCTTCTATGCCTTTGTAAGTTGATTGTAAGTCTGTCTTGATCTCGGTTTGCACACCCGAAATTTGAGCCGAGGTTTCGGCGTCCAGCACGCGTGCTTTGATACTAAGCTTATCAAAGGGCGTTAACTGGAGTTGCCAGACTACAGGGCTTCCGCCTACCTCATAGCGTTTCTTCAATTCCTTAAAAGGAATCTTGGAATGCCCGTCTTTGTAGCCCCGTTTGGATACAGAAAGCACTAGCGAACGGCTGGTATCGTTCAACGCATCCAGAGCATACTCTTGCTCAACTGCACCATCACGGTCTGTCTTTACAACGTTTCCGTCCCAACCAACTTCTGCTTCGCTTATTGGCGATTTGTCATCAGAGTCCACTACTTCCATTCGCAAATTGAAATTCTTGGGAACACTGTCTACAAATGTTTCAATAATGCTGATGATTTTTTCTTTTTCCTGCTCTATTTCATTATGTATTGGCTCGAACGTTAGGGTGAACGCTCTTTCTAGGGCTTCTTTTTGCTTAACTTGCAACACTTTCTGCGGTCGGTAATTTTTAACAGAGCAGCTTTCCAGAGAATCATGAACTTCTTGCGTTGACATAATGCGGCCATCCTTTTTCCACCGATTGCCTTTGTTAAATCGCCACGTACGGAATCCGGAAGCACCATCCTCGGCCACGTAACCCGCAGTCAACATAGTGTGAAGCGATACTGTCGGCCCATTCCCGTTGGGATCTATGTCATAGAATGCACCATTCTTGCCGAAGCCTTGATTTCTCATTTGCGTGTACTGGTCGCACAAAGTGCGGACTTCCCACTGCCCCTTATGCTCGAATTCGAACTGCCTTCCCCACTCAAGATAGTTTTGCTCGAATGCACGAACTTCATTGATCCATAAATCAAGCGCAATCAAATACCAACCGCCAGCATCCTTTATGATGTTATCTGTTACCGCATTAATAGCCTTCTTAACTAAATCTCGACTGGCTTCCGCCACTCGTTCCTTAAGTTTTGCTTCCGCTCCATCGCGAACCGTATTCCAAAGGGTTTGGCCCGCGCCCTGAAAATCACCAGCATAGGTTTTAGCTGCTAACTCTTGAGCAATTGCTCTTTTTTCATGGGCAAACTCAAGCCACCCCACGGTATTTTCGCCAAGCCGCGCTGCCACCTTAACGCGAGCCTCAACATATAGGTCGTCAAGTATCTGCGCCTTTTTTGCTTCATACTGCCTCAGTAATACATCAACACCATTGCCTGCAGCAATGTCTCCGAGGTCAGTACCTAGTTTCGCAGCATCGATACTCGCAAATTCATCAGCTAAGGCCTTATGACCGCGGGCGCGCAAGGAATCCAATAATTGCGTCTTTGCTTTTTCCAAAGCCGGGTTGGCCAGCGCCTCATGGCTTGCCAGGGAAACAAACGCTAATAAAGCAAGCAGCAAAAATTTGATCAGAAGGCTTGCGCAACGTGCGTTAATCATTTGGCCGCCACACGCAGGTCGATGCGATTACTGCTCACGGCAGTAGGCGTAACTCGAAACCCCTTGAACGCCTTGGCCGCAATTTTTCTGGCGAGAATTCTCGTAGAGTCCGTGTATTGCACTCTAATATCAGCAACACCCTCGGTATAGTTATTCAAGGTCAGTTCGCTGATACCCGGTACTTCTGTCTCCAGGAAATACATCAGATAGTCCAGATGCCGGTATGACACCAAGCCACTGAAATTTAGAATGACCACGGCACCGATTGCACTGCTACCATGCTCACGGTTCGCATTGTTGGTTAGGTTCGCGCTCAATTGCCTGGCTACGTTCGTGGCAGCTTCATTAAGCGCCTGAATTCCACCTTGCAATTCATCGATGTGTGCCTTGACTGAACCAGCGGAGGCAGTTGCAACTGTGTCCGCGGTGTCATTGCTAATAATCTTCGCCGTTATTGACGCCTGCAAAGATTGCATGCGACTGCCATACAATTTGGTGGCCACGGGTTTGCAAATAGCTTTACCAAGCAAGGAAAACTTCGCCTCTTGTTGCAGACCAACAGCGGCAACGGCTTTATCGTCGCCCTCCATCAATCTAAGGCCTTGTGTTCGGATCAGGTTTCGCTCAACTGCACCAGGGTCGAGCACCCGAAAGCCTTGTTGACGAAAATAGGATGCCAGCGTATTACTGACCGTGTTGGTATCCTCAGATGCCGTTGTACCCAATAAACCTGTTAACTGCTCATCAATAACGATCATTACAGTAGGCGCGCTCGCAGTAGGCATTTCAGGTTGTGCAAGCGCGTGCACGGCAACAAGCAGAGAGCAGAGCATGCCGAAAGTTTGTTGCGTCAAGCGGTGCATCGTTCTAGCCACACTCATTCAAACCGCACGATATAACCGCGATCCAGAGCGTGGCCGTTGCATCGGCTGGTATCCGCAATGGAGAACTTACTGCGTACATCACGAACGATCACGTCGCACTTTCGCTCTTCATCGGACCCCAGGTTGAAACCGGTTTCTGGGTCAATCAGGGGCTCACCTGGCGCATACACTATCAATCGATCACCGATTTTCAGGTTCGTATTGGCACCGCGGTTTATATAAGCCTTGGCCTGATCGGCACGAATCAAGCTGCCTTGCCACGGAATATTTCGACTTTCCTGAACAATGAACTCGATCACCTGCTCAATAGCTTCGCGTGTGGCCTGGCCCAAAGACGTATCGTAGAATCCGGACGCGCCCACTTTGAAGCTTTCGGCACTCTCAGTGAATTTCGCGGCAAGACTAACGCCACGCGATTTTGCTGTGGCATGCGCGTTATATGACGCGTAAATCTGACCAGTGACGTTATCGACAATTCGAACATCTATGCCAACATACGCAGTTTTCGACTTGGTTCCTGCCTCAGCTTTGCTATAAGCAATAGTGAGGCCACCGCCTCCAGCAAGATCGTTGAACTCAGTGATGGCACCGCGAATCATAAACTGCGCGCCACTCAACTGCCCGGTTTTTGCAGCCGTATTCTGATTGACCAAACCGGTCATACCCAATTCTTGCTCTTTGACGATGTCGGAAATCACCTCGCGCTCTACAATCAAGAACCTTCCGGATTTAACAAGCTCGGTTATGAGAATCTCGGCAAATCCCTCGCCGAGACTCCAACTGCCATAAACGTTCTGCACTCTGTTTGCAAACGGCAGTACCGCTACCACCTGCTTTGGACCAATATATGCAGGCTGCTGACCCTTATCCGCGAAGACTGGCAACGCGAATATAAGGCCGAGCAGAAGAGTGCCAAGGTTCTTTCCGATTGCCATGACAATCACTCCTTGATCTTCTAGCGCGTTCGAAGTCGAACGAAGTCACCAGGATTAGCGAGAAGAATATCGGCCGTTTCTCTCCCCCCATTGGTTTGCCAATGCACTTCAAACAAAGATTGCGAGGCATTTACAAAAATGAGGTTCACATCAGAGCCTACACCAGGAAGAGGAAACGACTGTGTTGCGGCACCTTGCCATCGACCAAGCAGTATTCCGTTGTAAGTGACGTCAACAACAGCGGGATCTCGACCACCCAGAGGAATTAATTCAATGGCAAATGGCGCCTGCATATTGCCATTCGGTGGCACGCCGAAGCCCACTTCATCACCAGTAGGTGCCAGTGCCGTGCCGCCGCCTGCTCCTTCATCATCGTCACTGGAGCTGGACGCCGCGGCCGCTCCACCACCAAGCGCCAGTGCACCCAGTGCGACTTTACCCCAGCTGATGCCGCCTGCTGCAGCAGCTGTTGAACCTGCTGCTACGCCCGCGGTACCACTGGCTGCAACGGTTGAGGCTAGAGATAAAAACGGTTCCTGACGTGCAGCGATTACGAAATCGGAGAAACCTTCGATTTCAATAGGCTCCACCAGCCGGGTTTCGCTGCCTACCGGAACTCTCGCTGTATCTGCAGGGTTAGATCCGAGTTTGTCAATTAGCTCTTTGGCACGCTCATAATCTTCCAGATCAATCCGCACATCTTTAGCGTCACGTATTTTCGATCGAGACATAGCTTCCTTGTCGTCTTCCACATCGAGATAAAAACTCTGGGATTTCACAATTTCACGACTGACAGTGCTGGCCAGGAAGAAATACTCTATTTGCTTGGTACCCAAACTTGGAGCGGGCAACAAGCCTTTAAAGACGGGTTCGTCTATCTTTTGCATTGGCACAAAGAAGTACCTCGAACCGTCAGTACTCTTGAAATACGAGCGCACTAAGTTGATTTCCTCATCACCACTTACGTCGACTTGAAGAGGAATGCGCTGCCCGGAGGACGTATTCGAAGGGTTGTCATGTTTCATCGCAGTTTGTGCGATAACAGAAGACGTAAATATCACTGCGCCTAAAAGCGCTGACAGTCGTCGTAGGATTATTCTGATTTTCATTAGGGTCACTCCCATGTGTTGTGATGCTCGATGCGGCAGGAACGCAGTTAAAACAAGTTCTCGAAATGCCAGGGAGATGCTACGAAAGCTAACCAGTGATTGATATGGGGATGGATTCTCAATCGCTTGTGAGATTGTCACAAGCGATTGAGCACTTACGCTGCTTATAGACTAATTCATATGGGCGTTTGAAGTGAGATGGGCAATTTCGGCTTGGTGCTTTACCGCAAATTCAAGCAACTTTCCTGAGCCGCTAATATCCAGCACGTTGCAAATATTCAGCCGATGATTTTGCACAGTTCGGTGACTGATATTAAGGGTATTCGCGATTTCCTTGCTGGATTTAAACTCACTCAGGAAACGCATTATTTGCAGATGTGTTGGCGTAAGCAGATGCAAGCGCTGCACAATTTTCTGATCAATTTGCATTAATAAAGATTGCGTGGAGCCCATGGATGAACTGATGTAAATGCGCCCATCTATGACTTTACGCAGGCAATTAGCCAGCTGGTCGTAAGCATCTTCTTTAAAAAGATAGCCTCGCGCGCCCAAAGCGATGGCTTCATTTATATACGCTTCCTCAGTGGCCGTGGTCAGAACAATACAGCGGGTGGGCAAACCTTTGTTCGCCGCGTGCTGCAATACGCCAAACCCGTCTAGATGTGGCATAAACAAGTCAATGATGGCAACGTCTGGTTGATGAAAACTGAGCTGCTTTATCGCACTTCGCCCGTCATTGGCTTCGGCTACTATTTCATATTCACCTCTATCCTCAACAATGCTCCTGACGCCTTGTCTGAAAATAGGGTGGTCATCTGCTATCAATATCTGACAATTACTCATGATCATTCCCAACCGTTAATGTAATGAATACTCCGCCTTCTCGAATGCTGTCTATCAGGAGATGAGCATCAATAATACGCGCCCGTTCCCTCATTAGCCTGAAACCCAGACCATCAACATTAGGCTTTTTCTGCAACCCAACACCGTTATCGCTGATTTTTAATTCAATATCTGTGCCCACACCGTTCACTGACACGTAGCATTCACTGGCGCTGGAATGCGAGAGAACATTGCTGATAGCCTCTTGAAATATGCGATAGATGTGTATCTGCTTTTGTCGTTCCAGATACATGGAGTCCAGATTCTGGAAGAAGAAGAAAATCAGATTTGATGATTTACGATAGTGATCAATCATTGCTTGAATCGCTGGAATCAGGCCCAGCCGATCTATTTGACTGGGATGCAATTGATGAGAGAGTTGTCTTACCTCACCTATTACCTCGTGCGTCAGTGACAAGGTTTGATCCATACTTGCTAGAGAATCCGTGGTTTTTTCACCCGTGAACGAACGTAGATACATATACAATAGCGACAACTTTTGCCCAAGAGAATCATGCAGCTCTCCGGCAATATGCTGTCGAAGCTCTTCCTCTTTCTCAATTAATTCCTGCGAAAAGCTCCGCTGCAAGCCATCGGCATAGCGCACGGCAGAATCCCTATCCACTTCCAGCAAACGAATTCTGCCTGCCATCGCAGCTGCGATTATCACCGTTTCAAGCAACAAGGTAGCTTCCAGAAGGAACTCAAACAGCCCGTCGTCTGGTAAATAGCCAAGCGCTTGTGCCGCCTTTCCAAGGCCGCCTGGAACAACGGAAAGCACAAAGGATATTATGAGCACTCTTGCCGGCCGCGAACCATCGCGCGAACATCGATTCAACAAATGAGCGATGTAACTGCAAACAAAAATACTACTTCCAATGCCAATGCGGATACCAATCGAATAGGGCAACACAATACTAAACGCACCAATTGCTACTACCAGCCCTATCACCAACTTATTGCTTGAGTTGAACGATGGTGAATACTTTGACTGTTGTGAAAAATGGATAACAAACAGCAAGCCAATTACTTGCATTCCAAGCAACGCAATTGGCACCAGCAGATCGGCCACGTGTGACGCCTCCGGCAGCAACAATATTGACGCGTAACCGGTTAGCGCAAATATGAGAAACAAAGCCGACAAGTGATAGCCAATGTAGAACAGAAAGGCAAGATTACCTGTACCAATCAGTACCACCGCGTTATACGCAATAACACCAATCAAAAAGCCAAAGAAAAGAGCGTATCCAATGTTGGTTAGCTGCTCGCTGCGTTGATATTCTGAAATATCACGTAATGAAATTGACGCCGTCAGCAGACCTGAAGAGCTAATTCTCAATAGCATCATTCTCTCATCAGGCAATAACTCAAAATAAGGTAATCGCTGCCCATCAGGACGCCGATTAAATGGAATTTTTTCCCCTGAGAACAGAGCTCGCTGAATAGAGTTTGCTTCAGAATTCAATACATATAAATCGACAGTGTCCAGGTACGATGGAGAAGCTGAAAGCACCGCGTGGTCGGTATCAATACGTTCCAGATACACCCAATAGGCCGACGACGAATTACCTCGCTTTAACTGAGTAGATCCTAAATCAGAAAAGGAACCCGCAGCGAGTTCGTCAAGAACTTGCTGCGCTGAGAGTTTGGCAGATCGGTCTTCATAATATTCGATAACCGCCAAGCCCGAATCTGACCATTGTGCATGCAATTTTGCGGGCGCCAGTAACAGCGTAAGCAGCAGCAATCCGCATGTAACAAGACCATCGCGTTCCATGATTTGCGAAGAGCGAAATTCGCCCAGGCACTCCCTAATTGGTTCAGAAGAAGCGAAGCGCTTGAATTGGCCGCAATTCGGAAAGATCTGCACCTTTTCCGTAATACGACCGTTACATATTATTTATGCAGTTCGCTGTTTTGATTACTATATGCTCTGAAACGCACAATGTTTATTAGCAGTAGTGCGTATATTGCATGGATGGGGCGCAAAGATAAAAATGGGGCAGCTCAAGAACGCAAGTATTCTGATTGCCGAAGACCATACTCTGGTGCGTCAGGGTTTCGTGTCTTTACTGTCCAGCCGAGTGCGCAGTATCACAGAAGCCAGTGACGGCAAGGAAGCATTGCAGCTCTTGCAGAACGAAGTATTTGATATAGCCCTATTGGATATAGGCTTGCCCGAGCTCTCCGGTTTGAGTGTTCTTAATGAACTGAGAAAAAATGACCTGCGCACCAAGGTTATTTTATTGACGGGTGACACAATAACGCACGCACCGGCCGACATATATGACCAGGGTGCCGATGCCTTTGTGTATAAGACCACCGAAACGCAACACCTGATAGATGTACTTTCAGATGTTGCTGATGGTAATACACCACGCATGGAGACAGCTGCCAGAAAGAGTAGCGCTGCCCCCTGTTTCAGTGAGCTGCATGAAAGCCTTACTTCCCGAGAGAAACAAGTTCTTAAGATGCTGGTAGAGGGTTCAACGAACCAGGTTATTGCTGACAAGTTATTCATCAGCCAACACACTGTGCGAAAGCACCGTGAGAACATCAATAAAAAACTCAATATGAAGTCACCCGCTGCTTTGGCGCGTTTTGCGATTAGCTGTGGCCTAGTTTAGTGGTGTCGCCCAACCAGTCTGGCTACGGCTGCCTTCTAAATTTGGGCTAATTCCTGTGCTAGCACTGCAGGATCTATCGGTTTTTCTAAAAATCTTAGGCCGGCCTGTCGCACGCTACGAAGGATTGTGGGCTCAGTAGCGCCACTTATTATCAGGATGGGAATATCAGCTGACAGTATGCCACTGAGCTTACTCGCCACCCGTAAGCCATCTGTTTCAAACAAATGGAAATCGATTAATACTGCATCTGGTTCTACCGATGATTCAAGAACGGCCAACGCTTGTTCCTCCGTTTGAGCGGTCAGAACCTTACAGCCCCAGGTTGAAAGCATGGATTGCATCGCTTTAAGTACTTGCGGTTCGTCATCGATTGTAAGAACTCGCAAGCCTTGCAAAGATCGCATCGCTTCTGAGAGTGGCAATGAATAAGCTGTTTGCGAATCTGCCAATTCGCCGACAGGGATTGACACGCTGAATACGCTCCCTTTGTTTTCACCCGATTCCACAGTGACTGTGCCACCTAAGGCATTGGCGAATTCTTTAACGACGTACAAACCAAGTCCATAGCCACCCGAAGCGCTACTTTCATCCAGGCTCACATACGACTGAAAAATCCGACTAGCGTCACTTTTTTCAATTCCGGAACCGTCATCCTTAACTGAAAAAACCCATGACTGATCTATTTTTATTGCTTCAAGCACCACGCTGGACTTGGCCGCCTTTAAAGCGTTATCAATTAAATTTCCCAGCAAGCGCTGTAACATCACAGGGTCTGTGTGAATGTTGCCGAGCTCACACGATGTGGAGAACTCAATATCTCGCTTATTCGCCTGAATACTGTAATCCAACTCAACTTTGGACAGAGCATCAGCCACCACAAAACTCCGCATTTTTGGCTGTTTCTGTTCGATATCAACTCTGGCTGTATCCAATGTTCCCTGAAGCAAATCACTGAGGTTGGAAATGCTCTCTTCCTGAAGATCAACTAATTCTCGAAAATCCTCCGAGGGCTCTTTCTGCTTGAGGGCATTAGTGAACATTGCAAGTGCGTGCAATGGTTGGCGCAAATCGTGACTGGCTGCGGCAATAAATTGCGCTCTTTCATTCGCACTGTTTTGAGCTTTTGCTGCGGCGGCTTCAAACGCACGAGTTCGTTCTTTTACTTTTACTTCCAACTCCCGGTTAAGGCTTTCCAGTGCGTTAGATGTTTCACGCGCTTGGTCAAATGTTTGCTGCAAACGCAGCAACAAAGCATACGAGTAGCCGAGACCAACCAGCAAAAACCCGAATGGGGTTAAATCGAAACCGTTGCTTCGCTCAGTGTAAAGCAAGGTATCGCTGATTGCCGTAACAAAAAACAAGGCGTTCGCGAGCAAGATCACCGCTGCGCCGCGCTCCCGGTCTCTCCATGCAAGCGCGACACAAACGATACTCAAAATAATCGATGCTATGTTAACCGCGATTGCCAAATTCCGAGTACGGGAATAGAACGTTTCGTCGGTGCACAGCACCACTATACACAAAGCGAAACACCCAATGGCTGTAGCAATAGTTGTTCTTGAAGGAAAGTGCTCGGGAAATGCCGCCCGAAAAAAAAGCAGGTAAACGCCAGGGGCTGCAAACAAGGTCCAGTAGCTGATACGCAGTGACGCCCAATACGCTGCATCGGGGAAATACTGATGATAATAAGGCACTACGTTACCAATTCTTATTACCAGTATCAAACACAACAGGCTAAACCAAATATGAACAGGGCCTTGTTCCCTATGGTGCCTGTCTGCCAGATAAAAGATGGCGTGGAACATCGAAATAGCAAGCAATACCCCCAGTACCAATGTGTAGTACACCGACAGCGCGTCTACCAGCTTATCAAGAGTGTTTGACTCCCATATTGTTATTGGATGACCAGGTCCACCGTGTGCGTGAGAGTAATTGGCCACCTGTAGAACCAGCGACATCTCACCCGCTTGTGCATCGAAAACACGGGTTGCGTAACCCGGCACAAATTCGTTTTCATTGTCCGCAACCACCCCGTTGCCACCCAATAACCTTCCATTTTCGTATAAGCGCCAAGCCGAATGTGGCGAAATCATATGATAGGACAGCTTATCGATAGTCGTATCGAACAAAAACCTGAGCCTGAAGGTTGCAATGCCTTCTGCGCCAGAAAGCGTATCGGAATGGCTTTCGTTCCATCTTTGCGGTATTACGAAAACCTCACCCTTGTAGTGTTCATCAAACTCTTCCGGTGCAAGCAACTTCCCCCAAACCACCTGCCACTCACCACTAAGTTCCAGGCCGCTTCCATTTTTTAGAGTTTGGTCTTCTGCAACAAGTACTCCTTCTTTGGCGAATGATGCTTGAGCATTGACGGAATTTACGCGCAGAAAAAAGAGCATAAAGATTATGGAAAACAGTAAAATGCCGAAACGGCCGCTATAAAAAACCAGCTTCTCAGTTTTAGTACAAGACGACATAGTTATTACTTCTGGTCTTCCATCAATATACTTAAGGGTCAATATATCAAAGCCAGTATACTCAAGTACTGATTTTGCACGATCCAATACATCATAAACTCGACAAAAGAGCCGGAGGCACACTATGCAACTGTATGAGGTAATGCGCACCACATTCGCCGCGCGTGAATTCACCGACGAGCCGGTGACGGACGAACAGATTCACAATATTCTGGAGAATGCCCGTTTCGCCCCCAGCGGTGGCAACCGACAAGGTTGGAAGGTAATTTTGGTGCGTGATCAAGCCACCAGAGCGAAACTTCGACCCCTGGTAGAACCCGGTATGAAGCGCTACTTCGCACAGGTTGCTGCGGGTGAGTTTCCCTGGAATACAATTATTCCAACCAAGCTGAGCGGCGCTGAAATTGCGGCTACAGAGCTACCGCAGACCTTTATCGATAATCTGCTAAACGCACCGGTAATGCTGTGCGTTTACGTAGATTTAAAGGTTGTCGCGTCGTTCGACCAGGGCCTTGATCGCGTGGGTGTTGTGTCTGGCTGCTCTATTTACCCTTTCGTGTGGAATATTCTACTGGCCGCGCGCAATGAGGGCTTGGGTGGCACACCAACTACGTGGGCGGCCGCTTGCGAAGATCAACTGAGCGAAATACTCGGTGTGCCTTCTGACTATGCGTTCAGCGCAATGATTCCATTGGGTCACCCGGTAAAACAGCTCACCAAATTAAAGCGTAAACCAGTTAGCGACTTCGCAACTATTGATCATTTTGATGGTAAAGCATTTTCCTATCAGGATTGAAGGAAGGATCTGCGTCTTCAGCCATCGAATAAGAGTGCTTATTCCCCCATTCCTGTTATCAACACTTTCATGGTTCGGACAATCCTCGCCCAACCGTCATCTGTCGACAAATCCATGGCATTGTAGGTCTTTATGTGACGAGCCCTTATTGCCAGGTAGTGTGTGGCTGCAGAAAAGAGTGTGGTAACCGCTTGCCAATCAATTGCCTGTTCGTCGGTGGTTGATTCGGGTCTGTTTGTTTTTTCTTCCTGAGAGTTATTCTGTTTTGCTGCGTCGCGCAATATCGTTTGAATTTCAATCGCTCTGGCCTCGCGTACGTTTTCAAGCTCGATAGTCAGCGCATTTCGCTCAACGCTTTCCCAAGCCATTATTTCCAGGGTTAGCTGTCGTTTTCGAATAGATGACACATATCGCTCAAATATCTCAGCTATCTGGTCTGCGAAGGGTTTTGCTTGTAATTGCTCAAACTCAGCTGCAGAGCCCAATAATTCGTCTAATGAAGGCCAGAACTCAGCGCACTCAGCAAAGGCCTTCGTCAGCCCATCCAGCCCACCGAAGTATCTGTATATCAGTACTTTGTCGACACCCGCTTTTCTGGCTACCGAGTTGACGCCCACATTCGAAAAACCTTGCTCGGCTAGAACCTCGCCTAACGCGTTAACCAATTTGCGTTCAGTCTCAGCTCTTTTTGGTGAAACCATACCGCGATTGCTTGCCTTAAATGCTAATTAGACAACAGAACTGTACTTTGTTTGTAGAGACTCGATTCCACTATGGATATCAAAAAATGAGCGACATCCGCGCGCGCAATATCTCCTGCCTCCACGCCTTCCAGGTTTTCAAGCACTCGATACTCAGTCGCCGCGTCCTTATCATGCAAGAAACCTGGCCGCACAATTGTCCAATCAAAACTGGTTTTGCGGATAATCTCTTCCTGTCTGGTTTTGTCTGCATAGTCTTCGGCTAACACAAATGGAAGCATAATTTTTTCATGAAAGAACCCTCCGTGCCCTCGACTATCACCTGCACCAATGCCTGTGACGCTGACCAGCCGACTGACACCTTTTTGCTCCATTGCGCGATGCACTTGTTTTATGCCCTCCGAATATACAGTGATCGTCTCGCGGCTTGGCGCCAAACCTATAGCGCTAATAATTGCGTGCTTCCCTTCAACAACATCTAGAAAAGTTGAACTGTCAGTAATATCGCCTTTCAGGTTGGTGAGCCGGTCATTTTCGATAGGCATCCTTTCAGGTCTGCGTGCGATAGACGTTATGGTGTGCCCTCGAGAAAGCCCAAGCTTCACGGTTTCCAGACCGATACCTGAGGTACCGCCGAAAACCAAAATATTCAGTTTTTCGGATGCGTCAACGGCAAGATCCGGCGCCGCTTGTCCAGCACTCTGTAACGACTTGCCATCGATGGAGCCACCACCTGCGAGGCAGGCACCAATAAGCAATGTAAGCGATATAGCAGTGAGCGTTTTCCACATTTTGACCACCTGTAATGAAGACAAAATTCATTATGTCACCGTTCGGTGACTTTTGTAAAGCGAATCAAATATTTTGATGGACTGCGGAATTTGGTCGACACACTCAACGCCGACAATTTTGGACCTCCACAACAACTTACCCGATCGCTTCTGGTAACGATGCGAGTAAAAATAGTTTACCTCGATTATTCCGTGCTGGATCGAATTACCCCAGCGGCCGCTGAGGCATTCTAGCGCCCGTTCAAATTGCGCTGTGTATCTCAGTGCCAGTGAATGATTCACTCATCATCCGTGTGTTCCAACAAATCACTGGGTTGACACTGAAGCACAGTGCACAATGCATCAAGCGTGGAAAAGCGAATCGCTTTCGCCCGGCCCGTTTTAAGCACAGACAGATTTTGCGGCGTGATGCCCACTGCTTCCGCTAACTCATTCAGGCGCATCTTGCGCTTCGCTAGCATGACATCTAGATTGACCGTGATCGCCATGTTGGGTTTGCAACGCCTAAATAGTGAGTTCGAGTTCTTGGCTTAGCTTACGACCTTGTTCGAGCAAGTTCGCCATAAACAAGATAAGCAAGCCGATGTATATGTCTTCAGCAACAAACAGAATTTCTTCCACAACTATTGATAGCAAGAGCTGCAGTTCGCGAATGCCGCCAAGGTACACTTCCAAGACAACAAAACTCACGCTTTCAACCAAGGGCTCAAATACCAGGCAAATGCCGAATACGGTCATGCAACGAATGGTAGCGCGAGTAAATATGGCACCGCCCGCTTGCAACTGGAACAAGTGCTGTACCTGATACAAGGCATACACCCACACAGCACTGCCCGCGTTCCACATCAGCCAAACCATCCAGCGTTGTGCAGCGGGCAGTTCGTTAAAGCGCAGCTCCTGACTCAGCAGCTCAAGCGAAGTAGGTTCCCATAAAGGGCTCAACATGCTGAAGATGGCAAACAACATAAGCAATACGGTGACTGCGCGCAGCACTTTTGCCGTTCGAATAAATTTTGAGCCCCTGGATTCCATGCTGCGTACCATTTTAGTGTGATTCATATCGATAATCGAACTATATTTATCGTTTATCGATAATAATATCTTGGAAATCGGTCAATCCTTTGATAGTCTGCAATGGGCTGGATAGCTTGTCAAACAGGCAACAGGATGAGTGGATGATCAGGTTTCGAAAGTTTGCAGCGTCGTTCGCTTTGCTTGGCACAAGCAGCGTACTGCTGTCTTGCAGTGGCGGCGGAAGTGGAAACAACGTGATGGCCGTGGCGCCAGGGGGCAGCGGTATTGTTGAGACTGCGCTGATCAACGGCAATGTTTATACCGTTAATCCCAATCAGCCAAGCGCTGAGGCGGTTCTGATCAGGGATGGTCAAATAGAAATGGTGGGCACCACCGCTGATATACGAGCGGCTGCCACCACTGGCGCGGTTGAGATTGACCTTCAGGGCCGACTTCTCCTACCCGGTTTACACGATGTGCATGCTCACCCCCTAGAAGCGATGTCGCCGGTGTCTGGTACCTGCGCGCTCAATGTGAGCGAAACCAATCTTGAGTCCTATATCCCGGTGCTACGCGCGTGTGCTCCCAATCAAGTGGGTAGCAACTGGGTTATAGGATACGGTCATTCTGTCTTGACGGTACTTGATAGCCAGCGTCCACCCTATGACGTTCTGGACGAAGCAATACCCGATCAACCCGCTGTGATGATGGAAGAGTCATCGCACTCTGTGTGGGTTAATTCCATGGCCATGCAAATGGCGGGAATCGATGCCAATACACCAAATCCACCGGGCGGTGTGATTGTTAAGGACCGCATTACGGGTGAGCCAACCGGTTTGCTGTTCGACAATGCCGGCGATCTGGTAATGGATCTTGCCTGGACGCCTACTGATGAAATCAAAAATCTCAACTACGATGGATTGGTTGAGGCGTTCGCATTGCTTAATCAAAACGGAATAACGTCCGTTGTGGAGGGCAGAACCTACTGGCGACGTGAGTTCCAGGACGCATGGCTTCGAGCGGAGGAAGAAAACACACTGACTGTGCGAGCCGTGTTGGGTTTATGGGTGTACCCGGGGCTTGATGACCAGCAGCAACTCGCGGAAATAAGAGCACTGTACCGAAATAACCCGGAATCGTTGTTACGCATCTCACAGATAAAAGTGTATGCGGATGGCATACTCATTAACACCACCGCAGCCATGTTAGAGCCATATCGAGTGACGCTTGGCGGCATACCAAGCATGAATGGACTCAACTACATTACAGAAGAGCGCTTGACCAATCTAATTACAGAATTGGAACCTGCCGGTTTTGACTTTCACATTCACGCGATTGGTGATCGCGGCGTGCGTGAGGGCTTGAACGCGATAGAAGCGGCGCAAGGCACTGATGCTCGCCATCGATTAACACATATCGAATACGTTGACCCAGCTGATATTCCCCGTTTTGCTGAATTAGACGTGATAGCCGACATGCAAGTGTCTGGAGATTTCGCTCAGCCCGAGTTTTGGCCCGAGAGCGAGATTCTCATAGGTGATCGTGCCAGCCCTTTTGTTGCGCTAAAGAGTATTTACGATACCGGCGCCAGGGTCACACTAAGCAGTGACTGGGATGTAAGCACCATAAACCCTTTCGTAGGAATCCAAAACTCACTAACGAGAAGCCCACAAAACCTGCCCGACATAGACGCTGCGATTCGCGCCTATACAATTAATGCGGCCTTTGCAATGCGTCAGGAAGCCCGCGTGGGCTCTATAGAGGAAGGTAAACGAGCAGATATGATCGTGGTAGACCAGGATATAACGTCTATACCTGTAACTGACATAGCCAATACACGAGTATTGATGACATTTTTAGATGGTCGTTTGGTTTACGAGCGGTAATTCGTTT
>JBCCIP010000062.1:0-31301 GCA_039111475.1 Pseudomonadota bacterium | reverse complement strand
TTGTCTACACTTTGCCAACGGGTCGTGAGATTGTTTCTTCAAAGAATCCAATGCATTGCATGATCCATGAAGTGTGATAAAACTCTACTAACAAACTCAGGTGGCCGGTAAACAACGAATGAAAACTGCGCTAATAACCGGTGTTACCGGTCAAGACGGGGCTTATTTAGCTCGAATATTGCTCAACAAAGGTTACCAAGTATGGGGCGCGTGCCGGCGAACCAGCTCAATCAACTACTGGCGTATGGAAGAGTTGGGCATACTGGACCACCCAGATTTAAAACTGGTTGATTTCGATCTTACCGACCAGGGTTCAGCAACGCGACTGATAGAGCAATGTGAGCCCGATGAAATTTACAACCTGGCAGCCCAGAGTTTTGTGGGTGTCTCATTTGAACAGCCCAGCACGACCGCAAAAATCACCGGGTTGGGTGCGGTCAATTTGCTCGAGGCGATCAGAATAGTGAACCCCAAAATTCGGTTCTATCAAGCCTCAACATCCGAAATGTTTGGTTTGGTTCAGGAAGTTCCTCAGACTGAACGCACACCTTTCTACCCGCGAAGTCCTTACGGTGTGGCGAAGCTGTATGCGCACTGGATGACTGTCAATTACCGTGAGTCATTCGATATCTTCGGGTCCAGCGGCATATTGTTTAATCATGAATCACCGTTACGTGGTCGGGAATTTGTGACGCGCAAGATTACCGATTCTGTGGCAAAAATTCAGCTGGGTAAACTGGATAGAATAGAGCTTGGGAACCTTAGCGCCGAACGTGATTGGGGTTTCGCGGAAGATTACGTTGAGGGTATGTGGCGAATGTTGCAGGCCGACAAGCCTGACACGTATGTGCTGGCAACCAATAGAACGGAATCCATACGACATTTTGTTGAATTGTCGTTCAGGGCTATTGATATCGAAATAGAATGGACAGGCTGCGACGAGCAAGAGCAAGGCGTGTGCGCAGAAACCAAAAGAATATTGGTTTCTGTCAATCCGGAGTTTTTCCGCCCCGCAGAAGTAGATCAACTTATTGGCGATCCGTCCAAAGCGGAACAAGACCTCGGCTGGACACCGACAACCAGTCTCGAAGACTTGTGCAGCATGATGATACGCGCTGATATTGAAAGAAATGAGCGTGGATTCAGCTTCTAATCCAGCCGTATTAATCACCGGAATAGAAGGCTTTACCGGTCCTTACGTAGCGAGCAAATTTGAAGAAGCTGGCTTTGACGTGCATGGGCTCAGCAATAATGCCGATTCCAAGCCTACTAATTTCAATGCGGATTTAGCAGACAGAGGCGCGCTACAAAAAGTCATAAATACTGTTAAGCCGCAGGTGGTTATTCACCTGGCGGCCATTTCATTCGTGGCGCACGGTGACGTGGGGCAGATATATCAGTCCAACGTTGTGGGCACATACAATTTATTATCAGCCTTAGCAAATGGACCGGTTGAACCGCAAGCGGTTATTTTGGCGAGCAGCGCAAATGTGTATGGGAACTCTCTTGAGTCTACACTGCATGAAGGTGTTGCATTATCTCCGGCAAATGATTATGCGGTAAGCAAGCTGTCCATGGAGTATATGGCGAGCTTGTGGTTTGATCGACTGCCGATTTCTGTTGTTAGACCATTTAATTACACAGGTGTTGGCCAAACAGAAAAATTTCTAGTTTCAAAAATTGTTGCACACTATAGAAAACAAGCGCAAAGAATTGAGTTGGGCAATCTGAATGTAAGCCGTGATTTTTCTGATGTGAGATTTGTCGCTGAGGCTTACTCAAGGCTCTCACAGCAAGCTAATGCAAGTGGTGAAATTATTAATATCTGTTCTGGTGAGGCCATGTCTTTGCAAGAAATCATCAGCGCGATGAATTCCATCGCAGGCTATGAGATCGAGGTAGATGTTAATCCTGATTTTGTGCGAGCAAACGATGTGCTAAAACTGGTTGGCTCCAATGAGAAACTATTTTCGTTAGTCGGGGATATTGAACGAGTGCCTTTTATCAATACGCTTGAGTGGATGTATCGTAGCTAATTGCTGGAATTGTTACTTGCTAGCAGTATGCTGATCAATGTGCTGTTGAAATAGTTGTTCATAATCAGCAGCGCACTTATCAATATAGTAGTTTTCGATCACTGACAGATTATTTGCTGACATCTTGTTGTATAACTCACGATCTACACACAGCTGTTCAATTCGGCTTTGGAATTTTTCTTGGTCGTTCAGTTTTACCAGGAAACCGTTTTCGCCGTCATGTACAAAATCAGTTTGTCCACCATGGTCATAGCAAACAACGGGTAGACCTGCCGCCATGCCTTCCAGGAACACAAGTCCAAACCCTTCGTGTTGGCTGGTTGATACGTAGGCATCAGACAGTTGCAGCATGCCGATTTTTTCAGAATCGCTGACATGACCTGCAAAAACAATCTGCTCCTCAAGCTGCAGCTCTTTGGATTGCTTCTGCAAATCTTCTTCTTCGGGGCCGCCACCGATAACAATGAGTTTTGGCTTCCGATCTTTGATGTTTGAAACTACCTCAAGCAATTGGTTTACTGCTTTTCGCGGTACCAGTCGGCCAACCGTAATTAGTACAAAGTCGTCAGGGCTTAAGCCCAAAGACTCTCGAGCCATTTCTACCTTGGGTGGTCTGGGTATGCCAAGCGGAATCAAGTCGGTTTCGAGATCACGAAGGTAATACTTGCGAACGTTTTCCAGCACATCATGCGATTCACCAACTACGCGCTCAGATTGCTTTAGCAAATACCTGACGGCTGCGCGCAACGGAGCATGCCTGTGTGGTGATGAACGTTTGCTGGGGTCATAAATATCGCCACCTAACACAGACAGGATATTTGGAATTTTAGCGAATCGCGCGAGCGCGTGACCTACCGGACCGGTTGGCACCACAAAGAACGTATTAATAATGTCGAATTTTTCTTCGCGCAGCAATTTCCTGCCAATACGCCAGCCATTCAATAGATACACAATCATTGAAGGGAAGTTCGCAGTTTGCAATCGTGAACGGAAGTAGACTGGTACCCGAATAACTCGTACACCGTTGATTGTTTCATCTGCAGCCAATTCGTCAGCACCAGAGGTAAGTACAGTAACACTGTGCTTTTTAGCGAGCTCTTCGGCAAGCCATGCATTCAATGCGCCGCCTCCGCCACCGAGAGGCGGGTATTCGTAATCGCAAAACAATATTCGCAAAACGGGCTTCCAGACTGATCGAGGTTAGGAATTTGTATTGATCAACTCTCTCATTGTAGCTTAGAACCGCCATATATCACTTCTGCCGCTCACACTATGAATGTGTATTTTTGGTGGTTTTTGAAGCATATTACTTATCAATATTGCATGAAAACCGGGCAAGTATTAGTCGTCATTTTAGCAATGGCAATTGATGAGATGTTGACGTTATTTAATAGCTCTCGGCGTTCAGCTTCCGCAGTCAGCATGCAGCTTGGAAAGACAGCGCTGTTATTCTTTGTCTTGTTCTTCGGTCAGATGGAATATTGCCCCTAGTGTATTCAAGGTGTCCAGATCCGCGACCTTCCAGTTGGCAAGTCCAGAACGAACTGTTCCCGAATCACTCAGCATGCCCCTCTGCTCGAACTCAGCGAGTGCAATGTGCAGGTCATCAACGCCGAATGACAAAAGAAAGAAGCCTTCTCCATGTTTTTGAAGGTATTGGCCGGGAACAGAATCCCTTCGTAAAGGGCAAACAAGCACTAGCCAGACTGAGCCGATCAGGATTCTAGCTGTGTTTACACCGCGATTGGTTAATTCTTCGAACTCAAAATCTCCCAAGCCCAGTTCTCGCTGATAGTCTGCTACGGACTTTTGAAGGTCATTAACAATAAAGTTGATATGGTGTATCGATGTAAGAGTTGCCATATTTCAAGCCGGTTAAGCAGAGCTGGGCGTGCAATACTATGCTCGCAGTGAGGCTTAGGCCTGTAAGCACCAGCTCGGGAAGTATACAATTTTTGGGGTCGAAGCCGTATAGAGGCTCCATAGCGACAATGTACCACCTTTTTGTATACAATTAGCTGGCCGAGAACACTCATAAGATACTAGGGGCTTACTCATCCTGGCTTTAATACCGTGAAAGCTGCAGAACATGCATACAACACCTTGCGCGCCTCGATCATCGACGGCACATACGCACCTGGTTCCAGAGTCACTGAACAAGAAGTGTCGGCCGCAGCTGGAGTGAGCCGTACACCGGTTAGAGAGGCATTGCAGCGTCTTGAAGCCGAGGGCCTGCTGAGCTTTGCGGCACATCAGGGTGCCGTAGTAAGCAATTGGAGCCATCGCGACGCAGACGATATTTTCGAATTACGGGCCATGCTGGAAGGTTATGCGGCGCGCCTCGCCGCGAAACGAGCCAGTCAGAATGACATCGAAGCACTTCGTCAACTCGCGACAGAGCAAAGCTTGGAAGCAAAAAACCGCAGTAAAGGATACATAGAGCGCATAGCAGATCTCAACAGCCGGTTTCACCAGCGTTTGCAGCTCGCCGCCGCCAGTTCGAAATTGCAAACCTTGCTAGGCTCTTTGTCCAGCGCACCATTGGTGTTCCAAACCTTCCGCGACTACGCGACGGAGGACCTTAGTCGCAGCGCGCGTCATCACATGGAGTTGGTCGACGCCATTGAGTCGGGTGATGAAGATTGGGCCTGCGCCGTTATGAACGCCCATGTTATGGCTGCCCGCCAAGTGTTCAATGCCAGACATTGAATTACACCCATCAGCACAAAAGTAGATCAATTCCTAAATTGTATACAATGTAGAGGTTTTAGTCACCATAAACGCTAGACAATGCTGAAGTCTATCGGTATGTTGTATACAATTATCTATTTTCAGCGAGTTTGAGCTATTTGCCGATGCTTGCATTCTAGACACGAGAGAAAACCGGGGTAACCATAATGAAATCGACAACCTTAGGGCGACTTGGAATGACCGCGTTCGCCACCATAGCCGGCATATTGGCGACACCCGGCGCTCTAAAAGCGCAGGACTCTTCCGCTGATTCGGGGCAATTTGTGCTGGAAGAGGTAACGGTCACAGCTCGTCGGCGTTCAGAAAGCCTTCTCGACGTTCCTGGCACTGTTACCGCCATAACAGAAAGTGTAATCAGAAGTGCCGGTGTTAGCCGCGCTGAAGACTTTATCGCCCTGACACCGGGTGTAAGTATGGTAAATGCCGCGGAGGTGGGTGACACACAGGTCAATATTCGTGGCATAAACGGTGCGCGCGATGCGGAAAACAGCTTCGCCTATTTGATCGACGGCATACTCTATACGAACCCGGCAGCATTCAACCGAGAATACACAAACCTGCAACAAATTGAGATTTTTAAAGGCCCGCAGGGCGCTATCTATGGTCGCAGCGCTGCTGCTGGAGCGATTCTGGTCAGCACTAAGACACCTGGCAACGAGCGCGAGTTTACAGGTAAGTTCAGTGCTGCAGAGGACAGCACTTTTACTGCACAGCTAGCTTACTCAGGCCCTCTCATCGAAGATGAGCTGTACTTCAGCGTTTCCGCGGACTGGCGCGAAACCGACGGCTTTTTTAGAAACAACTTTCAAAACGGTGCAGCCATTGTTGATACCTATGAAGGCTACAACGTAAATACGCGCCTGGTATGGGAGCCAACAAGCGCATTGCAAATCGACAGCAAGTTGCGCTACGGCGAAGTGGACGCCTCATCAATTGTGTTCAATTCCATTTTTCACTTACCAGTATTTGCCGGCGCAACAAACACACCAGCGGCGAATCTTGACAGCAACGACGTAGAATTTGAGTTCAACCCCAATGTCGTTTCAGACAATGACCAGGAAAGCCTGGAGTTCTCGACCAAATTTGATTATAAAATGGAGAACATGACTCTGACGGGCTGGGTCTTGTACAGCAACATAGAGAATAATCTGATTTCGGATGGCACGTCTGCGGCTTTTGGTTTCTTTAACACTGACGCCACTTGCCAACAATCAGTCGCTGATCTTAATGCCGCGGGTGTGCAGTTGCCTTCCCCGCAGTTCATTGGTCAATCTCCGGTTGGTGTGATATTCGACCCGAACGGATCATTCCTAGGCGCTTACACGCCAACAACCTGTGATGGTATTCAAGAGCAGTTGCGCGATCAGGAAGACTTGAGCTTCGAATTACGATTGGCATCGGCTAGTGATCAGGCACTGCGCTGGATGGCTGGCGTGTACTATCTCGATATAGACCGGCAAGTCGGTGTATCGCTTAATCGCGACAGTGGTAACACCCCTGTCCGCGGCTTGCTTCAAGTTGGCGGCCCTAACAGCACCGCTTCATTGGTCTATGATGATTTTGATAGTCAGGTATTCTCGGTCTTTGGCCAGGTGGAATACGATATTAATGACAGAACTGAAATCGCTTTGGCGTTGCGCTATGACAGCGAGAAGCGTGAAGTATCAAGCTTGGTCCCGAACGATGTTACTCAACAGGTGATTGATCTTAACTTTGACAACGTATTTGATGACCCACTCAACCCTGGTTTGAGTAGCCTGGTTAATCCAAACGGAGTGATTCCTGATCAGAGCGAGACGTTTAATGAACTTCAGCCAAAGATCTCTCTGAGTTATGCGCTAACAGATGAAACAAGATTGTTTGCCAGCTGGGGAGTCGGTTTCAAAGCAGGTGGATTCAATAATTCAGGTAGCGCTGCAACGGTCAATATATTCAACAATGGATTTATCAATGGTGGAATCGGTATTAACTTTGCTGATGACATGGGTGTTCCTCTGCCGGTTATCACCGACGGCTACGACGAAGAGACCTCAAGTGCGTTCGAGGTAGGCTTCAAATCCAATTTGATGGATGGCCGCCTGCAGATTGAAGGTGCTGCGTACTACACTGAAATTGATGATATGCAATTCTTTGAATTCTTTGTGGGTACGTTTGGCCTGTTGCGAGTTGTATCGAATATGGATGAAGTTGAAGTACTTGGTTTTGAACTGAGTACTACATTCCATATAAGTGAGAACTTTAGATTATCAGCTGGTGCTAACTTCGTAGACAGTGAAATCCAGGCCAACAGCTCGCGGCCAGACACAGTGGGTAATGAATCGCCTTACACACCCGAATACACCTACAACTTAGCGGCTGATGTCAGTTTTCCTTTGGCAAATGACATGAGTGTATTTGCACGAATAGATGCGCAGTTCATCGGCGAGACCTGGTTTCACACAGTACAGGAAGGGCCTAGACCTACGATTTTCCAGCCATTGTTTGAGCTTGGTTTTGGGGCCGGAGCTGGCGCATTGGGGACAGCCGATTTTTCGAATGCTCAGCGAGACGCCTACAGCACTGTTAACTTGAGGGCCGGCCTGGAAGGAGAAACCTGGGCAGTTACAGCATTTGTTTCAAACCTGACGGATGAAAAATATCTGGAGGAAGTCATCCCTGCGCCAGAATTTGGTGGCACTTTCGATCACCCAGGCAGCCGTCGACGAGCCGGTGTAGAAATCAGTTTTAATTTTTAACATACTGGGGTTCCAATGAGCAAGCCATTGAAGGGCGTGCGCGTTCTTGATCTAACGCACATGCTATCGGGTCCCTATGGGTCGATGATTCTCGCTGACTTGGGTGCAGAGACTATTAAAGTCGAACCAATGCAAGGTGAAGGAACACGAAAATTGCTGGCAGGTGACCCCAGAAACTCACTTGAAGGCATGGGCGCTTATTTTATAACTCTAAATAGAAATAAGAAGAGCACGGTTATTGATCTAAAGAAAGCTGAAGGACTGGCGGTTTTCTATGACCTTGTGAAGGAAGCTGATATTGTTATCAGCAACTTCGGCGCAGGCGTGCCCAAGCGATTAAAAATAGATTACGCTTCACTTGTCAAAATAAATCCGCGCATTATCACCTGTACCGTATCAGGCTTTGGATCCGATGGTCCCAAGCACAAGCGTCCGGCCTTTGATCAAGTAGCGCAAGCGACGGGCGGTGGAATGTCGATTACAGGCCAAAATGTAGATAGTCCTGTGCGCGCCGGAATTCCGATTGGTGATCTGGGCGGCGGCATGTTTGGTGTGATGGGTATTCTTTCCGCGTTATACGAACGGGAACGTAGCGGCCTCGGGCAGCACATCGATATATCCATGCTGGATGCGCAGATATCTTTGCTGAATTACATGGCCACCATGTACTTTTTATCAGGCGAAGATCCCTACCCAATAGGCAATTCCCATTTTGTACATGTTCCTTATGACACGTTTCGCTGTTCCGATGGCTTTATCGTGATTGCAGTAATAACCGACAATTTCTGGACCTATCTTAAGGAGGTAGTTGCCGTTACGGAATTCAGTGACCCTAAATACGATGGCCAGCCAGGGAGATTGTCAGATAGAGAAATGATTAATGAGAAATTGAACGAGGTGCTGGAGCAGGAAACGGTTGCTTATTGGATCGAAAAACTGGAAGAAAAAAGAATACCCTGCGCGCCTGTTAATCGATTCAGTCAAGCATTGGCAGACGAACAAGTATTGCATCGCAATATGGTTGTCGATTTGCCTCACCCTTCAGGTAAATCAACAAAAGGCCCAGGAAATCCGATCAAACTATCAAGAACCGGGGAAGAAAGTTTTTCCCCAGCCCCTTTGCTAGGCGAACATACCGACGAAGTTTTTCATTCGCTTTTAGGTTATGACACTGCAAAACTTGAACAATTGAAAGCCGCCGGAGTCATTGCAGGATGAGCAACTACGTAGTAATTAACGATGTTGGCCCACGCGATGGCTTGCAGAACCAGAGCAAAACTCTAACTGTCCAACAGCGCATAAGATTAATAAATGCTCTTGTAAATGCAAACATTGCGAACATCGAAGTGGGTGCCTTTGTATCGCCCAAAGTAGTGCCAGCTATGAAAGGTTGCGAGGAAATTTTAGATACACTGTCCAATGTAAACGCGAATCTTTCCGTATTGATTCCAAATGTTAGAGGCTATGAACTCGCTAAGCAGGCCGGTGCAAATACGGTTGCTATGGTACTTTATTCCAGTGAGGGAATGGCCAGAAAAAATGTAGGCATGAGCCGTAGGGAAGCCGACTTGAACGCTGAGGAAATCATCCGTCGCTCGCGTATCGATGGAATAGACGTTTTCGCGACGCTCTCGGTGGCGTTTGAATGCCCGTTTGATGGGGCTACAGACCCTGACATCGTATGCGAAGCAGCGTCAAATTTACTTAGGCTGGGTGCTAGCAATGTAGTCATCGCTGACACCATTGGTGCTGCGAATCCGTCTGCGGTTTCGAACTTAATGCGCCTTTTGCTGGCTGACACCGATCCATCTCGATTAACATGCCATTTCCACGATACTCGTGCCCTGGGATTGGCTAACGTTTATGCGGCTTTGGTGGAGGGAGTTCGTAGATTTGATGCTTCTATTGCCGGGTTAGGCGGTTGCCCATTTGCGCCGGGTGCAAGCGGAAACGTCGCCACAGAAGATGTAGTCATGATGTTGCATGAAATGGGCTATGAAACGGGTGTTGATCTTGCCGAACTGATGATTGCATCGGATTTAGCCGGCGAGCTTACCGCAAGTGATAGCGGGGGACGCTCGAAACCCTGGCTCAAACCGCATTTAAGGAAACAAGCTTGCGCTTGAGTGACCGCCTGCGATACATCTGTGATGAAATATGACAATACGCAGTAACACTAGATTGATTTACCAGGGGGTTCTATGACTTACCGGCTAGGCGTTGACGTTGGTGGAACGTTTACTGATCTTTTACTGATTGCAGAGCGCAGTGGCGAAACGTTCACCGCAAAGGTTCCTTCCACACCGAGCGATTCATCGGTGGGCGTACTCAACGGCATTGCGCGTATCTGTGAGGAATCCGGAATTAACCCCCATGATGTAAGCCGGGTTATGCATGGCACAACGGTTGCTACCAACGCAGTACTTACTGGGCAGGGAGCAAAAGTGGGCCTTGTCACAACCTCCGGTTACGAAAGTACTCTGCAAGTAGCGCGCTCATTTTGTCCTGGTGGCCTCGGTGGATGGGTTAGCTTTGTCAAGCAACCGCTACTGGCGGCTTTAGAGCTCACTATTGGAGCACACGAACGCATAGGGGCGAAGGGCGACGTTGTGCATGCGCTGGATGAAGATCGTTTCCGGGAAGATCTATTAGCGTTGCGTAACAAGGGTTCGATTGAGGCACTTACTATTTGCTTTATTAACGCCTACATAAACAGTGCACACGAGCGGCGCGCGCAAGAGATCGCCGCAGAAATTTTTACCGACATTCCTATTTCAATCTCCAGCGACGTGGTTCCTGAGATGCAAGAATATGAACGTACCGAGACAACGGTTGTTAACTCTTACGTTCGACCTCAAGTTTCAAAATATGTGCAAAATCTACAGGCGGCTTTGGACGAAAAAATGGGGGCAGGCACGCAGCTATCCATTCTTCGTTCAGATGGCGGTCTGGCTTCTTCACGTGCCGCGGGTGAGTCTCCTGTCAATCTGTTGATGTCCGGACCGGCAGGAGGTGTGTCTGGAGCAGTTTATTTTTGCGCTCGTGCTGGCTTTGAAAATATTCTTACTTTCGATATGGGTGGCACCTCCACGGACGTTGCATTGATTCAGCACTCCATTGCCAGAGTTCGACGAGAAACTATTGTAGGGGACGTGCGCGTTCGTGCCCCCTCTGTTGATGTGCGCACTGTTGGGGCCGGCGGTGGCTCGATAGCGTTTGTACCAGAGCTCACCAAGGCACTGCGGGTTGGACCCGAATCTGCCGGCGCAGTCCCGGGTCCGGCGTGTTATATGAAAGGCGGTGAAGCACCAACCGTTTGTGACGCGAACGTAGTTCTAGGCTATCTGCCGTCAGATGTTCAACTTGGTGGTGACATGGAAATCGACCGCGAAGCGTCTGTGAAGGCGGTTCAAAAAATAGCGGACGCATGCGGTATTGAATTGATGGCGGCAGCTGAAGGCATCGTAAAAATAGTTAACGAATCGATGTTCGGCGCACTGCGATTGGTGTCCGTAGAACAGGGATATGATCCTAGAGATTTCGCACTGGTTGGTTTTGGTGGCGCTGGCCCGTTGCATGCCAATGCCTTGGGCATCTTAAGCAATGCGTGGCCTGTCATTGTTCCGCCAGGTCCAGGTGTGTTATGTGCTTACGGTGATGCAACCACGCAGGTGCAAGATGAGGCTGCTCGTACTTACCTTACAATGACGGCGGGACTAAGTGACAAGAAACTGCGTGGGGATTTGAAAGAACTGGCGGAAAAAGCAGCCAGCTCACTTGTTGCTGATAGCATAGAAGCTTCAAATCAACAAATCACATATCAAGCGGACCTTCGTTACGTTGGTCAGGCGTTTCAAATCACTGTTGATTTCAATGAAGAGCAGCTCAATGCGAAAGGTGTTGCCTTACTAACTGAAACATTTGATGCCGAACACGAGCAGTTATTTACCTTTAAGCTAGAAGACGGCCATGAAATTCTTATGATTCGAGCCGTTGCCAGAGCCAAAGCACAAGATATTGACTTGCAATCAGTTGGCGACAAATCTGCCAGACTGGAAGATTGTATTTTGCAGAATACGGAGTTTTACTACGAAGGCAGGTGGCATGCAGGAAAAATTTACGATCGTAACAAACTGCACATGAAGCTTGAGGTTCCTGGGCCAGCTATTGTGAGTGAGATGGATTCCACAACAGTCATATTGCCTGGCTTTAAAGCCGAGATAGACGCGGTTGGCAACTTGCTCATTAACCCTGTTCAATAAGGAAACGACTATGACTGCAACACTTATTGAAACGAACTTGGCCCCACTGCAATCTATTGAAGTCGATGGGGTAACGGTAGATATCATAGAAAATGCTCTTCGCAATGCGCGCGAAGAGATGGACGCAGTACTGTTCAGAACTGCGATGTCGCCCGGTATACGCGAGCAAGGTGATTGTTTCCCCATGATCGCCAACAAAGAAGGCAAGATGGTGGTTGGCCAGTTCGGTTCATTCATCGCACCTTTCCTGGAAGTCTACGACGCTGAAATTGAAGAAGGTGACATTATCCTCACTAACGATCCGTATATGTGCAATGCCGCCGTATCTCACTTGCCAGACTGGGTTGTATTGGTGCCAGTATTCAAAGACGGCAGACACATAGCTTGGTCAGCAATGTTCGGGCATATGTCTGACAATGGCGGCATGGTCCCAGGCTCCATCCCTATTGAGGCAACTACCATCTATCAAGAAGGTATTCGTATTCCACCAACAAAGCTGTATAAGAAGGGCGTTTTACAAAGCGATCTGCTCGAACTTATTTTACACAATGTTCGAACACCTCAGTGGAATCGTTTTGACCTCAACGCGCTGGTCGCTGCTTGCAACACAGCAGCGAAGCGCTGTGTAGAATTGGCGGAACGTTTTGGGGATGATGTTCTCTATTCCACCATGAGCATCATGCTGCAACGCAATTACGATGCTATGGCGCACATCATACAAATGTTCATTCCTGAAGAGCCGCGCGAGTTTGTGGATTACATTTGCGATGACGGCATGGGCATGGGGCCTTACAAGATAAAGTGCACCATGTGGCGCGAAGGCAATGTTGCGCACTTTGATTTTGATGGTACAGACCCTCAGGCGCAAAGCTCGGTGAACTTCTATCTAAACGAAGACATGTTCAAGATGTTCTTCGGTTCGTTCACGATTAATGTGGTAGACCCGCAAATTGTTTTTAACGATGGATTCTACGATCTCGTTGATGTAAACATCCCGCAGGGCACTTTGTTAAAGCCGAATTTCCCGGCCGCGCTTTCTGGGCGAACCCATGCATTGGGTCGGATTTTTGATGTATTGGGCGCTTTGCTCGGCATGGGTGCACCGGAAGCAATGCTGAACGCCGCTGGATTTTCAGATTCCCCTCACTTGTTTTATTCCGGCTACGATGACAACGGAGAGTGGTTCCAACTGTTTCAGATTGGTTTTGGCGGTGTGCCTGGAAGACCGGTTGGCGACGGACCTGACGGACACTCGCTTTGGCCAGGCTTTACCAACGTACCCAATGAGTTTATTGAGTCTTATTTTCCATTGCGTATAGAACGCTATGAAACCATTCCAGATTCTGGAGGCGCAGGTTTACACCGAGGTGGAAACGGTTTGAGCGTTGCGTACCGATTCCTGTGTGACGGCGACATTGGCATTCATGATGAGCGCTGGCTCACCTACCCCTGGGGCGTGCTCGGTGGTGAAACAGGTTTAAGATCAACCAAACGCATTGTAAGAACCGATGGTTCCGAACAATGGCTGCCTGCAAAGATAGAAGGAATAAAAGTCAAAAAAGGCGATTTATTGTACTTCAACACCTGGGGGGGTGGCGGCTGGGGTGATCCGTATGAACGTGACCCCACACTGGTTAAGTTAGATGTTGATCGTGGACTTGTAACGGCTGAAGGTGCTGCTAGATACGGAGTTGTGATCACGAAGGATGGCGAAGTGGATTCTGAACGGACAGAAATACTGCGCGCCAAACTTCAGCGCGCTCGTGACGATGTTCCAATGTTTAACCACGGCGGTGACCTTGAGGAAATTCGTGCGCGATGCGAAACCGAAACGAATTTACCCGCACCCGTGAAACCAAGCTTTGCGGCAGGCGGCAGTTAAAGCAACCCGTTCGCTGAGGAATACTTGCAGTGGATCTTGATTCAGAAAGCCTTGGCATGGGACAACGCCCTGCGCTGGTAGTTGTAGACATGTCACTTGGCTTTACTGAGTCTGAAAGCCCGCTTGGTGCTGAATGCAGCGACGTCATTGCAGTGAACAAACAAATATTGCGTGCGTTTCGACAACAGAATCTACCGATATTTTTTACCTCCGTTGTTTACCATAACGAGTACCAGGCACGGGTATTCAGAGCAAGAATCAAGGCTTTGAATATTCTGGAGGCCGGTTCTAAATGGGTAGATCTTCACCCGGAGCTTGAACGCAAATCAGATGAGGTCCTGATAGAGAAGCATTGGCCCAGTGCATTTCATCAAACTGATCTGGACGCCCTGTTGCGCGCTCAAAGCGTTGACTCAATTGTTGTGACCGGGTTGACGACCAGCGGTTGCGTACGTGCCACTGCAGTTGACGGTTTGCAATACGACTATCCAGTGATTGTGATTGAAGATGGAGTTGGCGATCGCAATTTGAAGGCGCACACTGCAAATTTGTTTGATCTGCAGGCAAAATACGCCGACGTTATCAGTAGCGAGGATTTTCTGCGGTTTCTGATGCCGTAAGCTGATCACAGTCCATCAGTTACAATTAACAACCGATACCTGTTTGGCCAATTTTCAACTAGAATTCATCGGTGGCTTTCTAAGCAAATTGCCTATCAGTTTCGCGTGGAAACTAACTAAATGCCAGACGCCTTGCATGCAATAGCAATGGATGGGTTGTTGGCAACATGCAGAAATTCAGCAGGTTCAGATAGCCCCATCAGCACGCAGCGTTGAAATCTCATCAATCGAGCAACCAAGCTGGGAGAGTATTAACTCTGTATGCTCGCCTGGCTCAGCCAAGCCGAAGCGTATATTTCCGGGTTCATTCCGAAATTTGATTGGTATGCCTATATGGTCGTTATTCAGATCGTCGCGTACGCGCATGTTTCTTGCCCAAACATGGTCTGTATCCCAGGCTTCATCAAGCGTCATTACCGGCATCCAACAAATATCGCGGCCTTCAAACCAGGACTGCCATTCGGGTAGGCTCCTTGATTTGAATGTGGAGCGCAGAAACGCAATGGCTTCATGGTGGCCGGTTCCCGAAGGCCCGACCACTGCGTCGATAAATTCTGGACGACCCAGTCCGACGAACAGCTCCTGTACAAATTTATGTTCACCGCCGCCCAAAGCGATGTGATGCCCGTCACTCAGCTCATAGATATTGAGCATCGCGTTACCACCATGCATTCGTTCAGACAATCGATCGGGTGTTTGACCTTTGCTGAAGACAGGACCGACAATATTTGGTGAGGCATTGAGCACTGATTCAAACATACTGATATCGATGTAGTCTCCTTCGCCGGATGTGTGCCGCCGATAGAGCGCCATCATGATGCCGCCAAAAGCCAGATGAGAAGACAGCATGTCGGAAATCGCAACGCCGATAATTGCAGGGCCAGACTCTTCTGACGGCGAGCGCGTCAAACTTAGAATACCTGAGGCCGCAACCGCTGCTGTATCGTGCGCCGGTTTATCGCGCCAAGGACCGTCTTGCCCAAAGGCGGATAGTGAGCAATATACGATTGCCGGATTAATCGCGCGGATGACGTCATAGTCTATTCCCAGGCGTTTCATCACGCCTGGTCTGAAGCTCTCAATAAACACGTCAGCAGTCGCGGCCAACGACAGCAGCAATTCTTTCGCTTTGGGGCTCTTAAGATTCAGAGTTAAGCTCTCCTTACCGCGTTGCGTAGTGCGAAACATCACCGTGCTATCGCCCTGCGTCCAGGGATAAATTTGGCTGGACCGTGTCGGCTCCGGTGAGGCAGGATTCTCGATTTTTATCACCCTGGCGCCGTGATCAGCCATCATCAGTGATACGGCAGGCCCGGGAAGGAAAAGTGATAAGTCGATTACCGTCAGATCTTCCAATTTCATAGCGTTTCTCACTTCGAGCCTCAGGCTTATGTTTCGACCATCCGAAAATCGGGGCAAAAAAAGGCCCCGATGTGATCGGAGCCTCTACGAAGCGCGTTCAGAGAAACGCTTACTTCTTTTTCGCTTCTTGTCTGGCCTTCTCTTCTTCGATTACCTTTTCAGCAACCGAGTTAGGGCATGGTAAGTAATGAGCGAACTCCATAGAGAACTGCCCACGTCCGGATGTCATTGTGCGCAGTGTGCCAATGTAGCCAAACATTTCAGCCAAAGGCACATCCGCCTTAATGCGTACGCCGGTGGTGCCAGGTTCCTGATCCTTAATCATGCCGCGGCGTCGGTTCAAGTCACCAATGACGTCACCTACATGATCTTCAGGCGTGAATACGTCAACCTTCATAATAGGCTCGATGATTTGTGGCCCTGCTTTGGGCATGGACTGGCGGAAAGCGCCACGCGCGGCCAGTTCAAACGCTACCGCTGAAGAGTCAACCGCGTGATAGGCGCCGTCGTACAGCTCAATTTCAACGTCCAACACAGGGAAACCAGCCAAAGGACCTTCTTCCATCATCAACTTAAAGCCTTTCTCGATGGCCGGGAAGAATTCCTTGGGAACGTTACCGCCCACAACTGTAGAGGCAAAGTTAAAGCCAGTGCCAGGCTCGCCGGGCTTAACTCGGTAATCAATTTTACCAAATTGACCAGAGCCGCCTGATTGCTTCTTATGGGTGTAGGAATCTTCTACAGCCATAGTGATGGTTTCGCGGTAAGCCACCTGTGGTTTACCAACTTCCAATTCAACACCGTAGGTTCGATTCAGAATATCTACCTTGATGTCCAGGTGCAATTCGCCCATACCCATCAATATGGTTTCGCCTGAGTCTTCATCAGTTGCAACGCGGAAAGAGGGATCTTCTGCCACCATTTTACCAATAGCGATACCCATCTTCTCAGAACCACCTTTGTCTTTTGGTGCAACGGCGATAGAAATCACTGGCTCTGGGAATACCATTGCTTCCAATGTGCACGGATGATTCGGATCACACAGGGTGTGTCCAGTTTGTACATTCTTCATGCCAACGCAGGCCAGAATATCTCCGGCTTGTGCGCGGTCGATTTCGTTGCGGTCGTCGGCATGCATTTCAACCATGCGGCCAATACGTTCGGTTTTTCCCGTAAACGAGTTGAGAATGGTCATGCCTTTTTCCAGCACACCTGAATAAATACGCACGAAAGTTAATGCGCCAAATCGGTCATCCATAATTTTGAATGCCAATGCCCGCAGTGGCTCTTCAGTAGATACTGTTGCTACTTCACCCGTTGGCTCGCCCGCTTCATCTGTTAAAGGCTGTGGGTCAACTTCCGTTGGGCTGGGCAGGTAGTCGACAACCGCGTCCAACACTAATTGAACGCCCTTGTTTTTGAACGCCGAGCCACAATAGGTAGGGAAGAAGTCCATGGTGCGCGTGCCATTGCGAATGCAGCGTTTAATGTCTTCCATCGAAGGCGTTTCACCTTCCAGGTAGGCTTCCATCACGTCGTCGTCTTGCTCAACGGCTGTCTCAATCAATTGCTCGTGATACATTTCAACGTCGTCGACCATATCCGCTGGAATATCAACCACTTCATAATTTTCCGGCAAGCCGGTGTCATCCCATACGTAGGCTTTCTTAGACAGAACATCGACCACACCGACAAAACCATCTTCCCGGCCAATGGGCAGGGTCATGATCAATGGGTTGGCGCCCAGCACTTTCTTAACCTGGTCGACAACGCGCAGGAAGTCAGCACCTATGCGGTCAAGCTTGTTCACAAAGATTATTCGAGCTACTTCAGACTCGTTCGCGTATCGCCAGTTTGTTTCAGATTGTGGCTCAACACCGCCAGAACCACAGAACACGCCAACGCCGCCATCGAGTACTTTCAATGAACGATACACCTCTACCGTGAAATCAACGTGCCCAGGGGTGTCGATGATGTTGAGCCGGTGGTCTTTCCAGAAGCAAGTAGTCGCCGCCGACTGAATAGTAATACCGCGTTCCTGCTCTTGTTCCATGAAGTCAGTGGTGGCGGCACCATCATGTACTTCACCGGTTTTATGGATTTTTCCAGTCAGTTTTAGAATACGCTCAGTGGTGGTGGTCTTTCCCGCGTCTACGTGCGCGAAAATGCCGATATTTCTGTATAAGGATAAGTCTGTCATTGCTCCACTCGCTGAATGTGATAAATAGTTGATATCTGGGTAAAAATTTGGCGCGGTAGTGTACAGCAGAATAGGCGGGGAAACGCCTGAAATTTTGAGAAAAACGAGGTTTTTTTGAGGGTTTAGCGGCGTTTTCTGACCGATTATGTGAAATCTGGCTCAAAAGGCTTGGGTCTGGGGTATCGGGAGACTATGTCGAACTTCGTTAGATCCAAATGGCTACGAGTGTACTCGCTGGACGCATCTCGCGCAGGATTAAAGTCCCAACTCTGATATCGGCCGATTCTGAGCGCAGCATGCACCGAGCGACGCCGTTCCTGGTCCGCAATCACGGCAGCTTTCACTTCTTGAGCGTCCCAATGCTGGCTGGCTTGCTGTTGGAAAGCCAGCAGTCGATTGGCATGAGGCTCATCTGTCGCGAGATTGTTCTGTTCGTTGGGGTCGGTTACTAGATCAAACAGCTGCTCTTCATCCGTTTCGCAAGCTATGTACTTAAAGTGTCCTTCACGAATCATCAGCATGGGCGCTGAAGTACCTTCGGCACAATACTCGCTGACTGCGCGGTTGGTATCGGTGGTGCTATCTCCTTCGCAAAGTGCCTGCAATGATCGGCCAGCCAACGGATCGATCGCGGGAGGTTTAGCTGCACTTGTGGATTCATGGGCAATATCCATCAGCGTCGGCAAGATATCCACTTGGGCTACTGGCTGCGAAACTCGGCGTGGCTGGTAACGTGAAGGTTGGTGGACAATCAGCGGAATACGACATGACCACTCGCGGAAGCTCATTTTGTACCACAGGCCGTATTCGCCCAACATATCGCCATGATCAGAGGTGAACAGGATGGTCGTGTTCTCCGCGATGCCACATTCGTCCAGGGTTGCACGCAAGCGACCCAGCCACTCATCGACGAAACTCACATTGCCATAATAGGCGCGTCGCGCGTCGATGATTTGCTGATCAGATAATTCTACGGCATCGAGTGCAATTACTTTTTCCAAACGCTTGTTGTGCGCGTCTGGCTCTGCCGGTCTGGGCACCGAAGGCAATGCGATGTCTACGCTATCATACAAATCCCAGTATTTTTGCCGCGTGGCGTATGGGTCATGGGGGTGAATAAAGCTTGTGACCAGACACAAGGGACGCGTGTCTTCACTGCGCGCATGATCGTAAATCACGCGCATGGCCTGGCTGCCTACCTCGTCGTCATACGCCAATTGATTGGTAATGCTGGCCACACCCGCCTGCTTGACGCTGGACATGTTGTGGTACCAAAGATTAATGCGCTCGTCGGCGTTCTGCCAATCCGGTACCCAGCCAAAGTCAGCGGGATACACGTCTGTTGTCACTCGTTCCTCAAAGCCGTGCAATTGATCGGGTCCAACGAAATGCATTTTGCCGGACAAACAAGTTTTGAAACCCATCAGTCGCATGTAATGCGCGAATGTTGGCATAGTGGCGGGCATGTATGAGGCGTTGTCGTAGCCTTTGCAATGCGAAATGTTCTGACCTGTCATAAACGCATAGCGTGCTGGAGTGCACAGCGGGCTACTGCTGTAGGCGGCATCAAACACTACGCCCTGCTCGGCCAGTGTGTCTATGTTCGGGCTCACGACGTCCGGGTTGCCGTAACAACCCAGGGCCAAGGCTGTCAGTTGGTCCGCCATAACAATCAGAATGTTGTTGGGTTTACTTTCAGTACTCATAATTATTCTCCGGCTTAAAAAAGGCCAGGCCGCAAGGGTGAGGCTGCGCTAAGACCACCGTCTATTGCATAACATTGCCCGGTAGCGAATTCCGAATCATCCGAGGCCAGCCAGCAAGCCAACTTGGCTACATCTTCTGGCTTGCCCAGTCTTCCAGCAGCGTGCCGTTGGATGGCATCATTTTGCGCGCTCTCTGGGCAGCTCGCTTGCGCAAAGGCGGCATCGCTCATGCCTGTGAGTATCCAGCCTGGGCTGATAGCATTACATCGAACACGCGGGCCATGATCCACGGCGATAGAGCGGGTTAGGCCATGCACGAATGCCTTGGAGGCGTTATACAAAGCCATTGAGGGGTCTGCGATGTTCGCGGAAATTGAGCCAATGTTTATGATCGATCCACCTTCGCCCATTACGGGGATCATTGCCCTGCATAAGTTAAAGACACCTTTGGCGTTTGCACCCATTAGAAGGTCCCAGTCATCATCGCTGGTATCGAGAATGTTTTTTTCAATCTGAACCCCGGCGTTATTGACCAGAACATCCAGTGTGCTGAACTGCGCCAAGACAGCCTCTGTAAGATCTGCAACAGAGCTACTGCTACCAACGTCAGTCGTGTGCCAGGTGATCTCATGTGATAGCTTAGAAGGTCGTGCGCCGCGACCACAGGTCATCACCTGGGCGCCATCTGCGAACAAGGCTTCAACAATAGCGCGGCCGATCCCTTGCCGGCCACCCGTGACCAGCGCATTTTTTCCTGTGAGTCTACTCATTGGCATCTCTAGGACGTATCATAATTTCATCTGTTGAACCTGGGCAGTCAGACCGCCATCTAACACCCATAGTTGACCGGATGCATAACACGCTTCATCACCTGCAAGCCAATTCACTAAATTGGCAACATCTTTAGGTGTGCCATAGCGTTTTAGCGGATGCACGTTGCGCACCTGCTGTCTCAGACTTTCAATGTCTCCTGACTCGCCGAAAAAACTTTGCAGCATTGGCGTGTCGATATATCCGGGGCACACAGCATTTACTCGAATATTGTCCGAACCGTGGTCACACGCCATGGCCTTGGTCAACGCGTGCACAGCACCTTTTGAGGCGCAGTATGCGGCCAGCTGTGGATCGGCTATGAATCCGTCGTAAGAGCCAAAATTTATAATTGAACCACCGAGAGCCGCACGCATTAATGGTAGGGCGTGCTTACTTGTGAGGAATGTACCAGTAACATTCACTGCAAACGTTCTGTTCCAATCTTCAAGGCTGGTTTCTTCAATGCTGTATTCGATTTCAATACCAGCCGCATTGACTAGAATATGCAAACTTCCTTGTTCCTCTGCAACTCGCTTCATTAGCGTCTTGGCGCTTTGCTCACACGTCACGTCATGCGGCTGAAATAATGCAGCTGACGATCGTTCTTCCAAATCAGCCGCATAGACTATTGCACCTTCAAAAAGAAATCGCTCACAAATGGCCGAACCAATTCCACCACAACCACCGGTGACCACGGCCACCTTGCCCGCGAGGCATTGTGCGCTCATGACTCACAGGCTCCTCGATATGCGTCTAACAACAGGCTGTGAAAATGGTGCACTGCATGTTCGCTCAGTCCGCTGCCGCCTGGATCTACCAGATACCGCCCCTGATCAAACGCTGGTGTTCGCAAGCCTCGTTGCACGCTCTCCACCAGCGCAATATCTTCTGGTTGCAGCACGCTATCAATAAACGCCAGGGATTGCTCTTCCTCCAAGGTAGGTTCACTTGTTGTGTAGAAGATATCGAACTCCTCGTACGTTTGTTCGGGCCCTATCGGGACAAATCGCCACACCATGAAATTGCCGCGCCCTGGGTAACGCATCAAGGTGGTGTTTGGCCACAAATACCATACGGCATGATCGGTAACGCTGGCATCAGATATTGCATAGGCAGAATTTTCGGATCGCCCGGCTTTTGCCATATGGCTAGAGTAGATGCCATGAGTTTTGACCTTATAGGTATCCATCTCAACCAAAGAGCAAAAATCTCTGTGGGCTACCGGGCAGTGGTAACACTCCAGAAAATTATCAACCACTGCCTTCCAATTTGCCTCAATGGTGTATGACATTTTCTTTGCTAGTTTCAGCTGACCCAGATCCGGTGCGAATTGCTGTATTTCAGTACTTAGATTACCCGCCTGCGTAGAGAGAGACTCACAGTTAGGGTCCAGGTTCACAAACACCAAATGACAGAACACCTCTACCCGGATCGCATGAAGACAGATGGTACCGGGGTCAAATCCTTCAATTAACTCTGAGCGGCGAGCACCTTGTAGCTTTCCGTCAAGGCCATAACGCCAGGCATGATAGGGGCAGGTAATCGATTTCTTCGTTCCCTCACCAGTGACCAGTTCGTGCCCACGGTGTTTGCACACGTTGTAAAATGCCCTTAGCTCATCATCATCTCCACGAACCGCAAAAACACTTTGGCCTTGTATTTTCAGTGCTACGTAATCGCCGCTGTTTGACAGGCTTTGCTCATGACAAAGATATTGCCAGCTACGGTGAAAAATCTGTTCTCGGTCAACCGAAAGAAACTTGCGGTCTTGATAACAACGGGTGTGGATAGACCAGGAGCGTGACGCAACTCGGTCAAAACCATGTTTAAGCTGGTTGTACTCTGAAACGCTGAGCTGCGTAGACATTGATAAAGCCCCCGGAATCCAACTGCAAGATGGTTATTTTTAGCAGCATAATTGCAGCGAGAATGGCATAGAAAAAGTGCGAGAGCAAGCGGATGAAAACGTATGAGATTGTCTGTGTTGGGCAGTTGCTCTGCAGTGTTAATCCAGCCAGCCAAGATCCAACTGGCGCTCATGCGCAGACAATGCATTACGCATCAACATTGCCACTGTGACCGGTCCAACGCCACCAGGCACGGGCGTCACCCAGCTGGCGACATCCAGAATCTCGTCGGTCGCGGCATCACCAACGATGGAGACTTCGCCGTGTTCGTTTTCTACTTGATTGATGCCTATGTCGATGACAGCCGCACCGGGTTTTACCATATCTCCACGCAATAGGCCTGGTTTGCCAACTGCGACAAGCACCGCGTCTGCGCGTCTTGAATGCGCCGCAACCGAACGCGTCATGTGGTGACAGACCGTGACGGTCGCACCTTCGGCCATCAGCATCATGGCGGCAGGTTTGCCAACAATTTCAGAGTGCCCAATCATTACAACTTCAAGGCCATTTATATCCAGACCAGTAGCGCGTATTAACTCGACCGACGCGGCTGCTGTGCAAGGGGCTAGCGCCATGTCTGAATAGACGATATTGCCAATGGATGCTGGGCTCATGCCCTCCACATCTTTAAGGGGGTGAATAGCCGATTGCAACGATCTAATATTGATGTGGTTGCTCACAGGCCGTTGAATAATGATGCCGACCACATCCGCGTCGTCATTCATTGCCATAATGCGTGCCTTGCACTCTTCCTGACTGAGTTCACCAGACCAGTGCTGAGCGTCAAAACGAATATCAACTTGCTCGGCGATGCGAGCCTGATTGCGAATATAAACGCCCACCTCATTATGCTCGCCTATGCTGATCGACACCAGTCGACCCATCGCGTGTTGTGCCTTCGCTTGTCGCACGCGCTGCTGAACATCTGCAAGAATGCGATCGCGAACAGGCGCGCCAAGCAATAATCTATGATCCTTCAAAGCTAGCGCCCTACCAGGGCAGTTCTTTGCCAAGATGGTCGAAGAACATTCCGTTGTTTTCGTGCGACAAACCGCTAATGACTTCCGTCAGTCCAGCAGCGCTTTGCTCGGCCGTATACTGGCCCTCGCCGGCATTCATATCTGTTTTTACATAGCCCGGATGCATGACCACAAATGTGAGTCCTTGTTTACCGTAATCTACCGCCATTGTTTTGTTGATCATATTCAGCGCCGCTTTACTGGCGCGATAGCCAACCGTGGAGCCCCAGGTGTTACGCTCGATACTACCCATGGTGCTGCTAATGTTGATCACTAGTTGCTGTTCGCTACTCTCAACATTGGCAAACAGTGCCTGGATCACGCGCAGCGGGCCAAGTGCGTTCACTTCATAAACCTGGGAGAGTTTGTCAATATCAAGATCAGCCAGCGCTCTACTGGTGTGCCCGACAATACCTGCATTGTTAATCAGAATATCGATGGCTTGCCCATTGAGGCGTTGTTTCAGGGCGTCAACACTCGCCTGATCGGTCACATCAAGCTGCTCTACTGTCGCTCCCAACGCTTTGAGTTCTTGCGCCTTTTCTGTGTTGCGAGCGGTGCCAATCACATTAAATTTACGCTCGGTAAATTGTTCTGCTAGCGCCAGCCCAATACCTCGATTAGCGCCGGTGATTAGTACGGTGCCTTTTGAAGGCTCTGCGCTGTAACCGGGGCTTGCAAACTGAAGTAGGCAGCCCAATACCAGGGCAAGCGCGTAATAGCTGATTAAAGGCGAGTTTCTCATCATTAATTCCCTTGATTTGGTGTACTCGTTATTATCACATGGAATTAAGGCACATCGTCACGACATCGTGTTATTGGACAGCGACGGAGTCGAAATATGCTATCAATGAGGTGCTCTTTTTCGGTCGCAAACTGATTGGCGGAAGAGGTAGGAGTCGAACCCACCAGGCGTCTATAAAACGCCTCACTGGTTTTGAAGACCAGGTACCCCACCAGGGACATCGCTCTTCCGTTTCTCGCCACTATGAAAAAAGTTTGATTGGCACCTCCGGATCAAGAACCACTCGATGGTTTCCGCGACGTTGAGTGAAACGTATGGTATCGAAATATTCCAGGATTTCCACGCATAAGTTTCGCCCGATTGCTACGCGGTTCTTAAACGCAACAACTTCGATCATCTTAAGCTCGCTTGCCAGCTCGTTCGCGCAGTTGGCGAAATTGAGCATTGACTCTGGTAGCGCAACACGACGCTCAGAGATGCGCAGCAGATATCGTTTGTGAACCAGAAAATCCAGGTTATTTCGCAGCTCCTTTTCGGGCAGCCGGGTTTCGTCCTTAAGCTCGGTAAACGTAGGAATGGCCGGAGCCGCTTTACTTAGAATATTCTGCAGCGATGACCACAAAGCCTGCTGTTCAGTAGTCAAGCGGATATTGTGACCAGCCAAAGCGAGCAGACCTCCTTGCAGGCTGAATACGCTTGACGCCACCAAATTTGATACTGCCGCCAGACACAGTCCTTCTGAATAGCCTGGTAGCATTGTTGTCAGCACAGTGCGAACAGGTACCCCCTCTTTCTGAGTGTTATTTTTGTGCCATTCAGTAACGAAATATTTAGCAGCTATCATGCACTCCGAAAGCAGCTTGCCCGCAACAACGAATCGCTGGTTTTCGTGAGTGAATTGCTTCGCATCCAGAGCAGAATCAAGTTGGTCCGCGTATTCGAGCGCTGTATTTAGTTGGACATTTCTGGCTTGACTTAGTTGGCTCAAATTTATTTCACTTGCGTGATGACACAGCAGTTCGTTCAGACAAGTAATAAATTCCTTGTGATCCATTGAGCGCAAATAGTCTTGCCACTCCTGGCCCATTGCTCTGTTGCGAATCGCAAATGGATTAACCACGTACCCGCCGCCAATAATGAACTCTTCGCTATCGTCTCTGAGCAGGAATCGATCGCCATAACAACAGCTGATGGGTGACGATAGCTGTAGTTGCAAATAGCCCTTGTTTTGAAACTCTCGCTTAGCCGTTTTGCCTTGGGCAACAACGAATTTCGCCGATAATTTTTGTGCGCCAAGGTAAAGCTTGACTGGCAGCATGTGTCGTAATGGTTTGTCATTTTGCAGAGATTGGTCAAACCAGCAATCAACTCTATCAGTCACGAGCGACAATTTTTTGTCGTGTAATAGGTTGCCGCGTTCCAGCTTGGTAGCGTCAATACCACCGGCCAGGTTCAGTGCACAACGTTGCCCGCGCACTGCGACGTCACTTTCTCTATTTTCGGCGTGCAGGGATCGCACTCTAACTATTGAATTATGTGGATTTATAACGAGCTGATCGCCATTCCGCACTTCGCCGGAGCGTACGGTGCCGGTGACAACTAGACCCGTTCCAGTCAGAATGAAAGATCTGTCGATGAACATTCGAAAGTGCTCATCCGCGGAAACTGTGATTACTGAACGTGCTGTGGACAAGAGATGATCTTTTAGCTGCTTGATTCCTTCCCCCGTCACATTGCTGACACCAAATAATTTGGGTGGTGATAGCCCGGCGTTAGTGAATAGTGTCAGTACTTCAGATTCTGATTGCGAACGTTGTCCGGCGTCGGCCGCATCGATGAAGCTCACAATAACAATAATATTGCTCACGCCTAGCAGCTTCAGAACCTCCAAGTGCTCCAGCGTTTGCGGCTTTGGTCCTTCGTTCGCAGCAACCACCAACATCGCCAGATTAATGCCGCCAACACCCGCTATCATCGTATTAATAAAACGTCGATGTCCTGGCACATCAATGAAGCCGATTCGCGCATCAGAATCGGTATCCAGAAACGCAAAACCCAAGTTGATGGTTAAGCCACGGCGCTTTTCCTCTTCGAGAGTGTCGGTGTCTTCGCCAGTAAGTTGCTTTATTAACGACGTTTTACCATGGTCTACATGGCCGGCTGTGGCCACAATCATTGCTTTAGCGCATCGCCCAGTAGAGGCAATTGGTTAATAAATATGGCTTCGTCTTCAAGGCAGCGGAGATCCAGGCTAAAGCAGCCATCGTTTAGTCTGCCAATTACCGGTGTTGGCAAGGCGCGTGCGTTGGCTAGTAACTGTGAAACTTGTTTATCGCTACATGCGCGCGTACATAGCGCATAGCTTGAAAGGCTGCTCGTCGGCAATGCACCACTGCCTACCTGACTTTCGCTGGGCTCAACGGTGGAAATATATTGGGCTGGTAAAATCGCTTGCCACGCGGGCAACAGGCGTTGGGCTTGCGCCTCAATTTCAGCCGCACTCTTGTTCAGTTGCCTTAGCGTGGGTAATTCAGCGATTAGCTTCTCTGGATGCCGGTAAAGTTTCAATACCTCAGTCAACGCGGCAATGGTTAGCTTATCTACGCGCAATGCTCGCTTTAATGGATTGGCCTTAATTTTTTCTACCAGATCTTTGCGGCCAGCGATAATGCCGCATTGCGGCCCGCCCAATAGCTTGTCGCCGCTGAAGGTCACAAGGTCGGCACCGTAATCCAGAGACTGTTTAACCGTGGGTTCTGCTGGAAGCCCAAACTGAGTCATGTCAACTAGGTTGCCGCTACCCAGATCGATAACAAATGGCAGGGAAAGTTGTTTAGCGAGCTCGGACAAATCGGCTTCAGCTACCGACTTGGTGAAACCCTGAATATAAAAGTTGCTGGTATGCACCTTCATCAACAATGCTGTTCGTTCATTAATTGCGTTCGCATAGTCTTTCAGATGCGTCCGGTTTGTGGCTCCTACCTCCACAAGCTTGCAGGGGGCTCTTGCCATCACATCGGGTATTCGAAATGAACCGCCAATTTCCACTAGCTCACCGCGCGACACGGGTACTTCTGCATTGATCGCCAGTGTGTTTAAAACCAATAGCACTGCCGCCGCGTTGTTATTGACTACGGTGGCGGCTTCAGCGCCGCTCAATTCGCAAAGTAGCGACTCAATATGATCGTCGCGATCGCCACGCTTACCAGTGCTGAGGTCAAATTCCAGATTGCTTGCCCTGCGTGCCACTTGGTTCATGGCATCGATTGCTGCCTCCGGCAAAACCGCTCGGCCAAGGTTGGTATGTAAAATAGTGCCAGACAAATTGAATACAGGCACTAAAGTTGACTGGTCTCGCTGCTCCAGAAGCAGACCTACGGAATTCACAATGTCGTCCACAGCCAACAGCGTCGGTTCGTCTGCAGTAGCATTTTGTTGCACGCGAGCTCTGCGTCTCGAAAGCTCCTCTCGTACAAATCCACTGACTTGGGGGTGGCCCCAATTGGTGAGCAATTCATGGCAGTGTTGCAGAACTTGGTCAACAGACGGTAAATGTCGGCGGCTATCAGGCATGCTGATATTGTATCAGCAGCACCGGCATAGATTGCTTGTTTGCTGTACTTAATCTGCATTCGCTTAGAGACCCGCCAATGCTACGGTACAATAAACATTACGTCATAAACCGCGAGAAAATTGCATGTCGAATCCAGATAAGCCACGTTTAACGGCGCTCAGCCGCTCAATCGCCGGAAGCGTGGCTTTAATCACAGGTTCTGCAAGTGGAATGGGCAGAGCAACCGCACACTTATTCGCTGATGAAGGCGCTAGATTGATTCTGCTGGACATTAATAAAGCAGGTCTGGCTGAAGTCGTTGCTGAGGTTAAGCAAGTGGGAGCTGAGGTTTTCTCGTCTGTTGTGGACTTGTCGGTAAGGGAGGATGTTGAGCGAACCGTGCAGCAGGGCATCGAGCACTTCTCTGCGTTGGACATTCTTATCAATAATGCGGGCTTAATCGTTCCGACCACTGTTGATGGTGATAATTTCGCGCAAGCCTGGGACGCGTCGCTGGCGGTGATGAGCAGCGCACAAGCTTGGGCGATTCGTGCTGCGTTGCCTGCATTGCGTGCCGCCGCACACCCGCGCATTATCAACGTGGCCTCAACCGAAGCTCACGGAGCCACCCGTTATGGCAGTGCGTATGTTGTTGCCAAGCATGCATCAATGGGCTTAACGCGTGCGATGGCGGTAGATCTGGGAAAAGAAGGCATCACCGTTAATTGCGTATGTCCTGGCCCGATTAGAACGCAGATAACTGCGGGCATTCCTGAGCACGACAAACAGACTTTTGCAAATAGGCGTACCGCGCTGAGGCGCTACGCAGAACCTGAAGAAGTTGCTCATGCCACGCTAAGTCTTGTACTGCCTGCGGCATCCTACATTACCGGCGCTACCCTGTTGGTGGATGGCGGCCTTAGTATTCGCAATGCCTAAATCCGCCGTCCTCAACCCGCTAAACGCGCGTGAGATTGACGAAATACTTGCAATGTTGGATGCCCAAGATTTGCTTGTTAGGCCAGAATTCTTGGTGTCTGAGTCAATTGACTCCACGAATGCGGCTGCTCTGCGGGCAGCGGAATCCAGTGCGTCTGGTTCGGTGTGGCTGGCGGAGCAGCAAACTGCTGGGCGAGGGCGGCGTGGCAAATACTGGCACAGTCCCCAATCGACCAGCATTTATTTTTCTATGTTGTGGCACTTCGATGAGGTACAGGGATTGGATGGACTCAGCCTTGCCGTAGGTGTAGTGGTCGCGGAGTTGCTGGATAGCATGGGATTATCCAATGTGGCATTGAAGTGGCCAAACGACGTGCTCTGTGAACAGCGTAAACTGGGTGGGATCTTGTTAGAAATGCAAATGCGTAAGGATGGTCGTCCCAGTGTGGTAATGGGTATTGGCTTGAATGTGGCGGTACCGCAACTAGAGTCGAAAGAGATAGACCAGCCCTGGACGGATGTGTATTCCCAGCTGGAAGATTGCCCCTCAAGGAATCAGATTATTGCTGAGTTAGCGCTTGGCCTGTGCAAGATGCTTCAGTTGTTTGAGCGAGACGGATTTGCGGCGTTCAAAGCCCGTTGGGACCAATTCGACTACTTGAGTGGTCAGAGTGTCGATCTGTATATGAAAGACGGCACAATACCGGGCAACGCACTTGGCGTTGCAGATGACGGTGCCTTGCTGGTGTTCTTCGATGAGCAAACGCATTTCATTTACGGCGGAGAAGTGTCGGTTCGTGCACGGAGTATCGAATGATTCTGGAGTTAGATATAGGCAATAGCCGGCTTAAATGGCGAGCCATTGACGCTGATGGGGTTTGCGGCAGAGGCAGTTATTCGCATGATGAATTTTATACGGATGGCCTGGATACTCTAGCCAAAATGACGGCATGCAAGCGCTTGCGCGTTGCAAGTGTGGCGGATTCGCTGAAGCCAGCTATTAACGGTCTCGCTAATGCACTGTCACTGCGAGCTGAGTACGCCGAAAGCGTTTTGCAATGTGCAGGCGTGAGCAACAGTTATGTAAGCCCTGCCGCCATGGGAGTTGATCGTTGGCTGGCCATGCTGGCGGCTTTCAGTATTCATAGAGAGACGTCTTCGTCTGATCGAATCTGTGTGATTGATTGTGGTACCTCACTCACCATTGATTATATTGCGGGGAATGGCCAGCACGAAGGAGGCCTGATATTGCCGGGCCGCGCGCTGTTGCTTGACTCCTTGCAGCGCAACACTGAGAAAGTTCTATTTGACCCCCAGTCCAATAGTGGTCAGCTGGAGTTGGGTCGAAGTACCGAAGACGCAGTTGTCAATGGCGTCTTGCACATGATGGTCGGTGCGATACATGAATCGTTCGGTATGGATGAGCAAGACTCGGGATGTCTGTTTTTCCTGTGCGGCGGTGACGCACAATGGCTGCTACCGGCACTGAGGGCGAAAGTCACACTTGTGCCGGATCTAGTACTTGACGGCTTGGCGCTGTCGTTGCCATGATTAATAGGTACCCAGCCGGACGTTATGCATGCGCTCCATTTTCTTTTTCTTGCTTGTTCTGAATGTAGTGTTCGGGATTTGGCATCTTGCATTTGGCGAAAAATCGGGCACTCGAACCGAGTCAATTGAGCAGCAGATTGCGCTCAGCCACGTTAACGCCCCTGAATTGCAGTTGGTCGCAGACACGCAAAACGATACCAGATCTCGCGAGTCGCAAGTACCGCAGGACTATGCTGCAAACGAAATGTGCTGGAAGCTGGGTCCTTTCGAAGAGAGTGAATTGGCGAGCAACATACAGACCCGCCTAAGAGCGACGGGTGTTGATTTGTTTGTGCAAAAAATAGCCACGCCTGTTGCGCCAGACTACTGGGTGTATGCCGTGCCAATGGAAACGCGGCAAGCGGCTGTAGAATTGCTGCGTAATTTGCAGCAGCGGAACGTAGACAGCTTCATCATTGCTGAAGGCGAGCTGGAGAATGGCATCTCGCTTGGCTTTTATTCTAAAGAAAAGACCGCTAGGGAAGTTGTGGAAGAACATTTGGGGCAAGATTACCGGGTTGCGATGCAAGTGGTACCACGAAATATCGAAGAATACTGGGGCGTGGTGAGAGCCAGAGAATTCGACAAACTTAGCGAAGAAGCGTGGGAACGTTTCCGTTCCGACAACGGTGACCTGGCTTTAGAGCAAAAATACTGCGACTTCGTTGCTACCGCGGGTAACTTCGAATAGAATGCCCGCCGTTTCGTGGTCAGGTGTGTTGGACCACAACCGCTTTTGCTGGCGTAGCTCAGTTGGTAGAGCAGCTGATTTGTAATCAGCCGGTCGGGGGTTCGACTCCTCTCGCCAGCTCCAATTTTTTATATCCTGTCTGAAATCAGGCCTGGTTCCGATATGAGGTCCATTTGCTGCTCGCCGCCAGCTCAAAACCTCAAAAAGGGGACCTTTTTGGGCCCAGCAGTAGGTCCTTTTAGGGAAGTCTGCGAGCAGCTATTTACGAGGTTTTTGGGCGGTTGGACAGCAGCGCATAGGCCGGCGCGAGCAGATACGCATAAATCGTGCCTAAGTGCCTATTTTCCAAAACTAATTGTTGACAACGCAGATACTGATAAGGAGAATGTCGCTGCAGTACCGCGTCGTGTCGCGCATGTGTCGACTCGACTCGGAAAGACGAGTCCTACGGCAAGCGAAAAAAAGGGCACGATGTAACAGGTTTAGTAAT